>JBMNPZ010000004.1:0-121074 GCA_050943875.1 Candidatus Limivicinus sp. | reverse complement strand
GTTAATAGGTCGGAGGTGTACGTACAGTAATGTATTCAGCCAACCGATACTAATAGCCCGAGGGCTTGACCTACACTATGCAGGTTCAGCCTTGCATTCCTTTCTCTGTTTAGTTTTCAGGGTGCAATTCAGCCATCCATATGACCCGTTGGTCAAGTGGTCAAGACGGGGGCCTCTCACGCCCCAATCGGGAGTTCGACTCTCCCACGGGTCACCATATGCACCATTAGCTCAGTTGGTAGAGCACCTGACTCTTAATCAGGGTGTCTAGGGTTCGAATCCCTGATGGTGTACCAAATCGGAGGTCGATTCTCCGATCTCCGATAGTTTTCCCCTTGACAAAGTCAAGTTAATAATGTAGTATTTGGTTTGTTCCAAATGCAGTTGGTGTTTTTAACGGTGAGGGTCCACCTGTTTCCATTCCGAACACAGAAGTTAAGCTCACCAGTGCCGAAAATACTTGTCTGGTGACGGACCGGGAAGATAGGTCAATGCCAACACAAAGGGTTTGGCGCAAGTCAGGCCCTTTGATTTTGCCTCCTTAGCTCAACCGGTAGAGCATGCGGCTGTTAACCGCAGGGTCGTAGGTTCGAATCCTACAGGAGGCGCCAAACAACGGTATTGCCGTCACGATATCGTGACGGCAGTATTTGTTTGGAGAGATGTATTTGGACCGTTAGCTCAGTTGGTAGAGCAACCGGCTCATAACCGGTCGGTCCGGGGTTCGAGTCCCTGACGGTCCACCAATTTTATAGGGGAATAGCTCAGCTGGTAGAGCGACGGTCTCCAAAACCGTAGGCCGAGGGTTCGAAGCCTTCTTCCCCTGCCAAAATAAACCTGAAATTTTTTTTCCGGGTTTATTTTTTTAGCTATTGACTTTTGCCATTTTATGTGCTAAAGTATCGTCAACTTGAATAGCTGCTTGAAAGCGATGAAGGAAAACAGTAGATCCGCCGTGAATCTTTCAGAGAGCATCCGGCTGCTGTGAGGATGCAGATTTGGCTGATTGAATACGTTCCTGAGCTGCTGCCTGAATTTCAGTAGGGTTAGACGGGTACGCCCGATACAGCGTCTGGCCTGTGTTGGCAGGCCTTGAGGGATATTCCGTGAGGTTTATCCGAACCAGAGGTGGTACCGCGAGTTTTCGTCCTCTGTCCTTTTTGGACAGAGGATTTTTTATATTTAAATGAAAAAATGAAAACTAAAATTATCTTAAGCGAGGATTTTAAAATGGAGAAGAAAAAAGTTGGATTTGCCAGCCGCTGGGGCTTTATACTTGCCTCTGTCGGTTCTGCAGTTGGTATGGCGAATGTCTGGGGCTTTCCCTACAAGATGGGCAGCAACGGCGGCGGTGCCTTTCTGCTTATTTATCTGTTCTTTGTGTTTATTTTCAGCTATGTGGGTCTGCCCTCTGAGTTTGCAATCGGGCGCCGCTCCAGAACAGGCACCCTGGGCTCCTATGAGAACGCCTGGGGCACTAGAGGAAAGAAAGCCGGCAAGGTGGGCGGCATTCTCGCCTGGCTCCCTCTCATCGGCTCTCTCTGCATCGCCCTTGGCTACGCCTGCATAGTCGCCTACGTTCTGAAGGCTCTCTTCAACTCCCTCACCGGCAGTCTGATGACAGTGGATCCGGGCTCCTGGTTTGACGGATTCTCCGGCACACCCTACTCCGTGATTCCCTTCCACATTGTGGTTGTGGTTGTGACTCTGCTCACACTCTTCATGGGCGCTAAGAGCATTGAGAAAACAAATAAAATTATGATGCCTCTTTTCTTCATAATTTTCATAATTCTGGCTATCTGGGTTGCCTTCCTTCCCGGTGTATCTGAGGGTTACAAGTTCATGTTTACCTTCCGCTGGGAGTCTCTGAAGAACCCCATGACCTGGATCTGGGCAATGGGTCAGGCCTTCTTCTCACTGTCTGTCACCGGCAGCGGCATGATTGTCTACGGCGCATACCTCGGTGAGAATGAGGACGTTGTGGACTCCGCACAGAAGACCGCACTCTTCGATACTATTGCCGCAGTTGTGGCCGCTCTCGTCATCATCCCCGCCTGCTTTGCCTACGGCACTGACGTGGGCGCGGGCCCCGGCCTCCTCTTTGTCACACTCCCCGCAATTCTTCAGGATGTGCCCCTCGGCCGCCTGATTGCCATTATTCTCTATGTCGCAATGATCTTTGCCGGCGTCAGCTCACTCCAGAATATGTTTGAGGCCGTTGCAGAATCCCTTCTGCACAAGTTCCCCAAGCTGAGCCGCAACTGGGTCCTCGTGATCCTCTGCCTCATCTGCCTCGGAATCGGCGTCAATATGGAGGCCATATTCCAGTGGGGCCCCTGGATGGATTTCGTATCAATCTACATCATCCCCATCGGCGCCTGCCTGGGTGCAATCTCCTGGTTCTGGGTCATGAAGAAGGATGAGCTGCTCTCCGAGATCAACAAGGGCAGCAAGAAGCAGCGGGGCAATGTCTGGTACTGCGTAGGCCGCTATGTCTATGTCCCCTTTGCACTTATACTCTGCATCGTGGCCCTCTGCATGAAAGTCGCCTTCTAAGAAAAATTACATATATAAAGCGAAAACTTCCTCCCTGCTTTTCAGCGGGGAGGAAGTTTTTTGCAATAAATATGAGTGGGAAATCAGGATATCTCCTTTTCCGAGACGCAGTTGTCCTTAATTTCAGCCACAAGGGAGCTGAGGGCCTCCAGCACTCTCGGGCGGATGTCTCCGCCGATGAGCACCAGCATGAGGTCATCGCCCACTTTGAGCCGTCCCTCATTGAGCCAGACCCGCACATAGTAGATCCCCGGCAGCCTGCGGGCTCTCTCCACGGCGGCACGGACGAGATTTGCATCATAGGAGAAGTTCATCCCGGTGACAGGGGCGCAGTCCTCAGCATTGCCCCGCACCTGGGCCTTGGCGGTATTTCTCACGACTCCGTTGTGGAAGAGAAACATCCCGCATTTTCCGGCATCCGCCGAGCTCTTTGCCTCCCTCATCCACTCATCCATGGAGGGGGCGGCTTTCTTCTGTATATTCATAATATAATCTCCCGAATAAAGTAAAATTAAAACTGCTTGTAGACTCTCGGTACCCGCTTAGATACGGCGCAGAGCAGCTCATAGGGAATGGTCTGTGCGGCATCCGAGAGCTTGTAGATGGAGTTGACATTCCCGAAGAGCTCCACTTCACTGCCCACATCCACATCGGGGAGCTCCGTGAGGTCCGCCATGCACATATCCATGCATATGCTGCCCCTCTGGGGTGCAAAGCCTCCCCCGGCGGCGAAGGAGCATTTGTTGGATATGAGCCGGGGCAGCCCGTCCGCGTAGCCTATGGAGAGAACTCCCATTCTGGTACGACGGGGCACAATATAGTGTCTGCCGTAGCTCACAGAGGTACCGGGCTCATAGAATTTGATGGTGCTGACGGTGGTCACAAGGCGCATGCAGGGGCGGAGACCGAGTCTGCCGCTGCTGTCCCCGTAGCCGTAGAGCAGGAGCCCCGGCCGCACCATGTCCAGGAGCATCTCCGGATATTTGACGACCGCCCCGCTGTTGGCGCAGTGGCGTATCTTAAATTCAATGCCGCTTCTCGCCTTGATTTCCGCTATAACATCTGTAAACAGCCTGAACTGGGAACGGGTGAAAGCCTCGTTTTCCTCCCCCTCCTCATCAGAAACCGCAAAGTGGGTGTAGATGCCCTCGGGCTCAAGTCCGGGCAGCCTGCAGGATTTTATAACATTGTCCACACCCTCGTCAAAGTGGCTCCCCGAGCAGAGAAAGCCCAGCCTTGACATGCCGGTGTCCAGCTTGATGTGGATTTTAAGTGTCCTGCCCTCAGCCGAGGCGGCGGCGGAATATTCCAGCGCCTTAGCAAGACAGGTGACAGTCTGGGTGATGCCGTTTTCAATGAGGACGGAGCAGTACTCCTTCGGGGTGTGCCCAAGTATGAGTATCGGCATGCTTATGCCCCCGTCCCGTAGCTCAAGGGCCTCATCGAGACAGGAAACCGCCAGGTAATCCGCGCCGCTCTCCTGGAGGAGCCTTGCCACCGGCAGTGCCCCGTGGCCGTAGGCGTCGGCCTTCACGACCCCAAGAAAGCGGCACTTTTCCGGGAGCACCGAACGGATGGCCTCATAGTTGGATCGGATGTTTTCAAGGCTTATTTCAGCCCAGGTTCTCTTCTGCAAATCATTCATGGCAAAAAATCCTTTTTAAGTCCAGTTTTTAATATCTGCAAAGACCCTGACCCGGCCGCCTGAGATGAATTCGGCGTGGACAGGAGTCATGGTATACTTGTCAAAATGCAGTTCAATGCTGAGGTTGTCTGAGGGGATGAGCATCTCCACGATTTCCCCGTTTTCCTCCCAGACGGAGTCGATATAGCTGCTGCACACCGCATCCTCCAGAAGGGGGAGCGCGGACACAGGGCTGAGCCCGAAGTCGTCCAGCTCACCTGTGTCCAGCCTGAGCCCGTCAAACTCCAGCGCGGTCTCACCGTCGGCGGCCCTGGCGGTAATGCCCCTGATTATCTCCGGGGAGACGACCCTGACAGTGCAGCCCTGGGGGTCCGAGCTGTACTCCAGAATAAACTCGTTTGTCCTGTTGTCGTATTCGGCCCGGAGCTTTGAGGTGAAGCTGAGATTTTCCCGGGCGGAGGTCTCTGTTGAAAAGTTCTCACATTTCTCCTTCAGCTCACTGTCGGAACAGCCGGAGAGAAGGAGGCAAAGGCTTATGAGCAAAGGCAGGTAAAGACGTTTCATAAAGTTACTCCGTTTCAAATAATCTTGTACCACACCATATGCAGATAAATTCATTATAATCACCGCCCGTCTCTTAGTCAATTCAGACCGGGGGATAAATACAGGGAACAGAGAAAAATAAGCTTGAAAAGATGTATTATATGTGGTAGAATACAAAAAGCTGTGAACGGGAAGATAGCGTGACAGCATTCATCAGAGACTGGGGGTCGCCGGCTGAAAGCCCCCTTGAGTGCAGCGCTTGGTTCGCCCGGGAGCTCCGGCCAATCACCGGCGTGCGAGATGCGTTAAAGTCTTTTTCAAAGTGCGGCAGTTCTGCCGAACGTGGGTGGTACCGCGGAGCGTTTGCTTTCGTCCCATTTATGGGGACGGAGGCTTATTTTTTTAGCAGATAATTTTTTATAGGAGACAGGAATATGAAAGAACTTATGCAGGCGCTGAGAGAGACATCTATCAAAGCAATCCTTGAGTGCGAGAACACCGAGCTGCTGGAGTCCCTCAGAGTTAAATATTTAGGCAAGAAAGGCGAGCTCACCGGCATTCTCCGCCAGATGGGCAGGCTCAGTCCCGAGGAAAGACCCGCGATGGGCCAGCTTGCAAACAAGCTTCGGGGAGATATTGAGAACGCCATTGAAAAACGCAGGGCGGAGCTCAGCGAGAAGCTCATGGAGGAAAAGCTGGAGAGCGAGGCCGTGGATGTGACGCTCCCGGGCACGGAGATAAAGAACGGGCACAAACACCCCATGTACAATGTGCTTGACCAGATCAAGGATATTTTCATCGGTATGGGCTTTGAGATAGTGGACGGCCCGGAGGTGGAGCTTGCTGACTACAACTTCACCAAGCTGAACATAGATGAGGGGCACCCCTCAAGGGAGTGGACGGACACTTTCTACTTCACCCCGGACAGCAGGATCCTCCTCCGAACCCAGACATCCCCCATGCAGATCCACGCCATGGAGACCCGGGAGCTGCCCATACGCATGATCGCCCCCGGCCGTGTCTACCGGAAGGACGAGGTTGACGCCACCCACTCTCCCATGTTCCACCAGATTGAGGGCATGGTCATAGACAAGGGCGTCACCATGGCGGACCTGAAGGCCACGCTGAATCTGGTAGTTGAGAAGATTTACGGCAAGGGCACGGTCACCCGCTTCCGCCCCCATCACTTCCCCTTCACCGAACCCAGCTGCGAGCTGGATATTCAGTGCCACAAGTGCGGCGGCAAGGGCTGCCCCACATGCAAGGGAGAGGGCTGGATAGAGGTTCTGGGCGCCGGCATGGTGCACCCCAAGGTGCTGGCGGGCTGCGGAATTGATCCGGATGTGTACTCCGGATGGGCTTTCGGCATGGGACTTGAGCGTCTGGCCATGGGCGAGTACAAGATAAACGACCTGCGTCTTATCTTCGAAAACGACACCAGATTCCTGGAGCAGTTCTGATAAATGAGCCCCCGGGGATTTATTTCCCGGTCAATAGATTTGCCGCAGAATTCTGACTGCGGAAGAATGGAGATTTACTTATGATACTTTCAAGAAAATGGCTCAATGAATTTGTTGAGCTGCCTTTGGATAAATACGATGACAGAACCTTCGGAGAGGCCATGACGGTGTCCGGCTCCAAGGTCGAGACTACCACGGACCTGAGCAGCCTCATGAAAAATGTGAAGGTGGGCCGGATAGTCAGCATGGAAAAGCACCCCAACTCCGACCACATGCTGGTGACTAAAATAGATGTGGGCGAGGAGGCGCCGGTACAGATCTGCACAGGGGCATGGAATGTCCATGTTGGCGACCTTGTCCCGGTGGCCCTCCACAACTCACTGCTGCCCGACGGCACAAAGATCACAAAGGGCAAGCTCCGGGGCGTGGAGTCCTACGGCATGCTCTGCTCTCTCAAGGAGCTGGAGCTCACCGTCCATGATTTCCCCTACGCCGGGATAAAGGCCGCGGCAATTCTGGGCGACTACCGCCCCATTGATCCGGAAAAGCCCTCAATCTCTGCAGATATCCACCACGGCGACACCATTTACGGCAATGTGGTGGCAGCGGACATCCTCTCGGTCGAGCCCTATAAGATGAATCTCTGGAAATGCGAGATGGATCTTGGCTCCAGAGAGGTGGACTGCATCACAGACTGCCAGAACGTCCACGCCGGCGACCTTGTGGCCTACGACACGAAGAAGGGCACGATCTGCAGCCTTGAGGATCTGCGGGCAAAGCAGGAGGAGTTCCCCCACTGCATCAATGACGGCATATTCATACTCCATGAGGACTGCAGGCCCGGCGACGACCTCCGGCCCATAATCGGGTATGACGACCATCTGGTGGAGTACGAGATCACGCCGAACCGCCCGGACTGCCTCTGCATGATAGGCCTTGCAAGAGAGGCCGCGGTCACCTTCGGAAAGAAGCTCATGCTCCATGAGCCTGTGGTAAAGGCGAAGGCCGAGGGCAATATAAACGACTATGCGAAGGTGGTAATTGAGGATTCAAAGCTCTGCCGCCGCTACACCGCAAGAATGGTTAAAAATGTGAGAATCGCACCCAGCCCCAACTGGATGCGTGAGCGTATCCGGAACGCCGGAATGCGCCCCATAAACAATATTGTGGATATCACAAACTATGTGATGCTGGAATACGGCCAGCCCATGCACGCCTTTGATTTCAGCTGTGTCAATAACGGCGAGATACATGTGCGCTGTGCAAGAGAGGGCGAGACCATCCGCACTCTGGACGGCAATGAGCGTAAGCTGAGCCCCTCAATGCTCTGCATCTGCGACACTGACAGACCCGTGGGCGTCGCCGGTGTCATGGGCGGCGAGAACAGCGAGATAGTGGGCGACACCGCAATGGTGCTCTTTGAGAGCGCGAACTTCAACGGTCCCTCTATCCGCCGCACGGCCACTGCTCTCGGCATGCGCACAGACGCCTCCTCCCGCTTTGAGAAGGGTCTCGACGTGCACAACACCTATGCCGCGGTGCAGCGCGCCTGCGAGCTCATAGAGCTTCTGGGTGCGGGAGAAGTGGTGGAGGGCGTCATTGATGTCATCCCCGAAAAGCTTCCGGAGACAAAGGTAAAGCTTGAACCGGACAAGGTCAACGCACTTCTCGGCACCGATATAGACGAGGAGACCATGAGAAAGATTCTCCTTGACCTCGGCTTCACCCTTGAAGGCGACATCATCAATGTCCCCTCATGGCGGGGCGATGTGGAGCACTATTCAGATATTGCAGAGGAGGTCGCCCGCTTCTACGGCTACAACAATATCCCCATAAAGTTCACCGGCGCCATCAGCACCTGCGGCGGCCTGAGCCCCGAGCAGCAGTGTGAGCGGGATATAGGCAGCGCCTGCCGGAGCATGGGCCTCGATGAGATAATCACCTATTCCTTCATAAGCCCCAGCTACTATGACAAGATCCGCATGCCCGCGGACTCAAAGCTCCGTGACAGCCTGCGCATATTAAATCCCCTGGGCGAGGACACCTCAATCATGCGCACAACCATTCTCCCCTCCATGCTGGAGATACTCACCAGAAACTACAACTTCAGGAACAAATCCGCCATGCTCTACGAGATAGGCAGGATATACCTGAAGCGTGAGGACGGACTTGCCGATGAGCCCAGAATAGTCTCCATGGGTGCCTACGGTCCTGAGATGAATTTCTTCGTAATAAAGGGCTGGGTCGAGGGCCTTATCGACAGGCTCGGCGCCGGAAAGCCCAGATTTGCAGCTGAGAAGCAGAACCCGGCCTATCACCCAGGCCGCTGTGCAAAGGTCTGGGTCGGAGATACCCTGATAGGCGTGTTCGGACAGATCCACCCGGAGGTGGCAAAGAACTACGGTGTGGACACTGAGCTCTACTGTGGGGAGCTGAGCTTTGACGCCCTCTATTCCGTGAGAGGCGGCATCCCGGTATATAAGCCTCTGCCCAAGTTCCCGGCAGTCACAAGAGACATCGCCGTTGTCTGCGACAGCAGCATCACCGTGGGCGAGCTCAACGACTGCATACTGGAAAACGGCGGCAGATATCTGGAGGACAGCAGACTCTTTGATGTGTACACCGGCCGCCATGTGGAGGAGGGAAAGAAGTCCGTGGCCTTCTCCCTCACCATGAGGGCTGAGGATCAGACACTTATGGATGAGCACGCGGACGAGACCGTGAAGAATATCCTTGATGCGCTGAAGAATAGATTCGGCGCCGTGATGCGCTGAAGAGCAGTTCCCGGGACATCATATAAACAGTTCAAAAAATTTATATATTTTTAACCCGAATTCGACAGCTTAAAGCTTTACTTGCCATTATAATCTTGGTATAATGTCAGTATGAGAAAGCAAAGGAGGGCACACCATGGAAGATGCAACAAGGAAATTTGCAGCGCTGGACAGCAGGACAGAGATGAAAGAAATCCTTTCCTCCGTGTATAACTCTCTGATGGTTAAGGGCTACAACCCGATAAACCAGATTGTGGGGTATATACTTTCAGAGGATCCGACCTACATCACGAATTACAACAATGCCCGCACGCTCATATGCCGGCTCGACAGGGATGAGCTGCTGCAGGAGCTGCTTAAATGCTATCTGGACAAACAGTGAAATAAATAAAGGATCACCCCGCAAAATTGCTTTGCGGGGTGATTTTTTAAGCCAAAATATTAAATTCAGGGTAATCGGGGCGCCTCAGTACTGCATGAGCGGGGCGGAGCCGTCGTCACGGGACTTTGTAATACTCCTGACCTCGGCCTTATAGCTGTAGCTGTCATTTACCTGAACCACAAAGGAGTCGCCCACCTTCTTCCCAAGCACCTGTCTGCCGAAAGGGGATTCCTTACTGATGAGGCCCTTCCTGGGGTCACAGCGGACGGTGGTCACCACCTGAATTACCTGGGTCTCGTCGTCCTCGGGGATATAGATCTCCACCTTGTCGAAGAGCCCCACCTCGTCTGCACCGCTCTTATCGTCTATGAGCTTTGCGGATTTGATCATGCCCTCAAGGTATCTGATGCGCCCGCGGTTCTGGTTCTGGGCCTGCTTTGCGGCCTTATATTCATAGTTCTCGCTGAGATCGCCGAAGGCCCTGGTGCGCTTGACCTCCTCAATGAGTCCTGGCATAAGCTCAAGCCTGCGGTAGTCCAGCTCTTCCTTCATTTTTTTTATGTCTTCTCTTGTAAGCTCGTTGTGCATTCCAAACCTCTCTAAATATCAATACTTATGGTGTCGAGACCGTTTTTCTCAAATTCATTGAGATAGTCCTCCATCCTTGCGGCCAGCTCGTCAAAATCCTCAGGGTCGCTGTCCTCAAGCCCCAGATCCCGCCTTGCCAGCTCCTCCGCCAGTATGTTGTAGAACACGGCGTCCTCATAGTCGGCTATGGCCTCGTGTATGCCGCCGTCCTCATAGGCCCTGGAGGGAAAGATATGTCCGTGCCAGCTCCGCGCAAGGGAGCGCATCCCGTTTTCCGGGCACATCGCGAACAGCTTTTCCTGCAGCTGATCGTAGTCCTCGAAGCGGTCGTCACCCCGGGTGGAGTTGAGAATCCAGTTTCCAATATATATCATATCAAGCAGACGCCTGAATTCTTTGTCTGAAAGCTCTATATTCATGTCCCTGCCTCCTTAAACAAATTCTGAAGCGGCCGCGGAAATTCCGGTCAGATTTTTCGCGGCGGCCTCTCATATACTTATTATAGCATCACGGAGACCATAATTCCACACCTGCATAAAAACAAATTTTGCTTGTATTGACAAATAAAATAAGCTATAATAAAATGATAACGCATATAAATAAGCATGTATTTTGGAGTATTAAATGGACAACAGACCTGTCGGTATTTTCGATTCCGGCCTCGGCGGCCTTACAGCGGCAAGGGCTCTGAGGGAGCTCCTGCCGGAGGAAAATATAATATATTTCGGTGATACTGCCCGCTGTCCCTACGGCAAAAGGACGATTGGACAGATCCGCGCCATGGCAAGGCAGGATATGGAGCTTGTGAGGAGCTTCGGCGCCAAGGCCATAATTGCGGCCTGCGGCACTGTCTCCTGCGCGGCGGAGGAGGATTTTAAAACCTTCCCGGTGCCAGTATTCAGCGTAATTGACCCGGGCGTCAGGGCCATGGCGGCAGTTGAGGGGGACGGCCCCCTCGGTATAATCGCCACCGCGGCCAGCATAAAGAGCGGCGTCATCCACGGCAGACTGCAGGCGCTCTGTCCGGATCGCGAGATAGTGGATGCCCCCTGCCAGAATTTTGTGGAGCTTATTGAGCACGGCCACACTTCACCGGAGGACGGCCTCGTACAGAAGACCGTGGCGGAGTATCTGAGGCCCATGAAAGAGAAGGGCGTCTCCGCGCTGCTTCTGGGCTGCACCCATTTCGGCTTCCTTGCGGAGTCCATATCCCGCTACATGGGTGAGGATGTGCAGCTTATAAGTGCGGCCCGCTGTTCGGCCAAGAGCATGAGGGATTACCTTGTGGAGAATTCCCTCACGGGAAAGGGCGGCAAAGATACATATTATACCAGCGGCAACCGGGCGCAGTTCTGCAGCAACGCCTCCCGGCTTCTGAAAGAGGATCTGAATGAGAAGGTCTTTGCCGTGAAGGGACTGGAGGTGCCGCCGCTATGCTGAAGGATGTCGTTATCACTATGCACAGTGTTCACGGCTGTGATCTGGATGAGCCGGAGACTGTGGATTTCGTCACGGACGGCAGCTACTCCATGGAGAACGGCACTGCCTGCTTCAGTTATATGGAGACGGCAATCACCGGCATGGAGGGCACAATGACCAGCGTCACGGTGGAGCCTGAGCGGATAATAATTGACAGGAGCGGGCAGATAACGAGCCGCATGGTATTCAAGGAGGGGGAGAAATATAATTCCCTCTATGATACCGCCTACGGTTCGGCAGCCCTGAATATAAACACGAAGAAAATACAGCACGATTTCGACGAACACGGCGGCAGCATGATGGTAGACTACGTGATAAGCATTGAGCATGCCGTCGTACTGTACAGCAGAATCGAACTTAAAATTGAGGAACAGAGAAAGGCAGAATGAGATGGCAAATTTGATTCAGGAAGCTAAGGACAGCATAAGCAGCATAATTCAGGCGGCCTGCGAAAAGGCGGCCGCAAAGGGCGAATTCCCGGCAGGTGCGAAGCTTGAGGGCACGGTTGAGATCCCCAAGGACAGCGCCAACGGGGACTATGCCGCAAACCACGCCATGGCCGGCGCGAGACAGCTGCACATGGCTCCCAGAAAGATTGCAGAGATTCTCATCGCCAATATGGAGCTTGAAAATACATGGTTTTCATCCGTTGAGGCCGCGGGCCCGGGCTTTATAAACTTCCGCCTTGCGGACAGCTGGTATGCCGATGTCCTGAAGAATATCAGGGCCGAGGGCGACAGCTACGGCAGGGTCAATATCGGCGGCGGGAAATCCGTCATGGTGGAGTTCGTCTCCGCCAACCCCACCGGTCCCATGCACATGGGAAACGCCAGGGGCGGTGTCCTGGGCGATGCCCTCGCAAGTGTGCTGGACTGGGCCGGCTACAGGGTGAGCCGTGAATTTTACGTAAACGACGCGGGCAACCAGATTGAAAAATTTGCTGCCTCCATCGACGCCAGATACCGCCAGCAGATCCTGGGGGAGGACAAGGTGGAGTTCCCGGAGGACGGCTACCACGGCGACGATATCAAGGAGCTGGCGGCGAAGTTCCGGGATAAGTTTGGCGACGGCTATATTGAAAAGAGCACGGAGGAGCGCCACGCCGCAATGGCCCGCTTCGGACTTGACATAAATATCCCCAAGATGCAGTCTGACCTGAGGCGCTACGGCATTGAGTATGACAAGTGGTTCTTTGAGTCCACACTCCATGAGAGCGGCTATGTGGCCGAGACCGTGGACAAGCTGAGCTCCCTGGGCTACACCTATGAAAAGGACGGCGCCCTGTGGCTGCGCACCTCCCAGATTCTGGGAGAGAACCTCAAAAAGGCCGGCAAGACCCCGGAGGAGATAGAAAAGCTCTCCCTGAAGGACGACGTGCTCCGCCGGGCCAACGGATTTTACACCTACTTCGCCTCCGACATCGCCTATCACAGGAATAAGCTGGAGGTGCGGAAGTTTGACAAGGTTATAAATGTCTGGGGCGCTGACCACCACGGCCATGTCGCCAGAATAAAGGGCGCAATGGATGCCCTGGGCCTGGACGGTGAGCACAGGCTGGATGTGGTCCTGATGCAGCTGGTAAAGCTTATGAGCGACGGCCAGGAGGTGCGCATGTCCAAGCGCACCGGCAAGGCCATATCCCTCACAAACCTTCTGGACGAGATCCCAGTGGATGCGGCCCGCTATTTCTTCAATTCCCGCCCTGAGTCCCCGGTTATGTTTGATATGGAGCTTGCAAAGCGTGAAGACAGCGAGAACCCGGTATACTATGTCCAGTATGCCCACGCCCGCATATGCACCCTTATTGCCGCCCTGGCAGAGGAGGGTCACAAAGTGGATGAGCTGGGCGAGGTGGACAGCTCAGTCCTCACCGACGAGACCGAGCGGGAGCTTATAAAGGCCCTCGCCGCCCTGCCGGAGGAGATAAGCGCAGCGGCCAGAGACTACGACCCCAGCCTCATAAACAGGTATGTGACCGATTTGGCCTCCCACTTCCACAGATTCTACACCGTCTGCCGCATCAAGGGCGCGGAGAAGAATATTCTGGAGGCGAGGCTGCTGCTGGCGGACTGTGTGCGCCGTGTTATAGAGGTCGCACTGGGCATCATAGGCGTATCTGCCCCGGAGAAGATGTAAGCTCCGGGAATACGGAGCGGCGTGTCAGCCTGAGAGGCTGAGAACTCTGCCGCTGAATTATAAAATACTGCGCGGAAGTGATGGAGAAGCCCGAATCGGGACCTGAGGAGAAATAAATTGGATTTATCAGAATTAAAGCTGGTGTCGGCCAGCAACATAATAAAGCTCCGGACGGCGGCCGGTATGACCCAGGCAGAGCTGGGTGCAAGGCTGAACTATTCGGACAAGACCATATCGAAGTGGGAGCGGGGCGAGGCCATACCGGACGCCTATGTCCTCACCCAGATGGCGGATATTTTCGGAGTATCTGTGGACTATCTCCTGTCCTCCCATGACATGTGGGAAGAAGTAAAGGATGAGAACAGACCCGTGGAGAAGCAGTACAGCGTGGAGCTCATTATGGCCCTCACCATACTCTCCATATGGACGGCGGCCCTGGCGGCCTTCGTGACACTGTGGATTCTGGATATAATCTGGTGGTATGTCTTCCTTATAGCCCTGTCGGTGTCGCTTCTGGTGCTTATAATCCTTCTGGCTGTGTTCAAACGGAGGAAATATCTGGAATATTTCATCTCGGCCTTTGTGCTCAGCCTCTTTGCCCTTCTGTATTTTGCATTTCCGGACACCACGCCCTGGCAGATCTTCCTTTTGACAGGTCCCGCAGTGGCGATTGTGTTTCTGGCGTGCAATCTGGAGAAAAGGCCGGGAAAATGTAAAAAGATCAAGAATAACAAACAAAAATAAACTCATTCTACTGCCGATAGAGTGAGGAGAGAGCCGGGCGGAGCAGGAGAGAATGCTCTACCCGGTTTTTCTCATATAGTAGACAGACTAAAGAGGGAAATAGCTTGCTTATGCGCAGGGGCGGGAGCATAATGGCCTCACATCGTGAAAGGAGTTTACATCAATGAGAGACTATGTACTGAGCTGCTGCTCCACAGCGGATTTGACAAAGGAACACTTTGAGAGCCGTGATATAAAATATGTATGTTTTCATTTTGCCATAGACGGCGAGGAATATAAAGACGATCTGGGGGAGAGCATCCCCTTCGAGGAGTTCTACGACAGAATTGCAAAGGGTGCCATGACCCGCACATCCCAGGTCAACATCTCCGAATATGTGGAGTATTTCTCCAAATTTGCAGAGGAGGGGAAGGACATTGTCCATGTGACCCTCAGCTCCGGCCTCTCCGGCACGGTGAACTCCGCAAGGAGCGCCGCCCTCATAGTGAAGGAGCGCTACCCCGAGTGCAATATCTATATTGTTGACTCACTGGGCGCATCCTCCGGCTACGGCCTCATCATGAACACGGCTGCCGACAAGAGGGACGAGGGCATGAGCGCGAAGGAGCTGGCGGACTGGCTCGAGGCCAACAAGCTGAAAATGCACCACTGGTTCTTCTCCACTGACCTCTCCTGCTATGTGAGAGGCGGAAGAATCTCCAAGACCGCGGCAGTTTTCGGCGGAATCCTGAAGATCTGCCCCCTGCTGAATATGGATAATCTGGGCCGCCTCATCCCCCGCAACAAGATCCGCACCAAGCAGAGAGTCATAAACGAGATCGTGGAGCGCATGAAGCAGCATGCCCAGGGCGGCCTTGACTACTCCGGCAGATGCTATATCTCCCAGTCGGCCTGCTATGACGACGCAAGGGCAGTGGCAGATCTGGTTGAAAATAACTTCAAGAATCTCAAGGGCAAGGTTGAAATCAATTATGTGGGCACCACCATCGGCTCCCACACAGGCCCCGGCACTGTCGCCCTCTTCTTCTGGGGCGATGAGCGGGTGGACTGACAGAAAAATAAAAAAGCCCGGGGCCGTAAAAGCCTTCGGGTCTGCATAGAGAAAAACGGGAAAAGTTATTGCTTTTCCCGTTTTTTTTACATATACTCAAATAAGAAGGACAGTATTCCTGTTTAATCCGGCAGTCGGGATTATTTCCCGTTCAGTGTGAGGAAGGGGTCTCCTCCGTTGCCTGAAAGGGCGGTGAAGTTGAGGCTTGCGTCTACATGCTCCTCCATGGCCTTTCTCGCCAGCTCCGGCATCCTCATCCTGATTGAGGATACGACGGAGATGTGGTTGTATTTCACACTGGGCAGCCAGGGGTTTGCCTGATTGCTCCGGTCGCCTATAAACTTCAGCATGGAGGACTGATACATGGTGAGCTTGGGCAGGAGCTGGTTATAGCATTCTATGACATAGGAGTTGCCGCAGGAGTCAATTATAATGCGGTGGAAGGGCATGTCGGTCTCCTTCATCCCCCGGATGTCCCTGCTCACTACGCTGGCCTCAAAGGCCTCGGCAAGGGCGTAAAGTTTGCTGACTGTCTCGTCGTCGGCGGCATGGGCGCAGAGGGCGGCGGCCTCACTTTCAATGGCACTCCGCACGCGGTAGAGGTTTATCATGTCGTGGAGGTCGAGATTCAGCACAAAGCTGCCGGTCTGGCCCTCATGCTGAACCACAAAACCGATTTCCGTAAGCTTTGCGATAGCCTCCGCCACAGGGGTGCGTGAAACGCCCAGAGAGGAAGAAATCTGATTGACGTTCAGCTTTGTTCCGGGGATGAGCTTCAGATTTATTATCTCGTCATAGATTAAATCTGTCACAATATCTCTCAGCTTTGCGTCCGGATTTTTTGCCATATAATGTTTGAGTGTGAACTGGTCCATAATTTAATCTCCTAGTAAAAAATTGCATCTATTTAAAAACAGGTCTTTGAATAAAATATACACTAAATAAACGCGGTAGTCAATGATAATAGAAATTTTAAATTAATTTTTTGAACAAAACCTTAAAAATTACAAATTGAAGGAACGAATTTAGAGCAATTTCGTCAAAAAATGAACAGAAACCTGAGACAATATTTAAAAAGGGGCTGAATTGGGAATGAAAGGAAATATTAAAAGACTGCTTTCCCTTGCACTGATAATGATGATATTTATGCTGTGCTCCGTCGGGGCATATGCGGAGGGAAAGAGCGAAGAAAACGGTACGGGCACCGTCACCGTAAGCAGTGTGGAGGAGCTCCTGGCGGCCGTAGCCTCTGATACGACGGTGAAACTGAAGCCGGGCTTCTATGATCTCAGTGAGGCCGGAGATTACGGCAGCAGCAAAACAAAGAATCCGGCGTACAGCTGGAACGAGGTCTATGACGGCTGGGAGTTTGTCATTGAGGGAATCGAAAATTTCAGCATAGAGGGCGGCGGTGAGGACGAAACTGTCATAAGCGCGGGCCCCCGTTATGCAAATGTCCTGAGCTTTGATGACTGCAGCGGGGTGAGCATTTCAAATCTCAAGGCGGGGCACAGTGAGATGCCCGGCAGCTGCTGCGGCGGTGTAATTATGCTCCGGAACTGCGAGGGCGTGAGAATTGAGGACTGCGGGCTGTACGGCTGCGGCGTGCTGGGCCTTGAGGCCTACTCCAGCAGGGACATATTCATGCAGGATACAGATATTTATGACTGCAGCTACGGCGCCGTGAAGCTGGATAACTGCGCAAATGTACTTATAAATGACTGCAGCATGGACCGCTGCGGCACTGAGGAGGCCTGCGCCTATACCCTCATTGAGATTGCCAGCTCCAGGGGGGTGTCCATCCTCAACTGTGAAATTGAGGAGAATGTGTGCCTCAGGATGCTGGACAGCATATACTCCGAGGATGTGGAGATGAGGGGCTGCGAGGTTGAGGACAACAAGGTCCTCTCCGGCCTCTTCGGCATACTCCACTACCCCGTGACCATAGGGGGCTGTGAATTCAGCTATAATGGCGTCTCCCCTTTTTACGATCCGGACAATTACGATGTAAAGGCCGTCACGCCCGGTGGAGAAGAGCTTAATTATGAGGACTTCAAAACCATGAGCCACACTGAGGCCGAGTTTGAGCTGCCCCAATGGACAGAGAGCGGAGCCGCGGGTGGGGAAAAAGCTGCAGAGGCGGAGGAGCCTGAAAACACCGGACTTCCCACAGGCGCGCGGAGAGAGGTCCACGCGGAGACCGTGGATGAATTCCTTGAGGCCATAGGCCCCGACACCACAATATATCTGGATGCTGAGCTCTTTGATCTGAGCACTGCCTCCGGCTACGGCTCATACGGCGGGAAGTATTACCGCTGGAAGGATATATACGACGGCCCGGGGCTGATAATCACGGATGTGGAGGGCCTGAGCATTGCGGGGCAGGGGAAAGACAAAACCACCTTCTGCGCCGTGCCCAGATATGCGGATGTGCTGAGATTCAGCGGATGCGAAAATATCTCCCTGTCCGGAATAAGCTTCGGCCACACGGATCTGCCGGAGGAGAACAGCTGCTGCGGCGGCGTGCTGGACTTCGAGGGGGCGGAGAATGTGAGAATCGATGGCTGCGGACTCTACGGCTGCGGCATTGTGGGCATCAGCGCCTTTGACAGTGAGAACTTCACGGTGAGCAGTACGGAGATTTACGACTGCAGCAACGGCGCAATCCATGTCCACGACTGCGAGGACATGACATTTAAGGAATGCGATATACACGACTGCGGAGAGAATCCGGTCTTTATAGGCAGCGACTGCGAGAATATACACATTGACGCGGGAATCCCCTCAGAGCCGGAGCCGGGGCCGGCAGAAAAACTGTCGAATTTTTTCAAAAATCTTTTCGGTATTGGAGACTGAAAGACGAGTATTGGACCCCAGCGGCTGAGAGCAGAAGAATTCACATTCAAAATATCAGTGAATCCCCGATTTTGGTCAAGAAAATCGGGGATTCATTCGTAAATAAGTTGCTTGGGCAAATTTACATTTTGTTTATAAAGAAACTGTAAAGCCTAAAGTTATTATCTTGACAAAGCCCTCAACTGTGTCTAAACTGTAAACGCTGTTGTCAGATACAGTCTGCGCCGGTATGCTTCCGGCGGAGAAATCCGGCAGCAGCGCGGCATTTAATGGGCCGCCCCGTGATGGGATGACCGGCATTTTGCCGCAGAGATCAGTTTTATATTTGAAGCGTGTTTTTGGGGAAAGAGGTGATAAATAATGGCTGAAGATGTTTTGTTCACCATAGGACCCGTTGAAGTGACCGGAGTTGTGGTCACAAGCTGGGTTATAATTGCCCTGCTGGCCCTGTTTTCCTATCTGGCCACCAGAAGGCTTAAGGAAATACCGGGGCCGCTTCAGACAGCGGCGGAGATGGCAATAGGCAGCCTGAGAAAATTCTTTGCCGATGTGCTGGGAAAGAGGAAGGCGGACAGGTATCTGCCCATCTTTGCCACATTTTTTATCTACATAATTGTGAGCAACTATTCCGGACTGCTCCCCGGTGCGGGCCATCTGAAGGGCTTTTCAGTGCCCACGGGGAATCTCTCCGTCACGGCGGGACTTGCCATAACCGCATTTTTTGCCTGGCACTATATAGGCGTGAAGGAGCTGGGTGCGAAGGCCTATTTCGGCAAATTCTTTAAGCCCTTTGCACTGATGATAGTAATAAATCTGCTGGAACAGATCATAAGACCACTGTCCCTGGCACTGCGTCTCTACGGCAATCTCTTCGGAGAGGAGGCGGTGACGGAGAATCTCTATGAGGTTTTCCCCATAGGTCTGCCCATTGTAATGAATATTCTGAGTCTGCTGTTCTGCTTCATTCAGGCGCTGGTGTTTACGATGCTGCTGAGCGTATATGTGGACGAGGGCACCGAAATCAGCGAGGATTAGTTAAAGTCAGACAGTCAGAAATTAAAATAAACCGAAAAATACGGAGGATAAAGTTATGTTATCTACAGTAATAGTGATCGCAGTCGCACTTATCATGATGTGCGCCGTTATAGTTCCCGCACTTGCCCAGGCCAAGGTCGCATCCAAGGCCATCGAGTCCATGGCCCGTCAGCCTGAGGTGGCAGGTCAGCTCCGCTCAACCCTCATTCTGGTGCTGGGCATGATTGAGGCCCTTGCAATTTACGGCCTGCTCATAGGTTTCATGCTTCTGGGCAAGATTTGAAATCAGGGGGAGACAGTCCATGTTAAGTATCAACATATGGGAGATATTGTGGACCATTGTCAACTTCCTCATACTCTATTTTCTGCTGAAGCGCTTCCTCTATAAGCCCATTATGAAGTTCGTCGATGAGCGGCAGGCTAAAATCGACGCGGGCCGCAGCAGAGGACAGGCCGCCCAGGATATTGCCGGCAGCGATGACAAAATTCTCTCCGATAAAATCGCGGAGAGCCGCCGCCGGGCAAAGGAGATTCTGGACAGCTCCGCAAAGGAGAGCGGAAGACGCCGGGCGGAGACCCTGCAGCGGGCCCGGGCCGAGGCGGGAAAATTCAAAAACAGATCCGAGGAAGAGCTTTCTGTCCGCTATGCCACAGACAGGGCGGCGCTTGAAGCCCATGAGGATGAGCTGGCAAAGCTCTTGGCGGACAGTATACTCGGACAATAAGAATTTCAGCATATATCAGGAGAGGAGGGCAGAGTGCACATGGGCGGATGGAATATAATATACGGAATTATTAACTTCGCGTTGCTCGCCGCCGGCCTGTATTTCCTTGGGAAAAAGAGCATAGTAAAAAAATATAACGACTACAGAAATAAGATCAGGGACGATCTGGAGCAGTCAAAGCTTCAGGCGGAGAATGCCCCTGCCGTGGAGGAGGCCGCTGAAAAGAGGCTTCAGGGCGGCGATGAGACCTGCCGGAAGATCATTGCAGAGGCCGAAAGGCTCTCCGCAGAGCAGGCGGCTGAGGCAGATGCCCTCTGCGCGGAGGAAAAGAAAAAAATAGAAGATAAGGCCGCAGAGGAATACCGGCAGGAACTCACAAAGCTCCGCTGGCGGCTGAACCGCAAGGCCGCAGACAGAGTTGCGGCGGGAGCGGCCCGGCTTCTGGGAGAACCGGAATATGAGGCCGCGAGGAAAAAACTTGCAGACAGGTTTATCTCCGGGCTGGCCGGCAGGATCAGGCTCTCCGACGCCGACCTGGCCCGGTATGAGCGCTGCGGTGAGATAGCCGTGACTTGCAGGACCGCAGATGCCCTCAGCGGCGAACAGCTCTCAAATATAAAGTCAGCTGTGACTGAAGCACTGAACAATGCCGGTGAAAAGACCGGTGGGGACAGCGTAAGGATTCTGAACTCCGTTGACGAAAAAATCCTCGCCGGGGTTTATCTCCGGATCGACGACAGCGTCTATGACGGGAGCGGGGAGAGCGTGCTTAAAAGGTTCCGCTCCGGTATTGAGAGAGATATTGCCGCAGATATTGACAGGGACTTTATAGAATCCCTCAGGTCCGCACTGGAACATATTGACAGCGGCACCGAGGAATATCAGGTGGGCACCGTGGAGAGCGTCTCCGACGGCATCTGCCACGCCTCCGGTATCTCGGACGCCATGGCCGGAGAGATGGTGGAATTCAAGGACGGTCTCAGCGGAATGGTGATGGACCTTGAGCAGGACAGCGTGGGCATCGTCCTCCTGGGCAGCTACGAAAAGCTGCAGGCCGGGGATGAGGTGCGGCGCACCGGACATATTCTGGATGTGCCCGTGGGTCCCGAACTCATGGGCAGGGTAGTAAATGCCCTGGGAGAGCCTGTGGACGGCGGCGGTGAGATACATACGGCCGAGAGAAGGCCCGTGGAGAGCCCTGCCCCGGGAATCATTGACAGGACACCGGTCTCGGAGCCTCTTGAGACGGGAATCAAGGCCATTGACGCCCTTGTGCCCATAGGCAAGGGCCAGCGTGAGCTTATTATCGGCGACAAACAGACAGGCAAAACGGTCATTGCCCTGGATACCATACTCAACCAGAAGGGCAAGAATGTCATATGCATATATGTGGCCGTGGGCAAAAAGGAATCCACTGTCGCGGGCTTCGTGGAAAAGCTGAAGGAGCATGACGCGCTGAGCTACACAATAGTTGTGATGGCGGGTGCGTCGGAGAGTGCGCCAATGCTGTATCTTGCGCCATACGCGGCGGCGGCAATGGGCGAATATTTCATGTACGGGGGCAGAGATGTCCTCATTGTATATGACGACCTCTCAAAGCAGGCCGTGGCCTACAGGGAGATTTCCCTGCTGCTCCACCGGCCGCCCGGAAGAGAGGCCTACCCCGGAGATGTATTCTATCTCCATTCGAGACTCCTTGAGAGGGCCGCGAGGCTCAGCCCCGAGGCCGGCGGAGGCAGTATGACTGCCCTGCCGATAATTGAGACCCAGGCGGGGGATATATCCGCCTACATACCCACCAATGTCATCTCCATCACCGACGGACAGATATTCCTGGAGACAGATCTCTTCAATGCCGGAATACGCCCCGCAATAAATGTGGGCCTGTCGGTCTCCCGTGTGGGCGGCTCTGCCCAGCTGGGGGCCGTGAAGCAGGTCTCCGGCAGACTGAGAATGGACCTTGCCCAGTACAGAGAGCTTGCGGCCTTCTCCCAGTTCGGCTCCGATCTGGATAAAAACACCAGGAGTGTCCTCCACAGAGGCGACAGGATGACGGAGATACTAAAGCAGGACCAGTATAAGCCTGTGGATGCGGAGGCCCTTGTAGTGGCTGTATTCGCGGCAAACCAGGGCTATATGGACGATATAGAGCTGAAGAAGGTCTCCGACTTCGAGGAGAAGCTTGTAAAGTATGTGAAAATCAACTACCCTGAACTGGAAGATATAGTAAACAGCGGCAAAAAACTCAGCAGGGAGCAGCTTGCAAAGCTCCGGGAGGTCACGGCCGCCTTCAGGGCAGCTTACTGAGGGCCTGAAAGGAAGTGAGCGCCGATGGCCAATATGTGCGCGCTGAGGTCACGGATCAAAAGCGTGGAGAGCACAAGACAGATAACAAAATCCATGAAGATGGTTGCAGCCTCCAAACTGCGCCGGGCCCAGACAGGCTACAATGCCGTCCGGCCCATTGCTGAAAAGTGCGCTCAGATGCTGCAGGAGCTCACGAAAAATTCCCAGCTTGCGGACAATCCCTTTCTCAGAGAGAGGGAGACAGCGGGCAAAACCTGCTATGTCATCCTCCTTGGCAACAGGGGACTCTGCGGCGGCTATAACCACAACCTCCTGAGATATGCGCAGGAGACGATCTGCGGCAGCGGGGAGGAATATACCGCCCTGGTCTGCGGACGCTGGGGCCGGGATCTGATCGCAGCTTCAGGAATTGCAGTTGAAAAATATTTTGACGGCATTGGCGACACGCCGAAGGCTGAGGATGTACGGGAGCTCACTGAGTATCTCAAAAATCTCTACCTCACAGGAGGGGCAGGAAAAATCCTGTTCCTCTATCAGAACTATAAGACGGTTCTCCTGCAGGAGCCCACAGTGCTGCAGCTTTTTCCCCTTGAGTTCGGGGGGGCTTCGGCGGATGAATCCCTGCGGGAATTTGAATTTGAGCCGGATAAAGATACAGTGGTTGAGAGGCTCACCCGGCTTTACATTGATTACTTTGTGTATTCCGTGGTGCTGGAGGCGAAGGTGGGAGAGCATTCTTCCAGAATGGCGGCCATGACGGCGGCTACGGACAACACGGAAAAGCTGACGGCGAAGCTGACTCAGGAGCTCAATCTGGCGAGACAGGCGGCCATAACCACCGAGATTTCGGAGATAGCGGGCGGGGCGGCCGCACTGGCAGAGAATAAAAAAGGCTGATACCTCATACCCCATGGAGGTTTAAATGGAAAATGCGATTGTAAAAAGAATAATAGGCCCTGTGGTTGACGTACACTTTCCCGAGGGCCAGCTCCCCCCGCTCTACAATGCGATAGAGGTGGAGGGACCCCGGGGAAAGGTCACACTGGAGGTCGTACAGCAGCTGGACGAGGAGGATGTGCGCTGCATTGCTCTCTCCTCCACCAGCGGCCTTGCGAGAGGCGCCAGGGCCGTGGATACGGGAAATGTGATCACCATGCCCGTGGGCGAGGCCACACTGGGGCGCATGTTCAATGTCGTGGGTGAGCCTATAGACGGCCTCGGTCCCGTGAGGGCGGATATGCGTCTCCCGATACACAGGGAGGCACCGGATTTCGTGTCTCTCCGTCCTCAGACCACCATGCTGGAGACCGGCATCAAGGTCGTGGATCTCCTGACACCCTACCCAAAGGGCGGCAAGATCGGACTTTTCGGAGGCGCCGGCGTGGGCAAGACCGTCCTCATCATGGAGCTCATACGGAACATCGCCTATGAGCACGGCGGATACTCGGTATTTGCCGGCGTGGGAGAGCGGAGCCGTGAGGGCAACGACTTCTGGAATGAGATGAAGGCCTCCGGCGTTATAAACAAGACCGCGCTGGTCTTCGGACAGATGAATGAGCCACCCGGGGCGAGACTGAGAGTTCCCCTGTCGGGCCTGACCATTGCAGAGGATTTCAGGGACAGAAGCGGACAGGATGTGCTTCTCTTCATTGACAATATATTCAGATTCACCCAGGCGGGCTCCGAGGTCTCGGCACTGCTGGGCCGCATGCCATCTGCGGTGGGATATCAGCCGACACTGGCGACCGAGATGGGCGCACTGCAGGAGCGCATCACATCCACAAAGGACGGCTCCATCACCTCGGTTCAGGCTATCTACGTGCCCGCCGATGACCTGACGGACCCGGCACCTGCCACCGCCTTTGCCCATCTGGACGCCACAACAGTACTCTCAAGAAGCATATCCGAGCTGGGCATCTACCCCGCAGTGGATCCCCTGGAATCCAGCTCCCGCATGCTTGAGCCGGACATACTGGGCAAAAAGCACTACGAGACCGCGCGGGCGGTACAGGCTGTTCTTGAAAAGTACAGGCAGCTTCAGGATATTATTGCGGTTCTGGGCATGGACGAGCTCAGCGCCGAGGACAGGGCCACTGTCAACAGGGCGAGACGGATACAGCGCTTCCTCTCCCAGCCCTTCCATGTGGCGGAGAACTTCACCGGAATTGAGGGCCGCTATGTGCCTCTCAGCGACACAATAAAAGGCTTTGATGCCATCCTCGGGGGAGACGCCGATGACCTGCCGGAGCAGGCTTTCCTCATGTGCGGAAGCATCGAGGAAGCCTATGCAAAGCGGAACGAGCTCTGAGGACGGACCATGGAGGATAAAATCAAACTCAGCGTGGTCGCGGCCGACAGGGCGGTCCTGGATAAAAATGTTGCCTACGTAAATATCCCCACGGACAGTGGAGCGGTGGGAATATGGGCAGATCACGCCCCTCTCATGTGCGCTGTGTCCGAGGGCAGAATGAAGTGCCATTTCTCTGACGGCAGCGAGATCTTCCTTCAGCTGGGCGGGGGCATAGCCAGCGCCGCAGACAACAAAGTCAACATTCTTGTCTCCAGAGCCGAAATAACAGAATGAAATTCGTACCGGGCTTCCAAATATCAAAGAAATATTTTTTCAAAATATGAAAACACGACAGAGGAATTTTTCCTCTGTCGTGTTTTTTGTTAAATTGGGGAGAGAAAGAAGTCCAGATTTTATTGCCGGCGTATTTAATCCTTGTCCATGAGCCCGACACTCCATGAGCTGCTGTGCAGGGTCTCGCTGCCGTCCTCCTGTACATCGAAGCTCAGCAAAAGGAAATCAGTGCGGCCCTCCGTCTGCCATATATACACATGGTGTCCCTCATCCCAGTTGTCCTCGTGGGTCTTCTTGCCGTCAGTGCCGCCCATATGCTCCCTCACTTCCTCATAGCTTGGATGGGTGAGGTCGGCGACGGCAGCCCTGAGCCAGTCATAGGCGGGCTTAAGCGTGTCATGATCCACAATCCCGTCGGCGGCCGAATTGGACTTTCCGTATTCTCCGCCGTCATCCGGGAGCTCCTCCGCGGGCTCCTCTTCAGCAGCCTCCGCAGGCGCCTCCTCTGCGGGGTCTTCCTCCGCAGCCCGGGCTTTCCCGACAGCTGCCTCCTCTGTAATATTCTCTGCTTCCGAACTTACTTCGGCCTCTCCGGCCTCCTTGCTGCCGCAGGCGCACAGACTGAATAATGTAAGCAGGGCGAGCAGCAAAGCAAAGATTTTCTTCATTGCAAATCCTCCCTTGCACTTATGTCCGTTTTTGTCCAAATCCACTGTCTGCAGTATGTTCTGTAAGAATATTATACCAGAGCTTTTACATATTCACCAGACGAAAGTTATAATTATTTATCTTTAAATTCCTGTTTTTTCGCACCGGTGCCCGCTGGCAGCAACAACTAATTAAATCCCGCAGTTTTTATGCGGCGGATGAAAACACGCCCCCGCATCCAAAACCAAAAAGCGGTTTTAAATGCGGGAGCGCGGAGGACTCAATATAAAATCTCCTTCGTCAGGGCTGCTGCTGTTGTTTGAAAATATTATTTTCCAAAGTTCCGATTGCTTTCAATAAGTGCCATTATTCCTTCTTCCATATTGCATACCGCCTCTTCCGCGGAGATCATGTCATTCATATAGTTTGAAATTTCATTTGGAATAATACTTGAATACACAGTGTTTTTTATCCTGCCTCTGTCTATCTCGTATGGGATATAGCGCTTTCTGCTCCCCCTGGCGCTCTCCAGAACAAGCTCCTTCCAGGGCTCAAGATTTTCAAGGTCGGAGTGCTCATAATACTCCCTGCGCATAGTTGAGCCGCCTAAAATTGAAAGCGGCAGACAGTTCTGGTCGCTGCAGGCCCAGAGAAGGAAATTCTCAGCCTCCTCCTGATGCACGGCGTAGCGGTTGAGACCCACACTCCAGCCGCCCATCACGGAGACCCCGCCGGGTACGAGGGAATATCCCAGATTCCCCGCGACCCTGGATTTTGTATAGTCGTTTATGCTGCCTGCGTCAGAGGTGTACAGCAGCACCATGGCACAGTCACCACGGCTGAAATCATCTGCACATTCATCCCAGGAATGGAGCTCTCTCCCCGAGCAGTAATTATAGGCCTGCCTGAGATTTACAAGGGCATCTATTGCACTCCTGCTGCAAATGCTGGGGTTTCCGAAGCTGTCAAATACGCTTCCGCCATAGGCCCACAGCCGGCTTAGAAATTCGCTGGTGGTATAGGCGTTTACGCCGCTTGCCATTGATACGCCGTACTTTACGGGGGAGCCGGGATTATATTTTCTGGTAAAAAATTCGGCCACCGCATTGAACTGACTCCAGTTCCTTGGAGGCTTCAGCTCCAGACCGTACATCCTCTGGTATTTTATATCCAGTGCCTTGTCCTCGAAGAGATCACGCTGGTAAAACATCAGCTGGGCGCCGGGCATGAAGGGAATGCTGTAAACCGAGCCGTTGTAGAGGCTGTAATCATCTACAGCTCCGCCTATAAAGCCGTCAAAATATGAGCAGTGCCGGGCTTTCAGGGCGTCAAGATTTTTGACCATGCCGGTCTCGGCCAGAGAATTGAACCAGGTGATATCCATCATGAAGCCGTCGTATGCTGTGCTTCTGTTTCCGGCTTCACTGAAAAGCAGTTCTTCCAGCTGGCTGTAGCTGTACATATCAAAGTGGATTTTTATCCCGCTTTTTTTCTCATATATACGGGACAGCATTTTAAGACTTCTGGCGGAGGAGCAGTTATACATTGCAAAGCGCAGTTCATTTTTGCTGTGTATTATATCCTTTTTGTCCGAAGGAATCTCCTTGTAGCAGGCCGGCACATGACACACAAGCTTTTCATGGAGCTGGGGAAACTGTATGGCCTCAAGAATCCTGTCCAGACTCTCCTTCACCACTGTTTTAAGGGGTATCTCAATTACTCCGGCAAAATTGTCCGTGTCATCAAGCCAGTTTGCCTCTTTATTTACAAATACCTGGATGTCACGGTCCGGCAGCATCCTCAGGGCCTTCACAACGCCCTTGCCTATCTCATAGCTGCCGGCTACAACTGCGTCAACGCCTTCGGCAGCCGAAGCCATCTCAAATGCGGCCTTAAATCCGCCCTCCTCGGTGCCGTCAGCGATATATATCTCCGGCGGATTCTGAAAGCCGTTGCAGGAGTATTTATCTGCAAAGTCCTTCATATGAAATTCCCGTTCCGTAATGAGGCCGACCTTACTCAAGCCCCTTCTCTTTAAGTCCTCCAGAAGGGAACAGAATGCGCCGCTGTATTCCAGAACCACCCTGTCACTGCCGGACCCGTCTGACTCGTTGCTGCTGATAACCAGCATTGGAATCCTGGAGTTGACAATGCTCTCATTTTTCTCCTGAGGGAGGGCAGACCATATGATAATGCCGTCAACCCTCTGCTTCAGGAAGCTCTCAACGGCCTTTTTTTCCTGAAGCCAGTTATTCCGGCTGAACTTCACAAGCAGACTGTAGGATTTTTCCCTGAGGCTCTGCTCCAGAAGCATAATAAATTTTGAATACTGATATCTGGAGGCATCCGGCAAAATCAGGCCCAGTATATTCGTCTTTGTATTTTTCAGACTTCTTGCGTTGGCGTCGGGGTAATATTTCAGGCTGTCCATGGCCTCTTCCACCTGCTTTATAAGCTCGGCGTTCTGGGTCTTTCCGTTAAGAACATTTGAAACACTTCCCGATGATACTCCCGCAAGTCTGGCAACGTCTTTTATTGTCGCTATTTTCCTCCATCTTCTTTCTGCCTTATATTTAAAACAGCCGATGTGCCGCTGTCTGCCATTGTAACATGACATTGGGCCGCTGACAACATCTGCCCTCACTCAGCGCAGAAAAATTCCCCATCTGAGCGGGAAGATGGGGAATTTTTCAATGCTGCAGCGGGCTTTATCCTCTGTTGTAATCGCGCACTGCCCTTGCAAGCGCGTCCACATTCTCGGGGGGCACGCCCGGAACTATATTGTGTATGGTGTTGAACACATAGCCGCCGTTCTTCCCGAATATACGGCAGCACTCCAGTGCCTGCTCGTAAACCTGCTGGGGGGTACCATCGGGCAGCATGTGCTGGGTATCAATGCCGCCGCCCCAGAACACCACTCTGTCACCGTAGGTGTCCTTGAGCTTCTGTCTGTCCATACCGTCTGCCGTCCACTGGACGGGATTGATGCACTGCATGCCTGAGTCAGCGAGGTACTTGATAAAGGGGAATATGCTGCCGCAGCTGTGCTTGAAGGTCACCCAGTTCGTGTGGGTGTGAATCCAGTTGTTCATCTTTGTGTAGTAGGGGACAAAGAGATCAACGAAAGACTCGGTCCTGTAGAAGGGGCCCCTCTGGCTGCCGAAGTCGGCGCCGCACATGTAGGCCACATCAACGAAATCACCCAGGACCTCATACATCTTCTCCAGGTTCTTCAGCGCGATATCGGTCTGGCGGCTGAATATCTCATGGATTATCTCAGGCTCTGCTGCGGTGGCCATATACCAGTCGGTAATGCGTCTTATTCCCTTGGGATTTTTAAGCATGGGGCCGGGGACAAGGGCGATATCACCGATGGCGGTGCTGCCCAGATTGCCTGTGACCACATCTCCGGTTTCACCTATGGTGTCCATGCGCTTTTTGAGCCAGTTCAGCTCCTGCTGGCTGATCTCACCGTTCTCCTCCAGGTTATCTTCAACATTGTAGTCATCCTCGTCAAATTCCGGGGATCTCTCTATTGCATCAAAGAATGCGGAGCCCTCGGGCATGCGTCCGGAGGGGGCGCAGCTCCTGTCACCGCAGGGGTAGAGGAAGGTGTCGCCCTTGGCATCCGTGCTGACCTCAAAATCCTTGGCCACCAGCACCACCTGCCCCCAGGGGGTTCTCCACTCCTTGTATTCGTCCTCGGAGCGGAAGCCGAAGAGGGTGCCGCCGGCCCAGAGAGGTGTGGTCTCAACGCCCAGACACTCCTTCAGGTCGTCCTCAACATAACCCAGAAGCTGCATGGGCTCCAGAATCTTTATGGGGTGCTTTTCAAGACCGTAAAAGTCTCTCAGCTTCTCCATAACTATGCAGTGCATGCCCGTTGTGGGCATACCGCCTATATCGAAAAGCAGCGGGCCCTCCTCGTGGTTCAGGGCCAGCTTTAATTTTTCTTTACCAGTCACTTCAGTTCTCCCTTAATCTGTGATTTCCTTTAGATATACTGCTCTCTCCTCAGCGATGGACTTATAGCAGGCCTCAACACAGGCCATTGTGCCCACATAGTCTCTGGCACTGATTGCAGGCTCGGTGTCGTTCTCCACTGCGATGAGGAGGCTCGACATGGTGCCCACAAAGGCGTCGGGGAACCAGACTGTTGTCCACTTGGGCTCGATCCACTGGTGGGGGAATTCCTTGCTTGCGAGGCGCAGGCTGCTTCCGCAGAACTCAGGCGCTCTCTTGTGCCAGCCTATATCTCCCTCTGCAAAGCCCTTGGTGCCTTCGACACGGAAGTTTATGTAGTTGTGCTTCTCACAGGGCTCCTCAGGCCAGGCCCAGACATCGTCCAGGGCAGTGGCCATCATGCCGTTCTTATACTGATAGGTGTACTGGGTAATGCCGTCTGTGTGCTCAAACTTGGTTCTGGGGTCTGTTCTGCAGACGCAGGTGATCTTCTCGGGGTCGCCGAAGAGATAGCGGAAGATATCCAGATGATGGACGGCCATGGAGTAGAGCTCCAGCTTGTTGTATTTCTTCAGGAAGCCCTGCCAGTCGGGGATGGCGCGCATGTCGATGGTGGCGATAACAGGGTCGCCTATGAGGCCCTCGTCGAGGATTTTCTTCAGGGCACGCATTGCCTGGTCAAAACGCATATTTGCGTTAACAGCTATCTTCTTGCCGGACTCTTCGGCAAGCCTTGCGATTTCTTTTGCGTCCTCGGTGGACATTGCAACGGGCTTCTGGCAGAGGATGCCTTTTATATGCTCCTTTGAGCATGCATATCTCACTATATCCAGCTGCACATGGGGCGGAACTGCGATATCGACGATCTCAATATTCGGGTCGTCAATGAGGTCCTTCCATGTGTCGTAGACATGGGGAATATTGAACTCTTCCGCAGCTTCCCTCGCGTGGACACCGGACTTTGAAGTGATGCCGTAGGGGTTGAAGCCGGCCTTCTTATAAGCCACGAGGTGGCAGCCCTTGACGATAAAACCGGCACCGATTATGCCGATTCTGTAGTCTTTTCTTTTGGGCATTGGTGGAACAGTCGCATCTTCCAGTACTTTTTTAATATCTTCCATATTTTCCTCCTTGTTAAGGCCCGTAAGCCTGTATATCATTCCATGAATCGTTAAACACTATTTAATTTATACCATATCGGGGTCTGATTTGCAATACTTTTATGTATTTTTTTATTACAGTGTATAATGTTCAGCTTACCAATATTTCAAAACCCGGCTCGCAGGATACGAACCGGGTTTTGTGTGTTAAAGGTATTTCTTTCAGATGTATTACTGTCTGACCTTCTTTTCGCGGTTATAAAGGACAAGCAGAACAACCAGAATAATGCCGTTGACAATGTTGTGTATAGGCTGGGACAGACCCATATTTGTAAGGATGTTGCTGAGTACCACCATCACAAGTGAGCCTGCAATACTGCCGGTGAAGGAACCTGTGCCGCCTGAGAGAAGCGTGCCTCCGATGATGACCGCGATGAGCGAATCAAAGGCGTAGCCGTCAAAGAGCTGGCAGTTGGCGGTTGCGGTATATGCCGCACCAAGCATTCCTGCGAAGGCCGCAAGAAGTCCGGAGATCACGTAGGTGAGTATCTGGACCTTGGTCACGTTTACACCGTCAAGTCTTGCCGCAACAGCATTGTTGCCCACAAGGTAGACCTGCTTGCCGAAGCGGGAGCCGTTCAGTATGTAATACACCAGCGGGAATATTATCAGTGCATACAGGACTATGGACGGGAGCCAGGGCAGGCCGAAAAGTCTCGCTGTAACGGTCTTTATAAACATCGGGGAAGCATAGCCCTGGGGGCTGCCGGCGGTGATGACATAGTCAAGACGCGTTACGACGTTTGAAACGGCGAGCGTTACGATCATAGCGGGCAGGCCGATCTTTACGGCGCAGATGCCGTTGAGGAAGCCCACAAGTGCACCCATTGCCATTGCCGCAATGAATACCTCCAGGAAATGGCCGTTCTCATTGTTCATTATTGAAGTGGTGAGAATTGCAGCGGTGGACATTACGGCGCCCACACTCATATCCATGCCGCCGCCGATAAGAACGATGGTCTGTCCGGCAGATGCGATGCTGAGAAGGAGTGTCAGCATGATTATTGAACCGATGCCGTTGGCGTTAAATGCGTTGGGGTTAATGATAATTGTCAGAATATACAGAAAAGCCGCAATGATGAATGCCATACGTGCCGGGCTCTTCTTGACAAACATGGCGAGCCTCTTTCCGAAGCTGAGTTTGGTTTCAACAGTCTCACTCATTGCCGGCGCCTCCCTTCTTTTCATCCTTTACCCTGCCGGTACTCTCGCCCTTAAACTGACGGACGATGCCCTGCTTCAGAGCCTCACGCTGACCCTTTGCAGTGACGATGGTCATGAGCAGACCAAGGAGAACGATGATATCGGAGGCGAAGTTCTGCCAGTAGCTTGTGACGGCAAAGCCGGGGATAAGCTTTCCAAGCAGAGTGAAGAAGTAGTATACGGAGTTCTGAATAAGAACATAGAAGCTTGCACCGAAGAAGCCGCAGGCCACGGAGCCCCAGCCGCCGAAGCCCAGACCGCCGATAATGCAGGCGGACAGTGAACGGAGACCGTAGTCCTCTGCCTGGAGGGGGTTGCCGGAGGCAATCATAAGGGTGATGCAGATACCGGCGAGGCCGACAAATATACCCTTAATCATGAATGCCTGGAACTGCACCTTTACGGGGCTGATGCCGGCTGCAAAGGCGTTCCTGGGGTTTGAGCCGACTGCGTAAATGTTGGTGCCGAACTTTGTATGCTTGCAGTATGTCCATATAAGCATTGCAATCACCAGGGCCATCAGGGACATAGGGATGAAGCCCAGAATCTGGGAGTCATAAAACTTGTAGAAGACTTTGTCTATCTTGCCCTGAGGCACATCCATAATGAGGACGTTTATGCCCTTGATAACATATGTGAGGGCAAAGCTTGCCAGCAGTGCGGGAAGTCTGAAAATGGAGCAGCACAGCCAGCAGGCGGCCGATGCGGCGATGGATGCCAGCATGCCCAGCAGGCAGCAGACACCGAAGGGGAGGCCCCATTCCTGACCGGTCATTATGATGACGACGTTCACGAGAGCCACCTGAATGCCGCAGGATATATCCATTGTACCGGCCAGAAGCAGAACTGCCTGGGCGATGGTGACAAGGATAAGGGGCATATTCTTGGCGCAGAGGGTATTGAAGCTTCTTACGGTGAAGAAGGACGGCCCCTGAAGCACTGCGTTGAGAATAAGAGCAACGAGGAAAAGGATACTGCCTGCAAATGCGGGAGTCCTGCGAAAATGTGTAAACCAGTTTTTAAACTTAGTCATGCATCTGCACCTTCTTTCTTCTCATCCGTGCTGTTCATGCCCATCATTGCCGCCACGAGAGCCTCAGCCGTGAGGCTGCTGCCCTGAAGAACTGCGCTGATGCCGCCCTCGTAGAATACATAGATTCTGTCGGAGATACTGAGCAGCTCCTCAGACTCACTGGAGGAGATAATGACGGTCATGCCCTCGTCGGCACACTGTCTGAGAATCTTGTGGATTTCCATACGGGAGTTGATGTCAACGCCCTTTGTGGGGTCATCCAGAAGCAGGAGCTTAGGCTGCATTGCAATCCACCGGGCAACAACGAGCTTCTGCTGGTTGCCGCCGGAGAGAGAGCTTGCAGGATGATAAAGCTCACCGATTTTGATATTATATTTTTCCACAGCATCGTTTGCGAATTTGTGGTTTGATTTCGGAGACATATAGGAAAACAGTTTGCCCTTTGCAACCTTGCCCGCAAGGAGGTTCTCCTCAATACTGCGGATGGGGAACATGGCCTCCCGGTTGCGTTCACCGGAGATAAAACCGATTCCGCTGTTCACAGCATCGTGGGGAGACTTGAAGCTGACCTGTTTTCCGTCGTACTCAACGGTACCTTTCTGTATAGGCTCCGCACCCAGAATTGCGCGGATGAATTCGGACTGTCCCTGTCCCTGCAGGCCGCCTATACCCACAATCTCGCCCTTGTTGGCGTGGAAGTTGAGGTCACGGACCTTCGGGAATACGGACAAATCATTTATTTTGAGCAGAGCGTCGCCGCTCTCCTCACTGTGATGTTCCACACGACCCTGGCCCTTGTCGGGGCGCTTGCCGGTCATGTAGTAAACAATATCGTCCAGAGTAAAGTCGGATATCTTTCCTTCTGTCACAGTCTCACCGCTGCGCATGATGGTGGCGGTGTCGCAGATCTGGAACACCTCATTCATACGGTGGGTGACATATACCATTGCAACGCCCTGCTCCTTCAGCTCACGCATGATGGAGAAGAGCACCTCGATTTCGTCATAGTGCAGAGAAGCCGTGACCTCGTCCAGAAGCAGGATACGGGGCTTGAGGGAGACGGCTTTTGCCACCTCAAGCATTGTCTGAACCGAGGGCATCAATGTCTGAACATATGCATCGGGATCACACTCAATGTGGAAACGCTTCAAAAGATCATCGATTAAAGCGTCACTGGCCTTTTTATCAGTGAGGCCGAACTTATTTACTGGCTCATTGCCAAGAAGAATATTGTCGCGCACGCTCATTGTGGGGATGAGGCTCAGATCCTGGAAAGCAGTGGCAATACCAAGCTTTCTGGCATCATAGCCGTCGCGAATCTCCACGGGCTTGCCGTCGATAAGAACTTCGCCGCTGTTAGGATTTACAAGGCCGGCGAGGACCTTGATAGCGGTAGATTTACCTGAACCGTTAGAACCAAGCAGCGCGCGTATTTCGCCGGGTTCAACTTTAAAGTGGACACCGTTCAGCGCCCTGACTGCGTCAAACCACTTTTCTACTGCGCGTAACTCAAGCATAAATGCTCCCTCCCGCAAAACAAAGTAGTGAATTATCTGTGTTTAATCTGCGCCCTTGCGCTTAAAAATGCCAAGCAGCCGACGGCTGCATAGCATCGGCTGGTCAAAGCCCAGAGACGCAGCCCCAAGAGAGCAGCACCTTGGACATTTTGGGGAACTTGGCCGCGGATTAAATCCGCGGCCAAGCGGTTTGCTGTATAACAGCTAAACCTCAGACGGGGTAATTACTTGAAGTAGAGGTCTGCAACCTCGTCAATGGTGTACCACCAAGTCAGAACATCACCAGGTGCCAGGGTGTTGGCAGGCTCGGTGAATTCAGGATTCTCGATGTCATCATAGGTGTATGCAAGCTTTGCAGGCATACGGACGCAATGGTACTCGGGAACGTCGTAGATGTCGTCCTTGAGTTCCTTGCCGAGGATCATGTTGAGGCCGAAGTTAAGAGCGGTTGCGCCGACACCAGGGGTGTTGGAGAGTACGAGGAAGTCGCACTTTCTGCCGTCCTTGTTGACTTCGAGCATCTTGTTCATGTATGCGCCGTTATCGCAGAAGCCGATGAACTTGGGGTAATCCTTGCCGGCTGCGTCATAGGCTGCACAAACACCCTCTGCGCACTGGGAGACAAGAATACCGTCATACTCAAGGCCGGTGTTCAGGATTTCAGTGGTGACCTGCTGTGCCTTAACGCCGTCCCAGTCGTGGTTGTACTGGCCGCCGACGATCTCAAGGCCGGTCTCTTTTGCGCCGTCCTCAAAGCCCTGCTGACGCTGGGTATTTGCAATGTTGCCGTCGATAGCAGCAATCATAACAACCTTTGCACCCTCGCCGAGAACTTCGCCGGCATACTTGGCAGTCTGGTAGCCCAGATCATACTGGTTCATGGAGACGTTCAGAACGTCGACATCTTCAGAGGTGTACTCGCAGTCAGCATTCAGATAAATGATGCCTGCATCCTGTGCCTTCTCAATGATGGGGTCAAGTCCAGTGGAAGAAACGGGGTCGACAAGGATGATGTCGTAACCCTCGTTGATGCTGTTCTCGATTTGCTGAGACTCAGTTGCTGCGTCCCAGTTGGAGACGAAGGAAGAGTATGCAACATTGAGGCCGTGATCGGCTGCAGCCTTGGCTGCATCCTGGATGTCTGCCTCGTAGCGGACACGGTAGGTGTTGCCTTCAATCTGTGCGTTGTGGGATGCAAGTCTGAGGTCCTTTACTTCTTCGGACTCCTCAGCGGGCTCTTCTGCGGGAGCTTCTGCAGCTTCTTCTGCGGGAGCTTCTGCGGGTGCCTCTGCAGGTGCTTCTTCTGCAGGTGCGCCGCAGGCGCAGAGTGCGAAGACCATAGCAAGAGCGAGAAGCATTGCTAAGAATTTCTTCATTTGTTTTCCTCCTTATAAAATTTACATATATAATCAAGGGAGTCTTCCTCCACCCCTGATTTCAAAATTAACCGGTTCCGTCCGGTATTTCTGATTCTGCGGGCTGCAGATCACCAGTTTATATCAAAATCGGAACCTTCCGCGACGGCCTTAACCGCATCCGTGACTCTGGCGACAAAGGACTCCTTCATCGCAAACTCACAGACGCCGTTGGAATAGACATTTACACGCCTGCTGCTGCCGGGATAGATTGCCAGGACATCGTCCGGCTTATCGTCGTTGTAGTGATAGCAGATCTCCATTACCGGGGCAGATTCCGCCTCGGGCTGCGGCCCCATATAGTTTCCGTCGGAGGCCGCCGTGCCCAGGAGCTGGAAAAGCTTTCTGAAAAGCTCAATATCCACCTCGCTGCCGTTGAGACTGGCCACAGGGTTTTTGGGATCTGAATGGTCGATTGCAAATTCATAGCTCCGGCCCTCTGCCATGATGCTGATTCCGTCCACATCCATCATGAGAGGGGAGATGAACCAGCGGAGCAGAAGTTTCGGATAGCTTATGTCAAAGAAGGGCTGGGGCTCGATAAGAAACACAGTCCCGCTGCCGGCGGCATTGGCATAAAATACGGAGCCGTCCTTTGCGGCAGGGAGAAAGCGGAGCACATAGTGCTCAGTTCCCTTATCTGAGTTCTTATAATCGAATTCCACCTTCATCCAGGGTTCTGCAAAACCAAGCTCATCCTCCTGCCGGGGACTGAGGCCGTACTTTATAATGGACAGGCCCTTCATTCCGCAGAGGGGAGTCAGCATTTCAATGCCGTAGCTCTGGTCCAGCTCGTATACACCGGTTTCCCGCACTATATGGGTGGGGGCGCCGAAGGAACGGGCCAGCTCCTTTACCTCCTCGTCTCCGTCAGCAACCGATTCAATGGTGACCGGATGCTCAAGCCTGCCGCCGGTGAATGTCACGCTGCGGACAGCCGAGAGGGGACTTGATACCTGGAGCTCAGGTGTTATATAGAAGGAGATGAGCTCTTCCTTTGCAATTAGATATGATTCGGCGACAGCCTTGTCTATGAGGTACACGGAATTTTCACTGTCCGCCTTTATGTAGTAGTTGCCGGAGACCGTCTCCTGGGCACCCAGGCTCAGCCTGATCTCATCGCCGTCTGAAAATTTCACATCAAGCCTTGCGAGGGGCTTGTCAAAGCCGTATTTATCCAGATTCAGGCCACTGCTCTCAACACGCTTTATGCTGGAAATCTCAGAGCAGTTTACGAGAAAATCTATGAAATAATCAATATCGATAAGCTCCGCAGGGACGCCCTCAACCACATATCCGCCGTCCTTTGAGGCGACACGGAGCTCTCCCTTTTCATTTTCAATGACAAGCTCTGTTATGTCCGTGGCCGCGTGATCGGAGAAGCTGTGCTCCTTCGCCGCCGCACCCGGGGAGCCTGCCATGAGAGCCGCAAAGCTCACCGCCAGAATCGCAATAACAAGCAGCTCGGCAATAATAATACGCTGAAGCTTTTTCATCACTTATACCTCCGGTAAAGCCATACCGCCGCACCCGCGAGCAGTATGCACAGAGGGAGGACACCGCCCAGAATAACGCCGAGACGGGTGACCTGAGCACTTGTGATGCCGAGAGTCTTGCCGGAGAGAGACTTGGGCGCAATGGCGATCCCGGCCTCTTTCCCGCAGAGCTCATTGAAGATATTCACAAGATAGGAACTGTTGGCAACGGACATATTCTGCAGGCAGAGCTCGTCCAGCATGGATACGGAACCGGTGACAACAATGTTGGACTGCTTAGCCACGGCGCCGTTTTCATATACCCTGCGGCTTGCAAGAATCATCGCCGGCATGGGGCCGCTCTTTTCTGCGGTGTCCGGGTCAAAGTTCCCGCCCGCATCGGAGGGGCGCACCCCGGCAGTCTCGCCGAAGCTGAGGAGAACCTCCGTATACTGGTTGTCTCTGGACTCAAAGAGGGCCTCGAGAGGCCTGCTCATGGGCATGAGTATGGGGGCAGTGCTGTCTATCAGCATATCCCGGTACTTCTCCTCGCTGTAGTCGGCGACGGGACAGTAGGGCTGGTACTGGTAGGTGCGTTCAGCCTTGGTCTCAAATACAGCGCCGTCATCCACCGCCACACCCCATTCCGCCAAGAATCTCTCAAGATTCGGAAGCTCAGTCTGGTCTGCAGAGGCGGCATAGAAAAGCGTCCTGCCGTAATTGCCGTCATTGTAGAGATAAGCGTCAAGACTGCGTACATCATCCTCCGAGAGGTCCGTCTGGGGGGCAAGGAGCAGAAGCGCGTCATAGCCCGACAGATCGTCCACCGCAGGGACGGCGGTCTCAAGGATGTAGTTGTTGTTTACAAGAAGGGCGGTGAAGTTGGGCATGTCCTTCTCACCGCTGCCGGTGAGAACGGCAATTTTAAGCTGTTCGCCGCTCACCACATTCATAATTGCGGCCGTGACCGCCTCCTCGGCCCTGGAGGATTCAATCGCCATGGAGCCGTCGGCGGTGTAGGTGTAGTTGAACATGGTGTTCAGTGGTACCTGTTTTATCCTGCCCTCCGCCGAGACAAGCAGATCTCCGTCAGTCAGTGTGAGATCGCTGTGGGAGGCGGCATAGCTGGGGTCTGAGGAATAATCTATGTATCTGAGGCTGACCATGGAGGAGCTGCGGGGGTACTGTTCCAGAATGTGCTTTACCTGCACAAGGTAGGACTCACCCGAAAAGCTGTCCTCAGGGGCCAGAACATCGATATTTACCTGTTTGTTAAGGCCGTCAAGGACTGCCCTTGTCTCATCGCCGATCTGATAGGCAGCGTTCGCAGTGAGGTCTGCGGCAAGGGGATAGCGGTTTGAAAGGGCCAGTGCGACCGCATTCAGCATAAAGACCGCAATCACAAGCAATACAATGGCGACTGTAAAAAGTGCGTTCATTTTTTTCCCGTTTTTCATTGCACAGCCTCCTTAGCTCCAGCGGCGCTTTTCCAGCACAGCGGCAGTCAGAAAAATAAACATGGCGGCAATACTCAGGAAAAATACAACATTGGAAAAATCTATAATGCCGATAGTGAAGCCGTTGTAGCGGTCATTAAAGGACATATAGTGAAAAATCGTTTTAAATGTGTTGCTGGAGACCACATATACAAGTGCGTCCACCAGCACAAGGAACAGACTCACCGCAAAGCCGCTGACGGCAGCTATAACCTGACTCTCGGTGAGAGAGGAAAGAAACATGCATATTGCAATAAGCGAAGCGCCCAGGAGCACAAGGCCTACGAGATTTCCGATTATAACGGGCCAGTCCGGCTCACCGTAGATGGAGAGCACCAGCGCCATAAGAAGACAGGCCGAAATAGATATAATGTATACGCAGAAGGCGGAGAGATATTTCCCCATAACAATGCCTATGCGCGATACCGGCGCAGTCAGAAGAAGCTGATCCGTCCTCGCCCTCTTGTCCTCACTCATGAGACGCATGGTGAGAATGGGCACAAGGAACAGGACCACTGAAAAAAGCTGATTAAAGAGCATCGACATATCCGTCGTGTTCCTGTAGAGATTGAAACTGAAGAAGTAATACGCTGTAAAGAAATACATCACCGCTATGAACACATAGCCCAGCGGAGACTGAAAATATGCGCGGAATTCCCGCTCAAGCACTGCTCTCATACTCCTGATGCCTCCTTGTCGCCTTCACGGCTGTCCCCGACCAGATTCAGGAATACGTCCTCGAGGGAGAGCTCATTGCTGTAGGTACTCAGAAGCACAAGACCTGCGTCCGCAAGAGCATGGAATACATCTGCGCGGATGTCCGTGTCGTTGGCCCCGTCAATGCGGTAGTCATAGGCATCAGGCTCCTTCTGCCCAAGCTGGCGTACAAACTCCACACTGGGAACTGCGGAGAGGGTGCTGATAACTCTGTCTGCATCGCCCCTTATACGGGCCACGAGACGGTTGGTGGCCAAAAGCTTGTGAGAGAGACTCTCTGGTGTGTCGTCCGCAATCACCCTGCCGCCGTGAATAACAATAACCCTGTCACAGACAGCCTGAATTTCACTGAGAATATGGGAGGAGACTATGACTGTGCTGGATTTTCCCGCACTGCGGATAAGTTCCCTTATCTCGATTATCTGGGAAGGATCCAGCCCCACGGTGGGCTCGTCCAGAACCAGAAGCTTGGGATTTCCTATAAGTGCCTGGGCAAAACCGACACGCTGTTTGTAGCCCTTTGAGAGGTTCCTTATCATTCTGCCCCTCACGTGGTCAATACCCACACGCCGGCAGATACTGTCAAGATGTTTTTCCCTCTCCTGCTTATTGCGGGTCACGCCCTTAAGGTTGCAGCAGAAGGAGAGATACTCGTCGACCCTCATCTCGGGATAGAAGGAAAACAGCTCCGGAAGATAGCCTATGCACCGCTTTGCGGCGTTGGCATCGGTGAAAATATTATGTCCGTCTATGGTGACCGTGCCGGAATTTGCGCTGAGATATCCGGTGAGAATATTCATGGTGGTGGATTTGCCTGCCCCGTTGAGTCCCAGAAGGCCGACAACCTCACCCTCTTTTATTGAGAAGCTGATGTCAGAAAGAACAAGCTTCTCACCGTAATATTTCACAAGATGTTCGACTTTGACCAAACAAACCCAGCTTCCTTTCCGGATAAATAAGAACCACGGGATCCCTTTCACAAATGCTGTTTAAAAGAGGCTTCCCTAAAAAACATCCACACCGTATTATGCAACATTTTCTCGCTGTTTGCAAGTATTTATTACAAATGTGTTAAGCAAATTTTACACAATTTTGTGCTGATAAAGAAGCAAATAAATAGAAACTATATATACAATACTGAAATTCAATAAAAAATCCACTTAAAATATAGTATTATGCTTTAATGCAAAATGCACAAAAACTGTACTGCTGAAATGAAAAGTTTACAATTGACCCGGTTGCAGCAATCAACAGCGCAGGCAGGAGAACCTCGATTGTGTTCTCCTGCCTACGACAGAAAGCAAAGACTGAGCAGAAGATCAGACACCGACGCGCTTGAGAACGCCGTCAGTGAAGGCCTTGGCGCGGTCTATGTCGCCCTCATCCAGATGTTCGATTATAAGAGGAATGTTGGGGTGGAGTTCCGCAAGGCGCTTTACATAGAGCTCATAGTTCAGAATACCGAGGCCGGCCGCAGGCAGCTCGACACTGCCGGAACCGCGGAAGGAGTGGGAGGCGTCGGCATCTATATCGGCATGCTTCTCGCCGGTGTTCTCGGCAAGCTTGATGTCCTTGGCGTGTGCAATCTTCATGTAGGGGCTGAGGCGGTCGAATATTTTGTTGATGGTGCCGTCCACGTCCTTGATTGTCTCTTCATTGAAATAGTTGGTGGGGTCGCAGATGAGGCCCAGGTTTTTGCTGTTAACATCTTTAAACATACGCTCAACCTGCTCAACTGTGCCTATTACGTTATTCACATAGTTCTCCACTATGAAGGTGGCGCCCCATTCGCCTGCAAAATCAGCCAGCTCCTGAATGACGGCTATTGTCTCGTCATATACCTTCGGGTCTGCGTTCTTCTCGTGCCAGACCCAGTCGCTCTCCAGATTGTAGGTGCCGGTCTCACTTGCGACATAGGGGCAGCCCAGATCTCTGGCATAGCGGAGCATCATCTTTATATAGTCGATATTGCGTCTGCGGATCTCAGGATCGGGATGGATAAAGTTCGTGTAGGCGGAGACTGCGATTATCGGGAGGTTTGCATCCCGGAATGCATCGCGAATCTCATGGGCCTTTGCCTCGGTGAGGGGCTGCTTGGTGGCGTCAAAATCCTTGAAGGATACATCCAGCTGAACACTGTTGAAATCGCTGGCCTTGATGCGGCGGATGGCCTCCTTCATGTCATAGGGATAGTAGCCGGTGAAAATGCCTACGTTGATCATAATTTCTTCTCCTTTTACCTTTTTCGTGCTTCCTGAACTGCCCGCCCTCCGCTGATGCAAATATGTGCTTTGCTCGGGGAGCGAACAGTTCATGAATCGTTTTACATATCACACGCAAATGATTATAACATTCATTTTATGTATGGTCAATCGTTAATTTACTGTCCGGTAAGGGCCCCGGTCCCTTGCATTTTACGAAACCGCGTGATACTATCTGACTGTATTTCGGCGGGAATGGGGCAGGTACAGAGGGGGCGTATGTACGTCTCTGAACGGAGCTCCGAAGTTGTACCGTACAAATACTAGCATAAGGCACCCGGAAATGCAAGACCGCAGTTTTCCTCCGGAGCAAATATTTTCCGTTAACGGCATAAAAACCACATTCTGCTCCCGCCGCTATTCTGATTTGATTTGGTTATTATGTGGGTGAAATCCCTCTTGTTTACAGCAAATTGCACAATTACTTTGTTGTATTTATGCAATTACTGCAGGGCACATCCGGGTCAAATTGGGCAAAGCATACGACATTTTTGTGACATCGTTTTCTTTCGTCCAAACATACCTTACATTAGGGCAGCCGGACAGAAATGCGGTCAGTTTTACGGCCCCCGGGACGGTTTTTCCTTTCTTTGGAAATTCTAAAATCCGGCAGCGGGACGGATGGTTTACAAAAATTCAGGCATACAATTTAAAATGAGATAAAAGGAGAATGGATATGTTTAAAATTGCTACACTTGCAGACTGGTTCGGTGTGGGCCTCATAGAGGGTATAAAGGAGTCCTACCGCTGCGGGGCGGAGGGCGTACAGATCTATGCCGCCGATGAATTTGACCCGAGGACAGTTTCCGAAGACATGGTAAAAAAAGTCAGGGACACTGCGATAACTGAGCATCAGGCCGTCACTGCACTCTGCGGAGAGCTGGGGGGCTACGGTTTCGAGAAGGCAGAGGACAACCCGGACAAGATAAGCTACATCAAAAAGACCCTTGAGCTTGCAGACAGACTCAACTGCCGAATAGTCACCACCCACATCGGTGTTGTGCCCGCAGACCATTCTGTCCCCCGCTTTCAGGTGATGCTTGACGCCCTGGCCGAATGCGGCGAGTACGCAAAGAAGCTGGGTTCCTATGTCGCTGTTGAGACCGGACCCGAGGCCATTGCCACACTCCGGGGGCTGCTGGATAAGTGCAGCGGCGGCGTGGGAATAAACTATGACCCCGCAAACCTTGTTATGGTCGGTGCCAACGACGAGGTGGAGGGTGTCAGAACCGGTCGGGAGCTGATAGTGCACACCCACGCCAAGGACGGCCGCTCCCTGAAGCCGATAAAGCCCGAGGATTTCTACCATCACTTTGCTGAGGGCGGGCTTGAGTGGCTCTCCACAGCCGACTGCTGCATAGAGACACCTCTCGGCGAGGGCTCCGTGCGCTGGATCCCCTATCTCCGCGCTCTTAGGGAGGTCGGCTATGACGGCTACCTCACAATTGAGCGTGAGGTTAAAAACGGTGCCGAGGATATTCGCATGGCAGTTGGATTCCTCCGGGATATTATGGCAAAGCTTTAATTTCGCAGTAATGCAGATAATTAAAAATCCTGCTGCAGTTCATCACTGCAGCAGGATTTTTTTATTCTCTCACAACTGAGATATTGTATTTTCCATAGAGCTCACAGGCCTTTTTAACGCTGGAGCGCATTGGCATGCGGTTTCCGGAAAGGATGTCCAGAATACCGAGCCTGTCCCTGTCCACTTTCAGCTCAGTCCTGCGCACCGACACCACATTTGCAACGCAGTCCGCAAGAACTGTGCCCTTATCGCAGGTCTCGGCAAAGCCCTTGACCCGATAGGTGTCCTCCGCAAAGCTCCTTATGAACATTTCAAGCTCATAGGCGGTTATTTCCGGGGGAATGCGCAGCGACATTTTCCTGCTGCTGAGATCGGCGGTGATGGGGAGCCCCTCTCTGTCACCGTTCTGGCTTTTTTCCAGAGTCTCCAGTAGCTTTGGGGGCAGAGCGCCAAAGCTGGTCTCAAATACAGGTATGTCCGGCCTCTGTCCCAGAATAAGCTCCCGTACACGGTCAATCTGTTCTCTCGGTGCAATGTCGCATTTGTTGATAAGAACGATATCCGAGGCGGCAAGCTGTCTCACACAGGGGCGCGCCGTCTCGTACACCTTGTGGAAACGGGTGGCGTCCGCAATGCAGATGCCGCCTTTATACTGCAGGTGGGGGAATCTGCCGCCTCCGGAAAGGAGCTTCCTCACACCTGTGGGGTCCGAGAGTCCCGAGCTCTCCAGGAGGACGGTCTCATCCTCTCCGCACTCCCTGAGGGCTTTTTCAAACTGGTCTATTCTGCATGCGCAGAATACAGAGCCTCCGGTGATCTCCTGCATGACGGCCCCCAGGTCTGCCAGAAGCGCGGCGTCCACATTCTCCCTGCCGAACTCGTTTATTATCAGCCTCAGCTTTTTATCCCTGAAAAGCTGAACAAAGTTCCGCAGGAATGTGGTCTTGCCAGCCCCGAGAAAGCCTGTGAGGAGATATACGTCACTCATTTCCCGCAGGCTTCTATTGCCTCGTTGACCGCCGCCTCAAGTTCGGACTTTGAGGGGATGATTGAGCGGAACTTCAGCTCGCCGTTGATGTACATGGAGGGGAGATTCGGCACACCCATCTTCACACAGCGGGCGACATTCTCCTTGTATATATATTTGTATTCCACCATATCGATGGCATCTCCAAACAGGGCCTTCGCCTCATTTGCGGCACCCATCATATAGCCGCAGGCGGCGCACTGGGCGGAGTCAAGGGTAAAGACCTCCACCAGTGGCTTCTTGAGATTTGCATAGTCCGGCAGCACGACGCCTGAGGTGTCCACCTCGGCGGTCTGATAGTTCTTGACCATCTCCCTCACGGCGTCGGTCTCTATCGCGGCCTGTGCAATGCCGATGCAGTTCTCCACGGGGACATCATAGGGCATGTCGCAGCCGGGGGCGAGAATGAAGTTGGTCTTGTCCTCCACGGAGTCCAGCAGATTCACGGCAAACTTCATGTTGTCCTGCTGATTTCCCAGGAGCATGATTGATGTGAGTGGGATGTTTCCGCCTATGGCGACGTTGTAGCTGTCGGAAATCTTCTTTGCCGCGAGGATATCCACGTTTTCATCCACGCTTATGGAGTCAGGGCCGGTCTTGCACATGGCCTCAATATTCCTTGTGGCGTCTCCGCAGACAAAGAAGGAGGAGAGGCCGCCCTTTTCTCTTATGTGGTCAAAGATCTCTGTATAGGGTCCGGACATAAACTCCTCAAAGTGGTCTGTTGAAATCTGGGAGATGAGCGGGTCGACAACCGCGATCACATCCATGCCCGCCTCCAGATAGTAGTCCGCCATGCGCATGCAGACCCGCTTTGTAAAGCCGAAGAGATCCGAGACCTCGTCTTCAAAATCATAGAGGTCGGTGAAAAGGTTGTTTCCTCTCAGATGGGAGGCCAGGGTGAAGGGGCCGCATACGAGGCCGTAGAGGGCGGTGGTATCGCCCACGGCTTCCTTCATCCTCTCCATCAGCTTCAGCACGTAGGGGATACGGCCGGAGGTCTTGCGGGGAATCTTGCAGTTGCAGGGGGTCTCGGGCGGCTCCTCGTCGCTGCCGTCCAGGGGGTGGCTCTTTACAGAGGGCGGGCAGTCGTCGGCCCATACGAGGTCGCAGCCCAGGCATTCCGCCTCAATCTGCAGATCAAATATGACCGGCTGTCCGTCGGGCCTGTAAAGCCTGTTGACCTCCATCAGGGACTCGAAGGCCTTGTCCACATCTGTGAGCACCTCGGTGGCGGTATATCCCTTCAGCTTGCCGGCGTGTACACCCGCGAAGGGGACCCAGGGGGCGCGCTCAACATGTTCATGGCGCAAAGTGCGAAGCAGTAAATCTTTCATTTCACATTCTCCTGTTGCTAATATATTTTCAGCCAAAGCCTGAATTCATATGCCTTACATGGAATTATACAGTGGCAGTCCGGCGGCAGATAGAAGTAAAATCCGCTTTCTTGTGTTTTTTTACGGAGCTCAGCACCTAAATTTGCTGGGGGTGATGCCCACAATGCGCTTAAAGACCTTGCTGTAATAGCTCTGGTCCGGAAATCCCATGGCCGCCGCGATATCCGCAAGGGAGTATTTATTCAGCAGCAAAAGCTTCTTGCTCTCCTCCACCCTTATGCGGCAGAGCTGCTCGCTGAAGCTCATCCCCACGGTCGACCGGAAAAGCGAGGAAAAATAGCTGGGGCTGAGATTGACATAGTCCGCAACCTGATTGAGCTCCAGATGCTCGCTGTAGTTGTCCGACATATAGCGCAGAGCCTTACGGATATAGGGGTTTCCCTTGTCCTTCTCGTTGAACATCATCTCCATGAAGCTCTCCAGCACCTTCTGCATGAGCATGCAGAGATCGTCCAGATTTTTCTCCAGATACAGCCTTGAGATAAAGGAGCTGTTCATCTTATATGTGCTGTCCGGGGTGGCGCCGCCGTCTATGGCGACCCGCGACAGGAGTGTGGTGAGCTCAATCGCCCGCACCTTTATGGTCTCGAGCTGTGCCCCCTCACTGAAAAGCACATAACCTATAAGGTCGTTTAGCAGGGCTTTTACCTCTGTAACGGTGCCGGAACGAACCTTTGCAAGAAGTTCGTTTTCCTTCCGGTAGAGGTAGTTCAGGGACTGGGCGGTATTCTGTTCCTTATAGATCTGGATAGTCTCATTTATATGGGACTGCTGGCTCATCTTCTGCCGCAGCCGCAGCAAGGGCTCCTGCTCTCCCGGAATAAGGGGCAGCAGCAGGTGGTCCACAAGCTTTTTCAGCTGATTTACCTTTGCGGGGCTGTATACTATGACATTTTCGGCCTCCTCATAGAGCTCAAGGGCGAGTGAGGTGGGAATTTCGTATTTTTCCGCAAGGTCGCTTATGAGATCGGTGTCGGGCCTGTCCATCAGGAAGGGGCCGATTATGACGCTGCCCAGAAGCTCACCCCGGCTTATAAGGGGAAATGCGATGTGATTCAGTCCGGCGTGGCATGAAAATATGTAGGCCTCGCCCAGCTCCTGGGCCTTCTGGCCCGCTTTCATGTGGAGCTGAAAACAGATTGCCCTGTCGAAAACCCTGCTTTTCAGCAGAGAACAGTAGCGGGCGGACTGGCCGTATGATTTTAGAAGTGAGCCCTCATCATCTATAAGCTGTATTGCAAGCCCGGTGAAGGCCTGCAGATTTCCCAGAACATCGTTCAGCTCCGCCTCTGAGACCAGAGCAAAAAGACCGGCTGCCATAATCACACCTCCTGATGAAAAGACAAAATGTCGTTAAAAAAAACAATACTTCCTGCCTTTCTGAAATTATACTATAGACAAAGGTAAAAAACAACAGGAGGAAAACACAAAAATGGACTTAAATGAAATATCTGTACAACTTCAGGCCGGAAAAGCAAAAATAGTCAAGTCTCTGGTTCAGCAGGCGATAGATGAGGGTTATCCTGCACAGCAGATTCTTGAAGAGGGCCTTCTGGCCGGAATGGACATTGTGGGCCAGAAATTCAAGGATAATGAAATTTTTGTCCCCGAGGTGCTCGTGGCTGCCCGCGCGATGAATATGGGCGCAAAGCTCTTAAAGCCCCTGCTGGCTGAGGACGGAGTCAGCGCCAGCGGCAAGGTCTGCATAGGCACCGTCAAGGGTGACCTCCATGATATTGGCAAAAATCTTGTAAAGATGATGATGGAGGGCAAGGGCCTTGAGGTTCTGGACCTGGGGACCGATGTGGCCCCGGAGGACTTTGTCAGAGCCGTACAGGAAGAGGGCTGCCAGATAGTGTGCTGCTCCGCACTGCTCACGACCACCATGGGCACCATGGCTGATGTTGTAAAGGCTCTGGAGGATGCAGGGCTGAGGGACAAGGTCAAGGTCATGGTCGGCGGCGCCCCCGTGACAGAGGCCTTCTGCCGGCAGATCGGTGCGGACTGCTACACCGCTGACGCCGCCAGCGCGGCCGAGAAGGCAGTGGAGTTTCTTTCTTAATTGAACAGCAGCAGATCAGTTCTGATCTGATTTAATCAGGCGGACAGGCATATTCCTGTCCGCCCGGACTATATAGAGGAAATAAAAATGAATCTTGATTTTCTTGTAGATGCAGCCCTTGAATGCGGTGCTGCAAAGGCGGTTGTTATTCCGCAGGAGCAGATAGTTCTCTCGGAGACTTTCCGGGATATATGCAAGTCCAATCAGTGCGGCAATTTCGGCCGCTGCTGGATGTGCCCGCCTGAGATCGGCCCCATAGCAGAGCTCATGGAGAGGGTGCGCAGCTACCCAAGGGCCCTGTTGTATCAGAGTATTGCAGAGATTGAGGACAGCTACGATGTGGAGGGCATGATGGAGGCCGGCAGGAACCACGCACAGCTGAGCCAGCGCATACAGGGGAAAATTGGACCCCTTATGAAAAATGATATTCTCCACCTGAGCTGCGGCGGCTGTCATCTCTGTGAGAGCTGCGCCAAAAAGGAGAATCAGCCCTGCCGCCATCCGGACAAGGCGCTCTCATCCATGGAGGGCTATGGCATAGATGTCTACAATACCACCAAGGATACACCGCTGAAATACATAAACGGTCAGAATACGGTAACTTATTTCGGAATTGTACTTTTTTCGGAGTGATAATATGAGTACACTTAAGATCTGGAAAAACGGGGAATTCAGTCTTTTTCATTTCACGGGTGAGCAGAAGCTCAGTGAGCTTCTGTCTCAGGCCGGTTATCTGGTGGACCACCCCTGCGGCGGCAGAGGCGTCTGCGGGAAGTGCGCCGTGGAAGTCACGGGCTGCGTCTCCGAACCGAACGCGGCGGAGAAGAAGGCCGGGAAAAGACTGTCCTGCCAGGCGGTTGTACTGGGGGATGCGGAGGTTTTTCTTCCCGACTCCAGAGATACCAGAATTCAGATGTCCGGACGGGAGACCGAGGCTGCAGACCCCATGGCGGAGGGCATAGGTGCCGCCGTGGACATAGGCACCACCACCCTTGCAATGAAGCTCTATGATATGGAGAGCGGGAAGACACTCTCTTCGGCCGCGAGGACAAATCCCCAGCGGAGCATTGCCGCAGATGTCATGGGGCGCATAGGTGCCGCCATGGCGGGACAGGGTGAGACTCTCAAAAATCTGATTCGGGACGCCCTTTCAAAGATGCTCGACGAGGCCTGCGGAAAGGCCGGAGTCAGCAGGGATGATGTGAGTGTGATGGTTATCACCGGCAACACAACCATGCTCTACCTTCTGGAGGGCAGCGACCCCAGCGCACTCTCCCACGCGCCCTTTGAGGCGGACAGGCTCTTCGGAGAGGAATCCAGCCTCTTTGGGAAAAAGGTCTATTATCCCGCCTGCATGAACGCCTTTGTGGGGGCGGATATAAGCTGTGCCGTGCTGGCCAGCAGAATGTACACGAAAGATGAGACATCCCTGCTCTGCGACATAGGGACAAACGGTGAGATCGCCCTGTGGAAGGACGGCAGACTCTATGTGAGTTCCACTGCCGCCGGACCCGCCTTTGAGGGCGCGGGAATATCCTGCGGATGCGGCAGCATTGATGGTGCCGTGGATAAGGTCCGGGTGGAAGAGGGCAGAATTGAGGCCCACACAATCGGCGATGTCCCGGCAGTGGGTGTCTGCGGCTCCGGCCTTATTGATGCCATTGCGGCATTCCTTCAGACCGGTGACATAGATGAGACGGGGGCCGTTGAGGGCGATGATCTGCCGCTCAGAGACGGTGTGGCGCTTATCCCGAAGGATGTACGGGCAGTCCAGCTGGCGAAGGCCGCGATTGCAGCGGGAATCAGGACCATCCTTGAGACCGCCGGTGTGGAGGAAGAGGAGATCTCGGCGCTGTATATTGCCGGGGGCTTCGGAAGCCACCTTAATGTGAGCTCCGCCGCGGCCATAGGCCTTATACCCCAGTCACTTGAGAAGAAGGCCGTGGTTATAGGCAATGCCGCCCTGAGCGGGGCGGCGGAAATCCTTTTGAACCGCCGGCAGAAGGAGCTTGCATATAAACTTGCCTCAGAGTCCCAGCATATAAATCTCGGCGGCAATCCCAAATTCAACGAGAACTACATCGAAGAGATGATGTTCGGCGATGATGAGCTCTGAGACTGAGCCGAGGCCGGATGTAAAGCCCGCACTTTTTAAAGCGGGGCTGGCATATGCGGCAGTTTGACATTATTTTTTGACAGTAGTAGAATCTGAAAACAAGTGAATAGAAATCAAAGTGCCCCCGACACCGTTCGGGCTCGGGGGAGGATAGATAATCCGGTGTGAATCCGGAACGGTACCGCCACTGTAAGCGCGTAGAATCTGCACAAGGCGAAAGCCGGTCATTGGGGAAAATCCCGAGAAGGCCGTGCAGATATCCATGAGGCGCAAGTCAGGAGACCTGCTTGATTTTACTGAGACTCTGCACTCCCGGATCAGGGGACGGAGGTATTTTTTGTTTTATCTTCCGTGGCAGACTCTGTTTTGCCACGGATATTTTTTTACCGAAAACAGGAGCGGGTGCAGCTCCGGGCAGGAGAAAAATGAAAAATATGGAATACAGCTTCCCGCGGATAATTATTTCAGGCACGCACAGCGGCTGCGGAAAAACCACAGTGTGCTGTGCCCTGCTGCAGGCCCTTGTGAACCGGGGCATCAGGCCCGCCGCATTCAAGTGCGGGCCGGACTATATAGACCCCATGTTCCACAGCAGAATTATAGGTGCGGCAAGTGCAAATCTCGATACATTTTTCTTTGACGATGACATGCTGAAGTCGATATTCAAAAAGAATTCGGCCGGCTGTGATGCGGCTGTAATTGAGGGCGTGATGGGCTTTTATGACGGCCTGGGCCTCAGCGGCAGAGCCGGCACATATGAGCTCTCGGAGCGCCTCGGCTGCCCCGCCGTGCTCACGGTGGATGCAAAGGGGGCCTCCCTGTCCCTCCTCGCCCTTATTCAGGGCTTCCTGGATTTTCAGCCCGGAAACAAAATTGCCGGAGTGATATTCAACCGCTGCAGACCGGCTCTGTATGAGTCCCTTGCGAGGGAGACTGAGCGGCGCTTTCACGGCAGGATAAGGCCTCTCGGATATATGCCGCCAATGAAAGAATGCAGCCTCGGGAGCCGGAATCTGGGGCTTATAACTGCCGCCGAGGTGGAAGATCTCAGGGAAAAGCTCTCCCGCCTCGCAGGACAGGCGGAAAAATCTCTTGACATAGACGGGATTCTTGAGCTTGCGGGAGAGAGTCCTCCCCTCAGCTTCAGAGAGACAGAGATAAAGAAATTTGAGGAGAAAATACGCATAGCCGTTGCGGATGACAGGGCCTTCTGCTTTAAGTACAGTGACAGTCTGGGACTTCTGGAGGAGATGGGCGCAGAGCTTCTGCCCTTCAGCCCCCTGGAGGACGGCTCCCTGCCTGAAAATATTCAGGGGCTGTACCTCTGCGGCGGATATCCGGAGCTGTACTCTGAGGAGCTCTCAAAAAATAAAAGTATGCTGAAAAGTGTTAGAGAGGCCGTTTTGAATAAGCTTCCCTGCATTGCGGAGTGCGGCGGATTTATGTATTTAAGCGAGGCGGCGGGGGGCAGGGAGATGGCCGCTGCGGTCAGAGGCAGCTGCTTTGACACGGGGAAGCTGAGCCGCTTCGGCTATGTGAAGCTCACCGCCAATGAGGATAACCTTCTATGCAGGGCTGGGGAGAGCATAGCGGCCCACGAATTTCACTACTGGGACAGCACGGATCCGGGCTCCGCATTTACGGCGGAAAAAGCAGACGGCAGGAGCTGGAGCTGCGTTCAGGCGAGCGGCAGCCTCTATGCCGGTTTTCCCCATTTTCACTTCTGTTCAAACACCAATTTTGCGGTCCGCTTCTATGAGGCCTGCCTGAGGGAGAAACATAAAAATGATTGAAAACATAAAACCTATGGATATTGAGAGACGCAGCTTTGAAATTATAGGCGAAATTTTGGGGGACAGGAAGCTTGATCCGGAAAATGAAGCCGTCATCAAGCGGGCGATACATACAACAGCCGATTTTGACTACGCCGACAGCCTGTGCTTCTCCCCCCACGCGGTGAAAATCGGGACGGAGGCACTGAAAGGCGGCTGCGATATAGTCACCGACACCCAGATGGCAAAGGCGGGCATAAATAAGGGCGTGCTCGGGAAACTGGGTGGAGAGGTTCACTGCTTCATGTCCGATGAGGCTGTGGCGGAGGAGGCGAAAAGACGGGGCGTGACAAGGGCCATTGTCTCAATGGAGCATGCCGCAAGGCTGACAAAGCCCTGCATTTTTGCCATAGGCAACGCCCCAACAGCTCTTCTGAGCATAAAGTCACTTATTGCGGGGGGCAAGCTGAAGCCTGCGCTTATAATCGGAGTCCCGGTGGGCTTCGTCAACGTGGTGGAGAGCAAGGAACTCATAATGAAAGCCGGGGCGCCCTATATAGTCGCAAGGGGAAGAAAAGGGGGCAGCAATGTGGCCGCCGCCATATGCAACGCCCTGCTCTATCAGATAATGCGCTGAGACCATGGAAGAATACACATTTAAGGACGGAAGACGCCTGCGGATGGGATATACCACAGGCACCTGCGCCGCGGCGGCCGCCAAGGCCGCGGCATGGATGCTGCTGACGGGCAGGAAGATAGAAAAAATAGCGATAATGACCCCGAAGGGCATAGCGCTGAATCTGGACATACTGGAGATAAGCTCGGACGAAAACTCCGTCAGCTGTGCAGTGCGGAAGGACAGCGGGGATGACCCGGATGTCACGGGGGGCAGTCTTGTTTTCGCTTCCGTATCCCGAATCCATGACGGCATATTCGTGGATGGCGGAAAAGGTGTGGGCAGGGTGACAAAGCCGGGCCTTGACCAGAAGGTGGGGCAGGCGGCAATAAACTCGGTCCCCAGAAAAATGATAAAGGAAAATGTGGCGGAGGTCTGCAGCCTCACGGACTACAGGGGCGGACTTTCCGTTGTCATATCGGTCCCGGACGGCGAAAAGCTTGCGGAGAGGACATTTAACCCCAGACTCGGCATAGAGGGCGGTATCTCAATTCTGGGCACCACCGGCATTGTGGAGCCTATGAGTGAAAAGGCGCTCACGGACACCATAAAAATTGAGCTGCGCCAAAGGAGAGAGAGCGGATCAGAATATGTTCTGCTGAGCCCCGGCAACTACGGCACGGAGTATATCAGGGAGAGTCTGAAAATAGACCCCGAAAAGGCGGTCCTGAGTTCAAATTTCATCGGGGACACGATAGACATGTGCAGGGAGCTGGGTTTTAAGGGCGCACTCCTTGTGGGCCATATCGGCAAGCTTGTGAAGCTTGCAGGGGGGATGCTGAACACCCATTCAAAGTACGGCGACTGCCGCATGGAGATTCTCGCCTCCAATGCCGCGGCTCTGGGCCTGAAAAACGATAAGGCGGCAGAGATAATGGAGTGCGTCAGCTGTGACGAGGCAATCAGGATCCTGAAGGAGGAAGGACTCTGCACCGGGACCATGGGGCGCATTGCGGAGAGGGCGGAGGTCACACTGAAGCGGAGAGCGGGAGAAAACCTGAAAATATCCGCGATAATGTTTTCAAAACAGCAGGGCTTCCTCTGCCGGACAGAGGGTGCGGAGGAGCTGCTTCAGATTATAAGGGAGGACTGAAAATGGTTCATTTTGTAGGTGCCGGAAGCGGCGCGGAGGACCTTATAACCCTGAGGGGTGCAAGACTTTTATCAGAGGCAGATGTGGTGATATACGCGGGTTCACTGGTAAATCCCGCACTTTTAAAGTATACAAAGGCCGGATGCAAAATATATGACAGCGCGAAAATGACCCTTGAAGAGGTAATTGACACCATAAAGGCCGCCGAGGCAGAGGGCAGAACGACCGTCCGCCTCCACACCGGAGACTCAAGCATTTACGGCGCGGTGAGGGAGCAGTTTGACGAGCTGGAAAAACTCGAAATCAGCTATGATGTCTGCCCCGGGGTCAGCGCCTTCTGTTCTGCCGCGGCCTCTCTCCGGGCGGAGTACACCCTCCCGGGGGTGAGCCAGACCGTCATAATAAGCCGCGGGGCGGGTCGCACCCAGGTCCCGGAGCGGGAATCAGTGAGAAGTCTTGCCGCCCATCAGGCCACCATGATTTTCTTCCTCAGCACTGCACTGGCCGGCAGTCTCCAGACGGAACTTCTGGCAGGCGGTTACCCGGAGAATACGCCGGCGGCGGTGGTATACAAGGCCAGCTGGCCGGAGGAGAGAATATTCCGCTGCAGTCTGGGAACTCTGGCGGAGACGATAAGAAGTAATGGCCTCAAAAAGACCTCACTTATAATAGTAGGCCGCTGCCTCGGGGATGAATATCTGCGCTCCAGACTCTACGACCCCGGCTTTTCCACGGGATTCAGGGAGGCGGAGAGATGAGGGCCGCCGTATTTGCCTTCAGCCGTCAGGGCTGCCGCACGGCGGAGAGGATAGCCGGATGTCTGAATAACTATAATGCAGAGCTTTATGCACCGGAGCGCCTCGCGGAGGGGGACTTCGGGCAGATTCCACACCCTTCGGCGGATTTTTACGGGGAGCTTTTCACCGGCTGTGACGCCCTTGTTTTTGTGGGCGCCTGCGGAATCGCTGTGCGGGCGGCGGCGCCACATGTGAAAAGCAAGCTGACAGACCCGGCCGTCCTGTCGGTGGATGAGCTGGGTAAATTCGTCATAGCTCTGCTCTCCGGACATATCGGCGGGGCAAACAGGCTTGCGAAATTTATTGCAGACAAGCTCGGCGCCCTGCCGGTAATCAGCACGGCGACAGATATAAACGGAAAGTTCTCCCCGGACTCCTGGGCGGCGGAGCACGGCTGCGCTATAGCGGACATGGCCGCTGCAAAGGCTGTCTCGGCCGCAATACTGGAGGGGGATGTGCCGTTATATACGGAGCTCCCGGTGAAGGGTGCCTATCCCCCCGGAACATTTCCCGGGAAAGAGGGGGACAGGGGCATTTACATAGGCTGGGAGAAGAAAAGCCCCTTTAAGACCACGGTCCGGCTGATCCCCGGGAGCCTGCATCTGGGTCTCGGCTGCCGGCGGGGCACGACATGTGAGGCCATAAAAAATGCAGTGGATAAAGTTTTTGAAGAGAATAATATTGATTTTCGGGCCGTGAAAACTGCGGCCTCCATAGATATAAAGTCCGGGGAGGAGGGCCTTCAGAAATTTGCGTCCGAAGCCGGACTGGCGATAGAATTTTTCTCTGCGGAGGAGCTTATGAGCCTTGAGGGAAAATTCAGCGCCTCTCCCTTTGTGGAGAGAGTGACAGGCGCCGACAATATCTGTGAGCGGGCGGCAATGATATCCGCGGACAGACTGATAGTGAAGAAAACCGCCATAGGCGGTGTGACCGTGGCTGTGGCCGCTGAGGATACGGAGGTGGATTTTGGCTGAACTTGCTGTTGTGGGCATAGGCCCGGGGGATTACGGGAACATGACCGTAAAAGCTGACAGGGCTTTGAAAAATGCGGATGTGATAATCGGCTACGGCGTATATGTGGAGCTGGTACGGGGGCGCTATCCCGGAAAAATATTTCTGACTACCCCCATGACCGGCGAAAAGGAGCGCTGCAGGCTTGCCCTTGACTCGGCCCTGTCCGGGAAGGAAACAGCCCTTATCTGCTCCGGAGACAGCGGGATTTACGGAATGGCCGCCCTTGTATATGAGCTCAGGGGAGAAAACAGGAAGCCGGAGATAAAAATAATTCCCGGCCTCACCGCCGCGTGCAGCGGTGCAGCCCTTCTGGGTGCCCCCCTGACCCATGATTTCGCGGTGATAAGCCTCAGCGACAGACTGACGGACTGGGCCAAAATAGAAAAGCGCCTCACTGCCGCGGCAGAGGCGGATTTGTCCATAGTCCTCTATAACCCGGTCAGCCGCGGCAGGCCGGAGCATCTGAAAAAAGCCTGTGATATACTCCTCCGGATTCTGCCGGGGGACAGGCTCTGCGGCTGGGCCAGAAACATAGGCAGAGAGGGAGAGAGTTTCAGACTCCTCACCCTGGCAGAGCTCAGGGATGCGGAGCTGGACATGTTCTGCACGGTTTTCATCGGCAACGGGATGAGCCGTAAAATAGGCGGCAGGATGGTCACCCCCAGGGGGTACAGGAATGTATAAAATATGTATTTTTGCCGGAACTCTGGACGGCAGAAGACTTGCGGAGCATATTCTCCGTCAGGACAATACCGAACTCACGGCCTGCGTGGCCACGGAATACGGGGAGACGCTTTTAAAGGAATCGGAAAATCTGAAAATTTCCGCCGGCCGGCTCTCTGAGGAAGAGATGCGGGAGATGATGGAGAGAGAAAAATTCGACCTTGTTATAGATGCCACCCACCCCTATGCCGTAAATGTGACGAAGTGCATAAGCTCCGCCTGCCGTGAGAGCGGGACGGAGTATCTGCGGCTCCTGAGAGAGAATTCTATCCTCCCCGCGGGCTCAGTGTACCTTGAAAATATAGAGGCAGCGGTCGAATTTCTCAGTAAGACGGAGGGCAATATACTTCTCGGCACCGGAAGCCGGGATATAGCCAAATACAGGGGAATAAGGGACTTTGGGGAGAGGGTATATGTAAGAATCCTGCCCATGGAGAGCTCGCTGCACGCCTGCAGGGAGGCGGGTATACAGCCCTCCCACATTATTGCCATGCAGGGCCCCTTTTCTCAGGAGATGAATGCGGCCACTCTGCGGGCAGTGAATGCGGCCTGGTTTGTCACAAAGGACGGCGGCAGCGCGGGCGGCTTCGGTGAAAAGGCCGGGGCGGCGGAGAAAACAGGTGCGGCCCTTGTTGTGATAGGGCGGCCTGCAGACCTGCCGGGGATGGGCTATGCCCGCCTCCTTGATGAGCTGGAATCCCGTTTTGGCTTCCGCTCCCGGCCGGAGGTCAGCATTGTTGGCATAGGTCCAGGCAGCAGGGAGATCATGACCAATGAGGTGAGGGAGGCCATAGAGAACGCCGACTGCCTCATCGGGGCAGAGAGAATGCTGGATGCCTCCTTCGGCAGCGGCAAGAAAATAAGCGCCGTTTTACCGGAGGATATAGCGGAAATTATAAAAAACAACAGGCAGTTTCAGCATTTCTGCATACTTATGTCCGGAGATACAGGCTTTTTCAGCGGCTGCAGGAGGCTTCTGCCCCTGCTGTCGGAATACAGCCCGAAAATTCTGCCGGGACTCAGCTCCCTAAGCTGCCTCTGTGCAAGGCTTAAAACCTCATATGAGGATGTGGTGACGGTCAGCCTCCACGGCAGGGAGCACGACATAGTTCCGGATGTAAAAAGACACAGAAGAGTCTTCACCCTCGTGGGCGGCAGTGACGGGATCAACAGACTCTGCCGGAGTCTCACTGAGGCGGGTCTGGGAGGGGTGAAGCTGAGCGTCGGCGAGAGACTCAGCTACCCTGATGAGCGGATAGTCACAGGCACGGCGGCGGAGCTCTCGGAGGGCAGCTTTGACAGCCTCAGTGCCGCCCTTATAGAGAATGAAGAGGCGGCAGAGCCCGCTGTCTGCGGTCTGCCGGACAGCGTCTTCCTGCGGAAAACCGGGGGAGAGGCGGCCGTACCCATGACAAAAAGCGAGGTGCGGGCAGTATGTCTCTCAAAGCTACGGTTAAATAATAACTCCGTATGCTGGGATGTGGGGGCCGGGACCGGCTCTGTGTCGGTGGAGATGGCGCTGCAGGCGGCAGAGGGACGGGTTTATGCCGTGGAAAAGAGGGCGGCAGCCCTTGAGCTCCTGAAGGAGAACAGGAAAAAATTCGGTGTTGAAAATCTCTGTATAATACCCGGGGAGGCCCCGGAGGCATGCCGGAATCTCCCCGCCCCGGACAGGGCCTTTATCGGCGGAAGCTCCGGGAACATGAAAGAAATCATAAAGCTTCTCCTTAAAAAGAATCCAGAAATCCGCATAGTGGCCACGGCGGTCTCCCTTGAGACCGCGGCAGCGCTCACAGAGTGTATGAAATTACCGGATTTCAGCGAGACGGAGGCCCTGTGCATAAACATCTCAAAGTCAAAAAGAGCGGGAGACTACAGTCTCATGACAGCCGGTAATCCGGTATATATCTTTACCATGCAGGGGGGAGAACAGTGCAGATGAAGCTTTCACTGGCCGCCCTCTGCGCCGGCTGCATCATTGATCTTCTGGCGGGCGACCCCCACAGCATACCCCACCCCGTGGAACTCATTGGGAAACTCATATCCTTTCTTGAGAGGAATCTGAGAAAGCTGCTGCCCAAAAACCCAGGCGGGGAAAGGGCAGCAGGGCTCATACTCTGGCTTGTCACTGCCGGCCTCTCCTTTGCGCTGCCATTTTTCATACTGCGGCTCTGCACCCGGCTGCATCCCCTTGCGGGATTCGCCGCCGAGAGCATAATGTGCTGGCAGATTCTGGCGGCCAGGTCCCTCAGGGATGAGAGCATGAAGGTCTATGAAGCCCTGACGGGGGGCAGCATATCCGATGCCCGCCGGGCAGTCTCAATGATAGTGGGACGGGATACGGCGGAGCTCGACGACAGGGCCGTTGCAAGGGCGGCGGTTGAGACAATCGCGGAGAACAGCTCCGACGGAGTCACCGCACCGCTGTTATTTCTCGCCATAGGCGGGGCCCCTCTGGGCTTTTTCTACAAGGCCGTGAACACAATGGATTCAATGCTGGGCTACACGGAGGAGCCCTATAAAAATATAGGCTTCTTTCCGGCAAAAATGGACGATATTGTAAACTATATTCCATCCCGCCTCACCGGAATTTTTATGCTGGCCGCCGGTTTTCTTATGGGTCTTGACGTCAAAAACGGCTGTAGGATTTTCCACCGCGACCGCCGTAAACACGCGAGCCCCAACTCCGCCCAGACGGAGGCCGCCTGTGCAGGACTTCTGGGCATCCGCCTTGCCGGTGATGCTTTTTACCACGGCAGACTTCATAAAAAAGAATTTATCGGCGATGCGCTGAGAGAGATCGAATACTCCGACATCCCCCTCAGCTGCCGCCTTATGTTTGTGACCGCCTTTATCGCTTTTGCGGTGTTTGCGGGCATAAAGCTTATATTTATAATCTGAGGAGCGGCAAATGCTGTATTATACTGAAAATCCCCACGGGGGCGATGTCTACGGCGGAGATATTGAACTGGATTTCTCTGCGAATGTAAACCCCTTCGGCACGCCTGAGGCGGTACAGGAGGCGGTGAGAAATGAGCTCCCCAATATGTGGCGCTATCCCGACCCCTACTGCCGACGCCTTGTAAAAGCCATCGCCGCCCGTGAGGCTGTGCCGGAGAATTATATCCTCTGCGGAAACGGCGCGGCGGAGCTCATATATTCCTTCTGTCTCGCCGTAAAGCCGGGACTTGCCTCCGAGCTCGTGCCGACCTTCTCCGAATATGCCCTGGGCCTTAAGAGATGCGGCAGCAGGATCGAGCGTTTTTTCCTGAGGGAGGAGAATTCCTTCAGGGCCGATGAAAAAATTCTGAATTTTATCCGGGAAAAGAGGCCGGAGGTATTCTTCATCTGCAATCCAAATAACCCAAGCGGCCTGTGCATGGAGCCCTCACTTCTGAAAAAGGTTCTCGGGTTGTCCCGGGAGACCGGAACAAGGATATTTCTGGATGAGTGCTTCATGGATCTGGCAGACAGGGATCTCAGCATGAAGGGCTTCCTCTCCGAATATCCGGGACTTATAATTCTGAAGGCCTTTACCAAGAGCTACGGCATGGCCGGAATACGACTGGGCTACTGCCTCTCATCTGACAGCTGGCTTTTATCCCGGATGGCAGAGACGGTGCAGCCCTGGAATGTCTCAGCCCCTGCCCAGGCTGCCGGTGAAGCCGCTCTAAGGGAGAATGAATTTCTGGACCGCTTCAGGGCAATGATACCGTCTGAGCGGGAATTTCTCAGGCGCGGCATGGAGGAGCTGGGCTTTAAGGTCTGCCCCTCGGAGGTGAACTTCCTGCTTTTCAGGGCTCCTGAAAATCTGGGAGCTGAGCTCAGAAAAAAGGGGATAGCGATAAGAGACTGCGGGGACAGCATCGGCCTTCAAAAGGGCTGGTTTCGCATTGCGGTCCGCCGCAGGGAGGAAAACGGGAGACTTATTTCTGCCATGAGAGAGATCTGCAGGGACAGGTGAAAATGACAAGAAATATAATGATACAGGGCACCATGTCCAATGTGGGAAAGAGCCTCATTTCGGCGGGGCTCTGCCGCATATTCAGACAGGACGGCCTCAGGGCGGCACCCTTCAAAAGCCAGAACATGGCACTGAACTCATACATAACAAGGGACGGCAGGGAGATGGGGAGGGCCCAGGCGGTACAGGCTGAGGCCGCGGGGATTGCCCCCGATGTGCGTATGAACCCCATACTTTTAAAGCCCACCACCGACATGGGCAGTCAGGTCATAGTCAACGGAGAGGTGCAGGGGAATATGAAGGCCGCGGAGTATTTTCGCAGAAAGCGGGAGTACATACCGGCGGTCCTGGCGGCCTACCGCAGTCTTGCCGCAGAATATGATGTTATCGTGATCGAGGGCGCCGGAAGCCCCGCAGAATTGAACCTGAAAGAGAATGACATAGTGAACATGGGCCTTGCGGAGCTTGTGGATGCACCGGTCATCCTAGTGGGGGACATCGACAGGGGCGGGGTCTTTGCCCAGCTCTTCGGCACGGCGGCCCTTCTTGAGGAAGAAGAGAGAAAGAGAATAAAGGCCACCGTAGTCAACAAATTCCGGGGTGACAGGCGGATTCTGGAGCCGGGGCTTAAAACTCTTGAGGAGCTCTGCGGCGTGCCGGTGGCCGGAGTTGTGCCCTATACTGATGCGGACATCGATGACGAGGACAGCCTCAGCGGGCGGCTGAACAGAAAATCCGAAAGGAAACTTCTGGATGCGGCGGTGATCCGTCTGCCCAGAATATCGAATTTTACGGATTTCGGCCCCCTGGAGCGCAGGGATGATATCTCCCTGAGATATGTTGACAGGGCGTGGGATCTGGGCAGTCCTGACATGATAATAATTCCGGGCACCAAGAGCACAATATCCGACCTCATATGGCTGAGAGAGAGCGGCCTTGAGGCGGCGATATGCAGGCGGGCGGCGGCAGGTACGCTGATTTTCGGCATATGCGGCGGCTTTCAGATGCTGGGCAGCAGCATCTCCGACCCTGAGGGCACAGAAAATACCGAAATCACCAGTATCAGGGGCATGGGCCTTCTGAACACAGAGACAGTGTTTCTGAATAAAAAGATACAGCGGCAGACTGAGGGAAACTTCGCTGAGGTCCGGGGAATGCTCAGCAGAATCAGCGGAATGCACTACAGGGGCTATGAGATACACATGGGCAGAAATGCAGAAAATGAGCCCCCCATCACGGGGGACGGCAGCATATACGGGAGTTATATCCACGGGATATTTGATGAGCCCGGTATTTGTGATGAGATAGTGAGGGCCCTCTGCAGGCAGAAAGGGATAGCATACAGCCCATCCGGAGACTGCGGCGCGGAGGAGTACAGAGAGAAACAATACGATATTCTGGCGGACGCTGTGAGGGGAGGCCTCGATATGGGACTCATTTACCGGATACTGAACAGGGAGATTTAATATGCAGGGACTTGTACATATTTACTGCGGCGACGGAAAGGGTAAAACCACTGCCGCAATGGGTCTTGCCCTCAGGGCCGCGGGAGCGGGAAAGAAGGTCCTGATAACCCAGTTTTATAAGGACGGGAGCTCCTGCGAGTTCAGGGCGCTTGAGCACATAGACGGCATTAAAATTATGCACTGCAAAAGGCATTTCGGGCTGTTTTTTAAAATGAGCCCGCAGGAGCAAACGGAGGCCCGGGAGGCCTATTCGAAGCTCCTTGAGAAGGTCTTGAGGGAAGCTGAAAATGCGGAGCTCCTCATTCTGGATGAGGCTGTGTCCGCCTGCAACAACGGCACAATATCCGAGGACAGACTCATAGATTTTCTGATGAGCAGGCAGGCGGGACCGGAGGTGGTTCTGACCGGGAGAAATCCCTCTCAGAGACTGCTGAGCTGCGGGGACTATGTGACAGAGATGAAGAAAATAAAGCATCCTTTCGACAGAGGAATTCCGGCGAGAGAGGGCATAGAATTTTGAGCCCCGCCGGCAGAAATCAGCGGGAGAATAAATAATACACGGATATACTGCTCTCACCGGAGGAAGGGGAACATCATGGAAGAGGAACTTAAAAAGCTGATATCATCGGTAAAGCCACTGGATAAGGACGCCATGAGAGAGGCGGAGAAAATTCAGCTCACTCTGGCAAAGCCGCCTGGGAGCCTGGGAAAGCTGGAGGATATCTCCGTACGGCTGGCGGGAATCACAGGGAAAGTGCACAACGAGGTGAAAGATCAGCACATCCTTGTGTTTGCCGCGGACAACGGCGTGCTGGAGGAGGGGGTCGCCTGTGCCCCTCAGTCTGTCACCCTCATGCAGACCGTGAATCTCACAAGGGCCAAAACCGGCGCCTCGGTGCTGGCAAAGTATTTCGGCTGCAGGCTGACAGTGTGTGATGTGGGCGTCAATGCCGATATAAAGGACAGGGCGGTAATAGACAGGAAAATCGCCCGGGGCACGAAAAATATAGCCGCCGGCCCGGCGATGGCGCGGGAACAGGCGGTCAGGGCCATAATGACCGGCGCTGAGCTTTTAATGGAGAGCGGCGCACAGATTTTCGGCATAGGTGAGATGGGCATAGGTAACACAACCACATCTTCGGCAGTGCTCTCGGTGCTCCTTTCAGAGAATGTGGAAAAAGTAACCGGAAGGGGCGGCGGCCTTACGGATGAGGGTTTCAGAAGAAAGAAAGAAGTTATAAGGCGCGCCATAGAAGTCAACAGACCCGATAAAAACGACGCCTTGGATGTGATAGCCAAGGTAGGCGGCTTCGATATCGCCGCCATGTGCGGTGCCTTTATCGGGGCGGCGGCCAGCAGGCGGCCCGTTGTAATAGACGGCTTTATCTCCGCGGTTGCGGCCCTGTGCGCGGTGAGGCTGTGCCCCCTTGCGGGAGAATACATGTTCCCAAGTCATGCCTCCTGTGAGACGGGTTGCAGGCTCGCCATGGAGGCTCTGGGCCTTGAGCCTATGCTGCTTCTCAATATGAGGCTCGGGGAGGGCAGCGGCTGTCCTCTGGCCTTTAAAATGATAGAGGCCGCCTGTGCCGTTATAAACAACATGGCGAGCTTTGCCGGGGCCGGCATAGACGACGAATATCTTGATAAAATACGTCAGGGAGACAATTTTTCTGCCTGAAACGGGGAATGTTATGTCTGAATTTATCTTAATCCTGGGTCCCAACGGCAGCGGGAAAAGCCGGTTTGCGGAGAGCATAATTTCAAAAGCTCCGGCCCCGCGCTTCTATATTGCCACCATGCTTGTGAAAACCGGAGAAAATATTAGACGCATAGAGAAGCACCGCCTGCAGAGAAGGGGGCTCGGATTTAAAACACTGGAGCTGCCCTATTCTGTCTCCGGGGCTGAGCCGGCACCGGACGGCAGCGTGCTTCTGGAGGATGTTTCAAATCTCTTTGCAAACTCATATTTTGAAAGAAACGGCAGCACGGAGAGCACATTTGCCGACATAATGAAGCTTCGGAACAAGTGCGGTACTCTAGCGGCGGTGAGCATATCCGGCCTGTCCGCCGAGAAATACGAGGGGGAGACAGCCGGCTATATCCGGGGTCTGAACCGCCTGAACGAAATGCTTCTGGAGGCCTCGGACAGAGCCTGGGAAATGCAGAATGGGAAAGCGGTACTTTTAAAGGGAGTGGAATGTGATGTTTTTTAAATCCATGATGGTGGCTTTTTCCACATACAGCATTATTCCCGTGCCCCAATTTGAGTGGACGAAGGAAAATGTCAGGTATGCGCTGTGCTTTTTCCCCGCGGTGGGACTTGTGCTGGGACTGATTTTCCGGCTGTGGTACGGCTTCTGCCTGTGGATTGGCGCCTCCGCTGCGGCTTTTGCCGCCGTGGGGACCTGCCTGCCCCTTCTCATAAGCGGCGGCATACATATGGACGGCTTCATGGATACCGTGGACGCTCTGGCCTCCCATCAGAGCCGGGAGAGAAAGCTGGAGATTTTAAAGGATCCCGGCTGCGGTGCCTTTGCGGTGATTTACTGCGGAGTCTACCTGCTCATGTATTTCGGCATTCTGAGCGCCCTCTATGAAAGCGGGGCCTTTCCTGCATTCTGCGCCGTATTTGTCATATCAAGGTCACTCTCCGGCCTCTGCGCTGTGAGCATGAAAAATGCCAGGGGCTCCGGTATGCTATGTGCATTTACGGAGAACACGGAGCGCAGAAAGGCCGCAGCAATTCTTTCGGCGGAGGCCGCCGCGGTGGCGCTGTTCATGCTGCTTTTAAGTCCTGTTCCGGGCATCTGCGGTCTGGCCCTCGGGCTTTTGAGCCTCGCCGCCTGTATCCGCATGGCAAAAAAGCAGTTCGGCGGTGTCACTGGGGATACATCCGGCTTCTTCCTCCAGATTTTTGAGCTCTCGGCGCTGCTGGGTTTCTGGACAGGGGTGCTGCTGAAGTGGTAAAAATTTTCCTTATCCGCCACGGTGCCACAGAGGGGAACCTGCAGCACAGGTATATCGGCACTACTGATGAGGCCCTGTGCCCTGCGGGGGTAAAGCAGATTGAGCGCTTGAAACCCGCCGTCCCCGCACCGGACCTGATATTCTCAAGTCCGGCCCGGAGGGCGAGGGAGAGCAGAGAGATACTGTTCCCCGGCCGTGAACAGATAATTGTGCCGGGGCTTATGGAGACGGATTTCGGCATATTCGAGAACAAGACCGCGGAGGAGCTCTCGGAATGCCCCGAATACGCCTGCTGGCTTGAGTCAATGTGCAGGGGGCCGATTCCCGGAGGGGAGAGCGCGGCGGAATTCAAAAAAAGGGCCTGCCGCGCATTCACCCTGGCCGCGGACAGCATACCGGATGGGCAGACAGCTGCATTCATTGTCCACGGCGGAGTCATAATGGCAGTTTTTGAGGCTTTTGATTCGGAAAAAAAGGATTTTTATTCTTATCACATGCCCAACGGCAGCGTAGCGGAGTGCGAATATTATAGAAATAAAATATACATAAAAAAGCTATATTTTTGCGATTAACAATATTATTTTTGCAAAAAAGTTATAATATACCTTATCCAATATATTGAAATTTCATTGACAAAAGTATTTCACCGGTTTATAATCGGTGACGAACGAGTAAAGTGCCGCCGGGGATGTACGGTCCCCGGGGGAGAATAGTGAATCCGGTGAGAATCCGGAACGGTACCGCCACTGTAAGCGCGGAGAAGCTCATGCTGAGGTGAAAACCGGCCATTGGGAGTATTCCTGAGAAGGCTGTATGGGCTTTTATGAAGCGCAAGTCAGGAGACCTGCTTTATTCAGTACTTCTGTCTCCCGTGTTAGGAGAAAAGAGGATATGTCTGCAGAAAATCGGCTGCGGCAGTCTTTTGACTGCCGCAGTTTTTTTATGCCGGCCTGACTCCTCCTGCGGGTTTTACCTGAAAATTTGGGATTTACAGCCTGCTGTAAATTTCAAAAATATATTTTTACATGGAGGAAACCAAATTGAAAACTCTGAAGAAAATGCTGGCGGCTCTGCTTGCACTGTGCATGGTGCTTGCGCTGTCTGCCTGCGGAGAAGAGACCCCCGCGGAAAAAACGGCGGAGGAAGCGGCAGAGGAGGCTCCCGCGGCGGAGACCGCTGCAAAGCCCGTCATACTGGCTGTGAGCTTCGGCACCAGCTACAACGATTCCCGCGACATAACCATCGGCGCCATTGAAAAAGCTCTGGCAGAGGCATACCCGGACTATGAGGTGCGCAGGGCTTTTACAAGCCAGATTATTATTGACAAGCTGGCAGAGCGGGACAAGCTTGAGATAGACAATGTCACCGAGGCCATGGACAGGCTTGTGGCAGACGGTGTGAAGGATGTGGTAATTCAGCCCACCCATGTGATGGCGGGCTTTGAATATGACGATGTGATGGCGGAAATAGCCCATTACACCGATAAATTTGACAGTATGAAGGTCGGCGCCCCCATGCTCACAACGGATGAGGACTACGACAGACTCATATCTGTCATCACCGAAGAGACCGCCGCCTACGATGAGGAGGGCACCGCGATAATCTGGATGGGCCATGGCACCGAGCACGAGTCCAATGCCACCTACGCAAAGCTCCAGGACAAGCTCAGCGCCGCGGGATATGACAATTACTTTGTGGGCACCGTGGAGGCCACACCGACACTTGAAGATGTCATCGCTCTTGCGAAGGATTACGGCGCAAAGAAGGTCGTCCTTCTCCCCCTCATGGTCGTGGCCGGTGACCACGCCAACAATGATATGGCGGGGGACGAGGAGGGTTCATGGAAGACAGAATTTGAGGCCGCCGGCTTTGAGGTGGAGTGCGTCCTGAAGGGCCTGGGCCAGTACGAGGGAGCACGGGACATCTATGTCTCCCATGTCGCAGACGCAATTAATAAATAAAATATAACAATGCCCGAACCGCGGTTTCTCTGCAGAAATAAAAAGAGAAACCGTGTGTCCGGCGGGGAGAAGAGTATGAAAAAGTTAAGTTTATTTATGGCTGTCCTCACGGCACTGCTTATGCTGGCGGCCTGCGGGAATACGGAGCCCGCCGCGGCACCCGAACCCGCCCATGCTGAGACCGCCGCGCCTGCCGAAACCACTGAGGCGGCAGCCGTGGAGGAGCCGGAGAGAGAGCCTCTGTACGGAGAAAATATAGCCGACGGGGATTATGAGATAACTGTCAGCTCCAGCTCCTCAATGTTCAGGGTGGTGAAATGTGTGCTGACCGTGAAGGACGGAGAGATGGAGGCCGTTATGACCATGAGCGGTCAGGGATACGGCAAGCTCTTCATGGGCACCGGCGCGGAGGCGGCGGAGGCGGGGGAGGAGTGCTTTATCCCATTTGTTCCGGATGAGGAGGGGGCAAAGACCTTTACTGTTCCTGTTGAGGCCCTCAACACGGAGACCAACTGCGCCGCCTGGAGCATAAAGAAAGAAAAGTGGTATGACCGGGTTCTGGTCTTTGAATCCGACTCTGTCCCCGAAGAAGCGGTGAGCCCATGAAAGTATTCTCCAAAATATCCGCAATAGTTTCGGTGCTCATTTTGTGCCTCATTCTTGCGGGCTGCGGCACGGCGGAGCTCACTGACGGCAGCTATACCGCAGATGTCAGCCTCAGCGGAGGCAGCGGGAGGGCCTGCATCGAGTCCGCCGAAGTTACAATAGAGGGCGGAGATATATCGGCAGTAATCGTCTGGAGCAGCCCCAACTACAGCTATATGACGGTAGGAGGACAGCGCTATGAGCCCGTTCAGAAGTCCGGCAATTCCACATTTGAGATACCCGTATCCATAGATGAGGAGCTGCCGGTCACAGCCTGCACCGAGGCCATGAGCGAGCCCCACGAGATAGAGTACAGTCTTTATTTTGACAGCTCGACCTTCAAGAAAAATGAACATTAAAAAGATAATTACAGTTCTGCTCTGCATCTCCGTGAGTCTTTCGGTGCTCGCCGGCTGCGGCGGCGCTGAGCCCCCGGAGGGCCCCGGCAGCGGCCTGGAGCCTGCGGGCAGCATGGAGCTTGAATATGCGGAAAACTTCAGCCTTGACTATTATGAGGGAGGCTATAAGCTCATCACAGTCTCCGACGGCTGCCGCTACATAGTTGTGCCGGAGGGGGCCGGACTTCCGAAGAACATCGCGGGGGATATAATTCCCATATTTCAGCCCCTTGAAAATATCTATCTCGCGGCCTCCTCGGCCATGTGCCTTTTTGACGCCATGGACAGGCTGGACGCGGTGAGACTCTCGGGCACCAGGGAGAGCGGCTGGTATGTGGAGGGCGCCGCTGAGGCCATGAACAGGGGCGACATACTCTTTGCCGGCAAATACAGTGAACCGGACTACGAGCTCATTGTAAACGAGAACTGCGATCTTGCACTGGAGAGCCTGATGATAGGGCACGCCCCGGAGGTGAAGGAAAAGCTGATGCAGCTGGGCATCCCCGTTTTTGTGGACAATTCCAGCAGTGAGAGCCACCCCCTGGGCAGAACCGAGTGGATAAAACTCTACGGAGCCCTTCTGAATGAGGAGGACAGGGCTGAGCAGCTTTTTTCGGAGCAGACCGAATGCCTCAGAAAGATAGATAATATGGAGAGAAGCGGCGCCACGGTGGCCTTCTTCCGTATAAATTCATCGGGACTCGCAGTCGTGAGAAAATCCGGGGACTATGTAAGCCGCATGATAGATCTGGCCGGCGGGGACTATGTTTTCAGGGATATCGGAGACCCCGCAAAAAAGACATCCACCGTCTCTCTTGAGATGGAGAGCTTCTATTCAGCCGCCAGAGATGCGGACTTTATAATCTACAACAGCACCATCGGCAGTGAAATCCGCAGTCTGGAGGAGCTTCTGGAGCTCAGCGATCTTCTCAAAAACTTCAAGGCCGTAAAGAACGGGAATGTCTGGTGTACCGAAAAAAACATGTTTCAGGAGAGCATGCAGCTGGGGAAAATGATAGAAAATCTCCACACGATTTTTGAAAATGCCAACCCCGAACTCACGGAGCTGGACTATTTCTACAGGCTGCAGTGACAGCAGCCTGAATATTTCAGGGAGAGACTGTACTGTGAAATCAGAGAAAATCGAAAACAGAAGAAGTAAATTTATGGGCATGAGCCGCTTTTCGGCGTTCATGCTCATATTTGTACTGCTACTGCTGTGGGATATAGTGCTGAATGTAAATACCGGTTCGGTCAGCATACCGGCGGGGGAGGTCTTTAAAATGCTGTGGAATGCCCTGCGCTGCGGCATAAAGAATCTCTTTTCCGGCGGCAGATATTCCCGGGAGTTCAGTGAGCTTATAAATACGTCCACAGAGAGTCAGATAATTTTCAGCATACGTCTGCCCCGCATTCTGCTTGCGGCGATACTGGGCGGGGCGCTGGCCGTCTCGGGGCTCCTTCTGCAGACTTTTTTCAGGAACCCCATTGCAGGCCCCTTTGTCCTGGGAATATCCTCCGGCGCAAAAATGCTGGTGGGCATCACCCTCATATTCATGACGCCGTACATCGGTTCCGTCAGCTCGGGCATCCTGATAGCCGCATCCTTTGCAGGCTCACTGATAATAACCTCGGTGGTGCTGTTCTTCTCCCAGAAGGCGGGGAACATGTCAATTCTCCTTGTGATAGGCATAATGGTGGGCTATATCTGCGGGGCGGTCACGGATTTCTGCGTGACCTTTGCCGAAGATCACGACATACTGAATCTCGCGAACTGGTCAATGGGCTCCTTCTCCGGCGCAAGCTGGGAGAATGTGGGCACGGCGGCTCTCATATGCCTGCCGGGCCTTGTCTGCGCCTGGCTCATGTCAAAGCCAATGGGGGCCTACGCTTTGGGCGAGAATTACGCCCGCAGCATGGGCATAAATATAAAGCTTTTCAGGCTGGCCCTCATACTGCTCTCAAGTCTGCTCTCCGCCTGTGTGACGGCACTTGCGGGGCCCGTGTCCTTTGTGGGGATCGCAGTGCCCCATATCACAAGGACTCTGCTCAAAAGCTCTCGTCCGGCGTTTACGGTCCCCGCCTGTTTTCTCTGCGGGTCGGTGGTATGTGTGTTCTGCGATCTGATTGCAAGGACGGCCTTTGCACCCACCGAGCTTGCCATCGGCACGGTCACATCGGTTTTCGGTGCTCCGGTGGTGATATACATGATGCTCAAGCGGCGCAGAGCGGAGGAATAAGATGGGTGCATATTTTAAACTGGACAGGCTCTCGGTGGGCTACAACGGGAATGTGCTCATAAGGGATATTGATTTGGAAATTGAAAAGGGCAGCATCCTCACGCTCATAGGGCCCAACGGAGCCGGAAAATCCACCATACTGAAGACCATAACGGGGCAGCTGTCCGAGATATACGGCAGGGTGCTCATAGGCGGCAGGGACATAAAACAGTGGAGCTTCAGGGACATGGCGCGGCAGGTGGCGGTCGTGCTCACCGACAGGATAAGGCCGGAGCTTATGACTGCCCGTGAGATCTGCGCCATGGGCCGGTATCCCTACACAAATATGCTGGGCAGGCTCACAAAAAAGGACAGGGAAATAATCGACGATTCTCTCAGAAGAGTCCACGCCGGGGAACTCGCCGAACAGGATTTTGCCACTCTCTCCGACGGCCAGCGCCAGAGGATAATGCTGGCCCGGGCCATATGTCAGGAGCCGGAGCTTATAGTCCTGGACGAGCCCACGGCATATCTGGACATCCGGCACAAGATTGAGTTTCTTGATATTCTCCGGGAGATGGCCAGGGACAAGCAGATAACCGTGATAATGAGCCTCCATGAGATAGATCTCGCCAGCAAGATTTCCGACTATATCCTCTGTGTGAAGGGGGAGAGAATTGCAGCAATAGGCAGGCCGGAGGAGATCCTCAGGGGGGACAGCATAGAAAAGCTCTATGATATAGAACAGGGCTCATACAATATGCTCTTCGGCAGTGTTGAGCTGGAGCGCCCCTCAGGCATACCGGAGATATTTGTTGCGGCGGGCGGCGGATACGGGATCCCGGTCTACAGGATGCTCCAGAAGAGAGGAATTCCCTCTGCCACCGGCATACTTTTCCAAAATGATACGGACTTCCAGGTGGCGCAGGAGCTGTGCGCGGAGGTGGTAAGCTGTCCGGCCTTTGAGGAGATGGGGGAGAGGGAATTTGAACAGGCGGCGGAGAGCCTAATCTCGTGCAGAACTGTCATTGATGCGGGGACGCCCATCGGCAGCCTCAACCGGCTGAACGGAAAGCTTCTGGAGCTCGCCCGTGAAAAAGGCATAAATATCATAAAATTCCGTGATAATTAAATAAATCAGGCAGTAGTTCAGCTACTGCCGATTTTAAATGTTATGCTTTCGAGAGCCTTTGCAGCATACTCAAAATCCACCATCAGGTCCACATCCGCAATGTCTGCACCCGGCTCCGCAAGCCTGAAAATCAGCGGGCCTGTGTTGCCGCAGATACGGAGCTTTGCAAGCCCGCCGTACCGGTGTATTGTGCCAGTCATTATTTTTTCATCAATAAGACAAAGTTTTGCATATGTCTACTGGAAAAATGTGATTTCCGGCAGTATAATAGCTGAGGCCGCTGTACCCGGTAATATTGAACCCATAGGGAAGAATGCCCGAATGCAGATTTTAAAGAGAATGCGGGAAAACAGCCGGCGCGAAAACACTGACGAAATTAAAATTCAGACCTGAAGGAGGACAAATATTTTGTTGAATGTTGCATTGATAGGCGGCGGATATATAAGCCAGAACCATATAGCCGCATATAACCGGATGGATGATGTGCAGGTTGTGGCTGTTATCTGCCGCGGCAAAGAGCACGGTGAGGCGACCTGCAAGCAGGTAAAGGGTGACTGCAGGCATTTCACCTCCATCCCGGAGGCCATGGCGGAGAGACATATAGACATGGTGGATATCTGCACGCCCTCATTTTTACATGAGTCCTATGTGATTGAGGCTGCCAATGCCGGCCTGCACGTACTGTGCGAAAAGCCGGTGGCCTTTGACCTGGAGAGCTTTGACAGGATGTACAATGCCTGCAAAAAGAATAAAGTGTACTTTATGGTGGCTCAGGTTTCACGCTGGTGGCCCGAATTCATGACAGTGAAAGATTATATAGACAGTAAAAAGCTGGGCGGCCTCCACATGATATATGAAAAACGTATCTGCCAGCATCCCACCTGGTCCACCTGGCACAGGGACCCCAGCAAGTCCGGCGGCGGACTCTATGATCTTAACATCCATGACATTGACTATCTGTACACACTCTTCGGTATGCCAAAGAATGTATACGCAGTCGGCTGGCAGAGCCCAACAGGCTGCTGGAACCATGTGGTGAGCTCGTTTACATGGGCGGACGGTGTGAAGGCTGTATGCGAGGGCTCCTCAGAGATGACCGGCCCCTTCCCGTTCTCAATAGAGCTCAGGGCCACCGGCGATGAGGGAACTCTGAACTATGCAATGACTGCGGGGCTCAACATAAACGACGGTGAGCACGGCTCAAATCTCTGCTGGTATCCCGCGGGGAGTGAGGAGCCGCAGCAGATAGATGTGGAACAGACCGACATGTTCTACAGTGAAATCAGAGCGTTTACCGACGCAGTCAAGAATGGCACAGAGGTTCCGGTAAAGCCGGAGGATTCAAGGAAAGTTCTGGAAATTGTCCTTGCAATCAAAAAGTCCCTTGAAACAGGGGAGCTTCAGAACCTGTAATTCAGGGAAAATGTAAATCCGCTGCTAAATACCCCTAAAAACAGCGGATATAAAGAAAAACGCAAAAAGACCGTAATTTTGATACACCGGGTATCAAGATTACGGTCTTTATTTGGCGGAGAGTAAGGGATTCGACCTCCGCTGCGGCGGAGGCCGGGTCGCGGCTCCGGATTGCCGCCGGCAATCCGTTCACTCCCGCTCCCGTTCGAATCCCATTAGAATGCAAAACAACCACCCATTCGGGTGGTTGTTTTTTGGCGGAGAGTAAGGGATTCGACCTCCGCTGCGGCGGAGGCCAGGTCGCGGCTCCGGATTGCCGCCGGCAATCCGTTCACTCCCGCTCCCGTTCGAATCCCATTAGAATATAAAACAACCACCCATTCGGGTGGTTGTTTTTGTGGCGGAGAGTAAGGGATTCGAACCCCTGTGGGCTTGCGCCCTAACGGTTTTCAAGACCGCCCCGTTATGACCACTTCGGTAACTCTCCTTATAATTGCGGCCTAATATTTATACCACATTAAAGCTTTCGTGTCAATAAAATCGGGCCGGTATGACGGCCCGATTGATTATAGACAGGAGAATGTTATTTTAAGCCCTGATGCATGCGGGCAGCGGTGAGGATATTCTTCATAAGCATGGCCCTTGTCATAGGCCCCACACCGCCGGGCACAGGACTTATATAGCTCACCTTATCGAGAAGATTTTCAAAATCCGCATCTCCGCTGAGCTTTCCGGTTACCTTGTCCCTGTTCATGGCCACATCTATCACCACAGCACCGGATTTGACCATGTCGGCGGTTATGAGCTTTTTATGCCCCGCCGCCACAACCAGGATATCTGCCTGCCTTGTGAGGGCGGCCAGGTCCCTTGTCTTCCTGTGGCAGCAGACCACCGTGCCGTCGGCGTTCAGCATCATCATGCACATGGGTTTTCCAACAATGCTGCTCCTGCCCACAATTACACAGAGTTTGCCTGCGACGGAGATATCGTAGGCCGCCAGAAGCTCCATGATTCCTGCGGGGGTGCAGGGCAGAAGCCCCGGCTCACCGGATGCAATGTGCCCCACATTTACGGGGTGAAAGGCGTCCACATCCTTTTCCGGGGAAATGGCCTCTATCACATGGGCCTCACATATATTCTCCGGCAGGGGCAGCTGAACAAGTATTCCGTCTATCTCATCGTCACGGTTCAGTTTCTCAATGAGTTCCAGCAGCTCTGCCTCTGAAATACCGGCGTCGTATTTGTACTCACGGCTCATAAAGCCGCACTCCCGGCAGTCTTTTCTCTTGCCTGTGACATAGATTCTTGAGGCGGGGTCATCCCCCACAAGAATAACGGCGAGCCCCGGCACCCGCGGAAGCTTTTCGGCCTCCTCTGCCACCTCCCGGCGTACCTTCGCCGCGAGGGCTTTGCCGTCCAGTATAGTTGCCATGCGATCATCTCACTTTTCAAATGCGTTCTTCTGACTGTAATTTTATCATTTTCACGGATAAAATCAAGGCAAAAAGATACCCGCGCATATTATGCGCGGGTATCCGGATTTATGACGATATATTTATTTTTCCGCACTCACAGCGGCCTTGTCACTGTGCAGCGGGGGACAGCTGTAGGGCATGTAGGTGGGAACTATGCTGAGTACCCGCTCCCTTATATCCCCGCAGTTGTCGTAGGCCGCATCCCCCAGAGAGGCCAAATCGTCAAAGAAGGCATCGGAGTCAAAGTCGATGGGATGGCCGATGTAGATGAGGTTGTTGTTTGTCTTTTGGAGCCCTTCCTCGGCCATGAGCTTTTCCTCATAGAGCTTTTCTCCTGGGCGCAGACCTGTGTATTCAATCTTAATATCAACATCTGGGCGGAAGCCGGAGAGCTTTATAAGGTTCCGGGCCAGGGAATCTATTTTCATCGGGGATCCCATGTCCAGCACAAAGATTTCCCCGCCGCTGGCATACACCGCGGCCTGGAGTACAAGACTCACGGCCTCGGGGACCGTCATGAAATAGCGGATAATATCGGGATGGGTCACGGTGACAGGGCCGCCCTTCTGGATCTGCTTTTTAAAGAGGGGCACGACCGAGCCGTTGCTGCCCAGGACATTGCCGAAGCGCACGGCCACAAACTCTGTTCTGACATCGGGGGCATCTCCGGGCCCGGCTATGGGGTGGGTGCTGAGGCAGGGGATATCCGCCGCCCTGCCGGCCTTGATTTTCCTGTCGAAGCTCTGCACCACCATTTCACACAGCCGCTTTGAAGCGCCCATAATATTCGTGGGATTCACGGCCTTGTCGGTGGAGATAAGGACGAAGCGGCGGCAGCCGTGGCTCATGGCGGCATAGGCCGTCTTGTATGTACCCAGAACATTGTTCTTTATGGATTCGCAGGGGCTGTCCTCCATGAGGGGCACGTGTTTGTGGGCCGCCGCATGGAATACGATTTCCGGGCGGTACAGAGAGAACACCTGCTCCAGTCTCCTGCTGTCCCGGACGGAGCCTATTAAGGTCACGAGGTCCAGCTCCGGATATTTATCTCTCAGCTCAAACTGGATGTCATAGGCGTTATTTTCATATATGTCGAATATAATGAGTGTTTTGGGGTGGTGGGCCGCAATCTGCCGGCAGAGCTCGCTGCCTATTGAGCCGCCGCCGCCGGTGACAAGTATCACCTTGCCGCTTATAAAGGAGAAAACCTCATCGAGATTGACCTTTATAGGCTCCCGGCCCAGAAGGTCCTCAATGGAGACATCCGTGATGGAGTCGGAGTTGACGATCTGCCCCATCTCCCGGTACATCACCGAGACCTGCTTCAGCTCGCAGTTGGTCTCACTGCATATGCTGAGAATTTCCCGCTTCTCCTCCACCGTGGCGCTGGGAATGGAGAGAATGATCTTGTCAATCTTGTATTTCTCCACATTGCTGAATATGTCGTTCCTGCCGCCCACAACAGGGACACCCTCCATAAAGCGGTTCCACTTGTTGGGGTTGTCGTCGATTATGCAGCATATTTTATCCGTGTCGCCGTGAGACCTGGTGATATCCCGGAGCATCATCTGCCCTGCGGCCCCCGCACCGATGAGCATCACCCGCTTTACGGCGTTCCCGCTTCCCCGGCCGCGCATGGATATTATGGCCCGGTAGGAAAGCCGCACCCCGATGACAGCAATAAACTGGAGTATTATGCCTATGCAGTAGTAGGTTATGGGCATGCGCATAAAGAAAATCGTGGTGCCGGCGATCTGAATCACGAAGGTGATGGCCGTGGCTACAAGTGACAGGTATATCTCATGGGCACCGGCAAAACGCCAAATCGTATTGTAGAGACGGCAGAACCAGAAGACCACAATACATGCGGCGGCATATATGGGTGCAAACTTGCTGAGAACATCTATGTAGAAGTAGGGAATATCCCCGAATTTGCAGTCAAAGCGGAGCCAGAGAGCGATATAGAAGGCGGCATTTACGGCAATGGCGTCGTAGAGGGCCAGGCCCAGACTTATTATCTGCCAGTGCTCAAAGCGAAAACGCTTTTTCTTCGGCAGCTTAACTCCTTTTTCAGACATACGGCAGATCTCCCGTCATATAGAATAAACATGGAATATACAGGTAATATGGCAAAAATCCATGAAACACGTAATTTATTAACCATATATTTATACCATAGGCCGATATTTATGTCAAATATGAGAGCCCCGGAAAATTGACAATCTGTGCCCCGAAATGTATCATGGGAACGGAAAATTTGCTGAAGAGCGGATAATTGCCGTGAACAGAGGCACAAAAGGAAACTTTTCAGAAAATATTCAGTCTAATTCGGGACAAAGAAAATGTTTCACAGCAAAGGAGAAACTCAGATGAAAAAGATTTTTACTGTACTTATGGCAGCACTGCTGCTTTTTGCCGCCGCCGGCTGCGGAAGTGAGTCTGCGGAGCCGGAGGAGACGGATCTAAGTGAATATAATGAAGCGGCTGTAAATGACAAAGTGAGCTTCACACTCAGCGAGAATATAATTCCGGCCGGCACCCCCTCAGTGACGGGCGTTCTGGAAAACCTCAGCGGTGAGGACTACAGCTATGACCCCGTCCAGATCCTTGAGGTGATGCGGGACGGACAGTGGCACACGGTGCCGCCAATCACCGAGGCCGCGGCGCTGAACCTATATTTTCTCCCTGCGGGCAGTACCGAGGAATATGAGTTTGTATTTGAAGGCCAGTACGAAAAACTCCCCGCGGGCAGCTACAGGGCGCTGAAGAAGCTGGCGAACGAGAAGGGCGGGACTGCCATTGCCGCCGCAGTGTTTGAAATCACCGACGCGGCCCCGGTCCCGGCTGAGACCGAAGCCCCGGAGGAGACCGCGGCAGCTGCCCCAGGCCTTGAAATCAACATCTACCACGGGGACGAGTACGCCGAGAATATTGTTCCCGAGGCAACGGAAATTCCGGAGCTGAGCCCCCAGGCACTGCTTGACGGCCTCTATAATGCGGGAGTATTTTCACAGCCGGTCACGGTCAACAGCTTTTCCATTGATGAGGCGGGCAGTATTCAGATTGATCTGAGCGGGAGCTTCGGAGAGCTTATGAGCGGCACCGGCACCACCGGAGAATATATTACTCTGGGCAGCCTTGTGAACACATTCCTGGATGCCTATGACGCAAGTCAGCTCAGCTTTACAGTTGAGGGCGAGATCCTTGTCACCGGCCACAATATATACGATTTTCCCCAGGAATTTTATCAGTAATAATAAAAAAATATTCCCCTGCCCGAGGCAGGGGAATATTTTTATGCTTTTAAGAAAATCAGCTCTCAAGCTTCTCAATATCCTCAAGGAAGACGGTGCACTCCGCATCGGAGGGGATGAGCATGCCGTTTCTGGGGGAGACGCTGAAATCGTCAATTGCGGGGCCGTCCATGAGGCAGGAGCGCTTGAACTGCTGGGAGAAGAGCCGTCTGCAGTAGCTCTTGAGCCAGCGTATGAGCTCCTCATCGCTGTAGTCATCGCCATAGGCCAGCTTTGCAAGGCGGAAGGTCTTGGCGGGGCTGAAGCCGCAGACGAGCATTTTGTGGGTGAAGAAATCCTGGAGGCTGTATGAGCCCACGGAGTCCTCGCTCTTCTGCTCAATCTGGTCGTCGTGTATGGGCAGGAGCTCCGGGGTGACGGGGCAGTCCAGCACGTCCCACAGCGCCTTTGCCAGCACCTCATCCTCGGTGGTCTGGGCGATGTAGCGCACATTGGCCCGGACCTGGGTCTTGGTGAGGCCCACGTTCACGTCATAGTTGCTGGTGTGGTCGCCGTTGAAGGTGCACCAGCCGTCTACATACTCACTCAGGTCCTCGGTACCCACATCAAGGCCGTTGACCTTGTTGGCGATGTCCAGAAGCACCTGGGTGCGCTCCCGGGCCTGGGCATTTTCAAAGGCGACGCTGTAGTCGTCCCTTGCGTGGCCTATGTCGTCAAAGTGCTGATTTACCGCATTGCCGATATCAATGACTCTCACCTCTGCGCCCACCTGCTCGGCCACAACCACGGCGTTGGACTTGGTGCGGGAGGAGGTGCCGAAGCAGGGCATGGTGCAGGCCACGACATTTTCAGCGGGCAGGCCCAGCCTCTTTACCGCCATTGCGCTTATCATGACAGCGAGGGTGGAGTCCACACCGCCGGAGATACCCACAACGCAGTGGTCAAGGCCTGTCTGGCTCATGCGCTTTACAAGGCCTGAGACCTGCATGTCGAGCACCCTCCTGCAGTAGGCGGGTACATCCTCGGCCTTTTCCGGGAGGTGGGGGAGCCTTGAATATGTGCGGGTGAGCTCGGTCTCACAGGGCATGCCGCCCCAGACAACAAAGTAATGCTCATCACCGCTGCAGTCAAAGTTCCCGTCGGCGCGGCGTATATTTATAAGGTGCTGCACATCTATTTCAGATACCGCCATGAGACTGCCGTTTTCGTCCGAATCCAGAATCTCACCGTTTTCGGCCACGAGGCAGAGTCCGGAGTACACATTGTCCGTTGTGCTCTCACCCCGTCCCGGGGCGGCCATGAGCATACCGCAGCGGAGCCTGCGGGACTGGGCCCGGGTGCTCAGCACGGCGTCATCGGTGGAGGAGACAGTCTCCGGAAAGCCTGCAAGCTGAACTATAAGGGTTGCACCGGCCTTTGCGTGGCGGGCGGAGGGGGGCACTATTGCGTCCCTGTCGCAGCCAACTTCTGCGGCCACTGTGAGACCTGGGAGGGCGGAGCACTCAAAAAGTGCATTCTTGCTGAGAAAGCTGCTGTATTCTCCGATCTCAAGCTCCACAGGTTCGTTCCCCGGGACCTGAAACAGGGGGGAATCAGGATTCTCCTCAGGAATAAGGGCCAGCAGGTCTCCGTCATAGACCGCGGCGGCGCAGCTGTAGACCCTTGCGCCCACGGCGAAGGGCAGCCCCACAAATATGAGCATGTCCGTGCCGCTGGTGGCCCTGACTATTTTAAGGAGGGCCTCCTTTGCGCTGTCCAGAATCACCCTGTGGCCCAGAAGGTCACGGCAGCTGCAGCCTGTGAGGCAGAGCTCCGGCAGTGTGAGGACCTTTACACCCTTTTCCTCTGCTTCCTTGACACATTCTATTATCTTATCTGCATTGTATCCAACGTCGGCGACCCTGATCTCGGGAGAGGCCGCCGCCGCTTTAATAAATCCGTCTTTCATATCTGCACCGGCCCTGCTCAGAACTTTATTCTCTGGGAAATGTAGCTCTTGACCTCACTGATGGGGATGCGGACTTGCTCCATGCTGTCACGCTCACGGACAGTGACGCAGTGGTCGGCCTCGTCGGTCTCGGTGCCCACGGTGTTGAAGTCAAAGGTGATGCAGAAGGGAGTGCCGATCTCATCCTGGCGGCGGTAGCGCTTGCCGATGGAGCCGGTCTCGTCATAGTCGCACATGAACTCGCCGCTGAGCTCCTTGTAGAGCTCCATGGCGGGGCCTGCCAGAACCTCCTTCTTGGAGAGGGGCAGGATTGCGCACTTGAAGGGCGCAAGGGCGGGATGGAGGTGGAGGACGGTGCGGACATCGTCGTTGCCCTTCTTATCCTTGCCCACGACCTCCTCGTCATAGGCCTCGCAGAGCACGGAGAGCACTGTGCGCTCAACGCCCAGGGAGGGCTCAACAACATAGGGGATGTAGTGCTCGTTCTTCTCCTGGTCGTAGTAGGTGAGATCCTGACCGGAGACCTTCTGATGCTGGGTGAGGTCGTAGTCGGTGCGGTCTGCAACGCCCCAGAGCTCGCCCCAGCCGAAGGGGAAGAGAAATTCAAAGTCAGTGGTGGCCTTGGAATAGAAACAGAGCTCCTCGGGGTCGTGGTCGCGGAGGCGGAGGTTCTCATCCTTCAGGCCGATGTCCAGCAGATACTTGTGGCAGAAGGAGCGCCAGTAGTCGAACCACTCGAGGTCTGTGCCGGGCTGGCAGAAGAATTCAAGCTCCATCTGCTCAAACTCACGCACGCGGAAGATGAAGTTGCCCGGGGTGATCTCATTGCGGAAGGACTTGCCGATCTGGCCTATGCCGAAGGGCAGCTTGCGTCTGGTGCTGCGCTGGACGTTTACAAAGTTTGTGAATATGCCCTGGGCGGTCTCGGGGCGGAGATATACGGTGTTCTTGGCATCCTCGGTGACGCCCTGGAAAGTCTTGAACATCAGGTTAAACTGACGGATGTCTGTAAAATTGTGCTTGCCGCAGCTTGGGCAGGGAACATTGTGCTCCTCAATGAAGTCTTTAAGCTCACTCTGGGAATAGGCGTCGATGGGCTTGGAGAGCTCAACGCCGTTCTCCTGTGCCCAGCTCTCGACCAGCTTGTCGGCACGGAAGCGCTCGTGGCACTCACGGCAGTCCATAAGGGGATCGGAGAAGCCGCTGAGATGTCCTGAGGCGACCCAGGTCTGGGGGTTCATGAGAATGGCTGCATCGAGGCCCACATTGTAGGGGCTCTCCTGCACGAATCTCTTCCACCATGTGCGCTTCACATTGTTCTTGAGCTCCACGCCCAAAGGACCGTAGTCCCAGGTGTTTGCAAGGCCGCCGTAGATCTCGCTGCCGGCGAAGATGAAGCCGCGGTTTTTGCAGAGTGCAACAATCTTGTCCATTGTTTTGTCAGTGTTTTTCATAATTCTTCCTTTCCTGCGGCTGGCTGCCGCAGAGATGTATTTTTAATGTTTTCCAACGAATGATAAGTATATCAGAAAGCAATTCCCATAGCAAGTTTATCGGGCGGCCAAAGCCTTGTAATTATAACCAAAAAATTAAATTTCGGGGAAAATCTGGCGGACCGGCGCATAATATGGTAGAATAACGGCACTGCTGACCGGAACCGGAGAAAGCGGAGACAGAATTATATGAGCAAAAAGCTGAAAAACAAAGAGAAGAGCAAAGATAAAAATAAAGAGAAAAACAGTCAGGCAAGGGCGGCACTAATTGCGGCCGTCGCCGCGGCATGCACATTTCTGCTGCTGGGCCTTCTGCTGTATTTTGCCCCCTTCGGGTCTGATGTAAGATTTTACCTCAAGGGCGGGGCGGAGATAGACACGGAATACGGCGAGCCTTATGTGGAGCCGGGCGCACGGGCGACGGCCGTGAGCGGCATTACTCATATAAAGAGCCCCCTTTTTGTAAAAAGTGAAGGCGTGGTGGACACCGGGAAAATAGGCAGCTACCATGTGCGCTATTATGCGAACCACGGCCTGAAGGACTATGAGGCGGAGAGAACCGTCAACGTAGTGGATACAACTCCCCCTGAGATAAAGCTCCTCAGCAGAGAGGGCTACAGCCCCAGCTGGTATGAGGGCTATGAGGAGGAGGGCTACACTGCGGAGGACAGCCGCGACGGGGATCTCACAGATAAGGTGGAGGTCAGCCGCGGGAGGGACAGCGTGATATACACGGTGACGGATTCCGCCGGAAATACCGGAATGGCGGAGCGCAGGGTGGATTACGGCGTTGCCCCGCCGGAGATCAGCCTCAACGGTGATGCGGATATCACAATAAACGCCCGGCCCTATTTTGAAGACCCGGGGGTGACGGCCGTTGATTCCGAAGGCAGCGACCTCAGCGGCTATGTGCAGGTGGAGAGCAGTCTTGACAGCACAAGGCCGGGAGAATATAAAATTCTTTATTTCATCACCAATGCCCTGGGAGAGACCGTCAGTGCGGAGCGCCGCGTCACGGTTGCCGGACAGGACTGTCCGGAGACAGTGATACCCGAGGGCAGAACCATATATCTCACCTTTGACGACGGCCCCGGCCCCTATACGGAGCAGCTTCTGGACATATTGAAGGAATACGGCGCCAAGGCCACATTTTTTGTCACCGGCAACAGGGCCGGGAACCGGGCCTCCATAACAAGGGCCTTCAATGAGGGGCACAGCATAGGCGTCCATACCTACACCCACGACTACGGCACGGTCTACGCCTCGGAGGAGAGCTTCTATCAGGACTTCAACGCGACGGAAGAGATGATACGCGAGCTCACCGGCAGCTATACACAGCTTTACCGCTTCCCCGGGGGCAGCTCCAACACGGTGAGCCGCTTCAATCCCGGCATTGTCAGCCGCCTCAGCGCCCAGCTTGAGGCCATGGGCTACAGGTATTTTGACTGGAACGTGTGCAGCGGAGACGCGGGGGAGACCACGAACACCGATACGGTAATCAGCAATATTATCGGCCCCTGCTCAAAGAAGAACTGCGCCGTTGTGCTGCAGCACGATATAAAGGGCTTCAGTGTTGACGCCGTGGAGTCTGTCCTCCGGTGGGGGAAAGACAACGGCTACAGCTTCAGGGCGCTCGACCTCTCCAGCCCCGGAATGCACCACAGTATTGCAAACTGAAACAAAGCCTCAGAGAAGCTTTCTCTGAGGCTTCAATATATGTGTACAGACTTGACAAAGCCTGCCGCAGGGCATATCATCAAATTGTAGAACAGCGCCGCATCCGCCCTGAGCGGAGCGACAGCAGGAGGTAAATTTAATAATGAAAAAAAGCGTGAATGTGCGCAGACTCACAGGTATGGCTTTCTTTACCGCCATAGTGGTGATTCTGCAGTTCGTCGGCAGCTGCATACACTTCGGACCGTTTTCCGTCTCACTCGTTCTGGTGCCCATTGTCGTGGGTGCCGCCCTGTACGGCGTGGGGGCGGGCGCATGGCTGGGCTTCATTTTCAGCCTGACTGTAATTTTTTCCGGGGATGCAGCTTTATTTATGCCCATAAATCCCCTGGGCACCGTGGCGACGGTCATTCTGAAGGGCACCCTGGCCGGACTCTGCGCGGGTCTCGCCTTTAAGGCCTTTGGCAGGAAAAATGAGTATGTGGGCGTGATGACATCTGCAGTTGTCTGCCCCATAGTCAACACAGGGGTATTTCTTCTGGGCTGTCTTGTGTTCTTTATGGACACGATAAGGGGCTGGGCGGAGGCTGCGGGCTTTGCAAATGTGGGCACATACATGATTGTGGGCTTTGTGGGCTTCAACTTCCTCTTTGAACTGTTGGTGAATGTGGTTCTGGGCCCGGTTATAATGAGACTTATAAATCTTGGTAAAGGCAGGCGTGCAAAATGATTCTTGCTGTTGATGTGGGGAATACAAATATAGTTCTCGGCTGCATTGATGAGGGTAAAATAATGAATATTGCCCGTATACACACGGACATTAACGACACGGCCATGGAGTATGCCATAAAGCTCAAGGGTTTTCTGGATACCTACCATATAGACCTGAAGGGACTGGAGGGGACCATACTCTCCTGTGTCGTGCCCCCTGTGACAGTGGCGCTCTGCAGTGCGATAAAGCTCCTCACCGGAAAAGAGACAATGGTGGTGGGCCCCGGCATGAAGACGGGACTCAATGTGCGCATCGATGATCCGGGCACCCTCGCCGGGGATCTCGTTGTGGGCAGTGTGGCCGCCATGTGCTGCTACGGCACGCCCTGCATTGAACTCGACATGGGCACTGCCACAACTATGGTCGTAATAGATAAATCGGGCTGCTATCTGGGCGGTGCAATAATGCCGGGTGTGAAGCTCTCCTACGCGGCCCTGTCCTCCGGGACGAGCCTTCTGCCGGAGATATCCATCATAGCGCCGAAAAAGTGCATCGCCACAAATACCGTGGAATCCATGCGCAGCGGCGCCGTGTTTGGCACGGCCTCAATGATTGACGGCATGATCGACAGAATGGAGAAGGAGCTGGGGGAGAAGTGCAGCATCGTTGCCAGCGGGGGAATAGCCAAATTCATCACACCCTACTGCAGGCATGAGATAGTCTGCGACGACGACCTCCTTCTGAAGGGGCTCTGGATTCTCTATCAGAAGAACAGATAAAATATAGATAAACTTTGAAAAGCGGGATGCTGGTCTCAGACCACATCCCGCTTTTGCCTTTTCTGTATAATTTTCCCTTTCCCGGGGCATACTTCTGCGTGGATAAAATATACAGTAATCCCCTGCCCAGGCGGGGGAGCCTGAATTTACTCTTTACCCGTGCACTGCTGGGAGGGGAAGAAAATAAATAAAGCGTTAAAGAGGAAAATCATAATTACAGCGGCGGCAGCGCTGAGCATGCTTGCCCTGACAGCCGCGGTGATTTCAAATCAGAGGACTGCCCACGCGAAAGCCCCGGAGGCCACGCCCTATATTGCCCCGGAGACCGGGACGGAGACTCTGGACGGCCCCAGACCTGCCGGCGGCAGTGAACAGCTCTGGTATGAGCGCTCCGCGATAGACCTGAACAGGGATCTGGGAGATGTGGTGAATATACTCCTCATAGGGACCGATGAGCGCCTGCCCGGGGACTACGACAGGGGCCGGGGGGACGTGACCATGCTCTGCTCCCTCAACAGGACCGACGGCAGCGTGAGGCTTGTGAGCTTTGAGAGAAGCACAGGGGTGCCCTGGCCTGGGCACGGAGATGTGATGCTGACAAATACCTTCACCTACGGCGGGCCGGAGCTCACGGCCGGAGATATAAGCCGGTGTTTCAATGTGGATATTGACGGCTATATGCATGTGGACTTTGAGCTTTTCCGGGAGATAATCGACGCCCTCGGAGGTATTGATATAGAGCTGACGGCTCAGGAGGCCCGTGCCCTTGCGGAGGACAGCTATTATGAGTACAGCTTTGATGAGGGAATGAATCAGATGGACGGGGAATCCGCACTTCTCTACTGTCGGCTGCGCCGCATAGACGACAACTGGCACCGGGTGGAGAGACAGCGGAACATGGTTCAGGCGGTGCTGACGAAATCAAAGAGCATAAAGCTCAGCGATATTCCCGGTCTTGCCAGAGTTGTGATACCCATGGTCGACACAAATCTCAGCCGGGAGCAGCTTGCGGCGCTGGCCGTGGCGGCCCCGAAGTTCCGGGGTGCCTCCGCAATGCAGATGACCGTGCCGGACAGAAATTATATCTGGGTATATAACGGCGCGGAGGAGGGGCTCACCGGCTGCGACTACGGAAAAGAGAGCGGGAGGATCAGAGAATTTCTCAGCCGCCCCGCAGAGATTCAGACAGGGCAGATCCCGGAGCCGGAAGCCGGCTGACAGGCCGCGGGAGCCCTGAAGCATTTCCCCGGAAATATATAAACAGAAAAAAATTCCCGTCCTGACCGGACGGGAATTTTTGTTGTTGTTATCAGTCTTCGTTCCACTTTTTGATCTCGGTACGGAGCCAGTTGACCCACTCATCGATACCCTCGCCGGTGCGGGCGCAGATAGGAATTATCTTGATATTGGGGTTGAGCTTTCTCACATACTTCTTGCAGGCTTCCATGTCGAACTCGAAGTAGGGCAGTACGTCGATCTTGTTTATCAGCAGTACGTCGCAGATGGAGAACATCAGGGGGTACTTGAGGGGCTTGTCGTCGCCCTCAGGTACGGAGAGAATCATTGCATTCTTCACGGCGCCGGTGTCAAACTCTGCGGGGCAGACGAGGTTGCCGATGTTCTCAAGAATGGCAAAGTCCACATCATCCACGCCCAGACCCTCAAGGCCCTGCTTGGTCATGTCCGCATCCAGGTGGCACATACCGCCGGTGTGGAGCTGGATGACCTTTGCGCCGGTCTTCTCAATGGCGGCGGCGTCTACGCTGGAGTCGATATCTGCTTCCATAACACCGATTCTGAACTCATCCTTCAAAGCCGCGATGGTGGCCTTCAAAGTGGTGGTCTTGCCGGAACCGGGGGAGCTCATCAGGTTAAGCAGAAAAGTTCTGTCCTTCTTCAGGTTCTGTCTCAGCTTTTCGGCTTCCCTGTCATTGTTTTCAAACACACTCTGCTTTATTTCAAGTACTCTGAATCCTTCCATAATGATACCTCTTGTCTAAAAAATTTGATTTATTTTACGGTGTCAATATACCACAATGAATAAATTTTTGCAATAAGTGTCCTAAAAAATAGAGCCTTCATCCCGCCAGCCGGGACATATCCTCCCTGAAGCTGCTCTCAAATTCCTCCTGACCCAGTATGCAGGCGCTGTCCGGGAGGGGGAGGGAGACTATGGAATCCCGGCTTATCTCCAGCAGCACGGTCCAGAGCCGGTCTCTCGTTATAAGCGAACATTCCTGGGCGGGGACAAGCCCTGCCTTCAGGGCAAGCTTTGAGCCCCTGTTGCTGTCCAGAATCCAGGAGACAAATTTTGCAATCTCATTTTCATTCCTGCAGCCCCCAGCCGTGACGGCAAAGCCCCGCATTTCCCCCGCATTATCCCGGCTGTCCTGACTGTGCATGGGCGGCAAGGGGAAAATCTGCAGCCTGCCCTCCAGATCCGCAAGCTTTGCGGAGGACAGAACGGCACAGGGGAGAGCACCGGAGACAACATATTCCCCGCAATCCCCGGCACAGTCTGCAAGGGCCCCGTCATAGGCGGCCAGTGCGATGGCGTTATAGAGCTCCTCCATTGCATCATGAGCTCCGCCCCTGGTGACGGGGGGTGCAAATTCCTCACCCTGCCGGAGAAACTGGGTGCAGAACAGCCTTGCGAAGGAGTCGGCGGCAAAGAAGGGCTTTCTGCCGTTTTCAATGCTGTATTCCGAGGCCGCTGTGCACAGCGCCCTGAAATCGGCTGCGGCCTCTCCCAGATCGATATCCTCCCCGCAGACAAGGAGCTGAATGTCGGAGCCTACGGGGAAAAACCCGTGTCCCACGGCATCACTGCGGCTGGTCACCGATTTCGGGTATCCGGGGGATTCCGGCCCGAGCTCCTTTCCTATATCGGAGAGCCGCCCCTCGTCCCAGAGCTCAAGGGCCCTGAAATGGGAACAGAACAGCAGATCCGGCTCCTGCTTTTCAAAGGCATCGGCGAGGGCCTCCTCATCGGAAAACTCCACCAGCTCCACCGGCAGGGAATCCCGCTGAAAGCTGCCGTTGTAATCCTCCACCGCCTCTTCAAGCTCCGAGGCGGCGCTCATCTCAGCGGTACACCAGAGACTTATGGTGCCCCTGCGGCTGTCGGTATTGGTTTTTGCAAAATATATGATTCCCGCCACTATCCCGAGGGCCAGTATGACGGCAAATAATCTTCTGAATTTCATGGCTTTGCTCCGTAAAAACTTCTCCGCCGCCTCTGCCGTGCTGAATGCATGGAGCATATTCTTGACTGACGGGGGGCGCGGTACTATAATCGAAAAGACCCGAAACGGAGGAGTACATATGAGATATAAGGCAGTATTGTACGATATGGACGGCACGGTGCTGAATACCCTGGGGGATCTCACCGACTCCGTCAACTACACGCTGAGACATTTTTCAATGCCTGAGCGCAGTGCAGATGAGGTGCGCAGCTTTCTTGGCAACGGTGCGGGAAAGCTGATAGAGAAATCGGTCCCCTCAGGCACGGACAGCGGCCTTTTTCAGGAGGTGCTGAGCTTCTACAAGGTCTGGTACAATGAGCACAGCTGCATTAAGACCGCCCCCTATGGGGGAATCACCGGAATAATGAAAAAGCTTAAAAGTCTGGGCGTGAAGCAGGCCGTGGTCTCCAACAAACCGGATATGACCGTGAGGGAGCTGGCAGGGCGCTTCTTTGCCGGACTTCTGGAGACGGCGGTGGGAGAGAGCAGCGCTGTGCGGCGCAAGCCCTGGCCCGACACCGTGGATGCGGCGGTGAAGCTCATGGGCGTGGATAAAAAGGACTGCGTCTACGTGGGTGACTCCGAGGTGGACATCGCCACGGCGAAGAACGCGGGGATGGACTGCATATCCGTGGCCTGGGGTTTTCGCAGCGAGAGGGAGCTAAGAGAGAGCGGCGCGGAGTGCATAGTGCACGACATGGATGAATTTTTCAGGGCTCTCTGCTGAGCCTCTGCAATTTAAAACCGATATGGAAAACCGGAGAGATGCTTTTGGCAGCTCTCCGATTTTTACGCCTTAAAGGGGCTGCTTTTTTATCTGGGCCCAGCGCCGGGGATACTTTGAAGGTGTATTTCTGACCTTCTTTATCACGATGAGGCTGTGGACAATGTCAGTTCCGGGGATGAGGTAGTCTGCCTTTTTCTCAATCTCTCCGCCCAGCAGGGTGATGGCCTTTTCCGCCTCATTCAGCTCATCCTCACAGTCCGGCCCCTTCATGGCGATGAATCTGCCGCCTGGCTTCACATAGGGGAGACAGAGCTCCGAGAGGAGGTTCAGCCTTGCGACAGCTCTGGACATGGCAAAGTCAAAGCTCTCCCTCAAATCCTTGGCCTTTTCTTCAGCTCTGGCATGGATGCACTCCACATCGGGCATACCGAGCTTTTCACAGCAGTTTCTGAGGAAATTAACCCGCTTGTCCAGACTGTCCAGGAGGGTGAGCTCCATTTCCGGACAGGCGATCTTAACAGCCAGCCCGGGGAAGCCCGCGCCGCTGCCCACATCTATTGCCCGCTTTCCGGCCATGTCCTCAAAGCCGAGAATTGCGCAGCAGTCCAGAAAATGCAGTCGCGCCACGTCCGCCTCTCCCGAGATGGCCGTGAGGTTCATCACCCTGTTTATTTCCTCGAGATAGTCATAATATATTCTGAACCGGGGCAGTGCCCTGCCGTCGGGCTCTATATTCAGCTCATTAAATCCGTCTTTAAGTATTTCTTCAAGCATATCAGACTCCGAAAAATTAAAATTATCCCTCATAAAAAGCGTGGTCGCCTATTGTAACCACATGCTTCAGGCTCTTTTTAAACCAGTGGCTGCCCTCGATTCCCGGGTTCACGAAATAAAGGCTCCCCCCCACGGGATTGTAGCCCTCCAGAACAAGACAGGCCGCGATGCGGGATATCTCATCCGGCCGGCCCTGAATTGAACCGTTGGCGGCGGGGGTGAACTGCACGCCGTATTTGTGGTCATAGAGTACTTCGAATATGGTGTCGGGAAAGTCATCGCTCTTTACCCGGTTGAGCACCACATTGCACACACCCATGATTCCGGCCAGGGGCTGCTCCTTGGCCTCCACATAGGCGATTCTCGGCAGCCAGAACAGCTCGTCGGCGGTGAAATTCATGGTGTAGTAGTCCTCGCCCCCCACGATGAGACGGGGCCGGACAGTGTCTATATCCACTCTCTCTCCGGATACCTTGGCGGTGATTCCGAAAATTCGACCCAGTACCTCAAGGGGCAGATATATGTCCCCCCCGCAGTCAATATAGCCATGGGGGAGATAGAGAAAGCGGTGGTTTACCTCAAGATAGCCGCTGTTCTGCTCCGCCTTTATATCCAGCGCCTTTCCTTCGGCCGCAAAGCTGCTGCCGGCGGATTTTATACTGATGTCAATATCATAGAGCCTGCCCAGATCCCCCAGGGACATATACACCTCATCGTTCTGCCTGTAGGCCCGCCCGGAGAGCAGGGAACAGAGATAGACCTTTAATACCGGCAGCTCCGGCCGCAGCCTCTCCTCCCGCAGGGGGAGAGAGGAATAATCCCTCTCCGCCGCCTCAGCCGCGGGGAGCGCAGAGAAGCACAGCAGGAGAGAGAGGAGCAGGGCGGCAAAGCGCCTCATGCCAGCTCTTCCTTGTATTCCTTCAGGGCTTTGGCCAGCTGGTCGGGGCAGGAGGTGCTTTTGAAGCCGCAGCGTATGCCCTCAAGGCGGCCTATAACCTCGTCAACATCCATGCCCTCAATGAGGCGGCCTATGCCCTTCAGATTCCCGTCGCAGCCCCCAAGGACCTTCAGGCCGACGACTTTGTTGTCCTCAATTTCTATATCCATTCTCTGGGAGCAGACTCCCTTTGGACGATAGCTGAATTTCATTTTTACCGATCCTTTCCCGGCTTTTCCGAAAAAAGCCGACACAAATTTAATTTTATTTATATCACGCGGAGGGCGCTTTTGCAAGCAGAACGGGGCCATTGTAATAATGAAGCCGCGGCATACATAGCTTCTCTAAAGGGGGCGATACGTATGCGTATTGTTAAAAGAATATTTGTGACTGCGGTAATGGCCATGAGCATGTATATTTTTACCGCCTCCCCCCTCTGCGCCTGGTTCCGGCAGCAGTCCGCAGACCGGCTTGAGGCGGGGCGCATGTGCAATGTGAGCTATACCCTCAGCACCGCTGTCAGATCCGACATACCCATGGAGGAGGCGGTGCCGGCTCTGGCTAGGGCCTGCGTGCCCGCCTCCGGAGTGAAGCCGGAGCCCGCCCCCGCCGAAGAGGAGAGGGGAGAACCGGAGAAAAATGCGGCCCCGGCCTCGCCTGCCCCGGAAACGCCGGAGCCGGCCCCGGAGGAATCTGAAATAAAGGAGACCAACATTGAGGGCGGACTGAGCATAAAGAATCTCACGAACTATGAGGTGGATATGGGCAAAATACTCATGGGCGGGCCCCAGTTGACGCTGCCCTGCAGCGAGCCCCAGATTCTGATTATCCACACCCATTCCAGCGAGGCCTACACCATGTCCGGCCTTGACAGCTATGAGCCCAGCGACGACAAGCGCACCGAGGACACCCGCTATAATATAGTGCGGATAGGCGACGAGATGGCTAAAATATTTGAGTCCGCGGGGCTCAATGTGATACACGACCGGGAGATATACGACTACCCCAGCTACACCGGCTCCTACAGCCGCTCCGGCAGGGCGGTGGAGGAATGGCTGGCCCAGTATCCGGGGATTTCGGTGGTGTTCGATGTGCACAGGGATGCACTGGGAGAAAACGGGGTAGTTTATAAGACAATGGCTGAGGAGGAGGGGGTCTGCGCAAGCCAGCTTATGCTCCTCGCAGGCACGGACGAGAGCGGGCTTGAGCATCCGGACTGGAGAAAGAACCTCTCCCTTGCGGTATATCTCCAGCAGGCCGTGAACAGCAAACACCCCACCCTGATGCGCCCGGTGGAGCTGGTGCCCCAGCGCTACAATCAGCACCTCACCCCCGGCTCACTCATCCTGGAGGTGGGCAGCAGCGGCAACACACTCCAGGAGGCCCTCGCGGGAATACGCCTCTTTTCAAGGGCGGCGGCCCCGGCTCTGGCGGCCCTCACGGTGCCGGCGGAATAGGGAAGACAGGGACTTTTTATCAGGATATAAATTTACCATGGAAAAACGAAAATTTACTATATACAAGGGGCCTCCGCTATGGTATATTCACCCCAGTAATAAGAATCATTATCAATTTTGAGGTAGCCATGGAGAACAGACGCAACAGCAGCAAGAAGCGCCGGGCCATCTATGAGTGCCTGTGCTCTGACAACAGTCACCCCACAGCCGAAATGATATACAACGCACTGAAAAAGGACTACCCGAAGCTGAGCCTCGGCACGGTATACCGGAATCTCGCTGTACTGGCGGAGGAGGGGCTTGTGGTGCGGGTCTGCAATGTGGAGGGGCAGGAGAGGTATGACGCGCGGACGGATTCCCACGGCCACTTTGTCTGCCGCAGCTGCCACCGGGTGACGGACCTTGAGCTGCCGGATATGTTCTGTGAGCTCCGCCAGGAGATAGAACAGCGCCTCGGCCATGAGGCGGAGAGCTGTGCTCTCACTGTGGAGGGGATCTGCGGGGACTGCCGCAGACAATGAATAAGTTTTTTATTGACAACAATAAAAATATATAAACTTAAAATCAAATCAATTTTTTAGGAGGAAATTCTTATGAAAAAGTGGGTCTGCCCTGTATGCGGTTATGTCTATGAGGGAGAGAATCCCCCCGAGTTCTGCCCTGTGTGCAAGGTTCCCGGCTCCAGATTCATTGAGCAGAAGAGCGAGATGACCTGGGCTGCCGAGCACGTTGTGGGTGTGGGCAAGCAGTTCGGCGCAGATGTCCCCCAGGATGTTCAGGAGACCATCATCAGCGGCCTGAAGGCTAATTTTGAGGGTGAGTGCAGCGAGGTCGGCATGTACCTTGCAATGGCAAGGGTTGCACACCGCGAGGGCTATCCCGAGATCGGCCTCTACTGGGAGAAGGCAGCACACGAGGAGGCGGAGCATGCCGCAAAGTTCGCAGAGCTTCTGGGTGAGGTCATCACCGACAGCACCAAGAAGAACCTTGAGATGCGCGTAGACGCCGAGAACGGCGCAACCGCAGGCAAGTTCGAGCTTGCAAAGCTCTGCAAGAAGTACAATCTTGACGCCCTCCACGACACCATCCATGAGATGGCCAGGGATGAGGCCCGCCACGGCAAGGCATTCGCAGGCCTGCTGAAGAGATACTTCTGATTAAAGGTTTAATTTATAAGTGACTTACAGGGGGCGGGCCTCCGCCCTCTGAAGAATACCGGCAAAATTTCAAAAAAATATTGAAAGTGCACAGCACATAGGAGGAAAAACTATGAGATACGTTTGCAACATCTGCGGCTGGGTCTACGACGAGGAAGAGAGCGGCGTAAAGTGGGAGGATCTCCCCGATGATTTCGTCTGCGAGCTCTGCGGAGCCGGCAAGGAGGACTTCTCCCCTGAGGAGTAATCCATCCCGAAAAGAAACAGCATAAAAATATCCCGGACTGAATAACAGCCCGGGATATTTCAGCCTCTGTGGCAAATTCCGGCGGACTGTGCTACAATGCGGGGGAAAATAACTGGGCGGGAGGTCTCTATGCTCTTATCTGCGGAACATATTTCCATAAATTTCGGCATGCGTCAGCTGCTGGATGATGTAAGCTTCTACTTGAATGAGGGGGACAAGACCGGTATTATCGGCATCAACGGCACCGGCAAGTCCACATTTGTAAAGATACTGGCGGGGGTGCTTGAGCCGGACAGCGGCACGGTCTCCCGCAATCCCAACGTGCAGGTGAGCTGGCTGCCCCAGAATCCGGTTATGGAGGAGAACGCCACGGTGCTGGAGCAGGTCTTTCTCCACATGCCCTCAGAATTTCGCAGCATCAACGAATATGAGGCGAAGGCCATGCTGGGGAGACTGGGCATAAATGATTTTGACCGGAAGGTGGGGACCCTCTCAGGGGGACAGCGGAAGCGGGTCGCTCTGGCGGCGGCGCTCATTCACCCCTCAGACGTGCTGGTGCTGGACGAGCCCACAAACCACCTTGACGCTGAGATGACAGCCTGGCTTGAGGACTGGCTCAGGCGCTTCAAGGGCGGACTTGTGATGGTCACCCATGACCGCTATTTCCTGGAGCGGGTGGTGAATCACATCACCGAGCTCCACCACTCAAAGCTCTACCATTTTGAGGCCAACTATTCAAGGTATCTTGAACTCAAAGAGGAGCGGCAGGAGATGGCCGAGGCCAGCGAGAGAAAGCGTCAGTCCATACTCCGCAGCGAGAGAGAATGGATAATGCGGGGCTGCAGGGCCCGCTCCACAAAATCAAAGGAGCGGATAGAGCGCTACGAGAAGCTTCTGGAGCAGGATGCCCCGGAGTATGACGACAGCGTTCAGATGGCCGCGGCCTCCTCAAGGCTGGGGAAAAAGATAATCGAGCTTGAAAATGTGAGCAAATCCTTCGATGGAAGAACCGTTATAAAAAATTTCTCATATAATTTCCTCCGGGATGACAGGATAGGTATTGTGGGCCGCAACGGCGCGGGGAAGACCACACTTTTGAATATCATCGCCGGAAAAATTCAGCCCGACTCCGGCAATGCCGACAGGGGCAGCACGGTGAAGATCGGCTATTTCACCCAGGAGGGCCGGGAGCTTGATTTAAACCAGCGGGTCTATGATTTTATCCATGAGGCGGGCTCTGAGCTCAAAACCGCCGAGGGCACCTTTTCTGCAAAGCAGATGATGGAGCGCTTCATGTTTCCACCGGAGCTCCAGTCCGTGCCCATAGGAAAGCTCTCAGGGGGCGAGCGCAGGAGGCTCTACCTCCTCTCGGTGCTCATGGGAGCGCCCAATGTGCTGCTGCTGGATGAGCCCACCAACGATCTGGATATAATGACCCTCTCTGTCCTTGAGGATTATCTGGAGAGCTTCTCCGGCCCTGTGATCACGGTCTCCCATGACAGATTTTTCCTGGACAGGGTTGCCGAGACCGTCTTTGAGGTCAGGGGCGGGGGAGATGTGCTCTGCTTTACGGGGAACTGGTCCGACTGGGCGGCAAAGCGTCAGGAGGAGAAAGCCCCGGAGAAGACAGAAAAGTCCAAGACAGCCCCCCGGCAGCACAGCCATACTCTGAAATTCTCCTATAAGGAGCAGAAGGAGTTTGACAGCATAGATGGCGACATGGCCGCCCTGGAGAAGAAAATCCAGGACTGTCAGGCCGAGCAGGGCAGGAATGCCACGGACTATGTAAAGCTCATGGAGCTCCAGACTCAGGAGACCGGGCTGAAGGCGGCCCTTGAGGAGAAAACAGAGAGATGGATGTATCTCATGGAGCTGAAGGAGAAGATCGACGCCCAGAACGGCTGAGGTCACACAATATTTAAAACAGCATACCCAACAAAAAACCGCCGCCCGGCCGGGCGGCGGTTTTGAATATTATTTTGTGTTGTGCTAAAGCCGGAATTCTAATGGGTTCAGGCCTTTACGCTCTCAAACTCATCTGTGATCTCCTTCTCCGGTGCGGGAGTGCAGAGACTCACCACAACTATGAAGATACTGGACACGACAAAGGCGGGGAGCAGCTCATATATTGCGAAGATTCCGCCCAGGGGAGCCACAAGATATTTCCACACAAATATAGTCACGGCGCCGGAGAACATACCGGCGATGGCGCCCCACTTGTTGCAGCGCTTCCAGAACAGGGCGAAGAGCATCACGGGGCCGAAGGTGGCACCGAAGCCGGCCCAGGCAAAGGAGACGACACGGAAAATGGAGCTGTTGGGGTTGCTTGCAAAGATGACGCCCAGAACAGCCACAAATACGACTGTGATTCGGGCGATGGTCATGGACTTCTTGTCGCTGAGCTTTATGCCCATAACGTCGGTGAGAATATTCTGGGTCACACCGGAGGCAGCGGCCAGAAGCTGGGCGTCGGCGGTGGACATTGTGGCGGCGAGAATACCGGCGATGATAAGTCCTGCCAGAATTGCGGGGAGTATGCCCACCTTTGAGAGCAGGGCCGCGGCATTCACCATGAGATTTTCGGCCTGGGCCTCAGTCTCCGGCATTGCAAATGCGCCGGCCTTGGCCATGCCGAAGCCCACGATGCCGATAACAACGGCCACACTCAGGGAGATAACAACCCAGGCGGAACCCACGCGGCGGCTGACCTTCAGCTTCTTCTCATCGCTTATGGCCATGAAGTGGAGCAGAATATGGGGCATCCCGAAGTAGCCGAGACCCCAGGCCAGAGTGGAGATGATTTTAAGTACGGAATACTCTCCCGCCTCGGCGGCGTAGATATTGGTGCTGGCGGTGAAGCTCAGGTAGCCGGGGACGGCCTTCGCATTTGCAAGGATCGCATCCCAGCCGCCGGCGGTCTTCACGCCGAATATCAGGACCACCACCAGGGCAAAGGTCATGACTATGCTCTGTATAAGGCTTGTGACGGAGGCCGCCATAAAGCCGCCGGTGGCGCAGTATATTACGATGACCGCGGCGGAGATTATCATGGCGGTCATGTAGTCAAAGCCGAAGAGACCGTTCAGGAGCTTTCCGCAGGCGGCAAAGCCGGAGGCGGTGTATGGAACAAAGAATACTATTACGATTACCGCACCCAGGGTTTCAATGATCTTTGTGTTGTCTCTGAAGCGGGTGGAGAGAAAATCCGGGACAGTGATGGCGTGAATTTTGTCGGAATAGAGGCGCAGCCTCTTTGCGATAATAAGCCAGTTGAGGTAGGTGCCCAGGGCGAGACCTATGGCGGTCCAGCTGGCCTCCGCGACGCCGCAGAAGAAGGCAAGGCCGGGGACGCCCATAAGGAGATAGGCGCTCATGTCGGAGGCCTCTGTGCTCATTGCGGTGACAACGGGCCCCAGTTTTCTGCCGCCGAGGTAGAAATCCTCAGAAGTGTCATTTTTCGAATACTTAAAGCCTATGGCCATCATGCCCAGCAGGTAGACAACCACGGCCAGCAGTATGCATACAGTTGCAGTGCTCATAACAATTTTTCCTCTCTTTTCAAAAACTAATTGGAATTATACAAGAATAATATCTTTCCGCAAGGCCGCAGAGGGGGCTTTGGGCTTGAAAAATCAAAAAATATGACTATAATATTAACAAGCTTAATTAGATTCATACTTGAATGAAAATAATTCATAATTCAAAGGAGGAGCGCATGTGAGTCTTTCAAAATACCGGGTGCTTATGGCAGTGGTGGAGCTGGGCAGTCTCACAAGGGCGGGAGAGGCCCTGGGCTGCACCCAGTCGGCTGTGAGCCACAGCATAGGCAGTCTTGAAAAAGAGCTGGGCTTTGCCCTCATAAAGCGGGGCCGGGGCGGGGTAAGGCTCACAAATGAGGGGGAGCGGCTCATGCCCTCGGTGCGGAATCTCCTGAACAGTGCCGAGCAGCTGAACCAGACCGCTTCATCTATACGGGGTCTTGACTCCGGCACCGTGCGCATCGGGGCCTTCACCTCCGTGGCGGTCCACTGGCTCCCCTCGGTGCTGAAGGAATTTCAGCATGACTATCCCAATGTGGATTTCAAGCTCCTCAACGGCGACTACCACGATGTGGAGCAGTGGCTGTCCGACGGCAGCATAGACATAGGCTTTGTGAATGTGCCCTGCGCCCTGGACTGTGAGTGCATACCCCTCATTGAGGACAGGCTCCTTGCGATTCTGCCCCCCGGCAGCCGTTTTGCAAGCTACCCCAAGTTCCCCCTGGTGGAGTGCGAGACCGAGCCATTCATAAGCCTCCTTGAGAGCTCCGACCACGACGCCAGGCGGGCACTGGAGGCGGCGGGGGTGAAGCCCAATGTGCGCTTTTATACGAAGGATGACTACGCCATAATTGCTATGGTGGAGCAGGGCCTCGGCATAAGCATCATGCCGGAGCTCCTTCTGCGGGGCAGGCACGACAATATCCAGATTATGCCCCTCATTCCCGAGGCAAAACGGACCATAGGAATCGCCATTGCGGCGGGGGAGGCGGCGGGGCCGGCCACAAGGCGTTTTGCGGATTATGTGGTGAGATATGTGCAGAATTCACAGCAGTAGGACACATTGCGAAAATTGGCAAAACTTGTATTGACAAGGGATTTTAGCTATGTTACTATCGATTAGATAAAGCTAACTTAAACCTGAGAGGCAAAAGATATGACAACTTTGGATAAGATGAAAATTGGCTCCAGCGCCACAATAACCGCAGTGGGCGGGGAGGGTATACTCCGCTGCCGCCTGCTGGATATGGGCCTCACCCCCAGGACCAGGGTCACCCTGCAGAAGATTGCACCCATGGGGGACCCTATAGAGATACAGGTGCGGGGCTATGAGCTCACGCTGAGGGTGGACGACGCGAAAAAAATCACAGTGGAAGAGGAGGCCGAAGCCGTATGATTTTTGCACTGGCTGGAAATCAGAATTGCGGCAAAACAACTCTGTTCAATGCGCTCACAGGCTCCAATCAGCATGTGGGAAACTTCCCCGGCGTGACTGTCGATCAGAAGATAGGCGAGCTCAGGGGCGAAAAGAACTGCTCGGTGGTGGACCTGCCGGGCATATATTCCCTGCGCCCCTACACCCAGGAGGAGATAGTCTCCAGAGATTTCATTATAAATCAAAAGCCTGACGGCATTATAAATATAGTAGACGCCACCAATATAGAGAGAAACCTCTATCTCACCCTCCAGCTTCTGGAGCTGCGGATTCCCACGGTTCTGGCGCTGAACATGATGGATGAGGTCAACGCCAACGGCGGCACCATAGATGTGGAGCTCATGAGTGAGCTTCTGGGGGTCCCAGTTGTGCCCATATCCGCCGTCAAGGGCGAGGGCGTGTCGGAGCTTGTAAGTCAGGCTGTGCAGACTGCCCGCAGCAGGACCCTTCCGAAGGTATACGACTTCTGCGTTGAGGGTTCCCCCGTGCACCGCTGCATACATGCGGTGGTCCATCTCATACAGGACCATGCGGACAAGCTGGGCGTGCCCTCCCGTTTCTGCACCACAAAGCTTATTGAGGGGGAAAAGGATCTCCCGGACGAGCTGGGCCTCGATCAGAACGAGAGGGAGCTCCTGGAGCACTGCATAGTTCAGATGGAGAATGAGGCGGGGCTGGACAGGGATGCGGCCCTTGCTGATGCCAGATATAATTTTATAGAGTCAGTTGTGGAAAAATCCGTGGTCAAGGCCAGTGAGAGCAGGGAACACAGGCGCTCCATGAAGCTGGACAGGATACTCACGGGCAAATATACCGCAATTCCCGTCTTTATTGCGGCCATGGCCCTGATATTTTACCTCACCTTCAATGTGATAGGCGCATGGCTGTCGGATCTCCTTGTCATGGGCATCGACTGGGTGACGGCCCTAGTGGACCGGGGGCTCACCGCCTACGGAATAAACCCCATTGTGCACAGCCTCATTATAGACGGCATATTTGCAGGCGTCGGCAGTGTACTGAGCTTCCTGCCGATAATCGTTGTGCTGTTCTTCTTCCTCTCCATACTTGAGGACACCGGCTATATGGCCCGGATCGCCTTTGTTATGGACAGGCCCCTGAGGAGAATCGGCCTCTCGGGAAAGAGCTTTGTGCCCATGCTCATAGGCTTCGGCTGCTCCGTGCCGGCGGTGATGGCTACCCGCACCGTATCCTCCGACAGGGACAGAAAGATGACCATACTGCTCATACCATATATGAGCTGCTCTGCAAAAATCCCGTTTTACACCGTATTCTCCGCCGCCTTTTTCCCGGAGCACAGCGGCCTTGCCATGTTCTGCCTCTACTTCGGCGGAATTATCGTGGGAATTCTGGTGTCACTGATACTTAAAAATACGGCCTTCCGGGGAAATCCCGTGCCCTTTGTGATGGAACTGCCCAACTACCGCATTCCTTCACTGAAGAGCGTGGGGATGCTCCTCTGGTCCAAGGCCAAGGACTTCCTCCAGCGGGCCTTTACCGTGATTTTCATGGCCACCATTGTCATATGGTTCCTCCAGAACTTCGACACCAGACTGAATGTTGTCTCCGACAGCAGCGACAGCCTCCTGGCCATGCTGGGCCGCTTTATTGAGCCCATATTCCATCCCCTGGGCTTCGGCGACTGGCGCATGGTCACGGCGCTGATCTCCGGCTTTACCGCCAAGGAGGCCATAGTGTCCACCATGGCGATACTCCTGAACACAAATGTGGCTCAGCTGGGCGCAAGTCTTGTAAAGCTCTTTACACCCCTCACCGCGGTGAGCTTCCTGACCTTTACACTGCTCTACACCCCCTGCGTTGCAACCGTCGCCGCGGTCAACAGGGAGCTGGGCTCAAAGCTTAAGACTGCGGGCTTCGTGCTTCTCCAGTGCGGTGTGGCCTGGCTTGTGGCCTTTATCGTGTACAGAGTGGGGCTTCTCCTGTGAGCGCCGCCGATATCATAATCCTAGCCGTGATAGGGCTCTGTGTCCTGCTGGCCATAAGGAAAATAAGAAAAGGCGGCAGCGGCTGCAGCGGGAACTGTGCCGCATGCATGGAAGCCTGCTGCAAAAAGAGGGACGGGGAAGAAAAAACTCCGGAGGGCGAAAGCGTTTCGGGAGCTGACTTCATCAGGAGCCGCAGTGATTCCTGAGCTCTTTCTTACACAGCGTCCGGTTAAATTTTCCCTTTGAAATTTTACTGTAATGCTCTTCGGGGCATTACAGTTTTTATATTGAGAGTAGTTTTCGGTGCCGGAGAGCGGCATTTACGGGTGAGATATGAAAATAAGAAATCTTGTGGGCGACCGGGCATTTTACCGGAGCATGTTTTCGGTGATGCTGCCGGTGCTGGCCCAGAATATAATCACAAACTTTGTAAACCTTCTGGACAATATCATGGTGGGACAGGTGGGCACGGAGCCTATGAGCGGCGTTGCCATAGTAAACCAGCTGCTCTTCGTCTTCAACCTCTGCGCCATGAGCGGGGTTGCCGGCGCGGGCATACTCACGGCCCAGTTCTACGGCAAGGGCGACACGGAGGGGTTGCGCTTCAGCTTCCGGATGAAGCTACTCATAAGCCTTCTGAACTTCGGGGTGTTCGCGGGCTTATTTGCCTTCAAAGGGGATGCCCTTATAAGCCTCTTTCTCCATGAGGGGCAGGAGGCGCTGGACCTGGCTGCCACACTGGAATACGGCAGGGCATATCTCGCCGTGATGCTCTTCCAGATGCTGCCCTTTTCCCTGATTCAGGTCTATGCCGGCACCCTCCGGGAGACAGGGGAGACAGTGCTGCCCATGAAGGCCGGAATCCTCGCGGTGTTTGTAAATCTGATTCTGAACTACATCCTCATATTCGGAAAGCTGGGCGCCCCCGCCATGGGGGTGACCGGTGCCGCCGCTGCCACGGTGATTGCCAGAATCTCCGAGGCCCTTGTGGTGATAATTGCGACCCACAGGCACGGGGAGAAAAATCAATATATAGAGGGCGTCTACAGCTCCCTCTATATTCCCCGTCCCGTGATGAAAAAGGTCGCCGTGATGGGCCTGCCCCTCCTTTTAAATGAGCTCCTCTGGTCCGGCGGAATGACGGTGCTGAGCCAGTGCTATTCCCTCAGGGGGCTTGAGGCGGTCTCAGCGGTGAATATCTCCGTCACCGTATCCCAGCTCTTTTTCTGCGCCTACTTTGCCATGGGTACAACCCTCTCCATCATGGTGGGGCAGCTGCTGGGTGCGGGGGAGCTGGAGAAGGCCGTGGACACGGACAGAAAGCTCATCGCCTTTTCCGTCGCGCTGTGCATTGTGGTGGGTGCCATTATGGCGGTTCTGGCGCCCTTCATACCGGAGATGTACAACACCACCGCCGCTGTCAGAAAGCTTGCGAGAAATATGATTTTTGTCTCGGCGGCGCTGATGCCCGTGAACGCCTTCACCCACAACTGCTATTTCACCCTCCGCACCGGGGGGAAGACCGCCGTCACATTCATATTTGACAGCCTCTTTGTCTGGGCGGTGAATATCCCCACAGCGCTCATCCTGTCCCGTCTCACGGATATGGCCATACTGCCGATGTATATAATCGTGCAGGCTCAGGTAATTATAAAGGCCTCAGTGGGCTTCATGCTTGTGAAGAGCGGGAAATGGGTGAGGACCCTTGTAAATGACTGAAAGAGCTAAAAATGACAGAGCAGCCTCATGTTTCAGAGGCTGCTCTTTTCTTCTCACACCTGGAGAAGCCTTGTCATCTCCTTTCTCAGATGCTCGATTATTCTCTTTTCAAGACGGCTTATATAGCTCTGGGAGATGCCCATGATATCCGCCACCTCCTTCTGGGTGTACTCCTTCCCGGAGGGGAGGCCGAAGCGCATCATTATTATTTTTTTCTCCCGCTCACTGAGGGTGGATATGGCCTCCATGAGCATCTGCCTCTCCGCGTCGTCCTCCAGGGGCCTTGCCACCTCGTCCTCGTCCGTCCCCAGAATGTCCGACAGCAGCAGCTCATTGCCGTCCCAGTCGGTGTTCAGGGGCTCATCAAAGCTGACCTCGCTCCTCTGGGAGCTGACCTTTCTCAGATACATGAGGATCTCGTTTTCTATGCAGCGGGAGGCGTAGGTGGCAAGCTTTATGTTCTTGGAGGAGTTGAAGCTGTTCACTGCCTTTATAAGTCCAATGGTGCCGATGGAGATAAGATCCTCTATATAGATACCGGTGTTCTCAAAGCGCTTGGAGATGTACACCACAAGGCGGAGATTGTGCTCTATGAGCAGATTTCTCGCCTTTTCGTCTCCGTTGTCCAGGGCCTTTATGGCCTTTTTTTCCAGCTGTCTGTCCAAAGGCGGCGGCAGGGTGTCGCTGCCGCCTATGTAAAAAAGCGGCGGGGGCTGTATGCCCAGAATTGAGAGAATATGTTCCTGCAGAAAAATAATTTGGGGTTTGAAGAGCATGACCGTTCCTTTCATTAAATGATACCCTCGTAGCCGTCTCCGGAGGCGTTTTTTGAGACGGCCGCGACTACTTCCCGGCACTTTCCGTCGAACTCCGCCCTGTCGGGAACAAAGGCGGGGAGCAGGCCCTCAGAGCCCACGGCGGAGTAGGGGATAAGCCGGAGCTTCCCCTTAAAGCGCTCAAGTCCGGAGGCGGCGGAGAGAAATTCCACGGCATCCAGCTCAAGTATCTTTGAGTCCTCTCTGAAAATAGGCTCCAGGGCGTGGGGGCAGACCACCATCACATCCCGCCCGGTGATAGGGTCCCTGAGGCAGTTGCCGCTGTCCGAGAGGAGCATGAATTCACAGCTCCGGTCCCCCAGGCTTATTTTTGCCTTCAGCCTCTTCTTGTCCGCAAGCCCTGCCCTTGCCCTGAATATCAGCTGCAGAAGGCCGTAGCAGAGGGCAAAGGCCAGAAGGAGACTGCGCATGTCGAGAGCGGGGCGGCCTCCCGCAAGGCTGATGGCCCAGATAAAGCCGCCGAAGGCCGAGGAGACGGCGATAAATACGGCGCAGCAGCGGAACATATGCTCCTCCCCGCCGTAGGCGGCGAGGGACATCAGCAGCGCCGCCGAGAACTTCATCAGGGGCGAGGTCAGAAATTCCAGCCCCGGTAGATAAGCCGCCGCGGCATATACGGCGCCGATAAAAGCCGCGGCGGCATACCTGCCTCTCTTGAGCCTCAGCCCTGAGACATGGGCACTTGCGAGACATAAGAGGTAGTCTGTTGCGAAGTTCAGGATGAAGATATCGTCTATGTAGATAATTTCCATAGGCCCATTATAGCCCGGCGCCGGAGTATAATTTGTCAATTGGGAATTGTCAAAAACCATAGTCTGTGGTAAAATCAGTGAGCATAATTGTTTATATCTAAGGTATTAAACAGGAGAATGAATAAAAATGTGGTTTTGGTTTGCTCTTATAACACTGCTCTGCTGGAGCGGTTCTGATCTCTTTTCCAAGATAGGCTGCGAGGATTCAAAGGACAAATACAGCCACTTAAAGATGGTTATGGCGGTGGGCACGGTGATGGGCCTCCACGCGCTGTACGAGATTTTCTTCAACGACGTTGTAATAAACTGGGATATAATTCTCATCTATCTGCCGGTCTCCATGCTGTACATCGTCTCCATGGCGATTGGATATCTGGGACTCAGATATATTGAGCTCTCGATTTCATCCCCTATCTGCAACAGCTCCGGCGCCGTGGTGGCAGTTTTGAGCTTTGCGGTGATGGGCGTCAGTGCGGAGCTCCCGCCCATGGCCTTTGTGGCGGTGGCCCTTGTGTGCATCGGCGTCATCGCCCTGGGCTTTACCGAGGCCAACGAGGATGAGGAGCTGAGAAAGGCGAGGCAGGATGCCTCAAACCACCACTACGCTAAAAGCTGGGTCGCCATCGCCATCCCCGTGGTGTACTGCCTGCTGGACGCTCTGGGCACCTTTGCCGACAGCCGGGTGCTGGAGCGCATAAATGAGGACTCCGCCAATGTGGCCTATGAGCTCACATTTCTTGCGGCGGGCGCGGTATGCGCTGTATATGTGCTGGGCATAAAGAAGCAGAAGCTTGTGGCCAAAATGGAGATTCCCAAATACACCGGCGCGGTTTTTGAGACCATAGGACAGTTTTTCTACATATACGCCATCGCGGATACGGAGCATGTGCCCTTTGCGGCGCCGATTATCTCCGCCTACTGCGTGGCCTCTGTCATCTGGGGCAGGATTTTCCTGAAGGAGAAGCTGTCTCTCAAGCACTATCTCTCGATTTCACTTGTAATTGTAGGTATCATAATATTGGGTATACTTGATATATAAGGAGAATTTGACATGAAAGCTTGCTACAGGCGTGTACTTATCAAGATAAGCGGTGAGGCTCTTGCGGCCGAGAAGGGCAGGGGCTATGATTTCGACTTTGTGTCCCGGGTCTGCAGTGCGGTTATTGACTGCACGAAGCTGGGTGTTCAGGTGGGCATAGTCATCGGCGGCGGCAACTTCTGGCGGGGCGTCAAGGACGGCGCCGGAAAGGTGGAGCGGGTCAGCGCGGACCGCATGGGCATGCTGGCCACCGCCATGAACTGCCTTGCAGTGGCCGATGTGTTCAGAAAGCTGGGCGCCGAGGCCAGAGTCATGACCGCCGTGGATATTCAGGGCGTGGGTGAGCGCTACGACACCAAAAAGGCCATAGAGTACCTTGAGGGCGGAAAGATCGTCCTCTTCGGCTGCGGGACGGGCCTGCCTTTCTTCTCCACCGACACAGCAGCCGCACTGAGGGCAGCGGAGATTCAGGCGGACGCCATACTCCTTGCAAAGAATGTGGACGGCGTATACTCAGCAGACCCCAGGGTGGATTCCACTGCCGTAAAGTTTGACGAGATAAGCTACGATGAGGTCCTCTCAAGGCACCTCGCCGTTATGGACAGCACCGCCACCAGCCTCGCCATGGACAACAACATACCGCTAATAGTTTTTGCCCTTGCAGAGCCCTCAAATATAAAAAAGGTCCTCTGTGGAGAGAAGCTGGGCACAAAGGTCGGCTGAGGATTTGTTTTCCGGGTCTTAATAAAGTACCCTGAAAATGTTAACAAGTTGAAAGAAGAAAAATGTAATAATACAGAATAAAGTAATGGAGGGAAAATTATGTCAGATTACAGTGAATTTGAACACAAAATGAAGAAGACCTGTGAGGCCCTGAGCACTCAGCTGGCCACGATCCGTGCAGGCCGCGCCAATGCGGCGGTGCTGGATCAGATTCAGATTGATTACTACGGCTCACCCACACCTATTCAGCAGGTTGCATCCATTGCAACACCGGATCCCCGCTCTCTTGTGATTCAGCCCTGGGATGCCTCCGTGCTCAAGACCATTGAGAAGGCGATCCTGGCCTCCGACCTGGGCATAAATCCCCAGAACGACGGCAGGATAATCCGCCTTGTGTTTCCTCCCCTCACCGAGGAGCGCCGCAGAGATCTTGTAAAGCAGACCAAGAAGTACGGCGAAGAGGCCAAGGTTGCGGTGCGCAATGTCCGCCGGGACGCCATGGACAAGTTCAAGAAGCAGCAGAAGAAATCCGAGATCACCGAGGATGACTATAAGGACGCAGAGAAGGATATCCAGAAGCTCACCGACGACTACACCAAGGAGATAGACAATATCACCGACAGGAAGGAAAAAGAGCTCACTCAGATCTGAGCGGGAACCGAGAAATCTGCGCTGCGGGGGAGTGCCCGCAATTTTCCGAATATGCCGCGCACTGCGGCAGAAAGGAGCATTTTCATGGCTGATACCAACATTGCGGGGGAGACATCCGGCCTCCCCCGTCACATTGCAATAATACTTGACGGCAACGGACGCTGGGCCCAGAAGCGGGGCCTGCCCCGGACTGCCGGCCATGCGGCGGGGGCGGAGACCTTCCGGCGCATTGCCACCTACTGCAAAAATATCGGTGTGCAGTACCTCACGGTCTACGCTTTCTCCACCGAGAACTGGAAGCGGCCCCCTGAGGAGGTAAAGACCATAATGGGCCTTCTTGACAAGTATCTCAAGGAAGCCATAGCCACCATGCAGAGGGACAAAATCAAAATGAAGGTGCTGGGCGACATCACCGCCCTTTCCCCGGCACTGCAGGCTGAGATTGAAAAGACGAATGAGATTTCTCAGCGCTATGAGGGCTTTCAGGCCAATATCTGCCTGAACTACGGCGGACGGGATGAGATCGTCCACGCCGCCAGACGCTATGCCGAGGATTATGCGGCAGGGAGAACAGAGGGGGAGCTGGATGAGGAAAAATTCGGCTCATATCTCTACTCCGGCGGCATACCCGACCCGGACCTCCTTATCCGCCCCGGCGGGGAGGAGAGGATTTCCAATTTCCTCCTCTGGCAGTGCGCCTATTCCGAATTTTACTTCACGGATGTCCTGTGGCCCGATTTCACTCCGGCGGAGCTGGACAGGGCCATTGCCGAGTACAGGCGCAGGGACAGGCGCTTCGGCGGCGTGAAGGTGAAATAATACATACTTAAATATGAGTACATGACCGGTAAAGCCGAAAGAATTTGAGAGGTGATATGATGGTCAAAGCTGTTTCCATTTTGGGCTGCACAGGCTCCATAGGCCGCCAGACCATAGCAGTGGCGGAGAATATAGGGATGCCCGTGGCAGCCCTCACGGCGAACACAAAGATAGATATGCTTGAGGAACAGGCCCGCCGCCTACACCCCAGGTTTGTGGCAGTTTACAATGAGGAGGCCGCAAAGGACTTTAAAATTGCCGTGGCTGATACGGATATAAAGGTGGGCTCCGGACTGGAGGGGCTCATTGACGCCGCCACCCTGGAGGGGAGCGACTGTGTGGTCACGGCCGTGTCCGGCTCCGTGGGCCTGAAGCCCACACTGGCGGCCATTGACGCGAAAAAACGCATAGCCCTCGCCAACAAGGAGACCCTTGTGTGCGCGGGAGAGCTTGTCATGAAGCGGGCGAAGGAGAAGGGTGCGGAGATTGTCCCGGTGGACTCCGAGCATTCCGCTGTTTTCCAGAGCCTCATGGGCAGGAAAAAAGGGGAGCTCAAAAAGATCCTCCTCACCGGTTCCGGCGGCCCCTTCCGGGGGATGAAGCGCTCAGAGCTGGAGAATGTCACCCCCGCCCAGGCGCTGAAGCACCCCAACTGGAGCATGGGCGCGAAGATCACCATAGACAGCGCGACGCTGATGAACAAGGGCCTTGAATTTATAGAGGCCATGCATCTCTTCGGTGTCAGCCCCGACGATATTCAGGTTGTAATCCACCCCCAGAGCATCATACACTCTATGGTGGAGCTGGTTGACGGCACTGTCATCGCCCAGATGGGTGTGGCGGATATGGGGCTTCCCATTCAGCTGGCCCTCACATATCCCGAGCGGAAGCCTTCCATGTTCAAACATCTGGACTTCTGGCATCTGAAGGACCTGAGCTTTGAGGCTCCGGACCTTGAGAATACCCCCTGCCTCAGGCTTGCCATGGATGCGGCCAGGACCGGCGGCACAGCGGCCTGTGTGATGAGCGCCGCAAACGAGGTGGCTGTGCACAAGTTCCTGGACGGGAAACTGGGCTTCAACCGCATATACGACTGCGCCGCCGGTGCAGTTGAGCATGTGGGCGTGGTTCAGAACCCCGATCTCGATACGATTCTGGAGGCGGACAGCGCCGCCAGAAGATATGTGAGAGAAAATTACTGAGCGCTTTTTAAAGCTTTTCCAATGGAGATTTAAAATTTATGACCGTATTATATATTTTGCTTGCAATCCTCCTTTTCGGCATACTTATCGCGGTGCATGAGTTCGGCCACTTTTCGGCCGCAAAGCTCTGCGGTGTTAAGGTGCAGGAATTTTCCATAGGCATGGGACCTGCAATAGTAAAAAAGCAGAAGGGGGAGACGCTATATTCCCTCCGCTGCATACCCATAGGCGGCTACTGCGCCATGGAGGGCGAGGACGGGGATTCCGAGGACCCCAGGGCCTTCACAAGGCAGAGCGTGTGGAAAAGGCTCATCATCCTGGTGGCGGGCTCCTTTATGAACTTCCTTCTGGGGCTTCTCATCGTGGTCATCGTCTACATCAGCGCCACCGGATTCAGGGCACCGATAATCGTGGACTTTATGGAGGGCTGCCCCTATGAGAGTGAGGAGGGCCTCCGGCAGGGCGACCGGTTCCTGAAAATAGACGGGCACAGAATATATGAGGTCGGCGATGTGGGCGAATTCCTCAGCCGGGGAGAGGGCGTCCATGATATCGTGGTGAAGCGCGACGGCAGGAGAGTTAAGCTGGAGGGCTTCAATATTGTCCCCGTGGAATATGAGGGTCAGGCAAACAAAATGTACGGCTTTTACTTCGGCTTTGAGGAGGCCACCTTCGGAAACCGCCTGAAATATTCCTGGAACACCACCATGGAGTTCGGACGCATGGTCTGGATGGGACTGGAGCAGCTTGTCTCCGGCCAGGTGGGCGTGAAGGATATGGCGGGACCCGTGGGAATTGTGGACCTGATGGCCGAGACCGGCGAGAACGCTGCCAGCACCAGGGACGCTGTGCTGGATATCCTGTATCTCGCGGCCTTTATCGCGGTAAACCTTGCAATTATGAATATGCTCCCCATTCCGGCCCTTGACGGCGGCAGGGTGTTCCTGCTTCTGGTCACGGCAGTGATAGAGCTCATAACAAAGAAGCGTCTGGACCCCAAGTACGAGGGATATATACACGCCGCGGGGATGATTCTCCTGCTGGCGCTGATGGCATTTGTAATGTTTAATGATATAGTCAGGATAGTGACGAGATGAACAATAAAAAATATAAAACCAAAAAGATAAAACTCGGCTCCTTTGAAATCGGCGGGGACGCAGATGTCTCGGTCCAGTCCATGTGCTGCACCAAGACCTGGGATGTGGAGGCCACCGTGGCTCAGATCAGGGCCATGCGGGCCGCCGGCTGTGATATCGTGAGAATCGCGATCCCCGATATGCGGGCAGCCAGGGCCGTGTCCGAGATAAAGGAGCAGGTGGATATGCCCCTTGTGGCAGACATCCACTTCGACTACCGCCTGGCCCTTGAGGCCGCGGCAAGAGGCATAGATAAAATCCGCATCAACCCCGGCAATATCGGCGGGGAAGAGAATGTGAAGGCCGTGGCGGAGGCCTGCCGGAAGAGAAATATCCCCATCCGCATCGGCGTGAACGGCGGCAGTCTGGAGCCGAGGCTCATTGAAAAATACGGCCATCCCTGCCCGGAGGCCATGATAGAGAGTGCCAGAAGCCACGTCGAGCTTCTGAATAAATATGATTTCGACGACATCTGCCTCTCCATGAAGTCCTCCTCCGTGCCCCTCACCATTGAGGCCTACCGCATGGCGGCGGAGTGCTTCAATTATCCCCTGCATCTCGGCGTAACCGAGACAGGCACCGAGTGGGACGGCACCATAAAATCCGCCGTGGGCATAGGCACGCTGCTCTCCGAGGGCATAGGCGACACCATAAGGGTCTCCCTCACCGCAGACCCGGTGCACGAGGTCACGACAGGCATTGCCATACTCAAGGCCCTGGATCTCCGCAAGGGCGGCGTGAGATTTGTCTCCTGCCCCACCTGCGGCAGAACAGAGATTGACCTCATTTCCCTTGCAAATCAGGTGGCGGAGAGACTCCGCAATGTGGACAGGGACATCACGGTCGCCGTAATGGGCTGTGTTGTAAACGGCCCCGGCGAGGCGAGAGAGGCGGATTACGGCATTGCCGGCGGAAAGGACAAGGGCCTCATATTCAAAAAGGGCAAAGTCCTGGGTACATATCCCTATGACCGTCTCTGCGACGCCCTTTTGGAACTCATTGAAAAAGACGGAGAGAACAGATGAGCGAACATACCCCGTTTCTTTCCATGTTTCCTGACTGCGCGGCACTGAAGGACGCGGCCGGGGGACTGGAAAAGGCATATGTAACCGAAGTAAAAATAAATAAAAACGAGAAAACCATGACAGTTTCTGCATGGTTTTCTCTAATGCCGTCGATTGCCGAGACGGGCGAGCTGAGCTCCTGCATAGAGAGCAGCTACGGACTTGACCGTGTGGAGATAAATCCGGATTTCCCCATGCCCAAGGTGAGCGGGGAGAGCCGGGAGAAGACTACCTCTCCCTCGGGCAGTGTGCTTTTCGGCAGGGCCATAAAGCAGAAGCCCGTGGAGATGAGCACCGTGAATCTGGAGTCCGGAAAGGTCACCATAGAGGGCGACGTCTTCGCGGTCACCAGCCGTATGCTCCAGCGCAGGGGCGGGGCCGTGCTCTGCTTCGACATCACCGACCGGACGAATTCCATCCGTGTGTCCCGCTATTTCCGCTCCGACGACGACAAGACCGTCATTGATAAAATCACCGTGGGGGACCATCTTCTGGTCCAGGGTGAGATCACCTACAGCAAGTATGACGACGACATGGTGATGGACCCCAGGAATATTGTAAAGACCAAGAAGATAATCCGCAGGGATGACGCGGAGGAGAAGCGGGTGGAGCTCCATGTCCATACCCGGTTTTCCGCTCTGGACGCCCTCACGGACCCGGATGCCCTTGTGAAGAGGGCGGCCTACTGGGGCATGCCCGCCATAGCTGTGACGGACCACGGCGTGGCCCAGGGCTTTCCGGATATGTGGAAGGCCGGGAAGAAGTACGGAGTCAAGATAATCTACGGTATGGAGGCCTATTTTGTAAACGACATGGACGGCAACAGCGCTGTTATGGGCAAGTGCAGTCTGCCGCTGGATACCGAATTTGTGGCCTTTGACATTGAGACCACCGGCCTCAACGCCATAAATGACCGCATGACGGAGATAGGCGCCGTGATTTTCTCCGGGGGCAATATAATTAAGGAATTCAACACCTTTGTAAGGCCCGGGATTCACATTCCCGTCGAGATAACCGAGCTCACCGGCATAAAGGACAGCGACGTGGCAGACGCCCCGGACGAGGCCGAGGCTATGCGGATGTTTCTGGACTTTGCCGGAGACAGGCCCCTTATCGCCCACAACGCCCATTTCGACGTGGGATTTATGAGCGCCGCTTCCAATCGCTGCAAAATAAAATTTTCTCCGGTATTTCTGGACACCCTGGCCCTCTCTCAGGCGCTGCTGCCTGATCTGAAGCGCTTCAAACTGGACATCGTCTCAAATCATCTGGGACTGCCCAAGTTCAACCACCACAGGGCCTCGGACGACGCCATGGTGGTGGCGAGGATGATGGATAAATTCATCCCCATGCTCCGCTCCTGCGGGGCTGCCACGGTGGATGACATAGAGAATGTCTATCACACCCTCAAGCGCACCGATGTGGCAAAGAGCCACCATATGATACTGCTGGTAAAGAACAGGACGGGCCTTAAAAATCTCTACGAGATGATCTCCCAGTCCTATCTCAAATATTTTCACCGCAGCCCCACGGTCCCCAAGAGCCTCCTTATACAGCACAGGGAGGGCATCCTTGTGGGTTCCGCCTGCGGGATGGGCGAGCTCTACGGCGCCGTAATGCGGGGCGCAAGTGACAGGGAGCTTGAAAAGATCGCCTCCTTCTACGACTACCTGGAGATACAGCCCATCTGCAACAATGAATTTCTCGTAGACAACGGCAACGTGAAGGACAGGGGCGTACTTGAGGACTACAATAAAAGGATACTGAATCTGGGGAGAAAGCTCCGCAAGCCTGTCATTGCGGCAAGTGACGTGCATTTCCTGGATGCCGAGGATGAGCAGTACAGGAAAATCCTGCAGGCTGCCCGGAAGTTCTCCGATGCCGACAGGGGCTGCCCCATATTCTTCAGGACCACGAATGAGATGCTGGCGGAATTTATGTATCTGGGTGAGGAGACAGCAAAAGAGATCGTCATCACCAACACCAGGGCTATTGCCGACCAGATTGATGAAATAGAGCTTCTGCCCAAGGAGCTCTTCCCGCCTAAAATCGAGAACTCCGCCCAGCAGCTGAAGGAACTGGTCTACGGTAAAATGCACCGCATCTACGGGGAGAATCCCCCGAAAATCGTGCAGGACAGGGTGGATGTGGAGCTCAAGACCATACTTGACCACAACTACGATGTCATATACATGAGCGCCCAGAAGCTGGTGCAGAACTCCCTTGAGCACGGCTATCTGGTGGGCAGCCGTGGCAGTGTGGGCTCCTCTCTTGTGGCCTTCATGTCCGGCATCACCGAGGTAAACTCCCTGCCGCCCCACTATGTCTGCCCCAAATGCTGCCACAGTGAGTTTTTCACCAAGGGCGAATACGGCTGCGGCGCTGACATGCCGGAGAAAAACTGCCCCGAGTGCGGCACGCCCATGACGCGGGACGGCTTTGACATACCCTTTGAGACCTTCCTGGGTTTCCCGGGAAATGAAAAGACCCCTGATATAGACCTGAACTTCTCCGGCGAATATCAGGCCAAGGCCCATAAATATACGGAGACCCTTTTCGGCTCCGACCATGTTTTCCGGGCCGGGACCATAGGGACGCTGGCCGAAAAGACCGCCTACGGATATGTGAAGAAATATCTGGAGGAGCGGGGGATAAAGGCCACCAAGGCCGAGGAGAACCGCCTCGCCCAGGGCCTTGTGGGCATAAAGCGCACCAGCGGCCAGCACCCCGGCGGCCTTGTGGTCATACCCCAGGACAAGGATGTCACGGATTTCTGCCCTGTGCAGCACCCGGCGGACGACCCCAACAGCGACATCATCACCACCCATTTTGAGTACCACTGCATGGAGTCCAACCTTTTGAAGCTGGACGAGCTGGGGCACGATGACCCCACCATGATACGCATGCTGGAGCTGGCCACCGGAAAGGACGCAAAGAAGATACCCCTCTCAGACCCTGAGACCATGTCCATCTTTACAAGCCCTGCCGCCCTGGGCCTCCCGGATGACGACCCCATAATCGGCAAGACCGGCAGCATAGGCGTGCCGGAGTTCGGAACCGCCTTCACAAGGCAGATGCTGGCCGACACGAAGCCGGAGCATTTTTCCACCCTTGTGCGTCTGTCCGGCTTCTCCCACGGCACCGATGTCTGGGCCGGAAATATAAGAGACCTTGTTGTCAATAAAATTGCGGATGTAAACGAGACGGTCTCCTGCCGCGATGATATCATGCTCTATCTCATATCTGTCGGCTTTGAGCCCTCCCTCGCCTTCAAGACAATGGAGGCCGTCCGAAAGGGCAAGGTCAAAAGATCCGGCAAGTTCCCGGACGGCGCAGAGGAAAAGATGCGGGCCCTCAATGTGCCGGACTGGTATATTGACTCCTGCCGCAAGATTGCATATCTTTTCCCCAAGGCTCACGCCGTTGCCTATGTCATGATGGCCTTCCGCATCGCCTGGTTCAAGGTGCACGAGCCGCTGGCCTTCTACAGCGCCTATTTCTACCGCCGCAGTCAGAAGGGCGGCTTTGACGCCATGATGATGACGGGCGGCACCGACAGCGTGCGCCGCAAAATAAACGAGATGAAAAAGCGGGAGCTCAGCGCCAACGAGGAGGACCTCCTTGTGACAATGGAGGCGGTCTATGAGTTCAATATGCGGGGCTTTGAATTTGCCCCCATCGACCTCTATGAGTCTGACGCCACAAAGTTCCTCATTGTGGACGACAAGCACATCCGCCCGCCCTTTGTTGCGGTGCCCGGCCTGGGCCTCACTGCGGCTCAGGACCTGTCCCTCTGCAAGGACATGAACAAAAAGTTCATATCCATTGAGGAACTGAGCGCGGCCTGCCCCAAGGTGAGCCAGAGCCATCTTGAGGCTCTCAAGTCCATGGGCGCGCTGGGTGATATGCCGGACAGCAACCAGCTCAGCTTTTTTGACATGTAATTTCACAGTAAATGCATAGAGCAGCCCCTGTTTTAAGGAACAGGAGCTGCTTTTTTGCGTCATAAGTACATGTAATGGAAAATAAAGGGCCGCTTTATGCTTCATTCCTTATTCCGGAGCCGGATTTTGCGGGAACAGGCATAAAAATGCGGTCCGTGAATAATTAAGGTCCGGAGGGGAAACTAATATAATAAGGCGGAAATATATGGAAAAATAAAACATCCCCTTATTCGCCGTTTTTCGTTGACGAATTACAAAGATTATGTTAACATAACTAATAAAGATTGAGCCCATTGGGAGGCAGGTCCAATGAAAAAATATGAATTTGAGGCAGACAGGGCAGTAGGCAGTTCACTTGTGGATTTTGACCGGCAGAAGCTGTGCGAATTTGCCGTGAAGCTCTGTGACTGCGTGAAGGAGGATGCCGGCACCGGCGCTTACCGGGGCGGAATCTTCCCTGAAAATATAAGTGTGGATGAGAACGGAAATCCTGCGATAGGTCCCGCCGCGGCGGAGGACTGGACTGGACAGGAGCTGGATTTTCTGCCGCCGGAGCTGTACTGGAACGGCAGACCGGGTCCCGCCTCGGATGTGTACTCCATAGGCATGCTGCTCTACTATGCCGTAAACGGGGGCAGACTCCCCTTTGAGGGCGAGTGCAGGGATCCCCAGCTGCGGCGCATGGGAGGGGATGAGTTCGGTATTCCCGCCGCCGCCGGCAGAAGGCTGGGTGCGATAATCAAAAAGGCCACGAGCTTTAAGGCCGCGGACAGGTATCAGAGTCTGGACGAGCTGCGGGTACTTATCGAGAGCTGCCTTAAGAACCTCTATTTAAACGGTGCCCCCTGCGCGGAGACCATATTTAAAAAGAGCGACGATGATCTTTCGGAGATTGAAAAGCTTATGGTGGGAATCATAGAAAATGACGAGGACCGGCCCCTGAACGAGACCGGGGAAAAGCCGGAGGAGATTCCTGAGGAGGCTCAGGCGGAGGAGGAAACTTCCGCTGAGGCCGGAGAGCCTGAGGAGGAAGAGCCCGGCAGCACCGAGGAAATTCCGGAATCTGAAGCCGGTGAGACAGAGGAGATTTTCTCTGACGAAACTGCAGAGGAAGAGCCTGAAGAAACTGAATATGCCGAAGAGGAGACCGATGAAAACGGCCTGCCGATACCGAAGCTCTACGAGGAGAAAAACCCCGAGCTGGAGCCTGTTATTTTGACGCGACAGCCGGACATCAGACCGGCGGTCCGTTACGCAAAAACTGCGGAGGAGGAGAAGCGCGTGGCTGATGATGTGAAGAAACGCAGGAGAAGACCTGTGGCGGTTATCCTTGTGATGTGTGCCCTGCTGGTGGTTGTGGCCATCGCCTTCAACGCGATGCTGAAGGATATGAGTCCCAATCACGGCGAAGCCGTGGCACCGGAGGAGGCTGCGGCCGGCAATGCGGCGGGAGGAGAGAAGACCGGTGCAGAGGCTGTCCCGGAGGAGGACATACCCGAGGAGATTCAGGCCATCAAGCCGGACTCCACAGGGAAGCCCTTTGTTGACAACGGCCTTGACACCGGCGATGATCCCTATGCCCTGGTCTGGCCCGAGGAGGGTGAGACCGGGACGGATACAGAGAAGCCTGAGGGCGGGGCGGCGGAGCCGGGCTATAAACTCTTTACCGAGGATATAAGCTGGACCGATGCCAGAGACAAATGCCGCGAGATGGGCGGACATCTGGTGGTCATAAACGACGCAGATGAATTCAACGCCATTGCTGAGCTTGCGGAACAGAACGGTGCCTCCATGCTCTGGATCGGCGGCCACAGAGAGAACGGCAAAATGATCTGGGAGGATGACAAGGGCGCCGTGTTTGAGCAGTGGGCCAAGGGTGAGCCCTCCTTTGTGGATACCTCAGACGGCGCGGCCGAGGACTATGTGCTCATGTGGAACAATAACGGCTGGTACTACAATGACAGCCGGAATGACCCCTGCGCCGAGTTCCCCCAGTGGTACGGTGGAAAGATGTCATATGTTTGTGAATTTGAGGGCTGACGGGCCAAAAAATTTTAATAAATTGTAAAAGCCGCTGAAAAGCGGCTTTTATAATGATTTCGGATAGAAAAAAAGAGCCGGATGTGGTAAAATACCAAGCCAATGCGTAATGCACCGCAATAGGAGGCATCTGAATGAAAAACTTTGTAAAAAGCTTTATATTTCTGCTTTTGACAGGGGCACTGCTCTGCTCAATGTGCATGGAGGCGCTTGCGTCCGGACTCCCGGAGGGGGAAAATGAGGTCCCCGTACAGACCGGGGAGACCCGGACAGAGGACGAAAAGAGCGGGGAAGGGGATAAGCCCCTGAGTGCCGCCGAAAGTGTTGACAGCAGCATGAGCATACTTGATGATGCCGAGCTCACGAAGCTCACAGAGAGTATTATAGAGGAATTCTCCGGCAACGGGCTTAATGAGGGCAGAATAAGCATCGCCTATACATATACGGCCACAGGGGATACCTGGTATTACAATCCGGACATCTGGCGCTACAGCGCGAGTATGTACAAGGTGCCACTTATGATGATACTTGCGGAGAAGGAGGCCGACGGGGAGCTCACACAGGAGTCGGATGTAAAGGGTCTGACTCTGGCCCAGGCCGAGGAGTCGGTGCTGGTATATTCCAACAACGACTACGCCCACCTCATGCTCAACTATCTGGGCACCGACAAGGAAGCAAGGGAGATGTACAAGCAGTTCTCCCCCCTGGAGGACAATTATTACCACTCGGATTTTATAGATTACAGCTATTTTACCGTGCGTTTTATGAACGATGTGATGGAGACGCTCTATTCCGAGCCTGAACGCTTCCCTCATATTACAGACTGCCTGAAGCTGGCAATGCCGGAGGACTATTTCCACCTCAGCCTCCACAATGACTATGAGATTGCCCAGAAATACGGCAGCTTCAGGGAATTCAACAACACCGCGGGGATCATCTATACCCCGAATCCTATAATACTCACGGTGATGACGGAGGATCTGAACGCCTATACCGCGGAGAAGGTGATTGCCCAGGCGGCGCAGCTTTTCACAGAATACACTCTGGAGCTGGATAAAAAGCTGGACAGCTATAAGACTGAGCTTCTGGCCGCCGAAGAGGAGGCCGCCGAGGAAAAGGCCATTGAGGAGGCTGAGAAAAAAGCCGCCGAGGAGCAGAGGCTTGCCGAGGAGGAGGCCGCCAGGGCTGAGGCCCTGAGGCTTGCGGAGGAGGCCGAGCGGGAGGCCAGACATGAGGTACTGAAGAAAAAGCTGATAACCGCGGCGGTTATAATCGTTGTCCTGGCCGCGGTGGCTGCTGCCGTCATCGGGACCGTAAAGAAAAAGCGGCGTCAGCAGCAGCTTCTCCGGGAGCATGAGTACATTATAAGAGAGAGATACGGAATACCTGAGGAGACGGAGCTGCCCAGGCGGGGAGAGGACAGGGATGCAGGAGCCGGCCGCCGCCCGGTACATGAGAGAAAACCCGCAGAGTTCCGCACAAAGCACAGACGGGACTCTCAGGATGAATATATTCCCAAACACTGACTTCAATAATCTGGTGATAGAATGAGAAAAAGAATCTTAAGCATTTTGCTGGCACTGAGCATGGTCTTCAGTCTCTGCGCCTGCGGAGGCGGAGCCCAGTACGGCGTAAAGACCGTGCAGACACTGGTGAAGCAGGAGTATTCTCTGGCCTTCAGAAATGACGACCCCACATACTTCTATGTGACTGCCGCGATAGAGACTCTGGCCGCCGAGGGCAAGGTGGAGGAGCTCACCGCCAAGTGGTTCGGACAGCAGATAATCAAATTTGAAAAGAACGGAGAGGCACTGGCTGCGCTCACCCCTCCCGAGCCGAGAGATTTTATAATCGGCATAGACATCAACTCCTTCCCCATGGCCTATATATCCAGTGAGGGCTACTGGGGCTTTGATATAGAGCTTGCAAGCGTTGTGTGCGCAAAGCTGGGCTGGACTCTTAAGCTGCAGCCCATAGAGAAGGAGGATGTGGCCATAGAGCTGTCCTCCGGAAATATAGACTGCGCCTGGGGCGGCATCGCCCTGAATCCCGATGAGGTGGAGGAGAGAATGTACACCCAGTACGGTCCCTATGTGCAGAATGACATTGTGGTGGCCGCCAGGAACGGCTCCTCAATCTGGAATAAGCTCCGCCTGAGCAGCAAGAATATGGCCATGTGCTCCACTCCGGAGGCCATGGAGGCCCTAAATACCGACGAGAGCCTTGCAAAGCGCCTGGGACAGATCACCCGCCTCGCGGGGGGCACGACAGAGTGCTTTGAGTACCTCTATTCCGGAAAATGCGACACCGTGCTCACGGACAGCACTGCGCTCTATTACTTCAACTGCCACTGATATCAGAAATAAAAATACAAAGCAAGACTGCCGGAGACTGAGGGCGGCCTTGCTTTGTGCTGTCTTGAGATAAATTGGGGCCCGGAGGGCACAATAAAGCAGAGTATATATTGACCCTGCAGTGTTTTAATGCTAAAATAACATGTCGAATTGCGTGATAAAAGTTATAGCTTTACGGAGATACAGAGCATGTGGATTTCAGATAAATGGCAGGATTTTGAGCTCATAGACTGCTCGGGCGGCGAAAAGCTGGAGCGCTGGGGCAGCTTCTATCTTGTGCGTCCGGACCCCCAGGCGATCTGGGAGACCCCCAGAAGAAACCCCCACTGGAAGGACAGAGATGCCCGCTACAGCCGCAGCAGGAGCGGAGGGGGCAGCTGGGACAGGGGCGACCTGCCGCAGGAGTGGAAGATAAGATACGGCGGGCTCAGCTTCAATGTGAAGCCCATGAATTTCAAGCATACGGGCCTCTTTCCCGAACAGGCCTGCAACTGGGACTGGGCCATGAAGAAAATCAGGAGTGCCGGCCGGCCCGTAAATGTGATAAACCTCTTCGGATATACAGGGGCCGCCACGATTGCCTGTGCCAGTGCAGGGGCACATGTGTGCCATGTGGACGCGGCCAGGGGCATGGTGAACTGGGGCAGAGAGAATGCCGCGGCCTCGGGGCTGAAGGACGCCCCCGTGCGCTGGATCGTGGACGACTGCGAAAAGTTTGTGGAGCGGGAGATTCGCCGCGGCCGCCGCTATGACGCCATCATAATGGATCCGCCCTCCTACGGGAGAGGCCCCGGCGGTGAGGTGTGGAAGCTGGAACAGAATCTCTGGCCCTTCGTCTCACTCTGTGCGGAGATACTCTCGGACGACCCGCTCTTTGTGATGATAAATTCCTATACCACGGGCCTTTCCGCCTCGGTGCTGTCCTATGTGACCGAGAGTATATTTACCAAGAAATTCGGCGGGCACTCAGACGCTCAGGAGCTGGGCCTGCCGGTGACCGAGACCGGGCTCTGCCTGCCCTGCGGCGCTACCTGCCGCTGGGAAAAAGACTGATCCGGCCGTATTAAATTCCGTTTGGAGCGATGCAGATGGCAGTTATCAGTTTTGAAAATGTACATTACACCTACCCCGGGGATGAGATGGAAAGCCTCTGCGGGATAGACCTTGAGATAGAAAAGGGCCAGTTCGTGGCGGTGCTGGGGCATAACGGCTCCGGCAAATCCACCCTTGCAAAGCACATGAACGCCATTCTTCTCCCCACGGAGGGGAGGGTTCTCATAGACGGGGTGGATACCGCGGACGAGGACAGGCTTCTGGATGTGCGGCGGAATGTGGGCATGGTTTTTCAGAATCCCGACAACCAGATTGTGGCCAATGTGGTCGAGGACGATGTGGCCTTTGCCCCGGAAAATCTGGGCGTGGAGCCTAAGGAGATACGCCGCAGGGTGGATGAGGCCCTGAAACAGGTGGGCATGTATGAATACAGGGAGCACGCCCCCCATCTCCTCTCCGGCGGCCAGAAGCAGCGTGTGGCCATAGCGGGCGTTGTGGCCATGCAGCCGGAGATAATAGTTCTGGATGAGCCCACAGCGATGCTGGACCCCCAGGGCAGGGAAGAGGTACTGAGTACCGTCACAAAGCTCTGCAGGGAAAAGGGCATGACCGTTGTGCTCATAACCCACCACATGGATGAGTGCGTGGGTGCCGACAGGCTTATCGTGATGTCAAACGGCTATATTGTCGCGGATGACAGGCCGGCGGAGGTTTTCTCCCAGGTTGAGCTCATGCGGAAAGAGGGGCTCACCGTGCCGGAGACCACAAAGATTTTGTACGAACTGAACCGGGAGGGCTTTGACCTTCCCCTTGATGCTCTCAGACCGGCGGACTGTGCCGGGGTGATTGCGAAAAAGATCAGAGGATAAAATATGTCAGAGATCAAAGTGGAGGGGCTCCGACACGTCTACAGTGCGGGGACCCCGTTTGAAAGAGTGGCCATAGACAACATAAATCTCAGCATCGGCCCCGGTGAGCTTGTGGGCATTATCGGCCACACGGGCTCGGGAAAGTCCACCTTTATCCAGCATCTCAATGCCCTGCTCCAGCCCAGCGCCGGAAGGGTGCTCTATGACGGGAAGGACATAAATGCGGACAAAATTTCCCGCAGGGATATAAAATGTCATGTGGGCCTTGTGTTCCAGTACCCGGAGTACCAGCTCTTTGAGGAGACTGTGTATGCCGATATCGCCTTCGGGCCCAAAAACATGGGACTCTCAAAAGAGGAGACGGATCAGCGGGTGCGGGAGGCCGCGGGCTTTGTGGGTGTGGCTGAGGAGCTTTTTGACAAGTCCCCTCTGGAGCTCTCCGGCGGCCAGAAGCGCCGGGTGGCCATCGCGGGTGTGATTGCGATGCGCCCGGGGGTGCTGATTTTGGATGAACCCACCGCCGGCCTTGACCCCGCCGGGTGCCGCCAGGTGCTGAACAACATCAGCAGCTACCGGCAGAGCAGCGGCTCCACCATAATTGTGGTGAGCCACAGCATGGATGATGTGGCCCGGATGGCACAGCGGATTCTTGTTTTCAACAGGGGCAGCGTCGTAATGGACGGCAGCCCCAGCGAGATATTTTCCCAGCCTGAAAAGCTGGTGGATATGGGTCTGTCCGTGCCCCACTCCACGGAGATTGCTATGGAGCTTAAAAAGGCGGGGGTGGAGCTTGAGGACCCCGTATATACCCATGAGCAGCTCAGGGCTGCCATTTTGAAAAAGAAGGGGGCGGGCCTGTGCTGAAGGATATAACTTTAGGTCAGTACTTCCCGGGAGACACCCCCATACACCGCCTGGACGCCAGAACCAAGCTGATTATTGTGATAGTCTACATTGTGGCTCTGTTCCAGGCCAAGAGCTGGATTTCATACCTCATTGTGGCGATATTCAGCTTTATCTGCATGCGTATCTCCAAAATAGGCTGCAGGAATCTTTTCAAGGGCCTGAAGCCCATGATATTTATAATTGTGCTCACGGCCTGTCTGAATATTTTCTACACAAAGGGCACACCGGTTCTCCCCGGCTGGATAATCACATGGGAGGGGATTGCAAGGGCCCTGCGTATGGTGACAAGGATAGTCCTCCTCATTGCGGGCACCTTCATGCTCACCTACACCACAAGCCCCATCGCCCTGACAGACGGCCTTGAGAAGCTCATGAACCCCCTTAAAAAGATAAAGGTGCCGGTCCATGAGATGACCATAATGATGAGCATGGCCCTGCGCTTCATACCGACCCTCATTGAGGAGACGGACAAAATAATGTCTGCCCAGAAGGCCAGGGGCGCGGATTTTGAGACCGGAAGTCTCGTACAGCGGGCCAAGGCGCTGCTCCCCATCCTTGTGCCGCTCTTCGTGTCGGCGTTCCGCCGGGCGGATGAGCTGGCGGTGGCCATGGAGAGCCGCTGCTATCACGGGGGCGAGGGCCGCACCAGGATGAAGCAGCTGAAGATGGAGCGGGGAGACTATGTGGCGCTGGTTTTTGGCGCGGTCTTCCTGACGGCAGTAATATTAACAAAGAAAATTGGTTTATAATCATATGAGGAACATTGCGCTGCACCTGAGGTACGACGGGAGCCGCTACCACGGGTGGCAGATCCAGAAAAGTGAAATAACCGTGCAGGAGACTCTGGAGGAGGCTCTGAGCCGGGTCTGCGGACACAGGGTAAAGACTGTGGGCTGCGGGCGCACGGACGCGGGTGTCCACGCACTCCACTACTGTGCAAACTTCAGGACCGACTGCCGCATACCCATTGACAGGGTGGCGCTGGCCGTAAATTCCAGACTGCCCGGGGACATCGCCGTCACCGACG
>JBMNPZ010000003.1:0-125235 GCA_050943875.1 Candidatus Limivicinus sp. | reverse complement strand
TCTATGAGTTGCTTCCTTACCCTGAGAAAATAGTCATCCACAGTGTCATCGTCCGCTATGGTTTTTTCCGCCAGTTCCGCATTCTGCCTTACAAAGGCGTCAGTGCTGTCTGTCACCATCTTCACCGTGGCCCGTGCCATGTCGTCTATGAGCCGGAGGTCGAAGTGGAGATCTGATTTCATTACCTTAATGATCTCCGCTATATCCTCTGCCTGTACCCCTATGCGCTTCATATCTGTGACCATTTTCAAGGCAGCTGAAATATGCCTCATATCTCCCGCCACCGGCTGCTGCTGAAGCAGAAGCTTTATACAAAGGTTTTCCACCTCGTGCTCCATATCCTCAAGTTCCTGGGAGAGAGCTTCAATTTTATCCGCCAGTTCTTTTTTGCCCTGTGTAAGTGCCTTTGCCGCAAGAGCTATGGCCTCTTCGCAGATTGCCCCCATTTTTATGAGGCTGCGGTTCAGTGCGGCAAGCTGTTCATCAAACTTTTTTCTCATCATCCAAATCTCCCCGTAATATAGTCCTCGGTCTTTTTATTTTTAGGCTGGGAAAACAACAGTTCGGTCTTGTTGCATTCAACCAGCTCACCCAGGAGGAAGAACGCCGTGCGGTCTGAAATTCTGAGTGCCTGCTGCATATTGTGGGTCACTATAATTATAGTGTACTTACTCTTGAGTTCATTTGCAAGCTCTTCTATTCTGGATGTGGATATAGGATCCAGCGCGCTGGTCGGTTCATCCATCAGCAGAATCTCCGGCCTGACCGCAAGTGCCCTCGCTATGCACAGTCTCTGCTGCTGACCGCCGGAGAGACCGAGGGCCGATTTTTTAAGTCTGTCCTTTACCTCATCCCAGATAGCCGCGGCTTTAAGAGACTCCTCAACAATCTCGTCAAGCTTTGCCCTGCCCCTGACTCCGTGGGTTTTTGGCCCGTAAGCCACATTGTCATAAATGCTCATGGGAAAGGGATTCGGCTTCTGAAACACCATTCCAATCTGCCGCCGAAGCTCGTTCACGCTGACCTCCGGGCTGAAAATGTCCCTGTCTTTATATCTCACCTCTCCGCTTACCTGCACTCCCGGAATTAGGTCGTTCATTCTGTTCAAAGTTTTCAGAAATGTCGATTTTCCGCAGCCGGAGGGGCCGATCAGAGCCGTTATACTCTTTTCCGGAATATCGATGCTTATATTTCGCAGGGCCTGAAAAGCTCCGTACCAGAGGCACATATTATGTACTTCGATTATATTGCTCATGCATTTCTCCTCTTTTTCAAATATCTGCCTGCCAGCGCTGCGGAAAGATTTATGAGCAGTGTCAGCACCATAAGGATCGCCGCTATTGCAAAAGCCACTCCGAATTCTCCTTCTTCTTTCGCATAGACATAGAGGGAAACTGTAAGTGTGGCTCCCGCACTCTTAAGGGCCCTGCCGATACCACCGTAAATTACATGGGCAAAGCCAGCCGTATATAAAAGAGCCGCTGTCTCCCCGACAATTCTGCCCACAGAGAGTATGCAGCCGGTAACAATTCCGTCCACACATCCCGGAAGCACTACAGTTCTTATCACTCTCCACTTTCCTGCCCCCAGCCCGAAGGCCCCATCGCGGTAGCTCTGGGGCACTGTCTTAAGGCTCTCCTGAGTCGTCCGCATGATTGTCGGCAGGTTCATTATTGCAAGCGTCAGGCAGCCCGCCAGCAGGCTGGTCTTCATCTCAAAAAATTCGCAGAATATCATCATGCCCACGAAGCCGTAAATTATGGACGGTATCCCGGATAATGTCTCCGCCGCATATTCAATAATTGAAACAAGCTTTTTATTTTTGGCGTATTCGCTCAGGTATATCGCGGCTCCGACGCCTATCGGGAGGGCAATCAGGATTGTGAAGATCACCACATAGAGAGTATTTAAAATATCAGGCAGAATGCCGATTGTATCATCAAGATAGCTGGGCGCGGTGCTTAAAAGCTCGAGGCTTATATTGGGGATTCCCTTTGCCATGACATATATGACCGTTGAGAGGACCAGTGCGCCCGTAATAGCCGTGCTTATCCACATGAGAGCCTTCAGCAGGCAGACTGAAAGCCTTCGTCCGGCGGGCAATTTCCCGATTTTCATTCTTATCCCTCCCCGGATCTTTTCAGGAAAAAATTAAGTGCCGCATTTATAAGCATGATAAACAGGAACAGCACAAGTGCTATTGAGAACAGTGCATCCCGCTGCAGGCCCTGGGCGGCATATGACATTTCACTGGATACAGCCGTTGTGAGGAATCTGACGCTCTGAAAAAGCGAGGGCATATTTGCCACATTGCCCGAAACCATGACCACTGCCATGGCCTCACCTATCGCCCGGCCTACCCCAAGTATAACTGCAGCCGCTATACCGCTTTTTGCCGCCGGGACAGAAACTTTGAAATATGTCTCCGTGGGACTTGCACCAAGGGCGAGAGAGGCATCCTCATACTCCGGCGGCACCGCGTCCAGAGCCGTCAGCGAGACTTTCACAATTGAGGGCAAAATCATAACCGCAAGGACAATAATTGCGGCCAGAAGCCCAGCGCCGTCCGGAATATCAAAAATATTTTTTATTGCAGGTATTAAAACCATCATACCCACTAAGCCGTATACAACGGAAGGTATGCCTGCCAGCAGATTTACAGCCGGTTCCATGACTGCACGGAGCTTTTTGGGGGCCGCTTTTGAGAGAAATACTGCTGTAAAAAATCCCAGCGGCACCCCGAGGATTATTGCACCTGCCGTCCCGTATATACTCGTGAGGATAAACGGGAGAATTCCGTAGGCCGGATCTGAACGTGTGGGGGCCCAGACTCTGCCGAAGAGAAAATCAGAGAGGCCTATCTCTCTTATTGCAGGCAGGCCTGACAATATAAGGAACACTGAAATAAGCAGGACACAGGCAACCGTTACAAGTCCCAAAAGGAGAAATATTCCCTGTATGCATCGCTCTGCGGTCTCTTTTCTGTTGTGCATGCTTACTCCTTTCAGGATAAAAGCTGCGGCGGCTTCCCCTGTTGAGGAGCCGCCGCAAAAGTTCTCCTCAGTTTGCACTTACAACCCCGGCTTTGGCGATAATATCGTTTACCTCCGGGGAGGTTATATAGTCAAAGAAAACCTTCGAAACCGGACTCAGCTCCTGCCCTGTTTTAGTTATCAGCATGAAGGGCCGCTGTACACTGTAGCTGCCGTCCTGAACGGTTTTTTCGTTGGGTTCGATTCCGTCTACCTTCAGGGCTTTGACGCTTTCTTTTACTGCGGAGAGAGACGCATATCCGATTGCCCCCGTGTTCTTGGAAACCGTGGTTATCACGTCTCCGGTCGAAGTGAGTTCCTGTCTGTATTTGCATCCGTCTTTTGTCCCTGTTATGGATTCAAAGCCGTCCCTTGTACCGCTGCCGGCCTCTCTGCCTATCACAACGATTTCCCCGTCATCACCCCCCAGGTCCTTCCAGCTGCTGATTTTTCCCGTATATATATCCGCAATCTGCCCAAGGCTGAGACCGGAGACCGGATTGTCAGGGTGAACTATAATTGCAATGCCGTCGTAGGCAAGTACCCTCTCGCTTAGTCCGGACTCCTTTTCGCTGTCCTTAAGTGCCCTGCTGGCAAGGCCAATATCGCAGCGGCCTTCTGAGACTGCTGTGATGCCGGAGCCCGAGCCGGTGGGATTGTAGGTAAAAACCACATCGGGATTTTCGTTTGTAAATGACTCACCCAGAGCGCCGATCACCTTCGCCATGGAGGTGGAGCCGTCTGTAGCAACAGAACCTGAAAGCTTCCCCGCGGGAGCTTTCTCCTGAGCAGAGCTGCCGCAGCCTTCAAGAAGTGAAACTGCCAAAACTGCTGCAAATAAAACCGACAGTCTTTTTCTCATATTGTATTCTCCTTTATCATCTTAATTTTTGTACTCTCAGCTGAGTACAGTCACATTTTAAGAAAACAATGTAAAATGGAAAATCAGATTATTGTAAAATCCATGTCAAATTGTCATTTCCTAACATTTTGGCGTAAAAATCCGGTATTCTAAGATAATAGCGATTTAAATATACCCTGTAATAAAACCAAAACCATAAAATAAGCCCCTGCACCTTATGGTGCAGGGGCTTATTTTACATTTCATGGTAATTAGATAATATATTTATTCCTTTTTCTGGCATTTAGTCTCCAGTGATTCTCTAATGGCCTGCATTTTGCTGTCCAGCACTGCACTGAGCTCGGCACATTCATACAAATCCGAAGAGATGCAGTCCAGCAGGTCCTGAGACAAATCTTTCTTATAGCGGAGCTTGTGCTCCAAATTCGCCCAGAATTCCATGGCTATTGTGCGGAGCTGTACTTCCACCTTCATCAGCTTCTTTTCGTTCTGAAGGAATATGGGAACTTCCACAATCAGGTGCAGGCTTCTGTATCCGTTTTCTTTGGGTTTCTTTATGTAATCTTTGATTGCAATAACTCTGATGTCGTCCTGATTTGCAAAACAGTTTGCCAGCATGTAAATATCATCGACAAAAGAACATATCACCCGCACACCTGCAATATCATAGAGATTATCCTCCATGGATTTCAAAGTCAGGGGCAGATGCTTCCGCATAAGCTTTTCTCTTATGCTTCTGGCAGACTTGACTCTGGATTTTATATTTTCTATAGGGTTGTTCTCATGCGCCCCGGAAAATTGTTCATTCAAAACCTTGAATTTTGTTTCAACCTCAAGAATTGCGCAGCGATAACAGCTCATCAGCTTTCCCGCATTCTCTATATCGGTCTCCAGATTCGAGAGATTCTCCTTCCCAAAAATTTCTGCCAGTTGAAGGGCAATATACTTCGATTTATCATTTGACATAGCTGTGCCGTTGTATTCCTGTTCAGCCATACCTTGCCGACCTCCGAATAATTATATATTATTATGTTTATTTATAAATTCCTGAGCGGAATTATGTTTGCCATCCTGTACCGGCGGTACACCGTCTACGGTTATATTATACTGCAAATTCCTTATGATGAAATATGCTAATATCGTATTTTGCCTAAAATTCAAAAAGTTTTAAGGTTTTCTCATGTAAATTTTCCGCAGCAGACATATTCTTTAATTACACTGCTTTCAATTGCCTCACTTGCTCTTTTATACTTTTTATCATGTAGATAAAATAAAGCCGCCTGTCACACTCTGCGGGGGGAAAAAGTTGTAAGCTCTCTAAATTAAATGACTTATCTCAAAAAAGCACTTGAATTGTGCTGCGCCATATGATATACTCAATAAGCTGTAATTTTGTACAAAGTCGAAAGGATTGAAATAAATGTCAACTCTCACCATTATTTTTACAATACTTCAGGTCATTTCCGGTCTTGCTGTAACCGTCATCGTGCTCATGCAGAGCGGCAAGAGTGCCGGCCTTTCCGGTGCTATTTCCGGCGGCGCAGATACCTTCCTCTCTAAGGGCAAGGCAAAGACTCTGGATGCAAAGCTTGCGAAAATGACCAAGTGGTTTGCCCTTGCTTTTGTTATTCTCACTCTGGTTCTCAATCTCATTTGATTGTTTATCTATGTGAGCAGCAATCAAAAGCAGCTTGAATTTTTATAAAGTTTCCAAATGATGAGTCTAAGCGGTGCAGTTTAAATGCTGTGCCGCTTGTTTTTTAGCTAAAACTGCACACAGCAATGCCTCCGGTACGAATAAACCGTATCAGAGGCATTTTAATTATTCATATTCCGTCACATAATTTTTCCCGCATCGCAGAAGTCAGCTCCATCCCTTCCATGTGTCCGGACAGTAGCCCACGGTTGCCTGTTTCCCGTTCCGGACAATGGGAGTTTTTATGAGGAATGGTTCTTCATACAGCTTTTCAAGTTTCGCCTCATCGGAAGCAAGATACTGCACCAGAGGATAATCCTCATCGTCAGCGTTGAGCATGGCCTCAAGTCCGACTGAATTTTTCACAGATTTCAATTCGCCCATGCTCATCCCGTATTTTATGACATCGACGTACTGGTACTTTATTCTGCGCTCTTTAAAATAGCGCTCCGCCTTTTTCGTATCAAAGCATTTTGCCTTCCCGAAAATCTGAATATTCATCTCTCTTATACCTCTGAAATAACGGGCAGGATCATGGGATTGCGTCCCGTCGTTTTGTAGAGGTAACCTGAAATATTGTTCTTAACTTTGGATTTTATTGTCGTATAGTCATAAATATTCTGAGCCTCGCAGGCCTCCACAGATTCGAATGTAACCCGCTTAAGCTCCTCTATGAGGCTTTCGGCCTCCTTTACATATATAAAGCCCCTCGTGACTATCTCAGGCTCTGAGGCCATTTTATGCTCCGTGGAGGAATACGGCATAACTATCACAACCATGCCGTCATCTGCCAGGCGGTGTCTGTCGCGCATAACGACGCTGCCGACCTCACCCACTCCGCTGCCGTCCACCAGCACGGCGCCGGCAGTGACGGACTTCTCACATTTAATATTCTTCTTTGTTATCTCAATTACACTGCCGTTCTCAGCGATGACAATATTTTTAGAGGGAATCCCCATCATCTCGCCCAGCTGGCCGTGCTTTACAAGCATTCTGTATTCACCGTGGACAGGAATAAAATACTTGGGCTTAACAAGGGCCAGCATCATCTTCTGATCCTCCTGAGGCGCGTGTCCGGAGACGTGAAGATCCGTATTCCTGTCGTATATGACCTCTGCGCCCTTGTGGAAGAGCTCATCTATCACTCGGCTTATCGTTGTCTCATTTCCGGGTATTGCGGAGGCGGAAATTATAATTCTGTCGCCAGCGTCCACATTTATCTGCTTGTGTTCGGAGAATGCCATGCGATAGAGGGCAGACATGGCCTCACCCTGGCTGCCGGTAGAGATTATGACTGTCTTATTCTTCGGAAGCTTATTGACTTTTTCTATGTCCACAAGCACATTGTCCGGTATTTTTACATAGTTGAGAACAGAGGCAACCCGAAGTATATTTTCCATGCTGCGGCCTGTAATGCTGACCTTGCGCCCGTACTTGGCCGCAACATCAACAATCTGCTGCAGCCTGTGGACATTGGAGGCAAAGGTGGTAATTATAATACGCTTGTCGCAGCCCTTAAAGAGCTTGTCAAAGCCCTCGCCCACCTTCCGCTCTGAGACAGAGTGTCCGGGCTTCTCCACGTTGGTAGAGTCGCTCATAAGGGCCAGCACGCCCTGATTGCCCAGCTCACCCAGGCGGACAAGGTCTATCATCCCGCCTGAAATAGGTGTGATATCAAATTTAAAGTCTCCGGTATGGATGATCGTGCCGATAGGCGTGGTTATGGCCAGGGCTATGGAATCGGGTATACTGTGGTTTACATGAATAAACTCTATCGTAAAGCAGCCGAGCCGGAAAACAGAGCCGGTCTTTTTAGTGAAGATCTGGGTGTTATAGAGGAGATCGTGTTCCTCCAGCTTCAGCTCAATGAGAGCCGCAGTGAGAGGAGTTGTATAGATAGGCACATCCAGCTCCTTCAGGACATAGGGAACCGCACCGATATGGTCTTCATGGCCGTGGGTCAGTATCATGCCGCGGATCTTATTTGCATTTGATTTTAAATAGCTTATGTCCGGCAACACAATGTCAATACCGTACATGTCTTCATCCGGGAAGCCCATGCCGCAGTCAACAACTATGATGTCACTGCCGAATTCTATGGCAGTCATATTCTTGCCAATCTCCCCAAGGCCGCCCAGGGGAATTATTTTTAATTTTGGAATCATAAATCTCTCCTATCTTAATTTTTGAACGCAAAACCTGAGGCAGCTGAATCTGCCTCAATTATGTATGCTGTTAGTATAACCGTTTAAAGGCATTTTTAGTATGAAATGCCTGTGTTCACAAATTGGAATTATATTTCGGTACGCCCTTCCAGGGCTCTGTTTAAAGTCGCATCATCCGCAAACTCAAGATTTGAGCCCACAGGAATGCCGTAAGCCAGCCTCGTAACCTTGATGTCAAAGGGTTTCAGAAGTCTGGAAATATACATTGCAGTTGCCTCCCCCTCGGTGTCGGGGTTGGTGGCCATAATAACCTCCTGCACATCGGAGTCTGCAACACGCACCAAAAGCTCTTTAATTCTTATGTCGTCGGGGCCGATGTGATTCATGGGTGAGAGTACACCGTGGAGGACATGATAGCAGCCGTTATACTCCCTGCCCCGCTCTATGCTCAACACATCTCTGGGTTCAGACACAACGCAGATGGTGGTCTTATCCCGTCTGTCACTTGAACATATACGGCAGACTTCACCCTCAGTCAGATTCTGACAGATTTTGCAGCAGTGGACATTGGTCTTCGCATTTATAATTGCATCTGCAAAAGCTTTGGCATCCTCATCGGGCTGAGCCAAGAGGTAGAATGCCAGCCGCTGGGCAGATTTCTTTCCTATTCCGGGAAGTGAAGCAAATTTATCTATAAGGTTTTCCAGTGACGCGGGAAAAAATGACATATCTATACTACTCCGTGATTCTAAAATTTAATCTCTTATATGCTGTTTCTTATTGCGGCTATGGCAGCCGTTCTGTCAGATTTGCCGAACACGGCACTGCCTGCCACAAGTACATTGCAGCCGGCCTTCACCGCAAGTGCGGCAGTGGAGGCATCAATGCCGCCGTCAGCCTCAAGCTCACATTCAGGTTTAAGCCTGTCAATAAAGCCCCGTACCTTTTCTATTTTTTCAAGCTGATCATACATGAAGCTCTGTCCACCGAAGCCTGGTTCCACAGTCATAACCAGCACCAGATCCGCAAGGTCCAAAAATGGGAGAACCGCCTCCGCCGCAGTCCCTGGCTTAATGGTAATGCCGGCCTTTTTGCCGCATTTCTTTATCAGCCTCAGGGCAGAAATTATTTCATCCTCAGAGTTGGCCTCAAGGTGCACATTGACAAGGTCCGCGCCGGCCTCGCAAAAGCGTTCGGCATACCGGACGGGTTTCTCTATCATAAGATGCACATCCAGAAACATATCGGTAGCTCTTCGGATGGATTTTACCACAGGGATACCTATACTGATATTGGGCACAAAAAGTCCGTCCATAACGTCAACATGCAGATAATCAGCACCGGCTTTCCTGACCTCGGCAATCTCTGCGCCCAGGCATGCAAAATCTGCAGATAAAATTGACGGAGCTATTTTAGTCATGTATTTTCCCTTTCAGATTACAAGTTTCCATTTTCCTTCATGCTATTATACTACAAAACTTATTTGATTTGCAATACTCTTGACGGCAACATTATTTAGATATAAAATGAAGTATCTATAAGAATTTATTTGGGAGGGTAGTGCCTTGTCTGCCAGAAAAAAGAAATCTGTTAGTGTTGCTCCTATATACACCTTTGCGATTACCTGGTCAGTGCTGGCCTTAATCTTACCCCTCTATAAACTGTGGGCACTTATTCTTGATTTGGTTGTCTCCGCTTTCGCCGCCTATCTTGCAAAATGCGGCGTTAAGAGAAAAAAAGTCAAAAAGCCGGCCAGGCAGATTAAAGCAGAGAAGCCTAAGGTTGAGGAAAAGCCCGTGAAAAAGAGCTACGGGCCGGAAATTGATCCCATCATAGACGAGAGCAACAAAGCGCTCAGTGAGATGGGGCGGCTGTACAAGTCAATAGAAGAGCCGGACATCAGGGCAAAAATCAATGAGATAATGCGGATAACCGATAAAATTGCTCAGGATGCCATAAACGATCCCTCTGATATCCCGCAGATTAAAAAGTTTTTCAATTTTTATCTGCCTACCACGATTAAGCTGCTGAACGCCTACGACAGGATGAGCTCCCAGGGCATCGAGGGAGAAAACCTTGACAAGAGCATGAAGAGTATTGATGAAATGCTGGATTCAGCCATTGAGGCATACAAAAAACGTCTGGATTCACTTTTTGCAAATCAGGCGCTGGATATTGAGACTGATATAGAGGTAATGAATACTATGCTCGCCAGAGAGGGGCTCTCCGGTGACAAGGATTTCAACATAGACCAACAATCAGAAGAAAGGACTAATTAAATGAACGAGGAGAATAGCTACATCCCCAGCCTTACTCTGGAACCCAATGCCGATCAGGCCGCACAGGTTCAGGCCGCTCCGGCTCCCGAAGAGACCGAAGAAGTTGAAGTAAAAGTTGAAAAACCGGAAATGAGTAAGCTCTCCCCTGCCGAACAGGCGGCAGTGCAGCAGTTTTCAGAAAAAATAGATATCATGAACACCGAACAGGTGATGAACTACGGGAGCAGCGCACAGAAGAACATTTCTGAGTTTTCTGATTCTGCCCTGGCTACAATCCGCACCAAGGATCTGGGACAGGTCGGCGACATGCTCGGCGATCTTGTGGTGGAGCTCAACGGTCTTGATTTTGATGTATCTGAAAAGAAGGGCTTTCTCGGGCTGTTCAAAAAGACCGAGCACAGTATTGCTTCGCTTAAGGCCCAGTTCAGCAAGGCCGAGGTGAATGTGGACAAGATTATAGAAGCTCTTGAAAAGCATGAGGTTGTTCTCATGAAGGACATCAGCATGATGGACAAAATGTATGAGAAAAATCAGGAATACATGAAAGAGCTGACCATGTATATCCTCGCAGGAAAGCTCAAAATTGAGCAGCTGCGCAATGTCGAGCTGCCCGAGCGTATAGCCCAGGCAAAGGCAAGCGGCCTTCCTGAGGATGCACAGGCGGCAAACGATTTTGCAAATATGATCGGCCGCTTTGAGAAGAAGATTCATGACCTGGAGCTCACACGTCAGATATCGGTTCAGATGGCTCCTCAAATCCGTCTTGTCCAGAACAACGACGGCCTCATGGCAGAAAAAATCCGTACATCTATTGTTAATACCATCCCTCTCTGGAAGAATCAGATGGTCCTGGCCCTCTCAATGTACCATTCGGAGCAGGCCATGAAGGCACAGCGTGATGTCACAGACACAACGAACTCTCTCCTTATGCAGAATGCCCAGGCGCTGCATCAGGGCAGTGTAGGCATTGCCAAGGAGGCTGAGCGGGGTATTGTGGACATGGAGACTCTGAAGAAAACCAATCAGGAGCTCATTGCCACCCTTGATGAAGTCCGCCAGATTCAGGATGCGGGCAGGGTCGGCCGTGCTCAGGCAGAAGCCGAGTTGAGTAAAATTGAAGGAGAGCTTAAGAACAAGCTTTTGGAGATGAAGGGCTGACAAGAGTCCCAGTACTGAGTAGGAGAAGCTTATGAAATTTTTTAAAAGGCGGGCAGTAGCCGTCATACTGTCGATTATTCTTATTCTCTTCACTACGTTTCTTTCTGTCAATATGAGGCTGGAAAAGCGTCAGAACGAGGTGACCGAAGGCTTTGTAAACGGCGTCTATGTTGACGGGGAGCTACAGGAGAGCATATACAGCCAGCTTAGAGAGATTTATGCTGCTTCAAGTGAGATAATATCCATTGCAAAGCTCTGTGGAATCGACACTGAGGAAGCCTACGACCAGTGCGAATATCTTAATTACGGGCTAACAACCATAGATGACGATGTCTCATACATGCATTATTGCTACACCAAGCTGGGTGAGGATATAGATGATCTGCTCATAAAACTGAAAGAAACTGATATCAGTGACGCTGATAAGGCCGAAATTGACAGCCAGATACTCATAATACGCGAAGCAGAAAAGAGAATTGCAAATTCGGGCTATAACGAAAGCGTGAGGAAGTATATCAACTCCCTGACTTCTCTGGAGCGTTACTTTGCCAATGCCACAGGAGTTTACGGACCCGAATACTTTGCCTGATAATATTCTGATCTGAAACAGGATGATTTATATACCGGTAGTCTTTTTATGGGCTGCCGGTATATGGTATATAACAGGATAAAATGACGGCGGCATTCCATGTCAGCCGTAAATAAATATAATCGCTTGAATCGAGCGGGAAATTGGAGTTTGGAATGTCTATTGAGAAAGGCCGCGCATATTTCCGTCAGTTCGGAATGGAAGAGAGAGTCATGGAGCTTGATGAATCCTCCGCCACCGTGGAGCTTGCCGCACAGGCACTGGGTGTGGAGGGCGCAAGAATAGCAAAAACTCTGTCATTCAAGACTGAAGAGGGCTGCATGCTCATTCTGACTGCCGGTGATGCAAGAATTGACAACCACAAATATAAGGCGAAGTTCCATTTGAAAGCCAAAATGCTCTCTCCTGACGAGGTTCTGGAGATGGTGGGACATCCTGTGGGAGGTGTCTGCCCATTTGGAATAAACGAGGGCATCCCCGTCTATCTGGATGAAAGCCTCCGGCGCTTCAAAACCGTGTTCCCTGCTGTGGGCAGCGGAAACAGTGCAATAGAGTTGAATCTGGATGAACTCTACAAATATTCCAATGCTGTTGAATGGATTGATGTCTGCAAGCTTCCGGAATAATAATGCAGATAACTCAGCCCCGGCTGTCATTTGAGACAGCCGGGGCTTTTTACAGCTTTGATTGTTTTCTTGCTTTTATTTTAGGATGATTTTATTGTAATTCTTTTTGCCGCGTCTGACAATAATTCCCTTCCTCAGCTGATCTGCAGAATAGGATTTATCAATATCGCTTATTTTTTCATCATCAACACTGACTCCGCCCTGCTGAATATTGCGGCGGGCATCCGATTTGGATTTGCAGAGACCGCTCTTAACAAGCAGAGTCATTATGTCGGCGGCCTCATCTGTGAGGTCGTCCTCATAAAGTTCGGTAGTGGGCATATTCTCTGCCTCACCGCTGCCCATAAAGAGAGCCTTTGAGGCGCGCTCCGCCTTTTGTGCCTCCTCCTCGCCGTGTACAAGAGAGGTGAGCTCGTAAGCAAGTATTTCTTTTGCCTTGTTGAGCTGACTGCCCTCCCATTTATCCATCTCATCTATCTGCTCCAGGGGGAGGAATGTGAGCATACGGATGCACCTGAGGACATCTGCATCCTCCACATTGCGCCAGTACTGGTAGAATTCATAGGGGCTGGTCTTATTGGGGTCAAGCCACACCGCGCCGGAGGAAGTCTTGCCCATCTTCTTTCCCTCGGAATTGAGGAGAAGAGTAATTGTCATTGCATGGGCATCCTTGCCCAGCTTTCTGCGGATAAGTTCGGTTCCGCCCAGCATGTTGCTCCACTGGTCGTTGCCGCCGAACTGCATATTGCAGCCGTAATTCTTGAAAAGATAGTAGAAGTCATAGCTCTGCATGACCATGTAGTTGAATTCAAGGAAACTGAGTCCTTTTTCCATGCGCTGTTTATAGCACTCTGCACGGAGCATATTATTTACGGAGAAGCAGCTGCCGACTTCCCTGAGGAAATCAATATAATTCAGATTCAGCAGCCAGTCGGCGTTGTTGACCATTCTGGCCTTACCCTCACCGAATTCAATGAAGCGCTCCATCTGCTTTTTAAAGCAGGCACAGTTGTGGTCGATAGTCTCTTTTGTCATCATACTGCGCATGTCAGTTCTGCCGGAGGGATCACCAATATGGCCTGTGCCGCCGCCAAGGAGGGCAATCGGCTTATTCCCTGCCATCTGAAGTCTCTTCATAAGGCAGAGAGCCATAAAATGTCCCACATGCAGGGAATCGGCAGTAGGATCGAAGCCAATGTAGAATGTGGCCTCGCCGTTGTTGATCATTTTTCTGATTTCTTCTTCATTTGTCACCTGGGCAATCAGGCCGCGGGCAACCAGTTCTTCATAAATACCCATTTTATTCTCCCATTATATAATATTATTTGTTTTCCTGAATAATTTTCTCAGCCATCTCAGCTGCATACGTTATCAGTTCATCACAGCTGTGGCCGGCATTTTTAAGGTCCTGACATCTGACATTGTTAAACTTTTCTTTAAATTCGCTGGTACATCTGACCGCGAGCTCCGCAATCTTCTCTTTTGCTTCGGTGTCCTCTGCATCATTATACGGATTTGCACATCCCACCGCCATAACAGCGCCGCTCAGCGCACCGCAGATCTCACCGCAGCGCACTCCGCCTCCGAACCCTCCGGCCAGCGCAAGGGCTTTACTGTCATCAATACCCGTGTATTCCCTGTTGGAACACAGAACGCTCTGTGCGCAGTTAAAACCGCAGTCATGGAGTCTCGCGGACTCAGTCTTTACACCCATAATAAACTCCCATACATTTTTAGACGCTATGTTTAAACTCTTCTGCTGCCGCCAGCTGTTCTCTTGCACCGGCGAGAGTTGTATCAGTAATAAAATCTCCCCCGTGTAGACGGGCAAGCTCCCTGCAGCGCCCCTCATCGGAGAGCTCCTGTATCTCTGTATATGTGCGCCCGCCGCGCTCCTCTTTGGATATGAGATAGTGACTGTCGGCCATAGCCGCAAGCTGGGGCAGATGGGTAACACACATGACCTGCTTTCCCTTTGAAACACAGTAAAGCTTTTCTGCGACTCTCTGAGCCGCGATGCCGGAGACACCTGTATCTATCTCATCGAAAACAAGGGTTTCCACTGGATCATTCTCAGCAAATACATTCTTCATTGCGAGCATTATACGGCTGAGTTCACCGCCGGAGGCAATTTTGCTGATTCTCCCAAGCTCTTCTCCTGCGTTTGCAGACATTATGAAACGGATTTTATCTGCGCCATTTGAATCGAAGCCGAGTTCATTTTCAAGAGGCACAAATTCCACGGCAAAGCGGACCGAGGGCATATTGAGCTCCTTTAATTCCTTTTCGATGCGTGTTTCCAGCTCCCTGGCTTTGGCTTTTCTGACAGAGCTCAGCTTTTTTGCAGCCTCTGAGCAGATACCCCTCTGTTTATCAAGTTCTTTTTCCAGCTTTTTAATTCTGTCGTCCGAATATTCTATTTCATCGAGCTTTTCTCTGCATTTTTCAAGATGTTCAAGGAGCCCGGCCTCATCTCTGCCGTATTTTCTCTCAAGCTTATTTAAAAGAGAAATTCTGCTCTCAAGATTATCGTACTCCTCGGGAGAAAAATCAAGACTGTCTTTAAAATCTCTCAGGGTCTCCGCCGCATCGGAAAGCGCCAGAACAGCTTCGTTTATACCGGAGGCAGCAGATTCAAGCTCCGGAGTAATTGCCGCGGCCCTGTCTGTATAATAGGCTGCATTCTGAGCCAGGGAAACTGCGTTTTCATCACCGCCGTAAAGAGAATCAAAGGCTGTATTCAGCGCCTCAGTCAGTTTTTCGGCATTTCTCAGAATATCCCGCCTTGAAGACAGGCTGTCAAGCTCTCCTTCCTTTATATCAGCTCGTTCCAGCTCCGCAATCTGATACTGCAGGCTCTCGCTAAGACGGGCCTTCTCGATTTCATCCATTGAAAGAGAATCCATCTCATTTTTTATGCTGCAGTATTTATCATACTCAGCCCTGTATTTTCCCACATCGGCAGAAAGGCGGCCAAAGCTGTCAAGATAGGCCATGTGCCTGTGCTCATCCATAAGCTGGCGCCCGTCATTCTGGCCGTGTATATCCACAAGACCGGCAGCGAGTTCCCTCAGCTGCCCTGCCGTGACCGGAGTCCCGCAAACACGGCAGCTGCTTTTGCCGTCGGCACTGATACGCCGCTGGATAATAAGTTCATCCTCTGCATCTATGCCGTTGTCTTTAAACCATTTTTCACTGCCGGAGGCATCAAAAACGGCCGTGACAAGCCCTTTCTCAGCTCCGTGCCTGACCAGATCCCTGCTGACTCTTTCTCCCAGAACTGCAGCTATTGAATCTATAATTATAGATTTACCTGCGCCGGTTTCGCCTGTCAGCATATTCAGGCCGGGTGAAAAACTTACATCTGCCTTTTCAATCACAGCTATATTCTCAATGTGAAGTTCATTAAGCATATGGCAAGCTCCTAAAAACAATTAAAATAAAACTTCTATCTCATGATAGAGCTTAAGTGCAAATTCATTGTCCCGCATTGCAAGGAATGCGGTGTCATCTCCGGCCAGAGTCCCGACAAGGCCGTCAATGCTCATATTATCAATCGCCGAACAACAGGCGGGAGCAAGTCCCGGCAGGGTCTTTAAAACCAGGAGATTCTGAGCAATATCGTAGGAGACGAGGCTCTCTCTGAAAATGGTCTTAAGACTCGGATTCAAATCCTCATTTTCAACCTTTACCGGTGCAACATAGCGATAATTGCCGTCCGAACCGAGTTCCTTTACAAGCCGCATGTCCTTGATGTCCCTGGACAGCGTGGCCTGCGTGCTCTTAATCCCCCGTTCTGCAAGGGCGTCAAGGAGCTGATTCTGTGTCTCAATGTTCTGCTGTGCTATAATCTCCAGAATAACATTTTGTCTGCTGGGTTTCATCCATTGACCTCCAAACCGTCAAATTAGCTTTTCATAAGTTGTATCATAAAAGCTTTTCAGTCCAAAATCCACCATCTGAGTACACTGGGCGGAACGTTTCACAATAAGAATGTCCTCATTTTCCAAATCAAATACAGAACTGCCGTCTATTGACAGATAGGCCCTTCTGCCGTGAAGCTTCTCAGTCTTGACTTTTATTGTCCTCTCAGGGCTGAGAACAAAGCACCTTGAACCCATGGCATGGGCGCATATAGGACTCACAATAATATTTTCCGCATTTGGCTCCACAATAGGTCCTCCGGCCGAGAGCGAATATCCTGTAGAACCTGTGGGGCTTGCTATTATCACTCCGTCACCGGAGAATTTTTTGATCCTCTCTTCGTTGCACCAGACTGTGAGCTTCACACAGTCCCCGTAACCGTGAACCACGGCGTCATTCAGGGCACAGTCTGTGTAAATTGTTTTCCCATCTCTGATAAGGGCCGCATCCAGCTTCATACGTCGGCTGATGGTCACCTCATTTTTGGCGGCCTTTAATATCAGGGGCAGGTCTCCGGTTTCCAGGACAGACATAAATCCCTTTGTGCCCAGGTTCACACCCAAAAGCGGCACATTATTTGCATCCGCCGTCCTTGCGACATGCAGGATCGTGCCGTCACCGCCTATCACGATTATTAGGGTACAGCTCGCCGCGACATCATCAAGGAGCCTGTATTCTAAGTCTCCCGGCAGGACCTCCTGATTATTTTCGGAGAAAACGGGGCAGACAGCCGTATCATATCCGGCATCAGTCAAAATAGAAATTGTCTTTCGTGTAACATCAAGGCCAATATCCCTGAAAGGATTTGGACAAACAGCAATCATAAAAGTTTACCTCACAAAGCAGCGTGGGAAGCACTGACAACCGCCGCTACGTCAATATCGGCCGGCGGTAAAACTGCATTTTTCATATAGCAAATATATTCAATATTGCCCTCAGGTCCTTTTATCGGAGAAAAATCAAGCCCAAGCACAGTGAGACCAGCAGAGGGAGCAAAATCAAGTATACCCTTCACGACCTCCTCATGCACAGCTCTGTCCCTGACAACGCCCTTCTCTCCCACCGACTCTCTGTCGGCCTCAAACTGAGGCTTTATCAGGCATATAATATCGGCATTTTCCTTTAAAAGCTTTTTAATCGCCGGCAGGACAAGTTTTATCGATATAAAGGAGACATCCATCACGGCAAGGTCAAGAGTATCGGGGACCTGTTCCTCTGTAATATATCTGAGGTTTGTCCTCTCAAGATTTACAACCCTTTTATCGTTGCGGAGCTTCCAGGCGAGCTGGCCGTAGCCCACATCCACCGAGTAGACCTTCTCAGCGCCGTGCTGCAGAAGTACATCAGTAAAGCCGCCGGTTGACGCCCCGCAGTCAATACAGAGCTTGCCCGCAGGATCGACGGGAAATACCTTCAGCGCCTTGTCCAGCTTAAATCCTCCGCGGCTGACAAATGGCAGAGACGTATCGTGTATCTCCACTTTTGCGTCTCTCGGGAATTGCATACCGGGTTTATCGGCCCTCTGCCCGTTCACAAAGACAAGGCCGCTCATTATTGTGGTTTTGGCCCTCTCAAGGCTCTCCGTGAGTCCCAGCTCATATACAAACTGATCTAATCTGATTTTCTTCATTACTGCTTAGAAATTATCTCCCGCAAATTTTTAGTGCTGAAGCCGATATGCCATCGCCGTCCAGACCGTAGTCCTTTAAAAGTTCAGGCACAGAGCCCTGAGGGACAATGCCCTCCCCAAGATTCATCAGGACAGATTTATCAAGCTTCAGACCGTTTTCACAGGCGGCGGCCAGAATCTGTCTGCCGACACAGCCTGCGGCACAGACCTCCTCCGGGGCGAGCAGCTTTCCCGTCTTTTTAAGGGATTTCATCGTAAGGGAAAAATCATTCGGTTTAACAAGGCCCAGCTTTATAATCTCTGCATTTATTCCGGAGGCTTTCAGAATTCTTTCCGCTTTGAGAACCTCATTTATCATTGTACCGTAGCAGACAATGGTCAGATCGGTCCCCTCTTTAATGAGAGATTCCTTTTCAACGCATGAACCCTTATACTCGCCCTCATCGCCTCTGGGATACCTGACGGCAGCGGGGCCATTCATTTTGAAGAGTGCATATTCAAGCATGTCGTGAAATTCATTAAAGCTTGCAGGGCAGAAAATAGTCATGCCCGGTACTGAGGACAGATAGTTGACATCAAAAAGGCCGTGGTGAGTTTCTCCGTCGCTGCCCACAAGACCTGCCCTGTCGACGCAGAAAACTGCGTGCAGATGCTGCAGCGATATATCATGGATCAGCATATCATAGGCGCGCTGGAGAAAGCTTGAATAGACGGCGAAAACCGGCAGAACCCCCTGCTTTGCCATTCCTCCTGCCATGGCGGTGGCGTGAGCTTCTGCGATTCCGGTATCAACGAACCGTTCCGGAAATTTTTCTGCAAAGTCACTCAGGCCGGTACCGTCACACATCGCCGCCGTAATGGCAATTATCTTGTCGTCTCTCTCGGCAAACTCGCATATGTACTGCCCGAATCTGTGGGAGAAGTTCTCCCCGGAATGCTTTATTTCGCCGGTGACAGGATCAAAAGGTCCTACACCGTGATATTTATCCGGATGCTCCTCCGCATATTTGCAGCCTTTGCCCTTTTTGGTCACCACATGTACAATAGTGGGCTCGCTCATGTCCTTTGCAAGGGAAAGAGCCGTCACCAGCTTATTGACATTATGGCCGTCTACAGGGCCGAGATACTCATATCCCATCTGGCTGAAGGGATTGCTGGCAAGGAGCCAGGATTTAAGCCACTCTTTAATTCTGTGGTTAAAATTATACAAGGCCGGTACCTTCTTAAATACAGACCTGTACCAGCGCTTAAAATTAACATATCCTGCGTGACAGCGCATTGAGTTGAAAAGATGTGACATGGCGCCGACATTGGGACTGATAGACATGGAGTTGTCGTTCAGAACGATAACCATAGGCTCGCCGTCAAGCGCAGCATCCTCCAGGCCCTCATAGGCAAGGCCGCCCGTCATGGCCCCGTCGCCGATAACAGCGACCACATTATATTCCTGTCCCGTGATTTTTCTGGCTCTGGCCATTCCGGTGGCCACCGAAATTGAAGTGGAGGAGTGACCTGCAATGAAGGCGTCATCATCACTCTCATAAGGCTTCGGAAAACCGGAAAGGCCGCCGTGCTGCCTGAGAGTCGGGAACTGGTCCCTTCTGCCTGTTATTATTTTATGGGTATAGCTCTGATGGCCCACATCAAAAACGATTCTGTCCACAGAACTGTCATAAACTCTGTGAAGCGCCACTGTCAGCTCAACAGTGCCCAGATTTGAGGCGAGATGCCCGCCGGTATTGGAAATATTGTCTATTAAAAACTGCCTGATTTCCCCGCATAAAGGCTCCAGCTCACTGCTGTCAAGTTTTTTTATATCATATGATGAATTTATTCTCTCTATAATACTCACAAGAAACACCTGTTTTTTTAATTTTTGCGGCTCGCAAGAGAATCTGCCAGATTGCAGAGAAAATCGCAGTCATCGAAGGCCTCTTTAAGGACGCCCTTGGCAAATTCAGTGAGTTCTTTAACTGTTTTACGGCAGCCCTCCTCACCCAGGAGCGCCATATATGTATTCTTATTCTCCTGAGAGTCTGAGCCGATAGGCTTGCCCAGTTCTTCTGCGGTACTGAGTACATCCAGCATGTCATCCTCAATCTGGAAAGCCATGCCTATGGCCGAACCGTAGTGGCCGGCAGCCGTCATCTGAAGCTCATTCCCGCCGGCGGCGGCAACACCCATCTGGCAGGCCGCAGTCAGCAGCGCCCCGGTTTTGCGGCCGTTAATATCTGTAAGCTCCTGCTCGGTGAGATTTTTCCCCTCACCCAGCATGTCAAGGAACTGTCCGCCGCACATGCCGTCAAAACCCACCGCATCGGCCAGAAGCTCGGCGCACTTTGCTTTCCTCTCTGCCGGTAAATCAGAATGGAGTATGGAGGCGAAAGCCTCTGCCTGAAGGGCATCACCGGCCAGCGTCGCTGTGCATTCCCCAAATACCACATGGTTTGTGGGTCTGCCCCGCCTGAGATTGTCATTATCCATGCAGGGAAGATCATCGTGGATCAGGCTGTAGGTATGGAGCATTTCAATGCCGCAGGCCACGCCCACGGCCTTGTCAGTATCTCCGCCTGCCGCCCTGCAGAATTCAAGCACCAGGGTCGGGCGAATGCGCTTTCCGCCTGCAAGGAGGCTGTAGCGCATTGCCTCCGCAAGTCCTTTCTGGGGATATTTTTCCCTGTCGGCAAAGCATTCACTGAGCTTTGCATCAATGAATTTTTTATATTCAGCCTGTGTCATATTATTCATTATCCTCAAATGCCAGCTCTTCCGGAGACCTGTCGGCCCCTTTCCTGAGTTTTACTACCTTCTGTTCTGCCTCATCCAGCATCTTGCTGCACTGAGCAATCAGCTTTGTTCCTTCCTCGAAATAAGAAAGTGATTCGTCAAGGGGCATATCCCCGTCCTCCAGATGCTTTACAATCTCATCTATACGCTGTACGGACTGTTCAAAACTCATCTTTTGAGTTCCCAATTGACACCCTCTCCTTTCAGTTGATTTTATTTACAGAATCTGCAGTGCATCCGACTGTTCCGTCGGAGAGCCGCACCGCAATTTTATCACCAATTTTAACATTCCCGACACTCTTCAGACTGTGTCCCATATTGTCCAGAGAAATTGAATATCCCCTGCCCAGGACCTTCAGCGGACTCATTGCGTCAAGCGCCGCAGACAATTTTGCAAACTTCTCTCTCTGACGGCCCAAAATCTGCTCCTGAGCCGAGGAAAGCCTGTCCCTCATGCGGTCAAGGTCTATTCTCCTGTTGTCAAAGCTCACAGCAGGGTCGGAAACTACTTTCTTTGCGGCAATAGAATTTAATTTTTCACGCAGGCTGCTGAGCTTTTCACCCACGGCCTGTCCAGCGCGGATTTCATAATTTTGAAGTCTGTCCCTGAATTCGTTGATGTCAGGCACAGCAAGTTCGGCGGCATTTGACGGAGTGGACGCCCGCAGATCAGCCACATAGTCGGAGATTGTTACATCCGGCTCGTGACCGACAGCGGAAATCACTGGGATCTCCGAGGCATAGATTGCCCTTGCAACCCTCTCGTCGTTGAAGGCCCAGAGGTCCTCAATAGATCCTCCGCCGCGGCCCGTTATCAGAATGTCGGCAACCTTAAACTCGTTTGCATAGCGTATAGCCCCCGCTATCTCCGCCGGGGCCTCCGTACCCTGCACCCTCACCGGCAGCAGCAAAACCTTCGTGAGCGGCCAGCGATGGCCGAGAATCCTTATCATATCATGGACGGCCGCACCCGCAGAGGAGGTAATTATTCCGATTCTGCCGGGAAAAAGCGGCAGCGGTTTCTTGTGTACAGACGAAAACAGGCCCTCATCATCAAGCTTCTTTTTCAGCTGCTCAAAGGCGACCTGCAGATCACCCGTGCCCTCCGGCATGAGGGATGTGCAGTAAAGCTGATAGGCACCGTCTCTTGGGTAAACCGAAACTCTCCCAAAGGCTGTAACACCCATGCCGCTCTCTGGTCTGAATCTCAGTCTGGAGGCATTCCCCCTGAACATAACGCAGCGTACACTGCTGCTGCTGTCCTTGAGTGTAAAATAATGGTGGCCCGAGGGATAAATCTTATAGTTTGACAGCTCACCCCTGACACAGAGTTCAAGTAGTCCGGGATCCGAGTCAAAAAGTTCCTTTATTCTGTTGTTAAGCTCCGTGACTGTGAGCGTCATTCTCTCCATTATTATATCTCCGGATTTTCTTCCGCAGGGCCGTTTTTATCCGCGGAGGAATCAACCATTTTCTTCTCATCCTGCACATCGGCCCCGTCCGGGAATTCGCCCCTCATAAAGCCGCCCAGGACACCGTTGACAAAGGCAACAGTATCCGGCTGATCGTAATTTTTATCCAGCTCAACAGCCTCATTTATTGAAGCCGCAGCCGGGATATCCTTCATATAGAGTATCTCACACACGGCACAGCGCATCGCCGCAAGGGCAGTGCGGGAAATTCTGTCAAGCTTCCAGCCCTTTGCATAGCGTGCGATATAGCCGTCTATCTCGCTGAGGTTCTCCGTGAGCAGCTCCGTAAGCCGGCGGATATAATCCATCTCTCTCTTCCCGGGTAACTCGCTGTAAAGCTCGCTCTCGGCGGCAAGGGTAGAGTAGTGCTCCTCAGAGAAAAAATTCTCCATCATCTCGGAGGCCTTAATCCCGCTCGAGCTGGCGGCAAAGCACAGCTGAACGGCAATCTCTCTCGCGGTCTTTCTGGTCATCCCAATATCCTCCGCCGATTATTTGTCAAAGGCAACGCCGGAAACATGGACATTGACCTGGGCCTGCTCAAAACCTGTTGTTGCCTGAACAGCGGCCAAAACCTTTTCCTGCACATTCTTTGCGACTTTTACAATATTACATCCGTATAAAACGGTAATAATCGTGTCAATAACAATTTTCGAATCAATAAACTGAACCTTTACGCCCTTGGCAAGGCTTTTAATTCCAATAAGCTCGGCAATTTCAGAGCCGGAAGTATTTGAAAGACCGGAAACACCCTCAACCTCAGTGATTGCATTTCTTACTATGCTGGCAATTACTTCCTCAGATATATTTATGCTTCCGTTTACTTCCTGGCATGTAATATAATTGTCACCCATGGTACAACCTCCTAAATAGATTCAGAGTATTCTATCACATAATGTATAAAAAATAAAGACATTATATAAAAATTCACTAATATAGAAATACCGGCATGCATTCGTAGCGCATGCCGGTATTGTTCATGATTTTACCTCGATTATGCTCAGCTGTGCCGCCTCGTAATCGGTCTCGCTGCATATTATATCCGTGATTCTGGCCACAGCCTCCTGACTCAGGCCCTCATCCGGTGCAGGTACCGCAACCGTGATGGCGTCATTTCCTATGTACACCACGCAGTCGGAAAATTCCTTTGCAATCAGCAGATTTTCTATCTGGGCCTCCTGCATCGAACAGGTCGCCATGGCCGAAATAGCATTCATGGCGCTGTCTATGGTCTCCTGGGATGCAGTCTCCGCTGTCGCTGCCGTCTGCAAAAGCTCAAGCGCCTCGTCCCTTGAAACCTGTCTCGTCAGCCTTGCCTCTGCGAAATATTCATCTCCCCTCAGTTCCGCACTCGCATTCAAGCCGGTGTTGGCCTCCTGCATTGCCTCATCCTCTGCCGAAACCATCTCTGCGTCCGGACTGCCCCAGCGCTTGTTATACGACCAGTTGAGGGCAACTGCCGCGCACACGAATAAGAGAACCGCCACCATCGTGATATTTCTTTTTTTGTTTTTCATTAACTGCATACTCCTCTCCAAAGCTAGATTGTCATTTTCAAAATTGTTATCTTATCTGAGCTGAAGCCTGTGTATGAACTGACTGCGCGGATAATATCGAGGCGCACCCTGGCATTTTCCGCCCCCTCACACACAATTACAACTCCGTTTTCGGAGCTTATCAGCTGTGCTCTGCCGACACCGTCCGAACAGCACAAAACCTGCTGCAGGAGACTGTCCTTATCATAAGAGCTGTCACTTTCGGGACTGCCCCCCGGCAGCAGCATGAGAACCAGACCGATGACAAGGATAATAAAGGGATACTTAAATTTTTCAAGTTTGGAAAGCTTTTCCTTTACTTCACTCGCTGCCATACCATCTCTGCCTTTCTTCCGGAATACCAAGATCAGCCTCAATCAGTTGAATCATCTCATATTTCAGGGGATTTGCCGCATTTGAGTATATTTCTGCCGAATAAGGTACCCAGCAGCCCTCACTGCTCCATTGAACCTGAACCTCCGCCTCCTTTACTTCAATGCCTTTTTCTTCTGCCTTGTCCTGAATATATGCTGCATATTCTCTTTCTATGACCAGACGGTTCAGGCGCTCGGACATTTCTGTGCTTCTTTCACTCAACGCCTTTTCCTTTTCGGTATATTCGGCAAGCTTTTCTGCATAAATATCAAAATCAAAGGCCTTGAGCGGGGTGAGCACAGTCAGAATCAAAATGACAGAGCTTAATATTCCTGCAATCTGCTTAATATTTCCCTCCGGGCATATGCTCAGAAGAAATCCGCACAGGAGTGATATGAAGCAGAGCTGTCTTATCACTGACCCCATCATGCCACCGCCTTTATTGCAGACATAAATGATATGAACATCATTATTGCACAGCAGCCCAGTAGGCCAAGAAGTATACTCAGTGCTTTCCCCACATCGTTTATAAATGCAGAGAGTCTTATATTGGGTATAAGCTCACAGGCAGCTGCCGCCGCCCTGAATACGAGCATTTTTACAGAGAGCATCACAAAAGGCCCCGCGCACAGTGCACAGACCGCAATAAGGCTCATCACCCCCGCCGAGTTTTTTATTGCTGAGGCCGCAAGGAGCACCGAGGACGCCGCATCAGATATTATTCCTCCGACTACCGGCAGAACAGTTGAGATTACAGTCCTTGCCGCCTTTACCGAAAGGGCGTCGGCGCTCCCGCTCACAATTCCGCTTACCGTAATTATTGTACTGAAAGCAAATATAAACACAGTCATCAGGGTGGTGGCCAGCCATTTTGTAAGCCGCTGGCAGGATTTCAGCATGGGGCTTTCAAATATGCTGTTGGAGAGGGAAAGTGCAAGGAAAGCATATGCCAGCGGAATTACGGCGCTCTGGGCAATGCCCATCAGTAAATCTATGCTGATGCAGGCGATGCCGTACTTTGCGGAGCTGGAAACGGCTGCGCCGCAGCTTGCGGCGGCGGTAAAAACAGCGGGAAGCGCCGCCTTTGAATACTCCGACAGTCTCTCCAGGGCATCAGAGGTCTGGGAGATTATGCTGCTAATCCCGTTTACAAGGACAAGGGCCCCTGAACACACCGCCGCGGCATTTATGTACCCAGCTATATTTTTATCCCTGCAGAGCGTACCGGCAAGAGATGTCACGAGCCCTATTCCCACAAGGGCAGCGGCAGTTTTTACGCTGTCCCGCAGTTCGTCAACAATGTTTTTTACAATTTTATTCCACAGTCTCCCCAGAGCAGCTTTGGAGTCATATTTACCGTTGGAATCGATTTTCCCGCTTATCTCCCCCGCATCGTCCGGCAATGCCTCATTTAATTCATTCACCCCCGCAATTTCTGCGGCTTCATCAATAAGTTCATCGGCATGGGCGCTGACAGTAAAAAATGGCAGAATCAGCAGCAGCAGTACAAATTTTTTCACACTATTTCACCAAGCATTTTTAACACACTGATAATGAGCGGTATGGATATTCCCATGGCGCACACTGTCCCCGCAAATTCCACAGCCGCCGCGGCAGCGCTCTGGGAAGCATCTCTGCAGAGTTCCGCTGTAAATTTGGATATAATGGCAATCGCCACACATTTTAAAACCGGCAGGATGTAAAGGTTCGGGACATCTGCAAGTTTTTTCACCGTGCTTATAAGTTCGTTTAAATTCCCCGCAAAGCCCAGTGCCGCCGTCACGATAAAGCATATGGTGCAGAAATTTAACAGAACCGATAATTCGGGGTTGGATTTCTTTATCACAAGTCCTATTATTGCCGAAGCAAGGGCAAGAGCCGCCCCTTTGCAGATAAGCTCCATTACAAATTGAAGAGGTCCTTTATGAGCTCAAACAGCTCGCTTATTTCCCGCACGACCACCATCAGCACGACCACCAGAGCACATATGGTGGTCATAAGTGCCTGTTCATCCCGGCCTGAGCGCTGCAGCAGTATATTCAGTACGGCGACAAGTATACCCACAGCCGCTATTTTAAAAATTAAGTCAACATCCATCCCTGCTCCTAAATCAGAATTATAACGATCATCATTCCCGCTGCCATGGAAAGCCCCAGAGAAAGCTTTTTCTGCTGCGGGAAATCCTGCTCCAGCTCTGCAAGTTTTTTTCTGAGTAAGCTTGTACATGACTCAATTGCAGAGAGCTGAAAAGAAAGCTCGCTGCTTCCAAGACAGCCGCCGAGTCTTGCTATATTCTCCCTCTCATCCTTATTCAGAATAGCAAGTGCCTCTTTTACAGCCTGTTCCCATACTTCCGAAAAGCTTTTTTCTCCCACAGATTCAAAATTATCAAGTACTGTCTGAAAAAATCCGGCAGAATACTCATCGCTCCGGTCAGCCATATATTCCATAAGGAAACATATGGGTTCTGCCGTGACGGAGAGCTGCGCCCTCATAATATCAAATCCGTTTATGACAGATCTGAGGGCAGAAAGATGTACGGCCGCGGTCCTGACTTTTATTATTCCAAACAGGCTGCAGGCTGCAAAGGCCATAATAGAACCGATTACTTTCATTCAGATATCCTCAGGCATTCATAGGTTCTCTCCCCTCCTCTGCCGTGGATTTCCACGGCGCAGGAAAAAATATCTGCCTCCAGTATCTCTCTGTAGAGTTTTCTCTCTCTTATTCCCCTCAGGGATTCGCCGTGGGCCGTTGCCAGCACCCCGACTCCGCAGCCGCAGATTTCAAAAACAGCTTCCGCATCATCCCGGGAGCTGATCTCATCCATGGCTATTATTTCAGGATTCATTCCCTTTAGGAGCATCATTACCGCATCCTTTTTTCTGACACCCAGCATCAAATCCGTCGATCTGCCGAGATCAAAATGATTTTTCCCGCCGCAGGAGGCCGAGAGCTCGTTTCTCTCGTCCGCAACGGAGATTCTAAGCCCCGAATCGGATAGCTGGCGTATGAGTTCCCGCAACAGCGTTGTTTTGCCTCCGCCCGGAGGGGAAATAATAAGCGTATTTTTAAATCCGCAGTGTTTTATCTTATTTAAAATGTCACTGCAGTCTCCCTGAAATTCAGACGGGATTCTGATATTCAGGGATGTAAAATCTCTGAGACCGCTGAGTCTGCCGTCTTTTACAGCTCCGGTCCCGCACACTCCGATTCTTATCCCGTTTAAATTGAGGTAGCCTTCCTGAAGCTGGGGCAAAGCTGAGTGCAGGGATGCCCCGGTTGCCTTTTCAATTATTCTGCCTATATCCTCCTGACTCACCGGCGGAGAATTTACCGGCATTTCCCTGCCGCCGCACAGCACCGAAACTGCCTGTCCTGTCCTCAGACGTATTTCCTCTGCATCGTGCACAGCCCTGTTTTCAAATGCCCGCCTCAGTCTGTCCGGCAGCAGATTAAGAGCGTAATTTAATTCGTCCATTGATTTCACTTCCTGCAATAAATCTATGCGAACATATAAGAATTATTCTTGAAACTTTTATCGAACTATGGTATCATGTGTTAAAATTAAAGCGCTATTGGAGGCCTTTGCTATGGAAATGAAAGTTTTATGGTCCGGGGCACTGTTCCTTGTCGGCTGGCTCTGGTTTTTCTTCTTTATCAGACAGCTTCTTTTTAATTTTACAATCGCTTACCCCATGATAAAGAAAATAAAAAAATGCCGTGAGGATCTTATTGCCCCCACAGCAAATAAATACACCACTGTTTCTGTAGTTACCTGTGCTGTATTCATAGGAATTGTCCTTTTTATAATTCTCTACTTCTGCAAGACATACCAGAAAATCGCATTCCTGATTGGCGGCGCGGTAGGACTGCTCACATATGTGAACAAGCTCACCTACAGGGACCGCAATATGTTTGACACCTTCTGCGCAACATATTACAGATTTATTCCTGATGATGAGCTGCGCACCGCAATGTACAACAGGAAGCCCAGCCAGATGAAGCTCCGCCTCCACGATATGGAGGTTCCCACAGACTTCATCCCGGAATTCAAAAAATAATTCACAGCAAAATATTTTGATTAATACTAAAGGAGCCGTTCGGAAAGAACGACTCCTTTATTTTTTATATATTTAATTTACTTTTCAGGCCAGGGGCTCAGACTGCCCTTTTTAACAATATAGGCTCTGTCTGCGATTCCTGCCATGGGTGAATCAGATAATGAGTCTGAATAAAACTCCTCCGTATGTCCCTCAGGAAAGCGCTCATAAAAGCGCCTTACCTTTTCCGAATCGTGGCAGTTTTTTCCTTGGATATGCCCTGTCTTTTTATCCATGTCGGTTGCAATAAGTCTGACATTCAGCTTTTCAGCGGCAGGCTTCAAAAGGAACTCAGGAGAGGCAGAGATAATCACATCGTCATCTTTTCTCTGCTTCAGATACCACTCCCCCACAAGGCAGAATTTTCTGCTCCAGAAATCTGCAACCACGGCATCAATATTCTCAATAAATCTGAGAAAAGAAAACAGCTGCTCTTTCAAAGTCCTCGTATCTATACAGCCGAAAGCGTGCCGAAAAGCTGCCCATAAAGTGCCGGGGAATGTCCTGACAACGGCGGCCGGATATTTTCTGAGACAATCAAAATAGAAGGCGACGGAGCTGTCCCTTATATAGATTGTCTCATCAAAATCATAGGTATTCATGGCAGATCAGAGCACATACCGGACATAATCATCCTTGCGTGGCTTCATTGCGGGCTTCTCATCGGGGTAGCCAAGGATGCAGTTGCCGACTCCGATATAATTTCCCTCTATCCCCCATTTTTTTAAAAGGGCCTTGCCCTCCGCCGTATCAAAGACCTCTCTTGCCCTGTTTATCCAGCAGGAACCGAGGCCGATTGCCGCGGCGGCATTCATAAGATTGCCCATAACAAGGCTGCCGTCAGCCACAGCGTTTTTATTTCCAGCGTCTGCCAGTACAACCAGCACCGTGGGCGCACCGTAGAAAGGATCAGATTTACTGCCCATTACGGCTGCATTCAGTTTTGACATAAGGGAAATATCGTCTTTATTCTGCACCGCAACAATGATGGCAGACTGCATGTTCATGGCAGAAGGAGCGCAGACCCCGGCCTTTAAAACCGTTTCCAGCTCTTCCTTTTTTATCTGTGCAGCCTTATATTTCCGTATGCTGCGCCGGTTCATTATATCTTCTATTGTTTGGTTCATTTTTTCCTTCTCCTTTTTATATTTACACCGAAGCTGTCAGCTCTGAATGCGCCTAGAAGTGTAATCGCAAAAATTGCGAAATCAATACTGACAGCCGGAATTATGCTCAGCTTTCCAAACAATGCCAGAGCAGAAAGCAGCAGCTTTGCAGCAATGGTAAGTATAATGCTTACTCCGGCGGTAAAGCAGACATTTTTTGATATACGCAGTGTCTCCGGAACCAGGCGGATATCATCATCCATAATTATAATATCCGCACAGTCCAGAGCTTCAATATCTCCGAGGCTGCCTGTGGCAATGCCCACATCCGCCCTGCCCAGGGCTTCAGCTTCGCCGGAACCGTCGCTTACAAAAGTTAGGCTGCTCTTTTCCGGTTTCGTGGCATTCAGATATTCCACGGCAGAAGTTTTGGCCTCCTCAGTAAGCTCAGCCTTCACCATGTCAAGGTTGAGGGATGAGGCAATTGGTCTTGCAACTGAGCGGGAGTCCGCCGTGAGCATGACCATATTTTTTACTCCCTGAACGCGCAGGGCCTCCAGTGCATCGAATGCTCCGCTCCTGATTCTGTCATTCACAAGGATATAGCCGCAGTAAACCCCGTTCAGCGCAACATGTATCGCTGCCCCGCCTTTCTTTGCGATGGCACAGTGGATACCGTGTTCCTCAAGCAGCGCAGCGTTGCCGACAAAAACATGTCTGTCGCCCACGATACTGCTGACACCCCGCCCGGGTATTTCCTCCATTTTAATTCTGGTGCTGTCATCCGCAATAAAGCCTGAGCCGGCCCGGCAAATGGCCCTCGCAATGGGGTGTGAGGAAAGCTTTTCTGCCTGAGCAGCGGCAGCCAGAAGTTCCTCTCCGCTGATGTCTTTTGGCACGACTTCTGAGACCGTATACCTGCCCTCAGTCAGCGTGCGGGTCTTATTAAATATTACGGTTTTGGTTCCGGCAAGGCTCTCAAGAAAACGGTAGCCCTTGGCAACAATGCCCTTTCCCGCAAGCACGGCGACTCCTCTGAGATAGCTGAGCTCAACTGATATCTCCAGCCCGAAGCAGCCGGATAATGCAAGCAGAACAACAGCTCTTCCGATCCATTCTCTCCACTCTCTGTTGAAAATTGGAGGGAGCACCGCAGCCAGGAGGGCAGCAGCAGTTATGACTGGCACATAATATTTTACAAATCCCGAAACAAATTTTTCATGCTTTGTATTGTATCTTGCCGAGCGCTCACGCTGTTCATTTGCAACATAGGCAGCGGACTCAGTATATATTCTGTTTACCAGGACTTTTATATCACTTGTAATATTTCTGCAGCCGGAAACCACCTCTCCCCCCACTGAGGCGACAACAGCCTCATCTGAGGCTGTGAGGGGAGAGCTGTCCAATGAGCTCATGCCCTCAAGGACGACACCGTCGACCGGAATAATTTCCCCGGCCTTTACAATTACAACATCACCCTGAGCAAGCTCCTGAACAGGCTTTTCTTCAAAGCCTTTGTCCGTCTCTGTAATGGCAAGCTCAGGCAGTTCAATTTTCATTCCACACTGAAGCTTCTTTTGCCTTTTCTCCCCCAGCGCTTCAAGCATTCTGGCCGCCGTGTAGAGCAGCATAATCAGCGCACCCGCGGCAAACTGACCGATGCCAAATGCGGCAAGCGAGGCAATCGAAACAATTATATCGTCCTCAAGGAGATTTAAAGCCGCTGCAAATCCTGCGGCGCGCACAAAAACAGGGACAGCAAGAACAATATAGGGAACAGCAAAGAATATCAGCTGCAGCCACGGGTCTTCTGTGGGAATAAAGCAGGCCGCAATAAAAAGGCAGAGCGAAAGAGCCCCGAGGAGCAGGTTCTTCTTTGAGAGTCTCTCTGAAATATCATCGCTGTGCGCACTTCTCTCCGCTTTGGCCGAAAAATTCTGTCTGGGCTCCGGCTCTTTAAGGTGTTTACTTTTCTTAGGCGGAAGATGTTTAGCCATTTGACTGACGCCCTTTCTTTGCTGTAAATATAATGAGATGAATTACCAAAATAAAGACAGTGCCCAGAAAAATACCGACCGAATCAATCAGCACATCTCTGAACTCAGCAGACCGCCCCGGAACAAAAAACTGATGCAGCTCATCTCCGGAGGCAATTAAAAAACTAAACAGGAAGGACAGCAGCGGTGACAGTAAAAACCTGAATTTTTTATATCTGAAAATTTCAAAGCTCAAAAGGCTGCAGCTGCATGCAAGCCCGAAGAATTCTGTCATATGGGCGTATTTCCTCACATCATAGGATACACCCTTATTGCTAAGTCTGGGCAGTTTTTCAAACAGTTTTGAAAATACAGCAAGAAATCCGTCGCTTGTCTCCTGCGAAAGGTCTGAATCCTGGGCAGAGAAAAAATATATTGCACATATAACGGAAAAAGTCAGTGCCGAATATAAAATTATCTTAAATTTGTGTTTGCTCATATATCATTCTTCACTTATCAATACAATTTTCAGATTATTATACACATAAAATATTACAAATTCAAGTTTTTTATCCGTACAGCAATGCAATCGCTGCAGTAAACAGTAAAAAAACAGGGTGCAGCCCATAAATGAACAGCACCCGGAATTAAATTTAAACATAAAAATCAGGCAGATTTGAGCATGAAGCCCTGCTCAGGCATCTGTCAGAGGATAGTGGCAGGCAAGCATGCGGCCGTCCACGCTGTGCATAACCGGCTCCTCCTCACGGCAGCGCTCCGTGGCGTAGGGACAGCGGGTATGAAAGCGGCAGCCGGAGGGAGGATCAATAGGGCTGGGCAGTTCATCTGTCAGGAGTTCTGTCTGCTCCGTTCTAGTCCTTGGATCGGGCTTGGGAATTGCACTCAGCAAAAAACGGGTATAGGGGTGCATGGGATGGGCATATACCTCAGCAGTCGGACCCATTTCACAGAGCTTTCCCAAGAACATAATGCAGACCCTGTCCGACAGGAAACGGACAACAGACAAGTCGTGGCTTATAAAGAGATATGTAAGATTGAACTCTGACTGGAGATCTTTGAGGAGGTTGAGAATCTGGTTCTGGACGGAGACATCCAGTGCAGAGACAGGCTCATCACAGATTATCAGAGACGGATGCAGAGCTATCGCCCTCGCTATGCCGATGCGCTGGCGCTGACCTCCGGAAAACTGGTGGGGATAGCGATAAAGGAAATCCGCAGGTACACCCACGGCCTCCATGAGCTTCAGCACTTCTGCCGTAATTTCACTCTTTGATTTCCCCTTCTGGTATGTCACAAGGGGCTCGGCAATCAGATTCCGTACGGTCATCCGGGGATTCAGCGATGCGTATGGGTCCTGAAATATAAGCTGCATCTCCCGGCGGTACTTTCTCATCTCACGCTCGTTTTTTGGTTTGAATTCTTCGCCGCGAAAATAAATCTCACCTGATGTGGGCTCATAAAGGCGGAGCAGGGTGCGCCCCAGAGTGGATTTACCGCAGCCTGATTCCCCAACCAGTGCGAGAGTCTCTCCCTCGTATAGCTTCAGGGAGACATCTGAGACGGCATGTACTCTCTTCCCCCGGGGCAGAACAAATTCCTTTGTGAGGTGCCTTGCCTCCAGCAGACATGGCTTCATCAGCTCTCGCCTCCTTCATAAAGATGACAGCGGACATGGTGTCCGGGCTCCGTCTCCAGAAGTTCCGGCCTCTGCAGCCTGCATTTTTCCATGCAGGACCCGCATCGGGGAGAAAAGCAGCAGCCCTCCGGCAGTTCAAGAAGATTCGGCACAGCTCCGGGAATTGTATCCAGACGGTCTCCGCCCTCCTGCAGGGAAGAAACAGCCCTTAAAAGCCCTCTTGTATAAGGGTGCTGCGGTTTATCAAACAGTGTAAAAGTATCGGCGGACTCAACTATCTGCCCGGCATACATCACATAGACAATGTCGCAGAGCTGGGCAATCACACCGAGATTGTGGGAAATTATGAGGACACTGGTCCCCTGTTCATCCCGCAGATGCCTGATAAGTCTGAGGATCTGCGCCTCAACGGTGACATCCAGCGCCGTGGTCGGCTCATCCGCGATAAGAAGCTTCGGGCAGCATATCATGGCCATGGCAATCATGACCCTCTGCCGCAGTCCGCCGGAGAGCTCATGGGGATAGGCGTGAAAGCGCTTCTCAGGCTCCGATATTCCAACCACCGAGAGCATCTTTACAGCCTCTTCCCTGGCCTCTCTGCGGCTCACATGGCGGTGGAGCTGCACGGCCTCGGTTATCTGCTTTCCGACCTGCATAACGGGATTAAGGCTCGTCATAGGCTCCTGAAAAATCATGGATATTTCAGAGCCCCTTATCCTGGCCATCTCTCTGTCGTTAAGTGTGGTCAGCTCCCGTCCCTCAAGCTTTACGTAGCCGCCGGTTATTCTGCCGGGATACTGTATAAGCCTGAGAACGGAGCGGGCTGTCATACTCTTGCCGCAGCCGGACTCTCCAACTATGCCCACGATTTTTCCCCTGGGTACTTTGAGCGAGACATGGTTCACAGCCTGCACCTCGCCTCTCTCGGTGAAAAAGCTGGTGCAGAGATCATTAACTTCCAAAGTGTTTTTCTGATCCATAGTCCGCTCCTTAAAGATTTTTCATGTGGGGATCAAGTACATCTCTCAGGCCGTCACCCAGGAAATTGAAAGCCAGCACAACAAGCATAATGGCAATACTGGGTGCAAGGCTCAGCCAGGGGGCTGTGTAGAGATACTGCCGTCCCGCATTCACCATGAGCCCCCAGGAAGCATCCGGGGGATGGACGCCCAGGCCTAGAAAGCTCAGGCTGCTCTCCGCCAGAATGGCAGAGGGGATATTCAAAGTAAACAAAACAATAAGTGAGGGAATGCAGTTGGGCAGAATATGCCGCAGCATTATAACAACGCGCCGCACGCCGATGGAACGGGCCGCCTCCACAAACTCCCTCTCCTTAAGCTGAAGTGTCTCCGAGCGCACAATTCTCGCCACACTGGCCCAGTTCACCAGAGCGAGTGCAAGAACTATGTTTATAATTCCCTCTCCCAGGGTGTACATTATCACCATTGCAAGGAGCATTGAGGGGAATGCAAGCATTATATCGGCAAGGCGCATGATGACAGCGTCGGTTTTGCCGCCAATATATCCCGCAGTTATTCCCAGCACGGTGCCCAAAAGCATTGACAGAATTGTCGGCACAAAGCCCACCATGAGGGACACTCTGGCCCCGTAGAGCATACGCGTCAGCACATCCCGTCCGCCCTCGTCAGTACCCAGAAGATGCTGAGATGAGGGAGCCGCAAGGCGGTTTGGGCTCATCTCGTCGTAGCTGTAGGGTGTCAGGGCCGGGGCCGCAGCCGCAGCGACTATAAAGAGGAGAATGAGGACAGCGGATATAAGGGCGAGCTTATTCTCACTTGCCATACGCCGCAGGCAGTCTCCGAGAGTTTCCCCGCCCTCACGGACGGAAAAATCTGAGTCCGGAAGGCGTTCATTATTTTTTATCTCATTTTTTCTCATCTCCCCGCCTCCTTCCGGAGCCTCGGGTCAAGGACCGTGTAGAGGCAGTCGGCGACGAGATTTCCGAGTATAACAAGTGCCGTGGAAAAAAGGATGGTACCCTGCAGCAGCGGAATATCCCGCCCGGAAATGGCATCCACTGCCAGTCTTCCTATGCCGTTTATTGAAAAAACAGTCTCGCATATTACAGCGCCTGAGAGCATGGAAGAAAACTGCACCGCCATCATTGTAATAACAGGCAGCATTGCATTTCTCAGGGCGTGGACAAGGAGGACGCCAGTCTGACGGCGCCCCTTGGCCCTCGCAGTGTCAATATAATCCTCCTGCATGACTTCAAGCAGCGTGGAGCGGGTAAGCCTGGCTATACTGCCCGCTGAATTCCAGCCGAGAGCAATGGCCGGGAGAATATAGCCCTGCCAGCTGTCCACGCCTGAGAGAGGAAGCCAGTGCAGTTTATATGCCAGAAAATACTGCAGCAGCATAGCCACCATAAATACCGGCAGTGAGACGCCCAGCAGTGAGAGGCTCATAAAGAGATGGTCAATTATTCCGTTTTTCTTCACTGCCGCAATGATGCCGCATATAATGCCCAGAATCCAGGCAAAAAGTGTGGCGGCCAGGGCCAGCTTCAGAGTATTGGGGAATGCCGCCGCCATGAGGGACGAGACGCTCCTGTTCAGCGTATAGCTTGTACCGAATTCACCCCTGACCGCGCCGGAGATATAGCGCCAGAACTGCACATAAAAGGGCTTATCCAGCCCCAGTTCTGCCGTCATTCTCTCCACAGCCTCGGGATTCACATGCTCACCCATCATTGTGACAATCGCGTTTCCCGGTATAATACGCAGGAGCAGGAATATCAGGAAAGCGACGCCAATCAGGACTATAAGTGCCTGTAAAAGGCGTTTTAAAATATTATGTATCACGGATATCTCCACCAGGCACGCAAGGGACGCCCGGTTTCGGGCGTCCTTTGCAAGTTTTATAATATGCTTTTAGTTCTGTTTCAGGACAAGATCCTTCACATAGAAGTTCGTATAGCCCGCCCAGTACGGGACAAAGCTCTCAACCCGCTCACCTATAGCAAAGAGGTGGGTATTTTCAAAGAGCGGGATCCAGGCGGCGTCATCAACTGTGATTATTTTTTCAAGCTCCCGGTACTCGGCCATGCGTTCATCGTCATCTGTAATTCCGGAGGCCGCGGCGACTCTGTCCATAACATCCTTATCCTTGTAGTTCAGGCTGCGGATAGCGGTCTTTTCAGGGCTGCCAAAGAAGGTGTACATGATATTTGCAGGGTCGTTGTAGTCCATGGTCCAGTTTGCGATAAATGCATCCATCTCACCGGACTTGCGCAGATCGAGCCAGGAGGCATCGTCATAGTTTCGTATCTCGGTCTGAATTCCAACCTGGGCCAGCTGCTGCTGTATGTACTGGTAGACAAGCTGCACATTGCTGGTATAGGAGGAATTGTATGCAAGCTCAAACTTGATTTCATCGGGCCCGTATCCGGAATCCTCAAGAAGCTTCTTCGCAGCGTCCGGATCGTAGGGGATATCTTCAAGCGCATCGTTGTGTCCCCACACACCTGTGGGAATTATGCCCTTCTCGGCAATGGCGTCACCGCTGTACACGGAGCTTATTATCTCATCCACATTCAGTGCCATGCGGACTGCACGGCGTACATTCACATCGGAGAGATACTCATTGTCTCCATTGAGTGCGAGGTACTGCATGCCGACTCTGGGGCTTGTGATTATGCGGTCTGCATAATTTGTCTTGTAGGTCGATTCCACAATGGAGGAATCAAGTGACTCAAGGTCTATGAGATCAAGCTCACCGCTCTGATACATGAGGTTCTGGGTGGAAGCATCGGGAATAATGGAGACAATGCACTTCTTCACTGTGGGCTCCTCACCCCAGTAGGCCTCGTTGTACTCCATCACATAGTGGTCATTTACAACCCATTCGGTGACCTTGTATGGGCCGGTGCCAATGGTGTCCTCACAGGCAATGCCGAAATTCTGTGCCTTCTCCATGGTCTCTGCATCCACAATGGAGACTGCGGGTCCCGTGAGCTCTGCAATAAAACCGGCGTTGGCCTTTTCAAGGCTTATGGAGAAATGGGTGTCATCTTCAACCGTAAAGCCCTCAAGGCTGTCAGCCTTGCCGTCCTGCAGGGCTCTGCTGCCTTTGACCTCAAGGGGAATATCGTCGTTCACTCCCCCGGCGGTGAGCAGGCGCTCAAAAGTGTACTGCACATCCGAGGCTGTGAGGGCACTGCCGTTTGAAAAACTCACGCCGTCCCTGAGGGTAAAGCTGTAGGTGAGGCCGTCATCTGAGACCTCATAGTCTGTGCACAGGCTCCCTGTGATCTCCGTGCTTCCGTCAGGCTGAACCTCAATTTCAAAAAGGCGGTCAAACACATTCATGGGAACCATATAGTTATCTGTGGTCTGTGCCACGTCCATCGTCGTTATATCGTAGAGTGCGGCAATACGGAGCGTTCCGGCCTCAGCATCAGAGGCGGAAGGATTTGACGTATCCGCCGCATTTCCGCCGCATGCCGCAAGGCTGAAGGCCATGGCAGTGAGCAGAAGCATAGTTACAAGCTTTTTCATGTGGATACCTCCAATTTCCTAAGTTGTTTATAGTCTAACAGCTTTAAACTGCAAACGCAATTGCAAAAAGAGGCTATAAACTTGCAAAAAGTGCTGTTTGAACTGTTTTGTTTACATTTTTTAGTTTAGTTCGACGTTTTAATGGCTTTTATTTCAGACAATATACGCGGAGAGAAGCTTTTTCCACGCAGCCCGCCTATAAAAAACAGAATTTTCTGCCGCTGCACATTATATGCCGAATTTCGCCGCCTCATTACTGCCGGTACTCTGTCTTTGGCTCAGGCTTGATTTTTAGAATGATTATTGCTATGCTCAAGTCAGATAAAGTAAAGGCGGCTGTTTTACACCCAAATTATCTTCATCCGATGGAAATGAGGGATTCGTATTTTAGAAGTTGTATTCAGTAAAAGTGCGGCTGGCAGTCTCGCCTGTGCACAGCACTGCGGCGATAGCTGTATTGGCAGCGCGGAAAGCATTCTTTTTATATCAGGCGGTGATACCGAACCCTCAGCCCGTGAACTCAGGAAAGCCAAAAGGAAGGCCCTGAGGGCAGCCGGGCAGAGGCAGAAAGATGCCGTCTCCATCGGCGGCTCAAGGGAGGATATTTTCTGCTTTCCCGATGATCTGAGTTTGGGTGATATTTCCGGAGACTGCCTGTCAGAGGCCAGAATGCAAAGCCTGAAAAGTCTCTTTTCAGTTTTTCCCGACAGACTGCCGGACACTGAAAGTGACATTGAAAAGTCCGCTGCAGACATACGCAGGCTCACAGACCGTGCAGCTGCCGGGGAAGCGCTCCGTATATGGTACAGCGAGATGCCCAGCGAATGCTGCGGTATGTGCCGTATTATTTCAGAGCTGAAGCGCAGGATGAAAAAGCTTCCCCGAATTGAACTGCTCTTTCTGCCGCCTCTTGTAAAGCGGGACAGCGTCCTGATAGAACACATGGGCTGGGGCGATGTCGCGCCGGAGGAATTTCACAGTCTTATGTCTTCTGAGGAGGCCGGCGATGCATTTATTATGAGAGTCGGGATGGAGTGGGAGAGACTTCAAAAGGAAAACACAGCTCTCAGGGCATATGTCAACGGCAGTATTCAGAGTGTGGAAGAGGACTTTTACGACTGCTTCATCGAGAGAGAGATTGCGGCCGCAGAGCCGGAATTCCGTGAAGCTTCCCTGATTGGAAATGTTCTGGGGAAGTACAGGCTTGGAATCGGCGACCTCTGGCTCGCAGTCCGCATTGAGAAGATGATAAAAGGCGGCAGGCTGTCTGTTGTTTCAGAGCCTGAGCCCGGAGATATCACCTACAGCCGGATTCTCAGAAAGGCTAAAATCTGACATTGTAATTTATAGTTTACATAATGTTGTATATCCCGCTCCCTTTTTCGGGCAGAAGCTTAAAGATAGAAATTATTTTATTTATATCTAATGATTGAGGAGGCCTCTGATATGAGCCGATCTTTAGAAGATTTATTTGATTTTATAGATATGAGCCGCAGTCCATTTCACTCCGTGCTCAGTGCCTGCAGGCGGCTGGATGCTGCCGGATTCCTGCATCTGGAGGAATGCTCCCGCTGGGATCTGAAGCTGGGGAAATGCTATTACACCACAAGGAATCAGAGCAGTTTAATTGCATTCCGTATGCCGGAAAAGCCGATAAAAAGCTGGCGTATGTCCGCCTCCCACAGTGACAGCCCCAGCTATAGGGTGAAGATGGATGCAGAGCCCGATAAAAACAACTCCGGCGTTGTGAGGCTTCGGGTCGAGGGCTACGGCGGAATGATCGCCGCCAGCTGGATGGACCGTCCTCTCACTCTGGCGGGGAGAGTCCTCATTGACACAGGCAGCGGGATAAACTCCGAACTTCTCTATCTGGACAGGGATTTGATGATTATTCCAAGTCTTGCCATACACATGGACCGCTCCGTCAATGAGCAGCGCGAGCTGAATCCAAGGCGGGACATGCAGCCTGTATTCGGCTGTGACGGCTGCCATGATCTGAAGGAACTGCTTGCAGAGGAACTGGGTGTCAGCCCTGATAAGATTCTGAATGCAGACCTCACCCTCTGTCCCCGCCAGGCTCCGGTCCTGCTGGGGGCAGAGCGGGAATTCATATGCAGCCCGCGGCTTGATGACCTTGAATGCGCCTGGGGAACTCTCAGCGGCTTTCTGAGTGCAGAGCCTTGTGAGGATGCAGCCGCAGTGTGGTGCATGTTTGATAATGAAGAGGTTGGCAGCGGAACCCGTCAGGGCGCAAAGGGCAGCTTCCTGCCTGATGTGATGCGGCGTATTGAGGCCGTGTACGGAATCTCTGCCGACGAGCACTGCGCCGCACTGGCCGGCAGTCTCCTGCTGAGCGCCGACAACGCCCACGCAGTCCATCCCAATTATCAGGACAAGGCTGATGCTTCCGCGCCCGTTAAAATAAACGGCGGAGTTGTACTCAAATATAATTCAAGCCAAAAATATACAACCACCGCCCTTACTGGTGCTCTGTTCACAAAAATCTGTAATAAAGCCGGTGTGCCTGTGCAGGTCTTTACAAACCGCGCGGATATTCCCGGCGGCAGTACGCTGGGCAACCTCCTCAGCGCTCAGGTGAGCGTGCCCATGGCAGATATAGGTCTGCCCCAGCTCGCCATGCACGCCTGTGTGGAGACCGCAGGCGCAAAGGACCCCGAGTATCTCGCAAAAGCCTGTGCCGCCTTCTACGGCTCGGAAATAACCTGCACCGCAGACGGTGCATATACTCTTCGCTGACTATAAAAAACCCGGAGACGGCCTTAAGACCGCTTCCGGGAACAGGAACGACATATTCATTTGTGGAGATTTCTGCTCTTTGTGAAGACCTCACGGATTTTTCTGGCGTTTCCCAGTACCATTATTACATCATTTTTTTCGGAGAACCGTATCCGGGTCGGCCTGATGGGCCTCCCCGTTTGGCTTTACAACCATCATGACCATGATGTTGTAATCGGAGCGCAGAACAGATTCGGACAGAGGTGTTTCCTTCAGTATTTCCGGTACCTGATGGAGAAGTATGTGGGCCACCACCGTCTCGCCGTAGTCCTCCACAAGGAGCACAGAATTGGCGTTCTCGCCGAACATTATTTTGTTGCCTATTTTCTCTATCCAGCTGTCAAACTTGGTTTTGAAAAAGGCCGACCTTCTCAAAAGGTTGAAGGCAACCAGAACTATCAGCAGAACGGGCAGCTGAACTATCAGGTAGTTCAGCTCACTCCTGCCGAGGCTCATAAAAAAATTTACGGTGGTGGAGACTATGGTCACCGTGAAGGCGTAGCCGAAAAGCATGGTCGCCCTTGCAAGCCTCCTCCTCAGCTTTGAGGAGACCACGGCCTCGCTCTCCCTTGTGGTAAAGCCTGAATTAGTCAGGAGAGAAATGACCTGAAAGCGTGCTTTTTCCTCAGTCATGCCGGTCAGACGGAAAAATATAGTTATTATATCTGAAATTACAATGTAGATAATTACAAAAAGTACAAATAAAACCAGTGAAGCCGCCATTTTCATCGCCTCTCCCATTCAATTATTTCTGCTGTTTTTCTTATTTCATTATACAGGATTTAACCTGCTCTCACAAGATAAATCTGCACTGTATAATCGACTTTAAAAAAGGAAATATGTTCCGGCGGCACTGCAATATATTAAATTTTTCAATGGAAAGGACGGAGTTATATGTCTGATATTTGCTGTCCCTGGTGCGGGAGTCCCGTAATGATACGGGGAAATCGCTGGGAATGCGGCTACTGCGGAAATTTCGGTGACATTTCATCTCTGCAGGATTCAGAGCGGGCAAAGCTGCTGATGCAGAGAGCAGGAAACGCCGTGCTTCTGAATCTTGAGCAGGCAGTGCTTTCCATTGTAAGCGGCGTTGACAAGCTGTTCGGAGATGTGGAGAGTGAAAAAAGGCAGGCCTTCAAAATGGCTGTCTATGGTATGTGTCTGGCCCTTACTCCCCCTGAAAACCGTACAAAATACAAAATTGAGCTTCTGCAAATATTCTGCGGCCGCTATGGCTTCTGTTCAGCCGCGGGAATTTTAAGTGCCGCGCAGAAGGGAGAGCCGTCCTACGAGGATGAATTTATCCTGACAAAGGAAAGGCTCGGAAGCTACTGGGCCTATCTTATGTCAAAACTTCCTGCATACAGCCCATATGCCTCCTGGCCGGAGGGGCTCCTGGATATAGTAAACGGGCTGAGCGAGACAGAGGGCTTTTTCTCCGATCGGGACAGCGGCGATATTTTTGACGAATATGAGGAGGCCTTTGACTCGCACTGGAGCACATACGGAGTTGAACACCCCGACAGGACTGCACTGGAGGACATGGTCCGCCGCTGGGATTTTTCCCGGAATGAATGGGCATGCAGGGATCTTCTGATCTCTGCCTTTCCTCAGGTATTCCAACACTGGACAAGCGAGGAACTGTCGAATATGGAAACCATGGAGCTAATCGCCGGGACCGGAGAGAATGATCCGAAAACTGCCGTGGAAATGATGAAGCTCCTGCTGGATACGGCAGAGGGACAGCTCAGTAATCCCGATGCGGCAGAACAGATGCTGGGAAATGATCTGTTCGACCTCTGCCAGGATGAAGCTGTGCAGCCCCTTATTCTCCGGGAGCTTAAAAAGGATAAGCGTCTGGCGGGACAGCTCTTCCAGAGTGCTTATGCGGGCTGCCCTCAGGAAAGTCTGCTGGATGCCTGCAGCCGGCTTGGTGAAATTGAGCTGAGGGAGCAGCTCCAAAACCTGCTGGACGAAAATCCCCAATTCAAAGCTTCAAAACATTAAAGGAGCAGATATGAAAAATACAACGAAAACATTTCTGAAAGAGACTGCGGTAGAAATTCTGGGCAGCTTTTTAATTGCAATCGGCATATACAACTTTGCCGTGGCTTCAAAGTTCCCAATGACTGGATTTTCCGGTATTGCACTGATTCTGTACCGCTTGTTCGAGCTCCCGATAGGACTTACTACAATTGTGCTTAATATTCCTGTTGCCATTCTCTGCTACAAGCTTCTGGGCCGGGGCTTTCTGCTCCGCTCTGTACGCTGCATAATAATCTCATCTCTGATGATAGACTATCTCGCTCCCCTGCTGCCGGTCTACACGGGAAACCGCATGATATCCGCCCTGTGCACCGGCTTCTTTGCGGGGCTTGGCTATGCAATAATCTACGCCGAAAACTCCTCCACCGGCGGAACGGATTTTATAGTCATGGCTGTAAAAGCTGTCAAGCCCTATCTGCCCCTGGGAAACATCGTATTTTTGTCAGATCTGGGAATCGTTCTGCTGGGCGGCATTATATTTAAGGATGTGGACGGCATTGTCTACGGCCTCATCATAGATTTTCTTTTTGCCGTTGTGGTGGACAAGGTCATATATGGCATAAATTCCGGCAAATTTGCCCTTATCGTCTCTGACAACCACGGTCAGGAGATAGCGGATGCCATCGACGAGGGCTGCGGGCGGGGCAGCACTATTATCTCCGGCAGGGGCGGCTTCCGCGGCGACAGGAAGGAATTGGTTCTTGTAGCCTGTGACAACAAGCAGATGTACTTCGTCAAGCGCATTGTGCGAAGGGTTGATCCCGCCGCCTTCACGGTGATACTGGAATCCAATGAGGTCCACGGGGAGGGCTTCCACATGCTGTCCATCGGTGAGAAGAACTGATAAAAATTTCCCGCCTTAGCTTTAAATTGAATATATAAATATATTTCGGCAGCAGATAGATTTATCTGCTGCCGTTTTACAAGTATTCCAATTTTCGGACAGGGTCTCCGGGGCACTCAGTGTCCCGCCCTGCTGTCCACATCTACCAGCTCAAAGCGGTAGGTCTGCTTGCAGTCGGGGTATTTTTTCTTGTCGACCTCACTGAGAAACATGGCTTTGGGGCGCACCCAGAGGCTGCCGTCCCCGTAGAGTTTGCGGTAAATAACACAGGGCTCCCCCGTCTCGGAATCATAGGCCTCATCCTCCACCAGGTAATAGTCACCCTTAAAATGGCGGTAGATGCGCCTGATTTTCAGCTCCCGCATGGCGAATTCTCCTTTTAGATGAAATATCTGGGTTCCTTTCTCCCGCTGCAAATCTTTTTAAGACTGAGCTTTCCGGCCAGCTTAAAGACAGGAGATATATGTCTCGCGCCGGTGGGGCAGACGCTTATGCAGCCCATGCAGCTTATACATTTGGCCTTATCTGTTTTCTGAGGGCACTGCGGGTCAATGGCTCCGCTGGGGCAGTGGGCCGCACATCTGCCGCAGGAGCTGCACAGGTTTTTCTTTACACTCGGCTTTATAGGGATGCCATTATAATCCACATACGGTCTGCTGCCCGGAATTTCAACGCCGCAGATGCTGTCCCCCTCCAGCTTCTTCAAAAGTTTTGAGACAAACTCATCCATAATTCCAAGGTCTTTCTCATCCGGCCGCCCGCTGCCGTAGCTCCGGCAGACGGAATGAGGGGCCACAAATTCTGCGGCCGCCACCGTCCGGAAGCCCTGTTTTTCTGCGGCATCGGACATTTCAAGGCCCGCGTCATCCACCGCTCTGTTCCCGTACACCGCCAGCATTACAGCGGGAGTATCACAGCCGTTTATATTTTTCATTCTCTCGTGAATCGGTGCAGGAATTCTTCCGCCGTAAACAGGAAAGGCAAAAACAGCGAGCTCATCTGCGGCAAAGTTTCTCTCCGGCTCTCCGGAGGTGATGTCCATCTTCTCTGTTTCTATACCAAGCCGCTGTCCAAAAAGTTCGGCAACACGCTTTGTGCCGCCGGTGGGGCTGAAATAGATTAAAACAGCTCTGCTTATTTTCAATTTAAGCACCTCATTTCCTAATTCCTGTGTATTTTAACATATAACTCAAAACTATGGTATAGAAAATTAAATTCCGAAGCAAAATATTTTGGGAAATACCTATTCTTTTTGTCAGAGCAGGCCCTTCGGAGATTTGAAAAATTTACATTTTCATTTTCAGAATATCTTAAAGGCAAAAGCAAAAGATAAGCACGGGCAATGACCCGAACAGAAAAAAAGGAGATGTAAATCATGTCTACAAATTCTAATCGTCTTGTAAACCCCGCTGCTCGTGATGCAATGGATAAGTTCAAGATGGAGGCTGCCTCCGAAGTCGGTGTCAACCTTAAAAACGGCTACAACGGTGACCTTACCAGCCGCCAGGCCGGTTCCGTCGGCGGACAGATGGTCAAGAAAATGATCGAGTCCTACGAGAACAGCGCAAAGTAAGCTCTCAATTCCTATAAAAATTGCAGGAGGACAAAAGTCCCCCTGCAATTTTTAAATTCAGTCTCTGTACTCAAACATGAGATCATACATACTGACGGTGTCGCCGTCTTTGACGCCCATTTTCTCCATTCTGTCAAAAATACCGGACTCACGGAGAATGCGGTCAAAAAACATGCGGCTCTCATAATCATCAAAGTTTACGGTGGCCACAAGCTTCTGCAGCCAGGGGCCCTCTACAACCCACATATCATCAAAATGCTGTATTTCAACTTCTTCAGAAGTATCTATTTCAGGCTCGGGCGGCACATAGTCGGCCTCGAAGCTGAGAACCGGAGGCAGTACGGCCAGCATCCCGCCGCAGGCCTTCACAAGTTCCGCCGTGCCCACATGTGTGGCCGCGCTGATCTCAAAGAATTTATATCCGAGCTCCTCTGCCCGAGCCCTCAGTCTTTCAATATTTGTCCTGTCCTCCGACAGCAGGTCGCACTTGTTGGCCGCCACTATCTGGGGCCTCTCCGCAAGCTCCGGGCTGTATTCCCTGAGCTCGGCATTTATGGCATTGAAATCCGCCACCGGATCCCTGCCCTCGCTCCCTGAGACATCCACCACATGAATTAAAAGTCTGCACCTGTCCACATGGCGGAGGAAATCATAGCCCAGGCCCGCGCCCTCAGATGCGCCCTCAATTACGCCGGGAATATCGGCCATGACGAAGGAGACGCCCTCATCCACATATACAACACCCAGGTTCGGGAAAAGCGTTGTGAAGTGATAATTAGCGATTTTCGGGTGGGCCTTGCTCACGACAGAGAGAAGTGTGGACTTGCCCACATTGGGAAAGCCCAGAAGTCCCACATCGGCCAGGAGCTTTAGCTCAAGGGTGATATCGTGGCTCTCCCCGGGAAGTCCCGGCTTTGCAAATCTCGGGACCTGCCTTGTGGGAGTTGCAAAGTGCATATTGCCCCAGCCGCCTCTTCCGCCTTTTGCGGCAGTCCAGTCTTCACCGGTGGACATATCATGCATGACAGCGCCGCTCTCAGTATCTCTTATGACGGTCCCCCTGGGTACACTGATGTACAGGGTCTCGCCGTCTTTACCGTAGCAGCGGTTGCCGGAACCGTTTTCTCCGTTTCCGGCCTTGTATTTTCTTTTATATCTGAAATCCATCAAGGTGGACATATTGTCGTCAACTCTAAATACGACACTGCCGCCCCTGCCGCCGTCGCCGCCGTCAGGTCCGCCGGCAGCAACATATTTTTCGCGGTGAAAGGCAACCGCGCCGTCGCCGCCTTTACCGGCGTACACGGATATTCTTGCTTTATCCACAAAACCAGAAGCCATAAAAACCTCCTGCAAAATAGGAATACAGATAAGAAAAGGCCGGACAGACTTGTCCGGCCTTTAGTCATCATTTACTGAGCAATCTCTTCGTAAACAGAGACCTTCTTGCGGTCCTTGCCCATGCGCTCAAAACTCACCTTGCCGTCTACAAGGGCAAACAAGGTGTTGTCCTTACCCATGCCCACATTGGTGCCCGGGTGGATTTTAGTTCCGCGCTGTCTGACAAGGATGTTGCCGGCGAGAACAAACTGTCCATCGCCTCTCTTGGCGCCAAGACGCTTGGACTCACTGTCGCGGCCGTTCTTGGTAGAACCCATTCCTTTTTTATGTGCCATCTAAGATTACACCTCCATTAGTCAAAATCAGTTGCGGAAAATTATGCGTTGATAGCTTCAATCTGAACCTTTGTGTAAGGCTGTCTGTGGCCCTGAGTTCTGCGATAGCCTTTTTTGGGCTTCATCTTGTAGACACGGACCTTTGCGCTCTTGCCGCTCTTAACAACGTTTGCGGTAACAGTTGCGCCTTCAACGACAGGTGCGCCGAAAACAGCGGTCTCGCCGTCGACAACAGCCAGAACCTGGTCGAACTTAACAGACTCGCCTGCTGCAACATCAAGCTTCTCTACGAAGATAACGTCGCCCTCAGCAACGCGGTACTGCTTGCCGCCAGTGACAATGATAGCATGCTTCATGAACATTTCCTCCCTCTTTACAGGTCTCGCTCTTAGGGCGGAGGACAGACCTCGTCTTAATTACCCCTTCAATGCGGCTTTAAAAGAATACCATGTATAGACCGCAATGTCAACAATTTTTATGGAAAAATTTCAGCTTTTTGCATAAAATCAGCCCACAGCCTCAATATCGGGGCTGCTGAGGATGAGACTTCCGTCTTCACCGCTCTGAGTAAGCACAAATTCCTGAATATTTCCGTCTCCGTCCTCATAGCTCAGCAGGAGATTCGGCATACCCTCAGGAATCCCAGCCCTGAGCTGAAGCAGGCAGTCCTCCATATAGCTGCAGTTCCAGAGCTGGGCTGTCCTGTAGAGCTTATCTACATATTCAATTCTTGAAATGCTCACATTGTAGGCGATTCCGTCCAGCTGCAGCCAGAAATCCTGACCTTCCTCATCTGCAACGACCCTGTCGATCACTTCCGCGGAGCCGTCCTCAATTTCTTCCCGTCCTTTCAGGCTGAAGCTGCCGCTTCCGCTGCGGGGCAGAGGCATTCTGCTCTCCAGGAAAAACTCCTGAAGTTTGGAATATGGTATTCTGAATTCTGTCTCCCCTGCGGCGAAGGACCCCAGCTCGTAGACATCCGAGAATATCACCATACCATTATCATCCAGATACCATGAGCCGTCCCTCAGAAGGCCCCTGAAGGCCTTCTCGTAGTCGTTGTCATCTACAAAGCCCTCTTCTATTTTCTCTGAATAATATCCGTCGCTGTCTGCTTCAAAAAGCTCCAGCATATATTCCGTGAGGAAATCGCAGAGGCCCTCATAATTTTCTCCCAGAGTCTCAAGTGTGAGCCTTTCCCCGGTCTGAGCATCGAAAATATATGCCCGCTCCACTGAATTGCCGTGGGCGCCGCCGGTATAGGAGTAGTCAGAGTAAACAAGGCTGAGTATCCTGCTGTCCGCTCTGCTCACCCTCACACTGCGGTTGGAGGCAAATTCCATGGGCACATCCTCGGCCCCGGTTTCAACTATATAGCTGTAGTTGTCGGTTGCCATTTCAAGCATTGCATTCAGGCCGTCTGCCGTACCGGCACCGTAATCATTGCCGGTGCAGTAGGTCTCATCAAGGAGGGCAATATATTCGTTTACCGCCCCGGACGCCTCGTCCCTGCCCTCAATATATACAGCCGGCGTCTCGTAGGAAAAGGTGAGAATAAGCTTTGTCCCGTTCTGGGGGTCAAAATACTCCTCCTTATGGGGCGCAATACTCACTATAACATGATTTGCCGGTGCAGATTTCTCCTCAGGCAAGGAAGAGGGCGCCGGTGTTTCCTGCACCTCCTCTTCGGCTGCCGGATCCCTGAGGGGCGGAATCTCCACATTCTTAAGATTATCAAGTCTGTCACAGCCGCAGAGTGACAGAACCATAATTACGGCAAATATTAATGAAAGAATTCTTTTCAATTTGGACCTCCAATTAAGCTGCCGGCACCGCAAAAATACGGCGGCAAACATCAAAATATATAAACTCACTGCTGAACTTAAATCGGTATTTATGACGGGAGAACAGTCAGAATGTTTCTCTTTTTTTCCCGCTGACTGGATTATAATATTGAAACTGGTAAAAAGCAAGCAAAGCGCAGAGATATGCAGTCCGGTAAAAAAAGTTTAATAAACGCTTCACATTTTACATTACTGCAATATTGTAAAAACAGATTCCAATTTGGGTCTAAAGATTGTCTAATATAGCTAATAAGACTTTACATTTGCTGACAAAGTATGATAAAATCAATGTACATTATTCTGACGAGGTGTTGAAATGACTAAAAGACCTAATATTCTCAAGCTCGCTACGAAAATTAGCCTTGAGAGCCTGACCTATATGGGCATCACCTACGATGACTGCGAATATAGGATTCTGGCGCCCATCATTGATGACGACATGTGCGAAATAATGATGCACATGCGCCTCGAGTCAAACCGTACTGCAGCTGATCTTTCCAGACGCAGCAAAAAGGATATTTCCTTTGTCAATGAACAGCTGGAAAAACTGCTGAAAACCGGTGTCGTCCGCTGCCGCGAGGTGGACGGAGAGAAATGCTACTATTATCCCATCTGGGTTCCCGGCATCATGGAGGGTGTTCTCTCCAACCATGAGCAGTGCGAGCGCTACCCCGATCTGGCCGCCTGCTTTGAGGAATACACCCGCCGCAGGATGGAGGTCGCCGTTCCCGCGCTGAACTCCGGCAAGAAGGGCATGGCCTTCATGCGTGTCATGCCTGTCATGAGTGCAATTGAAAATAACTCCCACACCGCCTCCTATGATGAGGTCTCTACCTTAATCGAGAAGGCAACCGCGATCTCAGTTGGTCCCTGCTCCTGCCGCCGCGCCCGCCGTCTTATGGGCGAGGGCTGCGGACATCTTGAGGAAGATATGTGCATGTATCTCAACGAAAACGCCATCAACTTCTCCAAGGTCGGCGAGCACCGCATGATCACCAAGGAAGAGGCATATGAGATTCTCAAGCGCGCGGAGGATAACGGTCTTGTCCATGAGATAAACCAGACCCCCGGCTTTGAAGATGCTACCGCAATATGCAACTGCTGCGGCTGCTCCTGCCTCTCTCTCCGCATTGCAGAGATGTTCCGCTCAAAGAACGCCATCCGCTCCAACTATGTCGCAAGAGTCGACAAGGAAAAATGTGTGGCCTGCGGTCAGTGTGTTGAAAACTGCCAGACCAACGCCCTCAAGCTGGGCCAGAAGCGCTGCGTAAACAATCCGGGAATCTCCGATGCCTACGACAGTGACCGGGCCATCCCCTGGGACAGAAGTACATACAACGTCGACTACAGGCTCAACAGAAGCGACGTCATGGAGAGCGGCACCTCTCCCTGCAAGGCGGTCTGCCCCGCTCATATTCCTGTTCAGGGCTATATCAAGCTGGCCTCCGAGGGACGCTACCGTGAGGCGCTTGAGCTTATCAAGAAGGAGAACCCCTTCCCCGCAGTCTGCGGCCGCATATGCAACAAAGCCTGTGAGCAGGCCTGCACCCGCGGCATAATCGACTCCTCCGTCGCAATTGACGATATCAAAAAGTTTATTGCTGAGAAGGACCTTGAGGCCGAGCACCGCTATGTCCCAAAAATGCTCAACCAGATCGGCAGACCCTATCCCCAGAAGGTGGCCGTTATCGGCGCCGGCCCTGCCGGTATGAGCTGTGCCTACTACCTCGCAGTCAAGGGTTATCCCGTGACCGTATTTGAAAAGGAAGATACACTGGGCGGCATGCTCACCATGGGCATCCCAAGCTTCCGCCTTGACAGGAAGGTCGTCAATGCTGAAATCGATGTCCTCAAGGAGATCGGCGTTGAGTTTAAGACCGGCGTTGAAGTCGGAAAGGATGTCACACTGCCCCAGCTCCGTGAGCAGGGCTACAAGGCGTTCTATCTCGGCGTCGGCGCCTCCAGAGGTGTATCTGTGGGCTGCAAGGGCGATGATCTTGAGGGCGTCTACACAGGCATTGATTTTCTCCGTGAAGTCAACACCGGAAAGAAACCCAAAGTCGGCAAGGCAGTGGCAGTCATCGGCGGCGGCAATGTCGCAATCGATGTGGCCCGCACCGCCGTCCGTCTCGGCGCAAAGGACGTGACTGTCGTCTACCGCAGAAGCAGAGACGAGATGCCCGCCGCCTGCGATGAAGTCGAAGAGGCTGAGGCAGAGGGCGTCAGCTTCCGTTTCCTGGCCTCCCCCGCTGAGATTCTCGGCAGCGGCAAGGTCGAGGGTATGAAGGTTGAGCTCATGGAGCTGGGCGAGGCCGACGCAAAGGGCCGCAGAAAGCCTGTGGGCACCGGCAAGTTTGACACTATGAAGCTGGACTGCGTCATATCCGCCATCGGCCAGAAGATCGATCTCTGCGGCATTGCAGATTTCAAGGTCAATAAGAATAACTCCGTTGTGGTGGATGCCAAGACCTATCAGAGCTCCGTACCCGATGTATTTGCCGGCGGTGATGTTGTGACCGGCCCCAAATTTGCAATCGATGCTATTGCAGCGGGCAAGGAAGCCGCAATTTCCATCCACCGTTACGTGCATCCCGGCCAGAGCCTTGTTATCGGCCGCGATAACCGTGACTACAAGGCCCTCGACACCTCCACTGTCGCTGTCTCCATAGGCAGCTTTGACACTGCTCCCCGTCAGGTCGCACAGTGCGGCAGCCCCAAGGAAGCAAAGAAGACCTTCAAGGATCTGCGCGGTGTACTCACCGAGGAGCAGATCAAGAAGGAGGCGGACCGCTGCCTCGGCTGCGGCTGTGTCGTCGTCGACGAAGACCTGTGCATCGGCTGCGGTATCTGCACAACAAAGTGCAAGTTCGATGCAATAAAACTTGAGAAGGTAATGGACACCAAGGGCGTGCCTTACTACAGAACTCTTATGACTGCAGCAACAAACGTTCCTTCTGTCGCCGCACGAATTGCAAAGAAAAAAATATTAAAGAAATAACTGGTGACGGAATATGCATGAAATTGGCATTGTAAGAAGTATGTGTAAAACTGTTCTTGATTACGCCAAGGAAAATAATGTCAAGAGCATAAAGGAGATTGTTGTCGAGATTGGAGAGTTGTCCCTTGTCATACCCCAGTATGTGGAGGACCTCTACCCCCCTGTCGTGGCAAATTTCCCGGAGCTCAAGGACACAAAGCTCATCATCAAGACCATTCCCGGACTTGCCGAGTGCAACGACTGTGATGAGATCTTTAACGTTATTGAGAACGAGGGCTACTGCCCCAACTGCGGCTCCTTCGATAAGGAGGTTCTCTCCGGCAGAGATTTCAATATAAGAGAGATACACGTCGCAGACTAGATGATTCAAATTTAAAGAGGGGGCAGAAGCCCCCTCTTTTGTTTAAGGTGCGGTGAGTGAAATGCAGTTTCTGACAAAAGAACAGCAGAGAGTCCTGATGCTGAAAAAGCGTGATGCCCTGCCTGCTGAGCTGAGAAAGGAATACTCAGAAAAAATTTCCCGTACTCTCTCAGAATGCGAAGAAATAAATAAGGCTGAAATTATCCTCTCCTACATGTCCGTGGGCTCTGAACCTGACCTCAGCTCTCTCCACAAAATTCTTCTGAATAGAAATAAACGGCTCTGTTTCCCCGTCTCACTTGGAAAAGGCAGAATGCTGGCGGCCTCACCGCTGACAGATGAAGCCTGGCATGCGGGCCTCTACAGGATTCCCGAGCCTGTTCTCGACATGTCGCTTGTCATAGAGCCGGAGGATATAGATGTGGTTATCTGCCCCTGTGTTGCTTTCGACGGGAATAAAAGGCGTCTAGGCCACGGCGGCGGCTACTATGACCGCTATCTCCCCCGCTGCACGAAATCCCTTAATATTGCCGCAGCCTTTGAGATTCAGAGAGCGGAGCGGCTGATGACGGATAACCGTGACATTTCGATGGATGCTGTTGTAACTGAGAAGTGTCGGTATTGACATATATCTGTCGGAACGCAGAGACTTTCAAGTGATTTTTTTCCTGATTAAATATTTTAAATCTGCTTGTCATAGTATGTACCAAAAGGAGTGATGAGCTTGATTGACATCAGGAGAATATTACAGAAGAACAAAAAAATTATATCCGCCCTGGGGCTGATTCTGGCGGTGGTGCTTGTATTCTGGGCAGTAAACAGCCCCGCAGTTGTGGGGGCCGCCGCCAGTACAAGGCAGCTCCCGGTCTACTGTGTTCAGCGGGATGACAAGGTGGCCGCCCTCAGCTTTGACGCGGCCTGGGGCAATGAGGATACACAGAACCTCATAGATATACTCAACAGATACAATATCAATGCTACTTTTTTTACCGTGGGCGGCTGGGTGGATAAGTACCCGGAATCCGTAAAGGCCCTGGCCGACGCGGGAAATGAAGTGATGAATCATTCCACAAGCCACGGCCATTTCTCAGCTATGAGCGAGGGAGAAATAATTGAAGACGTCAACAACTGCAGCGATAAGATTGAAGCTGTGACCGGAGTGCGGCCCACGCTCTTCCGCTGTCCCTACGGCGAGTACGACGACCATGTCATAAATGCGGTCAGAAGCACAGGCATGACTCCCATACAGTGGGATGTGGACAGTCTGGACTGGAAAGGCATTTCTGCCTCTGAAATTCAAAAAAGAGTGCTTAAAAATGTGAAACCCGGAAGCATCATTCTGTTCCACAATGCGGCCGAGCACACGCCGGAAGCCCTCCCCGGGATAATAGAAGCTCTGCAGTCAGACGGCTATAGAATTCTCCCTGTAAGTAAAATCCTGCTGGAGGGCGACTACTCCATAGACAACACCGGCAGACAGATTCCCAAATGATGGAAAATTTGCCTGCCTCCCGCCTTAATTTTATCGGGACAAAAAAATACGCTCTCTGTCCGAAAATGACAGAGAGCGCATTTTTATTGTCTTTACTCGGTGCGCAGTGCCTCAACAGGGTCTTTCTTTGCAGCCATGCCGGAGGGTATTATGCCGGCAATAAACGTTAGAAATACGCTGATAACGGCAAGTCCTATGGCCCCCTGCCAGGGGAGCACAGACTTTATACTCATTATGCCCGTGAGGTCGTGGATGATATTGTTTATCGGTATATTCAGAATTATCGTGAGCACAATCCCCAAAATTCCGGAAATCAGCCCCACAATAAAGGTCTCTGCATTGAACACATTTGAGATATCTCTCTTTGACGCACCCAGTGCGCGGAGTATGCCGATCTCCTTTGTGCGCTCCAGAACACTTATATATGTGATTATTCCAATCATAATGGAGGAGACAACAAGTGAAATGGCGACAAATGCGATGAGCACATAGCTTATTACATTGATTATAGAGGTGATGGAGCTCATAAGGGCTGCGACCATGTCGGTATACTCTATCTTGTCCTCCTCTTCTACACTGTCGTTATATTCCTCTATAGCTTCAGAAATCAAATCCTTGTTTTCAAAGGTGGAGGCATAGATATTTATCGTGCTGGGGGAATCCAGATCCACATAGCCGAGCTTTTTCAGGTTGTCACTGTAGCTGCTTTCAGAGTAGACGGCGGGCATTGCATTTTCATATATCCAGAGATAATCATCATCCTCAAGGGCAAGAAGATTCAGCTCACTTGCAAGCTTTTCATCGGACAGCTTGCCGTAGACCTTTCTCATCTGGATGCCGTATTCCTCAATCACCTGATTTGCCAGCATTTTTTCAATAGAATCAAAGAGGGTGTCGTCATCCATCTCCTCAATCATGGAGGAATATTCCGGATAGTTGTCAAGCACAATCTTCTCTATGTCTTTCCTGCTGGTCTCCGCCATGTTCTCCTCGATCATATCATGGACATATTCATCGTCCGGTATGGTCATAAGGTCTACATAGACATCTGCAAGCTCCTCCGTTCCGGCGCTGTCCATGTATTCTCTTGCAGCCTCGATTTTCTTTTTGTCTGCATAGGCCTCATCCTTTTTGTCAAGGAATTCAAGCCCGGTAAACACGTCGGTGTCCGGATCGGCAATCTGGCGCTTCACGAGATCCTTATTTGCCGCCTCTCCCACAATATGCTCCACAAGCTCATGGGTATAACCGATGGCGCCGGTCATCATGCCGGTGATTGCGTCCTCGTTCTGCCTTATAATGCCGACAATTTTTATCTCCATACCCTTTTTATATAGGGTGCGGAGGCCCGGCTCATTTTCCGAAAGGTCAACAAAGCAGCCCTCATCGGCATTGTAGCTGTACATATCGGCGGGATATACATAGCGGAATGTCTTATTGCAGATATCCTCATAGCTCCAGCTTTCAATCTCGGTTTTAAGGTCCTCCTGATCCATAAAGGACTGCATGTCATCTGCAAGACTGCTGTTGGATTTCAGTCCCAGAGCATACAGGACGACGTCTGAAACCTCATTATGCTTGTTTGTCACAAGTACGACCTCATCATATCTTTCCGGCCACTTGCCGTAGAGCAGGTCATACTGGGTCTTCACAATGGGGTTTATGGACTCTCCGTTTTCATCCGGCATCATCTCCTGCCAGGCGTCGGCCATTGAATAATACTGGCCGAAAGTGGAGAAATAGGAGCTGTAGTCACCGCCGAAGGTTATGCTCATGGCGTTCTGCAGAAGCTCCGTCACATCCGTCTTGACGATATTGTCGTCGATATCCCTGGCGTAAATATTCATGTCCAGGTCATAGGAGTACTGGAGTGAGCTTATATACGGCGAAATACTGCTGCTGTCATCCTCTACATATTCCTTAAACCGCTTCAGATTGTTCATCTGCTTGTCGGCGGAGACCATGGAGTTCATCATCTCATAGAGTATCGTGCTGGAATAAACGGCATCCCTGTCGTGCTTATTTTCAGCGGCCGAGGCGTGAATGCCCATCATAGAGCTCATCATGCTGTTCATGTCAAAGCTCTCCGCCTCGATGGTTATGGGATAACTGGACAGAGTGTCCCCCTGAACCTTGTCTATATAATTTTTTATGCCTGTTGACAGGGACATGATGAGTGCAATGCCTATAATGCCTATACTGCCGGCAAAGGCCGTAAGTATGGTTCTGGCCTTCTTTGTAAGAAGGTTGTTCATGGAGAGGGCCAGCGCAGTCAGGAAGCTCATGGAGTGCTTCTTTTTGCTGACGGCGGGAACCACATCGGTCTCCCCGGAATTGTAGGGTTTATTATCGTCTACAATGAGGCCGTCCCGGATTCTTATGATGCGGTTTGCATAGGCGTTGGCAAGCTCCGGGTTATGGGTGACCATAATGATGAGCTTGTCCCTGGAAATCTCCTTCAGGAGGTCCATAAGCTGAACAGACGTGGCAGAATCAAGGGCACCGGTGGGTTCATCGGCCAGAATAATCTCAGGGTCGTTTACAAGGGCGCGGGCAATTGCGACGCGCTGCATCTGGCCGCCGGACATCTGATTGGGCTTCTTATGGAGCTGATCCCCCAGGCCGACCTTTTCAAGTGCCTCAATTGCCCGCTGCTTTCTCTCCGATGGGGCAATCCCGGAAAGCGTAAGTGCCAGCTCCACATTGGAGAGCACGGTCTGATGGGGTATGAGATTATAAGACTGAAAAACGAAACCAATGGAATGGTTCCTGTAGTTATCCCAGTCACTGTCGGTGAAATTTTTTGTGGATTTGCCGTTTATCACAAGGTCACCGGAGCTGTACTGGTCAAGGCCGCCGATTATATTCAGCAGTGTGGTCTTGCCGCAGCCGGACTGACCCAGGATTGCAACAAACTCGCTGTCGCGGAATTCAAGGTTTATTCCCTTGAGGGCGTGCACCACGGAATCGCCGGCAATATAGTCTTTTTTAATATCCTTTAATTTAAGCATATTAACCCTTTCTATTGGATGTTGACACAGACCGAAATCTGAGTTATTATACTAAGGCTTGATAACATGCTCCCGTAGCTCAGCAGGATAGAGCGTCCGCCTCCTAAGCGGAAGGTCGCGCGTTCGAATCGCGCCGGGAGTGCCACAAATCCGGAGCGGGTGCATACAGCCCGCTCCGGTTTTTTAATTTTATTGTGCAGTCAAAAAAACTAAGCGAATTACCTCTGCCCGCTTAGTTTAACACTTACATGGATATTTGTCCTCATGAAGCCGTGCTTTTTAATCGACTGTTCATATTTTCTTACATAAATGGGAAAAACTTAGGCTTGTTTTCCGCCTCCGCCCTCTTTAAAATACGCCTGAGGTGTATTATATGAAGATTTCTGCAATCATCCGGAGGATGCTCAGCATGTGTCCCGGAGCATGGTACATATTCATCCGCACGGTTCAGCTCTGTACATTTTTGCTTTTTCTTGCTTTTATTCTGCTGCTGGAGTGGGACGGCTCAATGATGGAAAACTACAGCCTTTATATGACCGCCAAAGCCCTTAATGAGACCGCCCAGGCACTGCTCCTGATTTCTGTTCTGGGCTCGGTGCTGCTGGAGGATATTCAGAGCTGAATATTAAGAAATTCCTCCCTGCTCATCAGGGCATTTAGAATCTCAAGAAGCGCGTCCGCGCTGAGCTTTTCCGGAAGGTCAAGCTCCGATATAAGCTTCTGCCTCATGCTCCGGCTGTTCTCGCCGCCGCTGAGGCCTTTTTTGTACATGTCAAGCTTTGTAATTCTCTCCCCTGTCTCATCATGTGCTTCTCCGTCAACAGCGGCTCCGCAGTTTCTCAGGGCCTCCAGGAGCACCTGGGGGCGCATTCCCTCAACCCCCAGAGTTCCCTCTCTGGAGGGTTTTGCCTTTCTCTTCTCCTTGCCTGCAATTTCAGGAATATACGCGTGCTTCACATATTTGGGGTCAACACAGCCCCTTATAAAATTCCTTATCACAAAACCTGCGCCGTCAGAATCGGTGAGGACTATGAGTCCCCGTGTCTCCGCCATACGGCGAAGCAGCTTCTGCTTCTGACTGTTGTTGAATATTCCGAATCCTGAGGTCTCAATAATTACGGCGTCTACAACCTGACTTAATGTATTTCTGTCATATCTGCCCTCAACAACTATAACTTCCCCGATTTTTACCTTATTCATCTCCGGCAGCTATCCTCATAACCAGTTCCTTCAGCAGCTCGTCATCATCCTGCGAGCTGCTTTTCATTTTATAATCCGCCTCGCAGCAGAGCTCAAGCGCTCTTTTCAGTCTTTCCAGGCTGTAGCCCCGGGCGCACTGAATAAGATTCTTTGCAATAAACTCGTATTTAACCGAACAGCAGTCCATTATGTATTTTATCCCCAGGCCCTCATCCAGCGCAAGTCTCGCCGCGTAGAGCTTTCGCATCTGGGCACCCAGCACAGCCAGAATATATATAGGCTCGGAATTTTTATCCGACTTGTCGGCCAGGAGCTCCGCAAGAATTCCTGCGGCACTGTCATACTGCCCCCTGGAGATATAATCGGTCATGCTGAAAATATCCGCCTCGGGAATATGGTGAGCCACAGCCTCCACGTCTTCGGTGGTGACGCTGTCCCCTTTTGCATATGCCGCCACCTTCTCAATTTCCGGTATGAGCATGTTCATCAGATCCCCGCTTATAAATACAAGGCGCTGAATTGCATCACGTCCTATACTCTTTCCGGCGGCGGCGAATCTGCGGCTGATCCAGCTGAAAAGCAGATTCTGGGACTGCTGTGTGAACTTCATCTCATATCCCTTACTCCGGAGAGCCTTAACGAATTTGAGGCGCCTGTCCATCTCATAGTCGCTGCCCAGGACAAATGCTACAGTGCAGTAGTCCGGTATATCTGAAATCAGATTTACATAACTATCCGGATTCTTCAGCTTGTTTATGTCTATATCCCTCAGCTCAATAAAGCTGCGCTCGGTCATGAAGGGAATCGAATTGAGTGACTCTTCAAAATCGCTGAGGTCAAGGGCCGGACCGTTTATCCGCTTATAGCTGAAGCTGTCCTCCCCCTCAGGTATGCATTCCTCTTTCAGAGCCGCAAGGAACTGCTCCCGCAGATAGTCCTCCTGACCGCAGAGTATGTAGAGATTTTTCGGACCCTCTTCCCTGAGCTTTTTTATCTCAGCCGAATAATTTAATTTTACTTCCGATTTTGAGCTTTTTCTTGCCATATTATGTTAACCTATCCGTTTTTCCAGTGTTCCGTCCTGATCTGTTCTGAAAACATTATAACCGTATTTATTGAGTCGTTCAAGTGTCTCCGGGGTGGGATGCCCATAGGTATTGTATCCGCTGCTTATTATGGCGGTGTCCGCGCCTATGCTGCCCAGAAGCTTCTCCCCGCAGGAAAATTTGGAGCCGTGGTGTCCCGCGATGAGCACATCCACATCGTGGATATCGTGATTCTCGATAAGTTCATCTTCCGCTGGTTCCGCCGCGTCCGCCGTAATAAGCATATCATAATCGTTCAGATAAAGACGGCACATTATGCAGCGCTCATTGGCATCCCCCTTGACTCCGGGGGCATAGAGTTCAACACCCAGCGCTCCGAAATTAATGCTCTGATCCTCCCCGATGAACATCACAGGACAGCCGTGCCCTGCGGCGCTCTCAAGGATAGGCTGCAGAAGCCCGTCATCATCCGGCGGGTTTTCGGGTATAACAATCAGCTTCACATCCACAAGCTCCAAAAGAGTTTCCACTCCGTTTGCGTGATCTCTGTGAAGATGTGTGAGCACAAGGGCGCTGAGCTCATTCCGGCCGCGGCTCAGAAGATAGGCACCGGCCCTCTCTCCCGCATTGCCGGGCTTGCCGCCTCCCCCGCAGTCCACCATAATTGCGCTGTCCCTTGACATTGCAGTTATGCACTGCCCCTGTCCCACATCAAGCACTGCAAATCTGCCATCCCCCGACCTGTAATATGCCTTTGTCGAGGTGAGAGTTATAAAGAGCAGTACAGCAGAAATCACGGCCGGACAGCAGAGTTTAAATACAGGACTTTTTCTGCTGAGGGCGACGATAATAAATGCAATGTAGCTTGCAATAAGCCAGATCAGTACAGGGGCCGAGCTCACATACACGGCGGCAAAGGGAGCTTTTGATACAAGCTTTGCAACCGCAAAAACATACCTGGCCGGCCAGGAGACGAGTGCAGCAGCCGCCGTGCCAAGCACAGGCATTATAAGCCCCAGGAGGCAGGATATCACGCCGCCGCAGAAAGAGAGGGAGACCGCCCAGAGTGCGGCGACATTGGCAAGGGGTGACAGCACCGCCACCGTGCCGAAGTGGACGGCAGTGAGCGGAACCGTAAATATCATCACGCTGAGGGAGCTGGAAATAATCCCGACAGGATATTTGAGAAAGCCGGAGGATATCTCCCGCCCCGCTGCCTTTTCTATCAGGGTGTAAATTCTGCCGCCGAAGCACAGTATACCGGCGGCCGCCCCAAAGGAGAGCTGCAGGCTCACGCTGGAGGCCGCATAGGGGTTAAATAAAAGGATCATGGCCAGTACAGCCGATAGAGAAGTTGGCGGGTCATTCTCCCTGTGGACCAGCGGCGCCATAAGCAGCATTGTCTGCATGAAGCCCGCCCGCACCGCGGAGGGGCTCGCCCCTGTCACAAGAACAAAGCTCCACAGAACCGCCATACATATGACGGAGCTTCTCCCTGTATTTCCCAGAAAAAGCTGCAGGAGGCTCACCAGGAAGGCGATGTGCATACCTGACACCGCAGCGATGTGCATGAGACCCGCGCGGCTCAGGGCGGTGCTCAGGCCCTTATCCTCATAGAGTCCTGATTTATCCCCCAGCAGAATCGACTTCATAAAGCCTGCCGTATCCTTCGGGTATATGCTGTCTATGAGCCCTGTGAGCCTGTGTCGGACCCTGGCGGGAAAACTCTCAGGACAGAAGATTTTCTCTCCTAAGCTTATATCCGACTTTGAGCCTGCCGTGAGGTAAATATTCTTTGAATTGTAATAGTCGTATTCTTTTCCGAACCTCGTATCTGCCGATTTCAGCTTTGCCGTAAGGCGGACAGTCTGACCGGGCTCAGCATTCGAGAGCTGATGCTTGTTGTCATAGAGAATGGCCTTGAGGTGCGGCAGATCATCGCCCCGCAGTCTAATTTCCGCGCGGCAGTATTTATCATAGTCCGCCGGATAATCCAGAATAACGGCGTTTATCTCTCTTGTCTCACCGTCCAGACTCTCTGCCGGAACCGCGGTGCAGCGGGCATGGGCAAAGAATATGAGGAAGCCGAAGGCAAGTCCGAAAAGCGAGATTTCAAATCCTCTCAGCCACTTCCGCCCTATAAATAAGAGAAGAACTGCAATTAGAGCTGCGGCGGCCGCCAGGGGTACAAGAGAAGAGAGAGGCAGAAAATAGTTGGCGGCAAATACGGCGGCGGAAAAAGACAGCGCTGCAATCATAAGCTTTCTCAACGATATGTCCCCCTCTCTCAATAATTAAAGAAAATTGCCGCAAAATCAAAATCCTGCGGCAATTATTTTTTATACTATTTTTTCAGTCAGCTTAACACCGCCGATAAGATGGAAGTGCAGATGTTTTACACTCTGTCCGCCGTCCTCACCGCAGTTATTTATGACCCGGTAGCCATTGGAGAGCCCCTCAGACTTTGCAATCTTGGCGATGGCCTCAAAGATTTTGGAGACATATACGGAATTGGATGCGTCGATCTCATCCGCGCAGCTGATATGCTCCTTCGGCAGCACCAGCACATGAACCGGTGCCTGGGGATTGATATCCCTGAAGGCAAAAACATAATCGTCCTCATATACCTTCTTGCTGGGAATCTCTCCGGAAATGATTTTACAGAACAGACAATCCTTGTCTAACATTTTCATTGCCTCCTTATAGTTTATCGCTGACAAAGCCCTCAACAGCCTCCAGAGCCTCGTCAAGCTTACTCACATCGTTGCCGCCGCCCATTGCAGAGTCGGGCTTTCCGCCGCCCCGGCCGCCGGCAATGGCGGTTATATTCTTAATTATATCACCTGCCCTGAGGCCCTTTGCCACTGCGTTTTTGCCGCACACACACTGGAAGGTTATCTTGTCCCCGTTGACCGCAGCAATGACAGCGGCGGCGCAGCAGTCCTTGTCTCTGATCACATCGCCCATCTGGCGCAGTGTGCTGGCATCGCAGTCCTTAACCTTGGCCGTGACAACATGGACGCCCTTGACATCAACTGCATTTTTGAGCATGTCGGCAGCCCCGCTGGAGCTCTCCTTCGCCTTGTACTGCTCGATCTCATGCTTTGCATCCCTCAGCTCATTTGTCAGCTGTTCAATGCGTGCGGGGAGCTCATCACATTTGGTTTTGAGTTCCGCGGAAACAGTATTTATAAGATCAATCTTTTCATTCAGCACAGAGAGGGTTCTCATACCGCAGCTGGCCTCAATACGGCGCACACCGGAGGCAACGGAGCCCTCGGAAATGATGTGGAACATGCCCACCTTTGCTGTGCTGCTCAGATGGGTGCCGCCGCAGAATTCTATGCTGTAGCCGCCCATATTTACAACACGGACAATATCGGAATACTTCTCGCCGAACAGTGCAGTGGCGCCGGTCTTCTTTGCCTCTTCAATGGGCATCTCTTTCACTGTGATATCATAGGCCCTCAAAACAGCCTCGTTTACAAGCCGCTCAACCTCTCTCAGCTGCTCAGGCTCGACGGCGGAGAAATGGGTGAAGTCAAAGCGGAGGAAGTCAGGCTCAACAAGAGAACCGGCCTGATGCACATGGTCTCCCAGAACCTGGCGAAGAGCCGCCTGGAGAAGGTGGGTTGCGCTGTGGGCGCGGCTGACCGAAGCCCTGTACTCCCTGTCAAGCTTTACATTTACGCTGTCGCCGACCTTTATTTCGCCGGATTTGAGAACGCCGTAATGCATGAACTTGCCGCCCTTGTTTTTAAGGACATTGCTGACCTCAAAGCTGAAGCCCTCACCGCTGATACTGCCGCGGTCGGCCACCTGACCGCCCATCTCGGCATACATGACGCTGCGGTCCAGCACCAGAATTGCCTCTGTGCCCGCGGGAATCGCCTCACGGAGCTCTCCGTCCGCCGCAATGGCCAGAACCTCCGCGTCACATTCGTCTCTGTCATAGCCCACGAATTTGGTGTCGGGGATCTCCTTGCCGAACTCGATTCCGGCCCAGCCCAGATCGCCCAGGGCCTCTCTCGCTTTTCTTGCCCTGACGCGCTGCTCCTCCATGAGCTTTTTAAATTCAGCCTCGTCAACGCTCATCCCCTCTTCATCGCACATCTCGATTGTGAGGTCAATGGGGAAGCCGTAGGTGTCGTAGAGCTTGAATGCATCGGCACCGGAGAATACAGTCTCATTCTGTGCCTTATGCTCCGCCAGCAGCTCCTCAAAGATTTTCATGCCGGCATCAATGGTCTTGGCAAAATTCTCTTCCTCAGTCTTTACGACCTTGGTGATATAGCTCTGCTTCTCCCTGAGCTCAGGGTACTGGCACTCGTTCTCATGGATGACGGTGTCAACGACCTCATAGAGGAAAGGCTCATTCACGCCCAGAAGCTTGCCGTGGCGGGCAGCCCTCCGGAGAAGCCGGCGCAGCACATAGCCGCGGCCCTCATTTGAGGGGAGAACACCGTCGCAGATCATAAAGACAGCGCTGCGGATATGGTCGGTGATAACCCGGAGGGAGACATCCATCTTGTGGTTTTTGCCGTAATACGCCCCTGTGAGCTCACTCACCTTATGGGTGATATTCATAACGGTGTCCACATCAAAGAGGGAATCCACCCCCTGACACACGACTGCAAGCCTCTCAAGACCCATGCCGGTGTCGATATTCTTCTGTACAAGGTCGGAGTAATGGCCCTCTCCGTCATTGTCAAACTGGGAAAAGACATTGTTCCAGACCTCCATGTAGCGGTCACACTCGCAGCCTACAGTGCAGTCCGGTCTGCCGCAGCCGTATTTCTCGCCCCGGTCGTAGTAAATCTCAGAGCAGGGGCCGCAGGGGCCTGCACCGTGCTCCCAGAAGTTATCCTCCTTGCCGAAGCGGAAAATACGCTCCGCCGGGATGCCGATCTCCTTGTTCCAGATATCGAAGGCTTCATCGTCGTCCTCATAAATTGAGGGATAGAGCCTGTCCGGATCGAGGCCGACCCAGTCAGGAGATGTCAGGAATTCCCAGCTCCAGGCGATGGCCTCATGCTTGAAATAATCGCCGAAGGAGAAGTTGCCCAGCATCTCAAAATATGTGCCGTGACGGGCAGTCTTGCCTATATTTTCAATATCACCTGTGCGTATGCACTTCTGGCAGGTGCAGACTCTGGTGCGGGGCGGCTTCTGCTCACCCTTAAAATACGGCTTCATCGGTGCCATACCGGAGTTTATAAGCAGCAGGCTCGCATCATTCTGAGGAATCAGCGAAAAACTGGGCAGGCGCAGGTGACCCTTGCTCTCAAAAAAGCGCAGGAACATTTCTCTCAATTCATTAACTCCGAATTTCTTCATCTTGTCCTCCATGAACATTTAATTAGATACAAAAAAATATACCTCCGCCCCGAACAGGGGCAGAGGTGAGTCCGCGGTACCACCCTGATTGCCGCAGCAGGCGGCATCTCAAGTATCTTTAACGCAGACTTACGTTCGGGTCTCCCCGAATGGCTCGGAAACGGCTGTCCTGAGGCGGTATGGAATCTCACACCGGACGATCCCTCTCTGAAATACCCCGTCAGAACTCTTTTCGTCAAAGTCAAATTTCATTATAATTATAAATATCAACAGCGTTGATTTTATCATAAGAAGCCGTTTTGTCAAGAACTCTAAGGAAAAAACTTGCTTTTCAGCGGCATTTGCGGATTATTGAGTCCTTTGGCGCAAAGCACGGCAGCTTCATATGTATCTCCATCATGGCGTGGGGTGTGGAGTCAATTTCATTTCCCTCCCCGTCCGTCATGTATTCCGCGGTAAATTTCAATGGCATGCCGCCGGGAACCAGAAGCTCCAGCTCGTCCCCCCGGCAGAATTTGTTCCGCTGGCTGAGGACGGCATTGCCCGCCTCATCGCATTTTTCCACCATGGCCGCCACATCTGCCGCAGTATAATAGCTGGCCTCGGCATAGTGCTGTCCCGGCTGCCCGAAGTAAAAGCCTGTGGTGTAGGGTCTGTGGCTGACCTTGTTGGTCTCTTCTATCCACACCCTGTCAAGGGCGCCGCCGGAAACCGCGGCATCAATGGCGTGGCGGTAGGCGTTTGTGATCACGGCGGTGTAATAGGCGGATTTCATGCGGCCCTCAATTTTAAAGCTGGAGACGCCGGCATCAATGAGCTCCGGTATATGCTCAATCATACACATATCTCTGGAGTTTAAGATATATGTGCCGCCGTCCTCGGTAATCTCAAAATACTCGCCGGGCCGCTTTTCCTCCACCAGATGATATTTCCAGCGGCAGGGCTGGGCGCACTGTCCCCTGTTGGCATCCCTGCCGGTGAGGTAATTTGACAGAAGACAGCGTCCGGAAAAGGATACGCACATTGCACCGTGTACAAAGGCCTCAAGCCTCAGCCCCTTCGGTGTATTGGCGCGGATTTTCCTGATGTCCTCCAGCGGTGTCTCCCTTGCCAACACGACGGTATCGGCGCCCATGTCATAGAGTGCTGAGGCCGCGGCGCTGTTTATAACACCAAACTGGGTGCTCACATGTCTCTCTACTCCCGGTGCATATTTTTTTGCCATTTCAAAGACACCGGGGTCCGCAATAATCAGGGCATCCGCGCCGGCGGACTGCAGGAATTCAAGATACTCCGGCAGGGCCTTGAGCTCATCCTCCCGGGGGAGAGTATTGCAGGTGACATGGACCCTGACTCCGCTTTTATGGGCGAAGGATATTGCCTCCGCCATCTGTTCATTTGAGAAATTTCCGGCGGCGGCCCGCATTCCGAACTGCCGGCCCGCGAGATACACCGCATCCGCGCCGTATTCCACGGCCATTTTGAGCCGTTCCCAATCCCCCGCAGGGGAGAGTAATTCAAGAGTTTTATTCATAGTTCTGAGTTGCGACGAACTGATCAAATTCACCGGAACTTGTAAAGAATCTGTGCTCTCCGGTGGCAGTGTCGAGGGCGTAGTAGTAATAGTTTGTAACTTCAGGATTCAATACCGCCTGTATTGAAGCAAGGCCCGGGTTTGCGATGGGCGTGGGCGGCAGACTGGTAGAAATTCTTGTATTGTACGGGCTCTCCTCAACGAGCATGTCTGCCGTGGGTGCCCCCTCATGGTCCGGATAGAGATACAGAATCGATGCATCTATACCGAGAGGCATACCTGCGGCAAGGCGGTTATAAATCACGGAGGCGATGAGCTTTCTCTCGCCGTCGTTTGCGGCCTCTCTCTCAATGAGAGATGCCACATTTATGACCGTGCGGATGTCGAGGCCCAGATCCTGCATCTGCTTTACCATGTCGGCAGTTATCCTGTAGTGGAAGTTTTCCAGAAGCTTGTTTATTGCACTGGAGGCCTGCATCCCCACATAGAATTCATATGTGTCGGGGAACAGGAAGCCCTCGAGCCTTGTGGGATCTCCCAGCTCCAGCCCCTCAAGAAAGGCATAGTTGTAATTATAGTTTGTCGCGGCCTCCACCAGATCCTCGTAGCTGCAGACATTGTTCTCCTCAAGGCGCTGGAAGATCTGGTGCATGGTGAAGCCCTCGGGAATTACCACCTTTATGGTGACGGTGGACCCGGAGCCCGCCTGCATATTTTTGACAAGCGCACGGTAGTCAAAGCTGGAGTCGAGCTCGTATTCCCCCGGGTCAACCTTTCGGTCCGCATGGGAAATATTGCAGAAAAATTCAAAAAGCCACTTGTATTCAATAAGTCCGGCCTCTTTGAGCTCCTGCGCGACATAGTCAATATCTGCATAGGTAACACGCTTTGTTCCGGTTTTATTTCCGTCGTCGTCAAAGGTGTCAACGGTCTCAGACTCAAATATTGACATGGGCAGAGAGACAACAGCGGTAAACTTATCCTTGTTCAGTGCCAGCATGTCACTTGCAGCCATCCACGCGACGCAGGCCAGAACAACGCTTAGGCATATGACAAAGACAAAATACATAAGTCCGCCCAGACAGCCGGATTTGTATTCTCTACTCCGCCTCACAGGGTGGTAATCCCTCTCGGATTCCCCTTCCCCTGTGTAGTTGTTTACCTCGTTTCCATCCTCGTCGATAAGGAGCTTGTCAACTGCCTTAACAGCTTTCTTCCTGCTTTTCTCTCTTTTGGGTCTCACCGGCTCCGAATTTTCCGGCTCTGATTCTCTCTGGAGCTTTCTCTCTTCATCGAGCTGATGGAAAACATCATTTACTTTATCAAAATCGTCTGGCATGGAAGTCCTCCTAAGGCAAAATAACAATAGAACTGCAGTGTAGCAGCCGGGGAAAAATCTGCATATTATGGCACGGGTGGAAGAGATATCCACTCCGGATTACACAAATAACCTGCGCGCTGCCTCCTGCCGCACATGGAGACCGCGAAAGAATGAAATGTGCGGAGAAAGGGAATTAATATGTTCTGCAATGGTTGTAATAACAGCACCGTCTGGCTCATAATCCTCATCATTATACTCTTCGGATGCTGCGGCTGTGGCTGCGGCAATAACTGCGGCTGCAACAACGGCTGCGGCGGCAGCTGCGGCTGCTGATAAAGAACAGCGGGGGGCTTCATCAGAAGCCCCTTATTTTTAATATCAGTCCATACCCAGATATGAGCGGACTATATTATAAATTTCAAGATTCTTTTCGTCCACGTCCCGCTCCAGGCCGTCTTTCATAAAGGGCACTGAGATCCAGCCGAAATAGTCCGCCGCCTTCCTGGCGGTGCGGAGGCTGCGGGTGAGATAGGAAACATCCTTTTCATGGATATCCGCCCTGGTATTTGTCCTCACCCTGCGGGACTCCATGCGTCTCAGTGATGTCTCAATATCCACATCCAGGTAAATGACCACATCAGGCTTGGGAAGTCCCATTTTTACGAACTCGAAATCGGAAAGCCAGTCAAAGAAGGCGGGCAGTTCTGCATCGGAGAGCTTTGAGCCCTGATGGACGGCGTTGGAGGTCGTATATCTGTCAGAGAGAATTATTCCGCCCTCTTCGTATTTCTTACCCCAGTCAGAGCGGTACGAGGCAAAGCGGTCCACAGCATAGAAGGTGGAGGCCGCATAGGCGTTCACATCGTCGGGATGAGAGCCGAATTCGCCGCCCAGGTACATCCTGATGAGCGCACTGCTCTCTTTGTCATATCTGGGAAATACAATGTGATTATAGGCAATTTTGTCCTTTTCCATTCTCTCGCACAGTCTGCGATACTGAGCGGACTTGCCGCTTCCGTCAATCCCCTCAAGGACTATAAGCTTTCCTTTTGACATAAATATTTTAACTTCTTTCTATCTTTTTACGAATAATCTAGCCCAGCAGTCTCTTTTTAACTGCTGCAAGGGCCATGCGCGGCTCCTTCAGAGTGCGTTTCGGGTCATGCAAAAGCCTGGAAAACCAGGAGGAATTATCTTTTCTTCCCATGAATGGCTCCATAACACGGCCGAGGCCCACCGCAATGCCGATATTCAGTTCACTGCAGTTTTCATACATCCAGAGCTCCTCCCTGGGAAAGCTCAGACACACTATAAGCAGGTCCGGTTCCAGCTCATTTATGGTTTTCTTTATCTCCGTGTCATCCACAAAATCGCCGTTGGTTGTTCCCGCGAGCCTTATTCCGGGGAAGCGGTGCATGAGCTCCTCCGCCGCCCGCTCAGCCACTCCGGGCCGGGCACCGAGAATAAACATGGTCCTGCCTGTCTCACTCATTCTGGCCAAAAGGGCCGCAGAATAATCGAGGCCGTCCATTTTATTGCGCAGAGGCAGACCGAGTATATAGGAGGCGGTAAAAATTCCTTTGTCGCCCGGAAGGACAAGGCCCGCATTTTTCACTGCCGCCGTGAGTCTTCTGTTTTTTCTGACTTCAAGGGCAAGCTGGGAGTCCAGGGTCACTACATAGGCGCCGCTCCTCTCCTCCATCGCCCTCATTGAGCGCTCAACAGCCACGGCAATGCCTATGTCGTCAAACCTGATCCCCAGAATATTGTTTTTACTCATATCTGACTGAATACCTCACCGATCTTTTCATGGATCACAAGATCGGCGTATCTGTCATAGGGTGTTTCGCTGAGATTAACGAGGACAAGCTTGTCGCCCCTGTAGTAGTTCACAAGGCCGGCGGCGGGATAGACATTCAGGGATGTACCGCCGATTATAAGCACATCTGCGGCCCTTATGTAGTGGATTGCGCTGCTCACCACATCGTCGTTCAGCGCCTCCTCATAGAGGACTATGTCAGGTCTAATAACACCGCCGCAGCTGCATCTGGGTACCCCTGTGCCGTGGTTTATCAAACCCGCATCATACTTTTTGCCGCACTTGCTGCAATAGGCCCGCAGGATGCTGCCGTGGAGCTCAAGCACATTCTTGCTCCCGGCTTCCTGATGGAGACCGTCAATATTCTGGGTAATTACGGCGGAGAGCTTCCCCTCCTGCTCGAGCTGAGCAAGTCTGCGGTGGGCCATATTGGGCTTCACGCCCTCAATCACAAGCTTTTCTCTGTGGAATCTGTAATACTCCTCCGGGTTTCTCTCAAAGAAGCTGTGACTCATAATAGTCTCGGGAGGGTATTTCCATTTCTGATTATAGAGGCCGTCCACACTGCGGAAGTCGGGGATGCCGCTCTCTGTGCTCACTCCGGCTCCTCCGAAAAACACAATATTGCTGCTGGCTTCTACCATTTCTTTAAGCTTTTTTATCTGCTCATTCATACTCTCACCCCTTAAAATTCATGCAGAATATTATACTACATCACTTTGAAAATGGTCAAGTACGGCCGAATATTTCGTCGCAAAAGCCCAAAAGCTCCGGACGGGATAAATTCCGTCCGGAGCTGAAACACCGTAAAAGTTATGCCTCCAGCCTGCTGAGAATTTTTTCGCAGACTTCATCACAGTGAGAAAGTGTGATCTCATTCTCCCTGCGTGTGACAAAGCGGTAGGTCTCATCGGCACTGCCGTCTGACATATTGACAATAAAGACCCTGCAGCTCCTTATTGAGCCCATTGCAAGATGCGCGGCCTCGGCAATATAGTGCATTGCCTCCTTCGGGCACATCCCGGAGAGCTCCAGCATAAGGTCAAGGCTCTGGGACATCATATTTATTATTTCGGCCGGAATGCAGACCGCAGGCTGTCTTGAGGCCTCTATCGCATTTTTGTCATCATTGCTTACAGCCTTTCTCAGGGGACCGCGGGATTTTACATCCTCATCTATGAGATAGACCATATAATTCCGGATAGTTTCAGAATTGCGGAGAATATAGTCAAGCCTCACATTATTTTTGACGGTTTCCGCCGTGACTGATGCCGCCCTCTCCATTAGAGCCGCAGCCATGGCGGCACTTACAGCAGCCGCACTGCCCACTTCAAGTCTGCTCTCGGGATCGGCAAGGATCTTCGACAGCTCCTCCGTATTCTTATTCTTATATATCTCAACAATGATTTTATCTGCCATACAGTTACCTCCGGTAAAACTTACTCTTTGTTAAATTCCCTCAGACTGAGCCCCTCGTTTTTCTGCAGGGCCCAGTTTATACACCATTCAGACGTAAAGAGGAGTAAATTGTTTCCTTTAAAATCCTGAACCCACTTCGTGTCGCTGGTGAGGTTGAGGCTGCTGATGTCAATATCCTCGTTTTCAACCCAGCGGATAAATTCGTAGGGCATGTTCTGACGCCGGATTTCAACACCGTACTCAGTCTTGAGCCTGTACTCCAGAACTTCAAACTGCAGCACGCCCACGACGCCGACTATGACCTCTTCAACACCTGTGAAGGGCTCGTGGAAGATCTGAATCGCGCCCTCCTGGGCAATCTGCTTCATCCCCTTGTCGAACTGCTTGCGCTTCATGGTATCTATACGCTCAACAGCGGCGAAATGCTCAGGGGCAAAGGTGGGAATGCCCTCAAAGCTCACATTCTGGCCTTTTTCGCAGATTGTATCGCCGATTGAGAAAATGCCCGGGTCAAAGACACCGATGATGTCGCCGGCATAGGCCTCATCAATCACGGCCCTCTCCTGGGCCATAAGCTGCTGAGGCTGGGCGAGGCGCAGTGCCTTTTCACCCTGCACATGATAGTATTCCCTGTCCCGCTCAAATTTTCCGGAGCAGATACGCATGAATGCAATCCGGTCCCTGTGGGCCTTGTTCATATTTGCCTGGATTTTAAACACAAAAGCGGTGAAATGCTCATCAAAGGGGTCGATAATATCCTCATTTGAAATTCTGGGGAGAGGCGGCATCGTCATCTTCAGGAAGTTTTCAAGGAAGGGCTCCACGCCGAAGTTATTCAGGGCCGAGCCGAAGAATACAGGGCTGAGCTGTCCCGTGCGGACCTTGTCAATGTCAAATTCATAGCCCGCGCCGTCCAGAAGCTCAATGTCATCCCTCAGTGTATCGCTGAGTCTGCCGCCGATAAGCTCATTGAGTTTCTCTGTATCGTCAAGACTGCACTCAACCGCCTTGATCTTGCTCTGTCCCCTGTGGAATTCATTAAACGCGAGTATTTCTTTCTTCTCCCTGTCATAGACGCCTTTGAATTCCTGACCGCAGCCTATGGGCCAGTTCATGGGGTAAGTCCCGATTCCGAATTCATTTTCCAGCTGCTCCATCAGATCATAGGGGCTCCTGGCATCTCTGTCCAGCTTGTTTATAAAGGTAAAAATGGGGATGTGGCGCATGGCACAGATTTTGAAAAGCTTTCTGGTCTGTGGCTCTATTCCCTTTGCCGCATCTATGACCATTACCGCGGAATCCGCCGCCATAAGGGTTCTGTATGTGTCCTCAGAGAAGTCCTGATGCCCGGGGGTGTCCAAAATATTTATGCAGTAGCCCTCATATTCAAACTGCATAACGGAGGATGTGATGGAAATTCCGCGCTGCTTCTCAAGCTCCATCCAGTCGGACACGGCGTGTCTGGCGGTAGCTTTACCCTTCACAGAGCCCGCAAGCTGGATTGCCCCGCCGTACAGCAGTAGTTTTTCAGTCAGTGTCGTTTTGCCCGCGTCCGGGTGGGATATTATAGCAAAAGTTCTCCGTCTCTCGATTTCTTTTCTTAAATCTGACATTTTATACTTAATACTTCCTATCATTATTCTGGCGATATATGTTAACATACATCCCATCAAAAAGTAAAGATTATTATTGAATTTTCTTATGAATTTTAAATCAGGCCGCAGATTGCGGCCTGATTTGATAATATCAATATTACTTTCGCGGACAGTCTGTCACTTTACGGGGATAGTGTCCGGTGTTTTGCGCCAGAATTTTCTGAAAAGCTCCTGTGTTTCCGTTGCAAGAATCACAAGAAAAGCTATGGAAATATATTTCTGGTCTATAATTACATTTTCGGTAAAGTAGAACATGTAGCTGATTACCGAGGAGAGAATAAGGGTTGTGGGTATATACCATTTTCTCCTGTCATACATGAAGTAGACGAGTGCGAGGATGTCAGCCATGTAGAAATACCTCTCATGCATTCTGGGGAGCAGGTAGGGCACCAGGAAGGAGGAGATGAAAAACAGCTTTATTAGATCCCTGGTTTTGAGCTCTCTCAGGAAGGTGAGGCAGAAATACATGAAGAGTATGACCGCGGCGCCCGCAACAAATACAGAGACGACACTGAAGCTCTCAAAATCCGCGCCCTCAAAGAAGCGCCAGATTGTGGGTGCATTGTGGAAGAGGAAGCCGTATTCCTGGGTCTGGTGTGCATAAATGCTGAGACAGCTGCCAAGACTTCTGCCGGCTATCATCGCAGGGAGCATGGAGAGAAGGAACACAACCGGAATCCACAGGAGATAACGCGCCTTGATCTTTCCCATGAAAAATGCAATACCCAGAGCCGGGAGTATAAATATGGCCTGGAGCTTGAAGCAGAAGGCAATCGTCCAGCTTATCGCGCACAGCCTCCCCTTGTTCTGGAGGGCTGCAAGCATGGATATAAGGCAGAAGCTCACATAGATGGCGTCGCACTGGGACCACTGGGCACTGTTGATCATAACCGTGGGTGCCGCAAGCGTGAGGATAAAAGATGCCAGCTGAAGCCTTCTGTCCTCAATGCCGAACATGACAAGCTTCATCACCACAAAGGCAAGGATAACATCGAAAATGCAGGACAGAGATTTAATTGCCAGCATGGGATCAATGTTGAGCCTTGAGATGATAAGGAGAATGTATATGTAGGGCAGATTATAGTCTCCAATAGGCGTGGAAAGAGCTTCCTTCACAGAGAGCTTGCCCAGCTTCTCCACCCAGAGCTTGAGGAAGAACTCAAAATCATCCGACACGAAGTACAGCAGGCTCACCCTTGCGAATATGACGCAGGCGAGACAGCCCGCCGCAATAAGCAGAGAGAGCGCATCAAAACGCTTTCTCGATATGAGAAGGGCCTGGGAGAGGAACAGCAGACCGCCGTAGATCACCGCCGTGAGAATCGGATAATAGACATTGACCTTTTCAGCCGTGAGAATGGTAAAAATACCAAAGCCCAGTGAAATCAGGGCAGCAGCCAGGTACAGAATCACCTTGTTGTCCGATACCTTTTGAAGTGTAACTTTTGCTTTGCTCAAATAATCACCCCATTAGTTTTTTCAGCTTTCAAATCTGTAATTATATTTGCCGTTTATACTGATAATATATCTCTGCCTGCTTGTAAAGTCCAGACAGTATGGATTTCTGCAGTAAAATCAGTTTCTTTCAAGCCTGTAGCCCGCATCGCTCTCAGATACGCTGAAGCCGTGGGCCGAGGCCTGCTCATAAATCTGGGAATTCTCAAAAGAAATTCTTCCAAAGGAATTTGTCTTGGGAATGTATATATAGTCCGGAGCCCGGTCTGGGTTTACATAATAATACAATTCCAGCCGCTCCGCCGAAAGGGCATCCGCCCCGGAAAGCCAGGCCGAGAAGCTGGCATAGGGCATATCCTCCGCCATAAGATATGACCAGCAGGACTGGGTAAAAACAAGGATATTACCCGGCTCCTTATCCCTGTAGTACAGCATGTCATTGTAAACATTCTCATAGCTGTGCTTATAGGCCTTGGAGGTCACAATCCCCTTGGCTGGGCCGCAGCTTATCTCGCTGTCCATATATCTCGGGTTAATATCCCAGAAGCAGTGGTTCAGCTTTACTGTGAGCATCAGTGCAAAGAGCAGGAATATGGTAAAGGCCGCGGTCAGCTGAGAGACAGCGCTGAATTTCGTCTTGCAGAAGCCTATCTGATGCAGCAAAAGCCCGAAAAAGACGGGGCAGGCTATATTTGCAACAGACAAAGCCATGGAAATTACATCAAAGCCCATGTTGGAAGCAGAGCCCACCGACAGCGAGTAGGCCGCACCCATGACAAAAACGGAGAAGAAAAGCTTTTTCGGCTTCTTATCCAGAAGTGCATAGGAGCTGAGCCCCAACATAGTAAGAGGAAACATTATCCCGTTGAAATACTTCTCCGTAAGCTCCGGAATAAAGAGGCAGTAGCATATTATCGTGAGGGCCGCCGCAACCAGAAGATGGAAATAGGTGTGCTCTTTCTTCTTTTTGTCCAGCAGCAGAGCTATGAAAGATATAAAATACAGCACCAGCGGGATGAATACATAGGGATGGGCCGTGATTATGCAGTAAATAAAGTGTTTAATCCTGAAAATCAGAGAGTACTTCGGGTGCTCCGGGTCGGTGGCAAGTCCCGGCAGGCTGTTTATCAGATACGATATGCCGGAATGTCTGAAGAAGAAGCAGAGGAACAGCACAAAGACTATAAAGATTCCCAGGGTAAAAAATCCGAAGAATCTGAATGAAAAGAAGTCCCTTGTCTCCTCCCCGAGACGGGCCCTGAGCTTCTTTATGCTGAGAATCACAACTGCCAGGAAATAGGCAAAATAAAAGAGGGCCATATATGGGCAGCAGACCACAGCCAGGGCGAAGCTCACGCCCCCGACGATCTTGTCCGCCCGCTTACCCGCAGATGACTCCGAGAGCATTACTCCGGTCAGGGCCAGCATATCCAGCGCCATGGTATTATAGCTGCAGGTCATCATGTCAAAGGGGGTAAACAGCATAAAAAGTATTGACGAGGCGATGGACAGCTGCCCGTATTTTTTCAGCCGTAGATAGATAACCGCCGCCACGGCGGAGTGTATTGCAATATACAAATATCTGGAGGCCAGAAGCAGGCCCTCATTTGAGCCCTTAAGAGCCCGGTATGTTGACACAAATGGATAGCTCAGGAATGAATACAGCTGTGATAGATGCCATTCATCCCTGAAGAGCTTTTCGCCGTTACAGAGTCTGCAGGCCACAGTGGGATAGAATCCCTCATCATCGCCGCCGAAGCCGAAGGGGCATTTCCAGAGCATCAGGATAAGGACCGCAATGAACAGCACCAGCCATTCTGCATCCTCTCTCGAAATATTAAGCTTTCCCTGTTTCTTTATTTTCATATCCGCTCGAATCTCCAACCATTCTGCCAGAAAAATATCTTTTAATTTTAACCGTCAGCTCGGGCCCCAGCTCTGAGAGCAGTACAGCCGCGAAAATCAGGATAAATCCGATTATAAGCTTGACGGAAATATTCTCATGATAGAGTATAACCGAGAAAAGAGCCCCAAATACAGCCTCCAGAGTCATGAGCATAGACGCCGTTGAGGAGGGCGTATAGCGCATCCCCCAGGCCTGCAGAAAGAAAGCAAGGCCCGTGCAGACTATACCCATGTATGCAATGCTCAGCCATGAAGAGGCCGGTACATCCACCGGTGCCGGCTCAAAAATCAGGGCCAGAATCCAGCAGATAACAGCACCGGAAAGGAATTCAATTCCCGACACCGAGACCGAATCCCCTTCGCCTATGTACTGCTCCATCATAACAATCTGGAGTGCGTAAAATACACAGCAGCAGACTGTCAGAATATCCCCTATATTCACATTTGAAAAGCCGTTTTCCAGAGAAACAAAGCCGATCCCCGCAAAGCAGATCACCGCGGCCGCGATTTTCTGAAAGTCAGGTTTTCTTTTATACACCGCCCAGGCAAGAAACGGTACCATCACGCAGTAGGCCGCCGAAAGGAAGGCGTTCTTTCCCGGCGTGGTATACACGAGACCGTAGGTCTGGACTATATAGGCTGCCGCAAGGCAGGCCCCCATCATCACGCTGCCCTTCACCAGATGCGGGCTCATATTCTTAAGCTTTTTATTTGCAATGAGCAGGAAAAAGGCAGCTGCAAAGCTGAATCTCACGGCCAGTATCCAGAGAGTGCCCATATCATTCAGGGCAGACTTGAGCATTACAAAAGATGTGCCCCATATGAGAGCGGTTCCGAAGAGAGCCAGCCGTCCCAAAAAAGCGTATTTCTTTGTCATATATCCTCTGTCTTTATACTTTAGTCATGTGCTGGGCCGCCGCACGGAGCATGAGCTTCTTGGTTCCCAGGTTCTCAAAATTTATTTCAATCAGGAAATCTCCGCCCATGGGAATCATTTTTGTAATTACACCGTTCCCGAAAGCCCTGTGATTCACGCTGTCCCCGGTTCTGTACTGCACCGCAGGCTTCGCCTCGGCAGCCGGAGCTGCGGGTTTCGGGGCGGGAACACGGTATTTGCGCGGAGCCTCTCTGTGCTCATAGACCTTCTCCCTGGAATTATCGCTGTAACCGAAGCCCTTGGGAATATTCTTTATGATGTGTTCAGGCGGTATCTCATCCACAAAGCGGGAAACCCTGTTGGCGGTGGTGCGCCCGAAGAGCATTCTCTGCCTTGCGCAGACCATGTTAAGCTGCTTCTCCGCCCTTGTCACGGCAACATAGCAGAGGCGCCGCTCCTCCTCCATCTCATCAGGTTCTCCTATTGCCCTTATTCCGGGGAAGATTCCCTCCTCCATGCCCACTATGTAGACCGAGGGGAACTCCAGTCCCTTGGCGCTGTGCATGGTCATCATAACCACCGCGTCCGCGTCCGGGTCATAGTTGTCAAGGTCTGTATAGAGAGCCACATCCGCCAGATAGCCCTCAAGAGTTTCATCTCCGGACTCCTTCATGTAGCTCAGGATGCTGGATTTAAGCTCCTGTACGTTCTCGGCCCGGGCTGTGTCCTCGGTGGTGTTTTTCTCCTCAAGGATGCGCACATAGCCGGTTTTTTCCAGCAGCTCGTCCAGCAGCAGATCGGGGCTGTTGTTTTTTGCGAAAGACCGCAGTTCATTTATCATGTCGGAAAACTGGCGCATTCTCCCCGCAGGGCGCTGCAGCTCAGGGTATTCGCCGGCATGGCTTATGATGTCAAATATACTTGAGCCGGCGTCTGCGGCCAGTTTTCTTGCTGTCTCTATGCTTTTGGCCCCTATCCCCCGGGCCGGGCTGTTTATGATTCTTATGAGGCGCAGATCGTCGGAGGGCGTGGCAATCACATTCAGGTATGCCAGTATATCCTTGATCTCTGACCTGTCAAAAAACCTTGTGCCGCCCACGATGCGATAGGGTATGCCGTTCCTCTTAAAGGCATATTCAAGCTGGTTCGACTGGGCATTCATCCTGTAGAGGACGGCGTGGTCTCTCCAGTTTGCGCCCCGGCCGTAGTCCCCCAAAATACTTGAGGCCACAAACTGGGCTTCATCATTTTCATTGTCGGCAACAAAAAGCTTTATAGGCTCGCCGTCGCCCTTGTTTGTCCAGAGCTCCTTGCCCTTCCGGCCGGTGTTATTCCTTATAACGGCGTTTGCAGCCTCAAGAATATGGCCGGTGCTGCGGTAATTCTGCTCCAGTCTGACGGTGCGGCAGTTTTTAAATTCCTTTTCAAAGGAGAGAATATTCTCTATCGTGGCACCGCGGAATTTATAGATACTCTGGTCATCATCGCCCACGACGCAGATATTCCCCGAACCCCCTGCAAGGAGTGAGGCGAGAAGATACTGGAGATGGTTTGTATCCTGATACTCGTCAATCAGCAGATACTTAAAGCGCCTCTGCCAGTAGCCCCGGACATCCTCATGCTCCTCAAGGAGCTTTACCGTGAAGAAGATAAGGTCATCAAAGTCCATGGCGTTGGCGGCAAAGAGCCGGCGCATATACTCGGTATATATCTCTCCGATTTTGACACGGCGCATATCCCCGGCGGCTTTTGCCCGGCTGAGATATTCACCGGCCGAAATTTTATCGTCCTTCGCCCGGCTTATCTCACCAAGAATGGATTTCGGCGGAAGAATCTTCTCGTCAATGTCCATATCTTTTAAAATATGCTTCGTGAGAGTCAGAGAATCTGCACTGTCATATATCGAGAAACCGGAGCCGAAGCCCAGCTTCTCCGCGTCACGGCGCAGAATACGCACACAGGCAGAATGAAATGTGCAGGCCCAGATGTCATCGGCCTCTTCCCCAAGCATGCGCTCAAGCCGGTCCTTGAGTTCTCCGGCGGCCTTGTTTGTAAAAGTGATGGCAAGAATCTGCCAGGGTCTGACAGGGTCAAGGGCCGCGAACTCATCCGCCTCCTCATCCCCCTCACGCAGGGCTTTCAGAGACTTTTCATCGGCGCAGGCGGGCAGCTCATCGCAGTCCCCCGCCCTGCCGTATTTCAGCAGATTTGCAATGCGGTTAATTAACACTGTCGTCTTGCCGCTTCCGGCACCGGCCAGTATCAGCAGGGGCCCCTCTGTAGCCATCACCGCTTTTATCTGCATGTCGTTGAGGTGTTTAAATCCGGCACGTATGTACTCTTTTCGTGCCTTTATATATTCCGTTTCAAAATTATCAGTCATACAGGTTATGATAGCATATTTTACTATTTTAAACAAGGCAAAAATTCATATACCGCTGAGGCCGGTGTTTAAAATGAAGATATTTATCGATAATATTGACAAGGTCTTTTAAAATAGGATATTATAAAAAACACAAATGATTTTTAAAGAGAGCAGAGCCCATGAAAAAGAAGCTTAAGCTGTTTCTGGACCAGCTGAATACACCTAAGACAGAAAAAATCCTGATGATAGTTCTGCCGGTTCTCGCAGTTACGATATCAATTTTAATACTTGCACCTCAGGCTCCCCTGCTGGCAGAGCTTATTTCAGGTTCAGACAGTGAAATAAAAGCCTATGCCGATGAGCCCCGGTCCGGGGAGACCGTTTCTGTCCCCACTGCTGCCCCGCAGACTGAGAATGGCAGCAATTCCGTGCAGCTCAGATTTGTCGTGAGCTCCATGGAGAGGGACCTCTATATAAGGCTCAGTGACGAAAATGAGATGGCGGTGGACGGAAAGTTCACAATATTTCTCCGCTCCCCGGGCGGGGATGAGTTCATCTACAGCACGGAGGCGGACGGGAGCTGCTATATTGTCGAGCTTGAGCCCGGAGAATATGTGGTCTCCATGGCCGATGAGCCGGGATTTCTGGCCGCGCCGCCTGTGCACTTCACTGTGGAGGACAGGGTCGCCGTACCAAATTCAGTCAGCATATCGGGCAGAGCGGGCTGGCAGGAACAGGACGGCAAAACATATTATCTCAACAACAGCGGCATTCCGGCGCTGGGGCTGAAAAAGATCGACGGGAAATTTTATTATTTCAACAACAGAGGGGAAAAGGCCCGGGCCGTGGGCATTGATGTCTCCTGTTTCAATGAGGATATTGACTGGCAGGCCGTCCGGGGGCAGGGCCTTGATTTCGTAATTCTCCGGGCTGGCGGACGGGGCTGGTCCACGGGACTTGTCTACAGGGATCAGCGCTTCCATGAATATATGAGAGGGGCCCGGAGCGTGGGGGCAAAGCTGGGGCTCTACTTCTATTCCACCGCAGTGAATGTACACGAGGCCGTGGAGGAGGCGGAGTTCGTACTGAGCCTTCTGGACGGAGCGCCGCTTGATTACCCGATTTTCATCGACATGGAATACTCCGGCAGCTATCCAAGCGGCAGGGCAGACAGGCTGACCATGTATGAGAGGCATGAAATAGTTAAGGCCTTCAGCAATGTTGTGGAGAACCGCGGCTACAGGGCCGGATTCTATTCGGGACAGTACCTGATGGACAGGGCGGTGACCGCAGACTATTTCACACCCTGCACGATCTGGCTTGCAAACTACACGGGCGGCATAACTCCCCCGTCGTACAGCGGCCGCTATGACATCTGGCAGTTCACCGAAAACGCCCGGGTCGAGGGTATCCCCGGAACCGTTGACATGAATGTAATATTTTAAAAATTCTTATCTGAGCAGGATAATACCCGGGGGATTTCACGGTCCCCCGGGTATTTGTATTTTATGATTCCCTGAGCATCTCTCTCAGGCTGTCCACGGCGCGTCTCTCAAGCCTTGATATCTGTACCTGTGAGACATGCATCACCTTTGCGCAGTTCTGCTGAGTCATGCCGTGATAAAATCTGAGAGCTATCACCTGCCGCTCCTTGTCCGGCAGCTTCTCCACAGCGGTGTTCAGACTGACATGCTCAATCATCTTCTCCTCTGCCAGGTAATCCCCCAGAACGAGCTCCAGTGTAAAGCCGTCCTCGCCGCTCTCCCGCTGGAGGCTTTCCGCCGGGCCCGTGGCAATTTCCGCAAAGGCTATCTCCTCCGGGGCAAGTCCGGTCTCACGGGAGAGCTCCGAGACATTCGGCTCTCTGCCCATGCGCTGTTCCAGTCTCACTCTGGCGGCCTTGACCTGGGCCGCCTGTTCCTTTATTCCCCGGCTCACCTTCACCGCACCGTCGTCTCTGAGAAATCTCCGTATTTCTCCGGAAATTTTGGGCACAGCGTAGGTGGAAAATTTTGTCCCGAAGCTCTCATCAAAGCCGTCTATGGCCTTTAAAAAGCCCATGCAGCCAAGCTGATACAAATCCTCTGGGTCCACACCCCGTCCGAAAAACCGGCGGGCAATACTCCAGATAAGTCCGGAGTTCTCTTCGACCAGTCTCCCCGCTGTCTCCCGGTCTCCCCTCTGCGCGGCTTTGATGTCGTCATAGATGCTGCTGTTCATCTAATACCCACTCTCGGGCTTATGCAGCGGCTCATTGTGACCGTGGTCCCCTTGCCGGGGCTGGAGCGCACACGCAGCTTGTCCATGAAGCTCTCCATTATGGTAAAGCCCATGCCGCTCCTGTCCTCTCCCCCGCTTGTATAGAGGGGTTCCATAGCCTTCTCCACATCGTCAATACCTCTGCCCCAGTCCCTCACTGAGATTTCCAGCATTTCACGGCTGACAATTCTCATGCGCATACTGATTTTCCCTATGCTCTCAGGATAGGCGTGGACAATACAATTTGTCACGGCCTCAGATACAGCGGTTTTGATGTCGCCCAGCTCCTCCATTGTGGGGTCCAGCTGAGAGGCAAAGGCCGCCGCGGCAGCCCTGGCAAAGGCCTCATTATTGCTTCTGCTGGGGAATTCGAGTTTTATGTAATTAAGACTTTTCATATTGTCCTCCTACTTGCTGATTGCCACAGGCACAAGCCTGTCTATCCCTGCGGCATCTATTACGCGCCGGGGCTGTCTTGAGGGATTTTCTATCCATACCCGTCCGCCCAGGCTTCTCATTCTCTTATTGACCTTGATAATAACTGCTATCCCCGACGAATCCATGAAGCTCAGCTGGGAGAGCTCCAGGGCACAGTCTCTGGGCAGATATTCGTCAAGCAGTTCATTTATGCTTCTTATCGCCCTGCGGGCCTCGTGATGGTCCAGCTCACCGGACAAAAAGATGGTAAGCCGCCCCGCAGAAAAAGCCGTTCGTATATTCATTTTCTCACCTCAAAACGAAAAAATGGCATCGCATAACACTGTATGCGATGCCATTTTACATTTACAAAGGCAAATATAATGCCGAATAAAGTCCTGACGTAAATTATTTGCCTATATTCTCAAGACTTATTTTCAGGTTCTCGATGAGGGCCTCAAGCTTTGCCTTCTTCTCCCGCTCAATATTGACAACACGTTCGGGGGCGCGGGTGACAAAATTCTTATTTGCCAGCTTTCCGTTCTGGGCTGCAAGCTGTTTTTCGGCCTTCTCAAGCTCCTTTGTGAGGCGTGCCTTCTCCTTTTCCAGATCCACCAGATCCGCCATGGGCATGAACATTCTGGCATTGTCCGTGACAACGGAAACCATACCCTCACTGCCCTCGGGGTCATCGTCTGCGATGCTCACTTCACTTGCATAGGCGAGCTTGCAGATGTAGCTGACTCCGGCGTCGAAAGCCTCCTGCCTGTCGGTGGCGATGATGAGGTGCGCCTTTCTGGAGGGCGGGACATTCATCTCGCTGCGGCGTGCGCGGACGGCCTTGATTGCGGTCATGACCATCTCAAAGTTCTCTTCATCCTCCGGGAAGTCCAGTTCGGCCTTAAATTCCGGATAGCTCTCTATCATCAGGGCCTCACCCTCATGGGGCAGGGCCTGCCAGATTTCCTCTGTGATGTAGGGCATGAAGGGATGGAGGAGCTTCAGTATCTCGGTGAGCACATAGAGCAGGACCTTCTGGGCGGAGATTTTGGACTCCTCATCGTCACCGTTGAGGCGGGGCTTTGTGAGCTCAATATACCAGTCGCAGAAGCTGTCCCAGATAAAGTCATAAATCTTGCCTGCCGCCACACCCAGCTCATAGCTGTCCATGTTCTCGCAGACTTCCTTTATGACCCTGTTGAGCTTTGAGAGAATCCACTTGTCCTCTATCTCAAGCTTCTCAGGCAGCTCGTTTTTCTCAATGCTGAGATTCATCATAACAAATCTGGAGGCATTCCAGATCTTGTTGCAGAAGTTCCGCATTGCCTCGCACTTCTCCACATAGAAGCGCATGTCATTCCCGGGGGAGTTGCCCGTGATAAGGTTGAAGCGGAGGGCATCGGCGCCGTATTTGTCCACCATCTCCAGGGGATCAATGCCGTTGCCCAGGGACTTGGACATCTTTCTGCCCTGGCTGTCCCTGACAAGGCCGTGGATAAAGATGGTGCCGAAGGGCTTTTCATGCATCTGCTCCATGGCGGAGAAAATCATTCTAGCAACCCAGAAGAAGATAATGTCGTAGCCTGTGACCATGACCGAGGTGGGATACCAGTAGTCAAGCTCAGGTGTTTTTTCAGGCCAGCCCATTGTGGAGAAGGGCCAGAGTGCAGAGGAGAACCAGGTGTCCAGCACGTCCTCTTCCCGTTTGATATTCTTGCTGTGGCACTTTTCACATTCTGTGGCATCCTCACGGGAGACCGTGACATGCCCGCAGTCCGCGCAGTACCAGGCGGGAATCTGATGGCCCCACCAGAGCTGGCGGGAGATGCACCAGTCGTGGACATTCTCCATCCAGTTGAGATAAATCTTCGTAAAGCGCTCAGGGACGAACTTGATGCTGCCGTCCTTTACAACCTCTATGGCCTTTTCGGCAAGAGGTGCCATCTTCACAAACCACTGGGGGCTGGTGAGAGGCTCAACCGTGGTCCCGCAGCGGTAGCAGGTGCCGACATTGTGGCTGTAGGGCTCCACCTTTACGAGATAGCCCTGCTCCTCAAGGTCTGCAACTATGGCCTTGCGGCACTCGTAGCGGTCCATGCCGTTGTACTTGCCGCCGTTTATGATCTTGCCGTCCTCGTCAATGCACTGGATCTGCTCCAGATTGTGGCGGAGGCCCACCTCGTAGTCATTGGGGTCGTGGCAGGGGGTCATCTTGACGGCGCCGGTGCCGAAGCCCAGCTCCACATAGTCATCCGCAACTATAGGGAGTTTCCGGCCCACAAGGGGCAGGATGGCGTTCTTGCCCACGAGATGCCTGTATCTCTCGTCCTCGGGGTTGACCGCAACGCCGGTGTCGCCCAGCATGGTCTCGGGGCGGGTCGTGGCTATAATGAACTCCTCATCGGAGTTTTCAACGGGATAGCGGATATACCAGAAGCTGCCGGGGATATCCTTATACTCCACCTCCGCATCGGAGAGGGCCGTGCGGCAGTGGGGGCACCAGTTGATTATACGCTTGCCCTTGTAGATAAGGCCCTTGTCGTAGAGCTCACAGAAGGCCTCACGCACTGCCTTTGCGCAGGTGTCGTCCATGGTGAAGCGGCTGCGGTCCCAGTCACAGCTCACACCCAGGCTCTTCTGCTGCTCAACAATGCGGTCGCCGAACTGCTCCTTCCACTTCCAGACCCGGTCAAGGAATTTCTCACGGCCGAGATCGTAGCGGGTCAGGTGTTCCTCATTTCTGAGGACCTCCTCCACCTTTATCTGGGTGGCGATGCCCGCATGGTCAACACCGGGAATCCACAGTGCGGAATAGCCCTGCATCCTCTTGTAGCGGATAAGGATATCCTGGAGCGTGGAGTCAAGGGCATGGCCCATATGGAGCTGTCCCGTCACATTGGGTGGGGGCATAACAATGGAGAAGGGCTTCTTGTCCGGATCAATTTTGCCCTTGAAGTAGCCGCCCTTCATCCACATATCATAAATTTTCTTTTCTACCGCTTTTGGGTCATATACCTTCGGCAGTTCTTTCATATCATTCTCTCCTCTCAAAAGAAAAGCGCCCTGAAGCAAAAGCTTCAGGGCGATAATTTACCGTGATACCACCTGAATTCCGCAGACGCGGCACTCAAAATCCCTTAACGCGGGAACTACGGCAGAGCTACACAAAACTTCTTCACTCCGCAGGCTCAGGGCCGACATTCCGCCGCGCATCATAGGAGCTCACAGCACCCGCTCCCTCTCTGAAATCAGCAAACAGCGTACTCCTGCCCGTCTCAGCAACGCAAAGATTATAATTTATGAAAAATGATTTGTCAACACCGTAAAGTGATTATTTGAACATGTTTTGAAGATCCGAGAGCCCCTGGAGGCCGATTTTCTTTAATACAAGCTCGGAATCCTTAAAGACGACAAGGGTGGGGATAGTTCTCACGTCAAAGCGCCGGGCCAGATCAGGCTCCGCGTCCACATCCACCTTGCCGACCTTCACTGCGCCCTTCTTCTCAATCTCAAAGAGATCGAGTACCGGTGCCTGCATGCGGCAGGGTCCGCACCAGGGGGCCCAGAAATCCACAAGCACATCGCCCTCGGATATAAATTCGTCAAAATTCGTACTGTCAATATGTTCAACTGCCATACTATTTGTTCTCCTTTTTGCTGTCTATATATTCGCAGGCAGAGAGCGCCGCGATATTGCCCTCGCCCACTGCCTTGGCCAGCTGATACGGCTTTCCCGTGCAGTCGCCGGCGGCAAAAACGCCGGGAACCGCGGTGGCCATGCCCCTGTCAGTCACAATGCCGCCGTTTGAATATTCAAGTCCCGGCACAAGCTTTGTGACCGAAACGGTATCTTTAATTATAAATACGCAGTCAAGCTTGTAGCTCTCCCCTTTGAATGTGAGGGTGTCCGCCTTCTCGCCGCCGCTTATCTCGTATCTGCCGTTTTCCCTGAAGCTGAGGACATTGCAGCCGATGGATTTCAGAAACTCCGCATCCGCCTCGGCCTCCCTGCTGCTGCCCACCACGGCCACGGTTTTGCCCCTGTAGAGCATGCCGTCACATGTGGCGCAGTAGCTCACGCCCCTGCCCAGGAACTCCTCCTCGCCGGGATAGAGCTTCTCTCTCGTGATTCCGGCGGCAATGATAAGCGCCCTGCTCTGATAGAAATCATTCCCCACCGCGACGCCGAAGCTGTCCCCGAAGGGCATAACGGAGAGGGCACGGCCGGAGATTATCTCGGTTCCGGCGCCTCTCATCTGTCTGAAGAACAGCCCCGCCATCTCCCTGCCGGTCATTGCGGGCAGCCCTGGATAATTTGTCACGGTTTCCGCTTTATATAAGCTGCTGGCCTCTATGGGATTTGTGACTGCGGCCACAGTTTTTCCCCTGTTTATGCATGTGAGCGCAGCGGAGCAGGCGGCCGAGCCCCCGCCGATAATTATAATGTCAAAATTAGTATTCACATCTGTCGCCTCCTTTTGATTTATTTTATCACTTCAATGTTGTAATTACCAGTAAAATCGTTTATAATACAATAAGTTTATCCTTTGACAAAAGCAGGAGAAGAGATATGGAAGAAGCTAAAAATTTTATTGATTCATTTATTACCGAGGATCTGTCCGAGGGGAACCGCTGCTACGGCATGAAGGTACATACCCGCTTTCCGCCTGAGCCCAACGGTTATCTGCATATCGGCCACTGCAAGGCGCTGACCATTGATTTCGGCACAGCAGAAAAGTTCGGCGGAATCTGCAACCTCCGCATGGACGACACAAACCCCACAAAAGAAGATACGGAATTTGTGGATGCCATCAAGGAGGATATCCACTGGCTCGGCTTTGACTGGGGCGACCGTTTTTATTACGGCTCGGATTATTTTGAGCAGGACTATCAGTTTGCGGTGGAGCTCATAAAGAAGGGGCTCGCCTATGTGTGTGAGCTCAGCCCCGAGGAATTTAAGGAATACAGGGGCGACACCACCCATCCCGCGGTGAGTCCCTGGCGCGACAGGCCTATTGAGGAGAGTCTGGATCTCTTCCGGCGTATGAGGGCCGGCGAATTTGAGGACGGCAAATACACCCTACGGGCAAAGATTGACCTTGCCAGCGGCAACTTCAACATGCGCGACCCGGTAATTTACCGCATAAAGCATTTCAACCACCACCGTCAGGGCAATAAGTGGTGCATATATCCTATGTACGATTTTGCCCATCCCATTCAGGATGCACTGGAGGGCATCACCCATTCCCTCTGCACGCTGGAATTTGAGGCCCACAGGCCCCTCTATGAATGGGTCGTGGACAATGTCTCCATCCCCGGCGTAAAGCCCCGCCAGATCGAGTTTGCCCGTCTGGGCATCAACTATACCGTCATGTCCAAGCGCAAGCTCCGCACTCTCGTGGAGAACGGCAGTGTCAGCGGCTGGGACGACCCCCGTATGCCCACCCTCTGCGGACTGCGCCGCCGCGGCTACACCGCCCGGTCCATCCGCAATTTCTGCGAGCGCATAGGCGTTTCCAAGGTGGATTCCACCGTCGACTGGGCCCTCCTTGAGAGCTGCCTGAGAGAAGACCTGAACGCCAACGCAAGGCGCGTGATGGCGGTTCTGCGCCCCGTAAAGCTCATAATCACGAACTATCCCGAGGGCAAAACCGAGAAGCTCAGCGTTGAGAACAACCCCCTTAAACCTGAGGACGGCAGCAGAGAGATCAGCTTCTCCCGTGAACTCTACATTGAGGCCGAAGATTTTCTTGAGACGCCTGTACCCAAATATAAACGCATGTACCCCGGCAATGAGGTCCGCCTGAAGGGCGCCTATCTTGTCACCTGCACAGGCTGCGCCAAAGATGCCCAGGGCAATATAAGCGAGGTTTACTGCACATATGACCCGGAGAGCCGCGGCGGAGACCCCGCAGACGGGCGCAAGGTCAAGGGCGCAACGATCCACTGGGTCAACTCTCAGGACTGCATTGATGCTGAGGTCCGCCTCTATGACTATCTCTTTTCAGACCCCGATCCCGACGGCCCGGACAAGAACTTCCTTGACTATCTCAACCCCGAAAGTCTTGTCACGCTGAAGGGCTGCAAGGTTGAGGCCGGTCTTGCTCAAGCCCCCATGCCTGAAAATGGCCGGGACTCCCTGGGATATCAGTTCATGCGTCAGGGCTATTTCTGCCTGGACAGCAAAGACGCCTCACCGGAGCATCTGGTGTTCAACCGCTCGGTTGCACTGAAGGAGAGCTTCCGGAAAAAGAAGAACTGAAAACAGATACAGATATACGAAAGCATCCGGATTTTTTAATGATCCGGATGCTTTTTTGTATACCAAAACCACACGTTAGACGTGTGGTTCGGTAAGAATTATATAGTTGAACAGGAAAAAGGCAAAAAATACCTTCTTGTGGTAAAGTGAAGATGCGGTCTGCCAACTGCATCGCAACAAACACAAGGAGGGACATTCAAAATGAGCTTGAATGACATTAATAGTTTATCCCATACGAAATGGAATTGCAAATATCATATTGTTTTTGCACCGAAGTATCGACGGAAAATATTCTACCATGAAAAGAGAGCAGCGATAGGGAAAATATTGAGGCAGCTTTGCGAGTGGAAAGGTGTAAAAATTGTGCAGGCAGAGGTCTGCCGGACCATATCCACATGCTTGTGGAGATTCCGCCGAAGATTTCAGTATCGAGTTTTATGGGATATCTCAAAGGGAAAAGCAGCACAATGCTGTATGAGCAATTCGGCGAATTGAAATACAAATACCGGAACAGAGAATTCTGGTGCAAGGGTTACTATGTGGACACAGTAGGAAAGAACGAGAGCCGAATTGCGGAATATATTCAGAACCAGCTGAAAGAAGACAAATTGGGTGAACAGCTCACGATGAGTGAGGTCGGCCCGTTTACAGGCGGCAAGTAACAGTCCTTGCGCAGTTGGCAGATCGTACTTATGCGTTTACGCATCGCGAAGAACAGAGGGCTATGCCCGCATATGAAAAACCACCGGCTTGGCCGGTGGATGATTATTCAAAATAGGGATACGATATATCGGCTGAGGGGCACATAGATTATCGGGAGCAGAATTGCAGGGAGCATATCCCCCACCTTTATTCTCTCCTCTCTCAGTCCCAGCAGATTCACCGACATGGCAATAAATATCGGTCCGCCCACCGCCGTCATGCTGTCTATGACATACTGGCCCAGATAGGGCTCCGCGGCCCCTGCAAGTAGGGTGACGGCGCCCTGAAAAATAAATACCGGCAGGGCGGAAAAAATGACCCCCGGCCCCAGGGCCGCAGAAAATGCGACGGCACTTGCAAAGTCCATGACAGTCTTGGTGAACAGTATGCTGTAGTCGTGGTTCAGCCCCGCCTGTATGGAGCCCAGAATTGCCATTGTCCCCACGCCGAAGAGCAGCGAGGCCGTGACAAAGGCATCGGCAAAGCGTCCCCGCCCAAGTTTTGTGCCGGAAAGCTTTGCTTTAAGTTTGTCCCCGGATTTGTTTATACGCTCATCCAAATTGAGCGCCGCGCCCAGAACAGTCCCCAGGACAAGGCAGAGCACGACAAGAAGTATATCTTTCGTCCCGGCCGCCCCCTGTATGCCTATCACGGCGCAGATAAGGGCCATCACCGTCATAATCGCGCCGGTGTATTTTTTGCTTATTTTGGCACCGAAGAAGCTGCCGATGAGTCCGCCCAGGATTATTCCGGCGGCATTGACAATAGTTGCAAGCATCTGATTACCCCTTTGAATATACTGGTTCCAGATTATTACTATTTTTCAAATTGTCAAGGGACAATGAAAGAGCCGCAGATTTAAAAATCTGCGGCTTTAAAATATAAGTTTCTGTCAGAGCTCTGCCACTGCCTCGCACTCAATGAGGACATCCTTGGGAAGCCTTGCGACCTCCACACAGGAGCGGGCGGGATAGGGCTCGGTGAAAAATCTGCCGTAAACTGCGTTGACTGCGGCAAAATCATTCATATCCTTAATAAAAACCGTGGTCTTTACTGTCCTGCTTATATCGCTCCCTGCCGCGCTGAGCAGATTCGCGACATTGGTAAACACCTGTTCCGCCTGAGCTTCAATCCCCTCTGCGATCTCCCCTGTCGCGGGGTTCACGGGAATCTGGCCTGAGGCAAAAACCAAATTGCCGGATATCTGGGCCTGAGAATAGGGGCCGATGGCCGCGGGAGCTTTGTCGGTAGCTACTGTTTTCATTGTAAACCTCCTGTAATATAAAATTTACGGTCTTATTGACATATCAGCTTGCCTGGAGTATAGCACATCGCTGTTTATTATTCAACAGAGCCCGAAAGGCCCTGCACTGCGGGGAATACTGAGCATTCGCCCTCTGAAAATATTTTACAAAATGTATTGTACAGTGTATAATATACACGATATATAAATTTAAAGGCAATTTTCCGAAACGGAGCAGTTATGAAAAAGCATTTATTTTTAATTGGCCCATCGGGCTGCGGGAAGACCACAATGCTGAGGAACGCCCTTGGGGATAAGCTCGCAGAGGCAGGCGGCTTTGTGACCGAACGGGTGTGCAGGGCTGACGGCAGCGTCGAAGGCTATGATCTCCTGCCCGCTGCAGCCGCAGGCGGGGTCGAAGGCTACGAGAGGGCCCGTTTTCTTGACTATACCAAAAATCCTCCCAAATCAGACAATGAGGTCTTCCGCAATGAGGCGGTGAAACTCCTGAAGGAGGCGGCATTCTACCCCTATGCGGTGATAGATGAATTCGGCGGCTACGAGATGGTGATTCCCCAGTTCAGGGAGGCACTGCTTGATATTCTCTCCTCTGAGCTGCCCATAATCGGTGTTCTTAAGGACGCCGGCAACGGTGAGACGCTCCGGCGCAGAATTGGGCTCGGTGAAAAATACACCTTATACAGAGACCGGCTGGAGGAGGCGCTGCGGAACGACTGCGACACTCTCATTCTGGATACAAGCGGGCGATATGACGAAAAGGCTCATGAGCTTGTGCGCCGCTGGGCTGAGGAGTATGCCCTTTGAAATACGAAAGGATCTCAGAGGCCGTTTTCCTGCGCCGCCCAAACCGGTTTATTGCCCATGTGGATTTGCACGGTGAGGAAGTAATCTGCCATGTTAAGAACACAGGGCGCTGCAGGGAGCTTTTGATTCCCGGGACCCGTGTCATAGTCCAGAGGGCGGCAAATCCACAGAGGAAGACGAAATACGACCTCACAGCCGTTTACAAGGGCAGCAGACTTATAAATATCGACTCCTACGCCCCGAACATCGTGTTCAATGAATTTCTCAGGGGCAGCGGGCTTGGCTTTCAGCCTGATATCGTGAGGCCCGAATGTACCCACGGGGACTCCCGCTTTGATTTTTACACAGAATACGGGGATAAAAAGGCCTTCATAGAGGTCAAGGGCGTGACTCTGGAGAGCGACGATATTGTGAGCTTCCCGGATGCACCGACCCTCAGAGGGCTAAAGCATGTAAGGGGCCTGATGCACTGCCTTGAGGAGGGCTATGAGGCTTACATAGTTTTTATAGTGCAGATGAAGGGTGTAAAGTTTTTTGAGCCCAACAGGGAGACGCAGAGTGAATTTGCAGATGCCCTGATTGAGGCTGAAAAGGCCGGTGTACATATTCTCGCATTTGACTGTGATGTTGCACCGGACAGTCTGATCGTATCGGACAGCGTCGAAATAAGGCTTTAGAGCGCAGAACTCCGGGCAAAATGCTCTGCCCGGTTTTCACGGAGAACTTAGGAGGCTAAGATGCAGGAAAATAAAGATGAACTTATAATGCACGATCATGGGGACGGGGCAGTCCACAGCCACACTGCGGGGGAAATGCATGAGCATGTGCACAAACACACCGAGACAAAGGCCGTCATAAACAGGCTCTCCAGAGCGATAGGTCACCTTGAGTCCGTGAAGCGCATGGTTGAAAACGGCAGGGACTGCACAGAAGTTCTTATCCAGCTGGCTGCCGTGCGTTCAGCCCTCAGCAACACCGCGAAGGTAATCCTAAAGGATCACCTTGAGCACTGCATATATGACTCCGGCATCGGAGAAGCTGAACAGATCAAGGCTCTAAACGACGCAATCGACAAATTCATGTCATAAAAAAATCGGCTTTACAGCCGATTTTTTTATTCTTTATTCCCTTCTTTTAAGCTTCCGTTTTCCTGTTTGAATCTGTACAGGACAATATTGAAGGCAGCCCCGCCGTAGATCACAATGCCGCAGGAGTAAATCCAGAGCATCAAAAGGACAAGAGATGCAAGAGAGCCGTAGACCAGCGGATATTTTGCGGAATGGCTTATAAAGCTTGAAAACACCAGACTCACAACCACAAGGGCCACGGTTGTAAGGATTGCGCCCGGGAAGGTGCGGTATTTATCCACACTCCTCTTGGGCATCTCATACACCGCCCATACCAGAACAAAGTCCAGCCCTGCCAGAACAAGAAAGCGCATCCAGTTCCAGGTTCCGCTTATATCAATAAAGGGGAGAAATTCATTTACCTTTTTAATAAAGGCCCTGCCCGTGAGCATTACAATCATTCCGAAATAGGCGGAGGCCAGGAGTATGAATGAGAAAACAAGACTGAACAGATAGTGCTTCAGCCCCATAAAGCGGCGGCCGCCCTGGAGCTCGCCGATTGTGGAATTGAGGGAGCGCACGGCGGCAGAGGCAGATGTAAAAAGCACTACAATGCCGGCAATAAGCATGGCCTCACTGTTATTTTCCCCTATATACCTGAGAAAGTCCTCCAGAAGCTTTATGGTATCCCGATCAAGAAAATCGTCCAGGAACCGGATAATACGCAGGGCCTGTTCCTGATTGTAGCCCAGCATAGAGTAGAGGCACATTATGAGGGGGAAAAAGGTCATGGTCATATAATAAGACAGGCCCGCAGAGGAGACAGCAAGCCGGTTTTTGTTAAAGAGGGCTATGAAATTTTCTAAAAATTTATAAGCTTTCTTTATCAATTCAGAAACTCCCGTCAATATTTTTAAGAGCTCCCCGTATGCTGAAGGCAGCATTAAAGGGGAGCTCTTTCATTCTATATTCAAAACCCCTGCAAAAAATTACTTTGCATTGTTGAATATCTTGAAAATACTGTCAAAGGGATCCTCGCCGGGGGCGGCAGGATCTCCGGCAGAGGGATTCTCCGCCATGGGAATCGGAGGCGGAACTATGCCGGACGGTGCCGCAGTTGCGGAAGCAGCCTTTTCTGCAGCGCCTGTAAAGAGGCCCTGAGGCTTCTCCTTTACACTGACAGGGCGTACAACCCCGTCAGTCTTGGGGCCCGCTGCGCCGGAAGCCGCCGGAACAGATCCGGGAACGGCGGGGTTCTCCTCAAAGCCGGTGGCAATGACCGTCACACGGATCTCATCCTGCATACTGTCGTCAAATGTGGCACCGAAGATGATATTGGCATCCGGATGTGCAGACTCCTGCACAAGGCTCGCCGCGGCCTCAATATCCTCAAGATCCATATCCTCGGAGCCGGTGATATTGATAAGCACGCCCCTTGCGCCGTTAATGGAGGTCTCCATGAGGGGACTTGCAACGGCGAGACGGGCCGCATCCTCTGCCTTGCCCTTGCCCGCAGCATGTCCCACACCCATGTGTGCAAAGCCTGCATCCTTCATGATGGTTGTGACATCGGCAAAGTCAAGATTTATAAAGCCTGTATTCTTGATAAGGTCGGAAATGCTTGTGACCGCCTGATGAAGTACATCATCCGCAATCTCAAAGGCATTTGCCAGTGTGACCTTCTGATCGGTGGCATATTTGAGCCTGTCATTGGGGATTATGAGCAGGGAGTCAACCTGACTCAGCAAATCCTTGATACCGGCATTAGCCTGGTCCATGCGGCGCTTGCCCTCAAACTTAAAGGGCTTGGTCACAACGGCAATAGTGAGTATGCCGGCCTCACGGGCAATCTCCGCCACTGTGGGAGCCGCACCTGTGCCGGTGCCGCCGCCCATGCCGGCGGTGATAAACACCATGTCGGCGTCTTCGATAGCCTTGGAAATATTATTCCGGCTCTCCTCCGCCGAGCGCTTGCCTATCTCGGGATCGGAGCCTGCGCCCTGTCCCTTGGTTATCTTCTCACCGATCTGAAGCTTCTGATCGGCATTGGAAATTGCAAGAGCCTGCTTGTCTGTATTGATAGCAATGAACTCAACACCCTGAGTCCCTGCACGGACCATCCTGTTAACAACATTATTACCGGCGCCGCCGACTCCGACGACTTTTATATTGACAACATTTTCCGGTCCTGTTTCGGCCTTGAAATCCATTTGTTTGCCTCCCTGCGAATTATTTCATCACATAATGTGAAAATATCTTATTCTTTATTTCATATATTATTACATTTTGCCTGATAGGTCAATAGAAATTTTTAATTTTCAGAAATATTTTGTAAACAATTTGTAATTCATGACTCATTCAGACATGAAATGGGCCGTTTTCCCGTCTGAAATATTGATGAGTCCCACGTCTCCGCTGCTCAGCTGTTCCAAAACAGAGACAAACATGCCGAATTTATACTCCACATCGGAGCTGCCTCCTATCTGTACGGTAAACCTGCCGCCGTAGGTGAATTCCACGGCTGAGGGGTCTGTAAAATCCACGTAGGTGACGCCTGAGGTAAGGCTGCGCTCCTGTATCTGATAGAGTACCTCCGAGAGAAAATCCACAATCCCCTGGTCCCCGTCCTCGGTGGCCATCTGCTCGCCTATGAGCAGGGTCCCGGGTTTTATGCCCTCGATGGGAATAAGGTTTGTGAGCTCCTCCTCCGATGCCTTGCCCAGAACCTTGCAGTTATGGTCCAGCGTCCAGAATTCATCGCCCAGCACCAGATATGCCATGGCCTCGCTCTCCGTCACCTCTATTATAACCTTATTTGGCAGGCTTCGTTCAACCGAGACCTCTTCAATATAGGGCATCTTTGCAAAAGCCCTGCTGATTGCAGCGAAACGGTCAAAGAAGAACAGGTTGTCGCCCTCTTCAATATCGACGGCTCTTATAATCTCAATATCGGAATAGTGAGAATTCCCGACAACCTGTATATCGGACACACGGAAAAATACACTCATCACAAAGATCAGGGCCACGATGACTATGACAAACATGAGGGGCGCACTCACACTGCTGCGGCGGTGCAGCTTCATAAATGCCCCGTGTTTATCAGCAGGCGGCTGATCTGAATGGGTAAATGCCATAAGAATTTCCTTTCATCTGCGGTAAATGCGAATATAGATAAATAACTCAGTTTTCAAGATAGATGTCGGCACCGATGGCCCTCAGGCGCATATCAAAGCGCTCATATCCCCGGTTCACATGTCCGTCATCAAAAACCACTGTCTCACCCTCAGCGGAAAGCCCCGCGATGATCATCGCGGCCCCGCCCCGGAGATCGGTGGAATTCAGCACCGCACCGTGCAGGGAATCCACGCCGGTAATTACGGCCTTTTTCCCGTCCACCACTATATCTGCACCAAGGCGGATAAGCTCCGGCACCTGACGATAACGGTTTTCAAATATGTTCTCCGTGATAAGGGTCCTCCCCTCAGCCTTTAGAAGGGCCGCCATAAGGACGGGCTGTGCGTCGGTGGGAAATCCGGGATAGGGCCGGGTAGAAATTTCTCCCGGTGCAGACAGTCTGCGTGAGGATTTGACCCTGACGGAATGTTTTCTGCTAATTATATCACATCCGGATTGATTTAGGAAGTAGAGAACTGTTGAAAAATGTTCGGGTATAACCCCCCTCATTTCTACATTTCCTCCAACTGCGGCCACTGCACAGGCAAGTGTGGAGGCAACTATCCTGTCGGGGATAATCCGGCAGAAGGCATTCTCCCGCTTCTCAAAGCCGTCTATGGTTATAATGCTGCCCCCCGCCCCGTATATATTGGCACCCATGGATATGAGAAATTCCTGCAGTGCCGTGATCTCCGGCTCCCTTGCGGCGCCGTGAATCCTTGTCTTTCCCTTCGCGGCGCAGGCTGCGAGCATAATATTCTCTGTCGCCCCCACGCTGGGAAAGGGCAGGAATATTTCGGCACCGTGCAGGGCCTCTGCCCTGCAGTTTATTTCAGTCCCGTCCTCATCTATCTCCGCGCCCATCTGCCTCAGGGCGCTCAGATGCAGGTCTATGGGCCGCTTTCCCAGCTGGCAGCCCCCCGGCAGGCTGAGCCTAGCATAACCGCAGCGGGCCAGAAGTGCGCCCATAAAAATAACCGAGGAGCGCATCTCCTCCATCAGTGAATGGGGAATGCTGCCGGACGAGAGCGTCGTGGAGTCTATGTACACATCATTCTGCCGCTGCTCCGCGCTGCAGCCCAGATGCCGCAGTATGCGCAGCGCCGCATCCACATCCCTGAGCTGCGGAACATTTCTCAGCTCGGTGTGGGCGGGACTGATAATAGAGGCTGCAATTATAGGGAGAGATGCATTTTTTGAGCCCTGAACGAAACAGCTTCCGTTCAGTTCGTTTCCTCCTCTTATATGCCATATATCCATAAAAAATCCCCCCGTGCATTGAAATCAAAATATTCTATGCGCGGGGAGTAATTTTGGTGTGCTCAGTCAGCGGCTATATCCAAAATTATTCTGCAAATATTCTCGCAGGCATCGGGCTTTGAGAGTGACCTCATTGCCCTGGACATACTTTCAAGTCTGGTTTTGTCAAAAAGGAGCTCCCTGAGACGGGCATACAGCGAGGCGGCGTCAAATTCGCCCTCCAGCAGCACCTCCGCTCCCCCGGCCTTCTCAAGGACCCTGGCGTTCTTTTCCTGGTGGTTGTTGGTGACATTGGGCGACGGCACGATTATCACGGGCTTTCCCATATAGGCGAGCTCAGACAATGTAGAGGCGCCGGCGCGGCACATGACGAGATCCGCCGCAGCCATGACCCGGGGCATGTCGTAGATATACTTTCTCACATCTGCGCCGCAGCTCTTATAATCCGGAGCCTCGGACTGAATATTCTTCATAAAATTATCATAATACGCCTGACCGACAGAGTGAATAAGCCTGAAATCCCGGTCCTTTCCCATCATGGGTATGAGTTTTGACATGATCTCATTCATGTAGCCTGCACCCAGCGAGCCCCAGACAGATACGACAAGAGGTACATCCGCGGCTATGCCCAGCTCCCGCTTCGCTTCAGACTTGCTGTATTTGTCAAAATCACCCCGCACCGGGGTGCCGGTTATGCTCACCTGCTCGGGGTGGGGGTAGCAGGCACAGCTGTCCTCAAGTCCGACCATAAGCCTGCTGACATGCTCTGCCAGCATTTTTGTGGTGAGCCCCGGGACCGCATTGCTCTCGTGCACGGCGGTGGGTATGCCCAGTTCCCTTGCCGCGGTCAAAACAGGATAGCACACATATCCGCCGGTGCCTATGACGGCATTGGGCTTAAATTCCCGTATGATCTTCTTTGCCTCGTGTATTGACACCGCCACATTTTTCAGAGTATCCAGATTGTGCACCAGGGCCTCAAGGCTGTGTCCGCGGCTGACATTTGTAATCTTAAGCGCGTCTATCTTATAGCCCTCGCGGGGTACGAGCTCCATCTCCATTTTTCCCTCGGCACCGATGAAGAGAATCTCGCAGTCCGGCATAAGTTCTCTCAGTCTGCCGGCAACCGCCAGAGCCGGATTTATATGTCCAGCCGTGCCGCCGCAGGTCAAAATAAACTTCATAACTTTTTCCTCTCTCTCAGTTAATCTGAATATCCCGGGATGCACTCAAAATGATGCCCATTTCAAAAAGTTCTATGAGAAGCGCCGTGCCACCATAGCTGAAAAAAGGCAGGGATATGCCGGTACACGGGATAAGATTTGTGACAACGGCCACATTTAAAAACACCTGTATCGCCAGAAGCGTAGTGATTCCGGCGCAAACAAGAAGGCTGTAGCGGCTGCGGCAGTGTATGGCGATCCAGTAGCCCCGGAGTATGAGCAGGGAGAAAAGGCAGAGAACTAGCGCCGCGCCGATGAAGCCCGTCTCCTCACACACAACGGAGAATATAAAATCGTTGTGTTCCTCAGGCAGATAGAGAAACTTCTGCCTGCTGCCCCCCAGACCCAGACCGCTGAGTCCGCCGGAGCCTATGGAATATAGGGACTGCACTATCTGATAGCCCTCATCAGATGAGCTGGAAAAGGGATCCCTCCAGGTATTTATGCGCCCGGAGGCGTAGGGGAAGAAGGTCAGCAGCACCGCAACCGCCGCCCCCGCCGCGCCGAAGGCCGCCGCAAACCAGCCGAGCCTCACTCCCCCCAGGAACATCATTGCCCCGCCTATCGCAATAATAATCACAGAGGCGGAAAAATGGGGTTCAAGGACCAGGAGGCCTATTATAAGACCTATTACTGCCGCAAAGGGTATTATACCATATCTGAAGCTCCTCATTCCAGTCCCGATTCTGCATATCATGGAGGAAAAGAACATTATGACCGCAAGCTTTGCAAGCTCAGAGGGCTGAATCGTAAGTCCGCCCACGCCCAGCCAGCGCCGGGCGCCGTTGGCCTTCACGCCGATAAACGGCACCAGCAGCAGTAGAACTACGGTTGCAATGAGGAAATGCAGGGAGTAGCGCCTGTATACCTTCATGGGGATATGGGATGCAAAAATCATAGCAAAGCAGCCCAGAACCGCATACAGCAGCTGCCTTATAAAATAATAGACGGCATTCCCCCCGGTTATATTGCCGGGGTCGTAATAGGCCCTGGCGTAGCTGGAGGACAAGACCATAATGACGCCCATTATCAGAAGCATTATAACAATAATGAAAAAAGATGAGTCAAAGCCGCGGCGGCGCGTTTTTTCCGAGACAGCAGAAAAGTCGGCGAGGCGGGCGCTTTCGTAACGCATCTTCCCACCTCCCCGACTTCAAACAAGTCAAAATTTACATGGGGAACCGCTTATATACCCCTATAAATGATATGACTGCAAAGGCCAGAGATATGCCGGAAAAGAGAACAAAAAGTTCTTTTTCTTTCCACTTTTTTCCCGTCCATCCGCCCATTTCCAGATGGTGATGGAGCGGGGCCATTCTGAACACGCGCTTTCCGTGGCTCAGCTTGAAATAACAGACCTGAATGATGTCGGAGAGAGTCTCCAGAATGTAGACAATACCCAGAGTTATGAGAATAAGGGGCATGTCATAGGCAAAGGACAGCGCCGCAACTGCGCCGCCAAGGAAGAGCGAACCTGTGTCGCCCATAAACACCTTTGCCGGGTTGAAATTATAAATGAGGAAGCCCAGAAGGCCCCCGACAATCGCCGAGGCGAAAATACCCAGCTCCAGATAATCAGAGCCCCAGAGGAAGCACACGACAACAAAGAAAAGGAATACAGGGATGGATGTCCCGGCGGCAAGGCCGTCAATTCCGTCGGTGATATTCACGGCGTTGACCGTGCCGACAATGACAAAAGCTGCAAATACGAAATACAGCCACTCAGGTATCACAAAGGTTTTATTAAAGAATGGGACATAAAGGCTGGGCCGGACATAGCCGAGCTCACGCATCAGAAGTACAAACACCAGGGCCGCCACAAGCTGCAGCAGGAACTTCACCTTTGCGGTGAGGCCCAGATTCTGCTTCTTTTTCAGCTTTTCCCAGTCGTCAAGAAATCCGATGGCACCGAACACGAGGGCAAACAGCAGTACAAATATATGTACAAACCTGCCGTGGAGCATGGCGTCAAAGCCGACAGTGAGGCAGACGAAGGCCGCAGCGGCAATAAACATCACGCCGCCCATTGTGGGGGTTCCGCTCTTGGCCATGTGCCACACGGGGCCGTTGGATTTAATTTCCTGACCCACCTTCTGCTTTCTTAACCATGGAACATAGTATCTCCCGAAGGCTGATGAAAATAGAAACGCCAAAACAAAGGCGGTTATAAGCTTAATCGTCATCATGTACTCCAAACTGTCTGCAAATCAATGCCTGTGGTTTTTTCTGGCTTCAAGCCAATCGGCCACTATCTCCCGTTCGTCCATGTGATGTTTCTCATGGCCCACGATTTGATAGTCCTCATGACCTTTTCCAGCCAATAATATTACATCACCGGGTCCCGCATTGTCAATAGCCCAGTGAATTGCCTCTGTACGGTCACAGATTATTTTTCTCGGTGTGGGCTTATCCTTCAGCCCCGCCTCTATCTCGGCAATGATTGCTTCGGGGTCCTCCGTCCTGGGGTTATCCGTGGTCACGATTACAAAATCCGCGTTGTCTGCGGCTATGGCACCCATTATCGGTCGCTTGGCCCTGTCTCTGTCGCCGCCGCAGCCAAAGAGAACAACCAGCCGCCCCCTTGTGACAGGGCGGAGAGTTTTGAGGACATTTTCAAGAGCATCCGGCTTGTGCGAGTAATCAATCAGGATTGAATAATCCCCGTCCGTGGGGACCGTCTCCACTCTTCCCTTGACGCCCTTCGCCGTGCTCATGGCATCTGCGCAGTCTTTAAGCTCCATTCCCAGGGCAAGGCCCACGGACATGGCGCCCAGGGCATTGTGAACGGAAAACATCCCGGGGATTGCAAGCCTTGTGAGCGCCAGCTCATCACCGCAGACTGCGGCAAATCTGACGCCCTTAGCCGAAAGCCGGATATCCTTGGCCACAAGGTCCGCCTCATTCTTCTCTATAGAAAAACTGCTGATCTCACATTTGACGTCATCTGTCATAAAGCCGCTCCAGCTGTCGTCCAGATTGACACAGCATTTGCTGCACATTGAAAAGAGCTTTTTCTTGGCCCCTGCATACTCCTCCATTGTTCCGTGGAGGTCAAGGTGGTCCTGAGAGAGGTTGGTAAACTCAGCGACATCGTAGTGTATACCCGCCACCCGCTCAAGGGCAAGGGAATGGGAAGAGACCTCCATGACCACATGACTGCAGCCTGAATCCGCCATCCGCCTGAAGAGCTTATGGAGCTCATAGCTCTCGGGGGTCGTAAATTCCGAATGTATCGCAAGGTCGCCTATCATATTGCCGTTTGTGCCGATAAGACCAACCTTTGCGCCCAGTTTTGTCTCAAGCATGTGCTTTATAAGATAGCTGGAGGTGGTTTTGCCGCTGGTGCCGGTAATGCCTATCACAGTCATCTCCGCGGCCGGATTCCCGAAAAACTCCCGGCTTGCAAGGGCAAGGCCAAGACGGCAGTCCGCGATCTGGACATAGGGTATTTCTGTCTCTGGGATCACCTCGCACAGGACAGCGGCGGCACCCTTCTCCGCCGCCATAGGGATATATTTATGACCGTCGGTCTCAAAGCCCCTGACAGCCACAAAAAGATCGCCCTTTTTCGTAAGGCGGGAGTTATAGCTTATATCGCCTATCTCCATATCCATGTCCGCATTGGTGCTGATTATATCCAGATTTGCCAGCAGTTCTTTTAACTTCATGTCTTTTCTCCTCTAGTATTTGCCCAGCATGGACTCGTCGCTGCTCACAAGGCTGACCTCCACGCAACTGCCGTGCTCCACATAGGTGCCGGGGCTGAAGCTCTGGGTGGAGACGAGCTGAGTATCTCCGTCTATAAGAGGACTCCTTGTTTTTATATAAATTCCAAAGCCGGAAAGGGTATCACGGGCCTCATTGTAGCTCATGCCCACTATGTCAGGCACAGCCTCCCTCTCTTCGGAGGCCTCGGCGCCGAAATACAGTATTACCTCACTGCCGCCGGCGATAGAGGCCCCCGGCAGCGGGAGCTGGGCGGTGACAAGCTCGCCCTCACCTATAGTCCTGTAGCGAAGTCCCGCGTCCGAGGCGGTGCCGGATGCCTCAGTCTCATTGAGGCCTATAAACATTGGCATGGCAGTGTCGGCAGAATTTTCATCCCTCTCGGGCTCAACCCCCAGATACGGGAGTATATCCGCCATCATCCGGCCCACGACCGGTGCCGCCATCTGGCCTCCGCTCACATAGACGCCGGATTTGTCGGAGGGTGTGTCAAGAAAAATAAGTATTGCAATTTTGGGGTCATCGGCGGGAGCAAAACCGATAAAGGAGACAATGTATTCCTTCTGGCCGGTTTTGGCTTCAAGGCTCACCTTCTCGCTGGTTCCTGTCTTGCCGCCTATCCTGTAGCCCGATACCGCGGCATTCCTTCCGGTGCCGTCTTTCGGGTCCCCCACGACTTTTTCAAGTATCTCCCTGACCGTTTTACTTGTCTCACTGCTTATAACCTGGCGCACACATTTCGGGCTACGCTCATAGGCAAGGGAGCCATCAGGATTCAGCATACGGCTCACCACATAGGGCTGCATCAGTCTGCCGCCGTTTACACAGGCGCTGACAGCCGTGATGAGCTGCAGCGGGGTGATCGTGAAGGTCTGCCCGAAGGAGGCCGCCGCCAGCTGTGAGAGGTTTCTCGGGGAGCAGAATGTATTCCAGCTCCACCAGATACTGCCGCTCTCCCCCGCCAGATCTATGCCCGTTGTGGCGCTGAGGCTGGCATCCCTGTCCGGTGAGAGATTCAGAAAGCCGAAGGCCTCGCAGTACTTGTAAAAGGTTTCCGCGCCGACTCTCTGGCCGATATTTACGAAGGCCACGTTGCAGGAGTGCTGTACGGCCTGAGTCAGGGTCTGGGAGCCGTGTCCGCCGTATTTCCAGCAGCGGATGGGATTTGTCCTGCCCACAACACTGACGCTGCCGGGGCAGTAAAAGTTGTCATCCAGACTCACAAGTCCCTCCTCCAGTGCCATCGAGAGGGTGATTATCTTAAAGGTTGAGCCCGGCTCATAGGTATCGGAAAGTGCCTTATTCCTCCACTGCCTGATCTGGGCATCACTTATTATCTTCTGCTTCTCCTCCTGCGTGGCGGCCGACTCAGCCTGCGCTTTGACTTCATCGCTGACATCCAGAAAATTATTGAGGTCGTAATTGTCCAGAGAGGCCATGGCGAGAATCGCACCGGTATTCACATCCATTGCAATGGCCCCGGCGCCGTTCTGCACATCGTAGTCAGCTGCGGCCTGCTTCAGATGCTTTTCCACGTAGTACTGAATTGTTGAATCCAGAGTGGTCACAATATCATAGCCGTTTGTGCCGGGGTAGTATTCCTCAAACTTTTCAAAAGGCAGATCCGTCCCGTAGGCGTTGGTAGCCCTGACCGTCCTGCCCCTGCTCCCTCTGAGTGCGGAATCATACTGCGCCTCAATGCCCTCAAGCCCGCAGTTGTCCGTGCCCACAAAGCCCAGCACATGGCAGGCCAGTGAGGAATTGGGATAGTAGCGCTTTGTATCTGTTTCAAGCCGCAGGCCCCGAAGGCCGTAATCCGTCTTAAAACGGCGGACTCTTTCCGCAGTCTCACCCTCAATTTTTCTTGCGGCGGTGACATACCAGGAATCTGTCTGAGAAATCTTTTTCATTATATCACCGCGGTCAAGCCCCAGAATTTCCGAGAGTTTGCCGGCAATAAGTTCCTTATCCTCGCCGTACATCTCAATCTCCGCAGGGCTCAGATAGACATTGTCCACACTGGCACTGACGGCGAGCGGGTTCATGCTGCGGTCGTATATTGCGCCCCTGGCGGCGGAGCCGGGCGCCTCCCTGAGCTGCTGGTTTATCGCCATCTGCTCATAATACTCATGGTCAATTATCTGCAGCCTGTAAAGCCGCACTAAAAGAACTAAAAATGCAGCAATGCCGCACAGGGCCATTAAAAGCAATGTGCGGCGGAGCATTTGTCTGCTTAAACCTGAAGCATCGGATTTTTTGCTGAATTTTTCTGACATAGTACACTCCCCATTATTGAATACACCATATGTATATTCATGGGCTTATCCCTTTACTACATCATTTATCCCCCTGCTCCTTAAATTCAATATATTCTATCTGATCCGGACTGCAGTGCTGCATGCCCAGAACTTCTGTGGCATAGCTCTCCAACTTCTCCATGCTGATGCTGTTCTCGCATTGGGCAGTGAGAAGCTCATTTTCCTCTCTCAGCTCCTCCGCCTCTTTTTCAAGCTTCAGTGCGGAATCATTCAGCGCCGCAAGCTTGATTGATATGAGGAGCGAGAGAACCGCCAGAAATGCGGAAAACGCGAAGACTATCGCCACAAACAGGGATGAAGATATTTTTTTAAGACTCATCATACTCTCTCCGCCACACGCAGCTTTGCACTGCGGGCACGGGGATTTCTCTCTGTCTCATCCTCAGTCGGCAGAATCGGCTTCCGGCTCACGCTTCTGAGAGTCTGCACAAAGCCGCAGGTGCACACGGGTGCCTCTCTCGGGCAGGTGCAGCCGTTCTCCCTTTTGTTTATTCCCAGTTTGACTATCCTGTCTTCCAGGGAATGAAAGCTTATAATGCACAGCCTGCCGCCGGTTTTCAGCTTGTCCGGCGCAGATGACAGCATTCTCTCTATTGCGCCCAGCTCATCGTTGACCGCAATTCTTATGGCCTGAAAACAGCGCTTGGCCGGGTGATGCTTCTCCCTGAGGGCCGCGGCGGGAAGAGCAGACTTAATTATATTCACGAGCTCAAGTGTGGTCTCCACAGGTTTTTTCTCCCTGGCCCTGAGAATCGCGGCGCTGATGCGGCGGGCATGGCGCTCCTCACCGTAATCCCAGAAAATGCGGTTGAGCTGGTCTTCACTGTAGGTATTTACTATCGTATAGGCCGTGAGACTGTCCCCGCTGTCCATGCGCATGTCAAGGGGAGCGTCATTCATATAGGAAAAGCCTCTATCCGCCTCGTCCAGCTGGGGTGAGGATACGCCCAAATCAAAGAGCATGCCGTCAGCCGCCTCAATGCCCAACGAGTCCAGAATTTCTGCAGTATCACTGAAATTACCGTGGACCAGTGTGACGAAATCCTTAAAAGGCTCAAGCCGCTTTCCGGCCCGCTCAATGGCGGTCTCATCCCGGTCAATGCCGATAAGTCTGCCGCCCCTGAGACGGGAGGCGATTTCATAAGAGTGACCGCCCAGCCCCAGTGTGCCGTCCACATATATACCGTCAGGCTTTATATTTAAATTCTCAATACATTCATCCAATAAAACTGAAATATGCTTCGCTTCACTCATCAGAATTCCAGTTCCTCCATAACAGCAGCAATATTCTCCGGTGTGGTCTCCTTGGCAAATACTGCCTCCCAGGTATCACTGTCCCAGAGTTCAGCATGATTATTGCAGCCCACTACAGTTACGCTTTTTCCCAGGCCCGCAAAGCTGCGCAGATTCTGGGGGATAAGCGCACGCCCCTGACTGTCCAGCTCACAGCGGGCCGCATGAGCAAAGAGGGGGCGCATTTTGCGCTGCTTTATATATGGCATGGCGCTGACCTTGTCGGAGAGCGTCTGCCAGTTTTCACTGCTGTATGCGCAGAGGCATCTGTCCATTGAGAGCGTGACATAAAATACGTCGCCCAGTTCATCCCTGAGCTTCGCAGGTATGAAAAGACGACCTTTATTGTCAAGAGAATGCCGATACTCGCCCGTCATGGAATTATACTCCTTTCGCCTGAATAACTACTCCATTTTTCTCCACAATTACCCACTCAGTATGTCCATTATAGGGTGTGTCATATTAAAATGCAAGGAAAATATTTTGAATATATTTGTCTTTTTTTGTAGCTTTTTCCAGTGAAATGCGAAAAAATACCCCATCGGCCTAATAAATAGCCGATGGGGCACAAAATGTGCTTATATAGTTTTATGTAAACTCATGATTCTCTCTGAATCTTTGTGATAGGCGCACCCTGATGTCTCCCGCCGCCGGGCTGGGGGGTCTGCTGTCTCCTCATATTCTGAGTGTCGCCGGGCCGGGCCTTATTCGGTGCAGGCTGCGCCGCTCTGGGCTTCTCTTCTTTTTCAGGCTCTGCCGCAGTCATGCCGCCCAGTGACTTAAAGGCATTATGGGCGGTCTGCAGCTTTGTCAGCGCCTCGCTGACGCCGCTCTCAGTGCTGCTCATAATCTCATCCACATACTCACTGGCGACACGGCGGAGCTCCTTGCTCTTGGCCTCGGCAGAGTTTATCATCTCACTGCTTCTGGCGCGGGCAACCCTGACAATCTCCTGCTCCTCTATCATAGACCTGGCCTTTTCCTCGGCACTCTTGCGCATTGATTCGGCCTCGCGCTTTGCATTGCCGATGAACTCATCCCTGGCAGCCACAAGCCGCTTGGCCTCGGCAATGGAGCTGGGAAGTCTGGTTTTTATCTCGTTGATAATCTCAATCGCTTTTTCGCGCTCAATTATGCACTTGTCATTCCCAAGAGGCACACCCCATGCCTCGGTGATCATGCCGTAAAGGATATCAAGCAGCTCTATTACATCGGTGTTGTTATCCATTATCAGACCTCCACTGCCTAGCTTTTGCTTCTATATCTGCTTTTATTACTTCGGGTACAAGCCCGGTCAAATCTGCGCCGTACATGGCCATTTCGCGGACAATAGACGAGCTCAGAAAGGTATATTTCTCACTGGCCGTGAGGAACATTGTCTCCATGCCGGGATTTATTCTCTTATTGGCGAGATTCATCTGAAACTCATATTCAAAGTCAGATGCGGCCCTGAGGCCCTTGACCACAACAGCATTGTCGAACTGTTTTGCATACTCTGCAAGAAGGCCTGTGGGCGTCTCCACCCTCACATTGGGGTAATCGGCCGCCGCCTTCCGCACAAGCTCTGCCCGCTCATCCACAGTAAACATATGGGCAGTCTTTGACGCATTGCGCATAATGCAGACAAGCACCTCATCAAATATTTTTGAGGCGCGGCAGATTATGTCCAGATGGCCGAGAGTAATCGGGTCAAAGCTCCCGGGGCAGATAGCAAGGCTCATTATCAATTCTCCCTGACATATTTGCAGAGCTTAACCTTGCCATAGTTATACTCCCTGGCTTTTCTGTAGGGCTCTGCCATTTCCGGAAGCGCCCTGTTGCGGCACGCTTCGCATATTATTATACCACCATCCGACAATATGTCAACCGAATTGATGATTTCCAGCACTTCTTCATACAGATTGGAATCATATGGAGGGTCTACAAAAATCAGGTCAAATTTGCCGCAGCTCCGCAGGAAACTGCAGGCGTCCATCTGTATGACCGTGCCCGTAAGGCCGCAGCTTTTCAGGTTGTCCCTGACGATTTTTACGGCGTCCCCGCTCTGATCCACGAATACCGCGCTCTCCGCGCCCCGGCTGAGGCATTCAATCCCCAGCTGCCCCGTGCCGGCAAATAGATCCAGCACTTTTCTGCCCTCAATGTCGAACTGTACGATATTGAAGGTCGCCTCCTTGACCATATCGGTCGTGGGGCGGATGTCATAATTTTCCGGTGTCTCAAGTTTTCTGCCTCTGGCAGTGCCTGTAATTACTCTCATTTCACATCTCCGTCATGAAAAAAATCATATACGGCCTGAGCCGTCTTCTTCGGAACCACAAGGTTCAGCTGCTCCGTATCCGCCTCTTTTATTGCCTTAAGGGATTTGAAATACTGCAGGAGCTCCGCCTTTCTTCTGGGACCCACGCCCTCTATCCTGTCCAGCACAGATGCATAATTCTCATTTCTCAGCGAGCGCTGGTACTCTATGGCAAAGCGGTGGGTCTCCTCTTGAATTTTGCCGACAAGGGAAAACACCGCCTGATTCGCAGCTATCCCTATCTCCTCTCCCTGAGGCGAAATAAGAGCCCTTGTGCGGTGGCGGTCATCCTTCACCATGCCGTAGACCGGTATCTCCAGCCCCAGCTCATGCAGCGCCTCCAGGGCAACCGAGGCATGATTTGCACCCCCGTCGATAAGCAGCAGCTGGGGGCAGGGAGAAAAGCTCTCATCCCCGTCCACATAGTGCTTAAAGCGCCTGTAGACTGCCTGATGCATGCTGGCGTAGTCATCCTGATATTCAAGGTCCCGTATGCGGAATTTCTTGTAGGCCCGTTTCAGCGGCTTTCCGTCCACATGGACAGTCATTGCCGCCACTATGCCGGTATCCCCCAGATTGGAGATATCAAAGGCCTCAATACGCTTTGGGAACTCCTCCAGCTTCAGGGCATTCTGGAGGCATTCCAGGGTTTTGGACCTCCGCTGTACCGCGGTGGTGCGGCGCAGGAGCTCCTCCCTGGCATTCAGGGCTGCGCTCTCAATGAGTCTCATGCGCTCCCCTCTTTTGGGTGTCTCGATATATATTCGTCTGCCGGAGCACTCACTGAAGAGCTCCTCCATAGCCTCCCTGTTTTCCATTTCACAGGGCAGCAGTATGGACTTCGGCCAGCCGCCCCGGTGGGAGGTATAGTACTGGAGCACGAAGGCCGCGATGGCCTCCTCATCCTCTTCAAGGGGCTCGTCCATAATCTCGGTATCCTTGCCCACAAGGTCCCCGTCCACAAAATGCATGACCGTAAAGCAGCTCTGGGAGCCCCTGAAAAAGCCTATTGCATCAGTGTCTGCAAAGGCCGTTGAAATAACCCGCTGTTTATTTGCAAGGCCCTCAATGGCCCGCAGCCTGTCCCGGAGCTCGGCCGCCTGTTCAAAGCGCAGCTCCTCGGCCGCCTGCTCCATCTTCTCTTTGAGCTCATTTACAAGCTCATCGCTCCTGCCGTCAAGGATGAGCATCGCCTGCTCCATTGTCCTGCGGTACTCCTCAGCATCCTTTTTACCCTGACACCAGCCCGCGCAGTTGCCCATGTGATAGTTGAGACAGGGGCGCTCCCTGCCAATGTCCCGGGGGAATTTTTTCGAGCATTCCGGCAGCAGCAGTGCTTTTGAAATGGTGTTTATAATCTCCCTTGTCTGAGCCCTGCCGCCGAAGGGGCCGAAATACTTCGCACCGTCCCTCCCGTGCTTATTAACAAGGCTCATGGAGGGGTACTCGCTTTTCACATCGACCCGGATGAAAGGATAGGCCTTGTCATCCTTCAGGAGAATATTGTATCTGGGCTTGTGGCGCTTTATGAGGGAATTTTCCAGCACCAGGGCTTCAAATTCACTCCCCGCCACTATGACATTGAAATCTCTAACCTTTTCAACCATTGCGGCGACCTTGGGCAGATGCTCACCGTGAAAATAGCTGCTCACCCGGTTTTTCAGCTTCTTCGCCTTGCCCACATATATCACTTTGCCCTGCTCATCCAGCATGATATATACGCCGGGGAGCAGAGGAAGATTATTTGCCTTTTCCCGAAGGGTGTCAAGCATCATTAAACCTCACATTTGCGCTTTAATGACTGTTTCCGGGGCTGAAAATCCCCGGCAGCTTCATATCGGCAGTTTTCCTTAAAAAAAATTAAAATAGGGGCGTGCAAATCACACGCCCCTTTGTTTATTAAAGACTGAATCACTCGGAGAAGTCAGAATCAATAAGCTCTGACAGAGTTGCAACAGCGGCCTCTTCGTCTGTACCGTCTGCTATAAGATTAACAGCGGTGCCCTTCACAATGCCAAGAGAGAGAACGCCCAGAAGGCTTTTCGCATTTACGCGGCGCTCTTCCTTTTCAACCCATATGCTGCTCTTAAACTCATTGGCTTTCTGAATGAAGAAAGTCGCGGGTCTGGCATGAAGACCTACCTGATTGTTTATGACTACTTCTTTGGTTATCATACTTGCCACTCCTTATTTCATCTATATTTTTACAAATTATAATGTCTCTCGGACATTCTATACAATATCAAATTTTCAGGCTATCGTCAATGAATTTTCTTATAATTTGTGATTTTATACATTTGCCGGGGCAGCAGGGTCTCTTTTTTTATTTCAGTTCGACAACAGTTACTCCGCTTTCCCCTTCTCCGTATCTTCCCAGGCGGAAGGATTTTACATATTTGTTTTTTCTAAGCATCTGCTGTATGGCGGTTCTCAGGGCGCCGGTCCCCTTGCCGTGTATTATTGTGACAGTGTGCATCTTTGCCATGATGGCGCTGTCTATATACCTCTCTGCGGCCAGAACACCGTCCAGAGATTCCATGCCCCGAAGGTCAATCTCCGGGGAAAGACTTGCAGAACCGCAGCCCTGTATGCTGACCGAGGCTTTCTCCTTCTTATGCTTCACTTTCTTCTCGTCAAGCAGCAGAACTTCATCCTCTTTTGCGGTAATATTCATTATTCCGGCCCTGAGAGTGAGGGTCCTGTCGGCAGAGACGGATATGACATCCGCCTGCAGGCCCATCGACTTTATTTTTACCGTGTCCCCGGCCCTCACGGGTCTGCTGGATTTCTCCTCGGTCTCTTCAATCCTGGCAGGGCGCAGGCTCTCCTCCTTCATATTCAGCTGACGGCGGAGCTGGCTGCGCGCCTCGTTTATTCTCCTGTTGTCCTCGTCCTCGCTGGCGTGCTTTTTCATCTCATCCAGCTGGGCAAAGACCTCTTCAGCCGTGTCTCTGGCATCATTCAGGATGCGCTCAGCCTCACGGCGGGATTTGAGCTCGGACTTTTCAAGCTTAACCTCCAGCTCGGCTTTCAGGGCAGCAGATTTTTTCCTGTTCTCCTCCGCCTCTCTCAGCTTCTGAGCGGCCTCGTTTCTGTCCTTTTCCAGCATCATTCTGGTCTGCTCCAGCTTCTCTATCGTGGCCTCAAAGCTGGCGCTGTCACTGCTCACCCGGTTTTTGGCATCTTCGATTATATCCTCTCTGAGCCCGAGACGCTTCGATATGGCAAAGGCGTTGGATTTGCCGGGTATACCCACCAGAAGGTGGTAGGTGGGCCTCAGGGTCTCCACATCAAACTCACAGGAGGCATTCTGCACCCCGCGCTCATTTGTGGCATAGACCTTGAGCTCGGCATAGTGGGTGGTCGCCGCGATAACTGCGCCGCGCCCCCTGGCATATTCTATGATGGATATGGCAAGGGCTGCACCCTCGGTGGGGTCTGTGCCCGCCCCCAGCTCGTCAAAGAGCAGCAGAGAGCGCTCATCACACTCCTCCAGAATGTTTACAATATTGGTCATATGGGCGGAAAAAGTGGAGAGATTCTGCTCAATGCTCTGCTCATCGCCTATGTCGGCCAGAATATGGGTAAAGACCGGCAGTCTGCTGCCGTCAGATGTGGGGATATGGAGCCCGCACTGGGTCATGGCGGCGAGAAGACCTATCGTTTTCAGCGATACTGTTTTGCCGCCGGTATTCGGCCCGGTTATAACCAGGGTATCAAAATCCCCGCCCAGCTCAAGGCTTATGGGCACAGCCCTGCTCTGATCAAGGAGCGGGTGACGGGCACGGCGCAGCACCACAGCCCTGTCCTCTGAGATCTCCGGACACTGGCAGTCCAGCTTGTATGAGAGCTTTGCCTTGGCAAAAATCAGGTCAAGTCTGAGGAGAATATCAAAATCCTCCCCTATATCATCCTTATATTCTGCGCACTCAGCCGAAAGTAGGGCCAGAATACGCTCAATCTCCAGCTTTTCCTTGGCCGCCAGCTCTCTCAGCTCGTTATTTGCCTTCACTGCCGCCATAGGCTCAATAAAAACTGTCATGCCTGAGGAGGAGATATCATGGACAAGGCCCGGAATTGCACTTTTATTTTCTGTCTTTACAGGCACCACATAGCGGTCGGAGCGCATGGTAATAATAGGCTCCTGCAGGACCTTTGCGTAGCTGGGGGAAGAGATTATCTTCTGGAGCGAATCTCTCGCCCTGGCCGCCGCGGCGCGCATACGGCGGCGTATATCCGCAAGCTCCGTGGAGGCGCAGTCTGCAATCTCATCCTCACCCACTATGGAGCTTGTAATCTTTTCTTCCAGAAATTTATTTGCCCTAAGTGCAAAGAAAAGATGGTCAATGCAGGTTTTGCCTGCCCCGTCATCAGCTATATAGCCCCGGACAAGTCTGGCGCACTGGAGAACGCGGGCTATATCCAGAAGCTCGGTGGTATTGAGGCTCCCCCCCATATCTGCTCTGGAGAGCGAGGGGCGGACATCCTTCAGACCGTAAAATGACGGGCTCTGCCGCGTCGCCATAAGGGTTTTGGCCGCAGTCGTCTCCTCAAGTCGGCGTATGACCTCTTTGGAATCACCGGAGGGCATAAGCCCCAGAGCTCTCTCCTTTGCACCGTCGGAAACCGCCTCCTGGGCCAGCATATTCAGGACCGCAGGCAGCTCCAGTGTAAGTAATGATTTTTCAGAAAAGCTCATAATTTCTCCTAAGTCAAATAAATTTCATACTATTGTACTTTTTTCCAGTAGTCCAGAGTGGAAAAGCGCCGCTCCGTCTTTCTCAGAAGGTAGCTCTCCGCCGCCTCCGAGAGCCGTTTCAGTGGCTCCTTCTCAATCTTAAATGAAAAAAGCTGCTTTGCCGGTGCACAGGCAATATAGCGCATGGCGGCGAGGGAATCCCTGCAGAGGGGCACCGTGATTCCCGGAGACAATTTCCGGCAGCCGCTGCAGCAGATTTCGCCGTTGTCTATGCCGAGGCAGGGCTTTTCCGGCTCCGGATTTCCGCAGACGGCGCAGGTATCCAGCTCCGGGGCGTAGCCCGCAATGCACATGAGCCGCAGTTCAAAGGCGGCCTTTATCTGCCGGGGCGGGTACATCCGCCGGCTGAGCGCATAGAGGGAATTTAATCCCAGCTGCATAAGCTCTCTGTCCGGCTGGTCCTCAACACTCAGGGCCTCGAGACATTCCGCAAAATAACAGCCCAGGGAAAAGGCGGAAATATCCTCCCTCAGGCCGTAGAAGGCTTCGATAACCGAGGCCTCATTTACGGTCCACTTCCCCTTGTTGAAAAAAAGCGTCATCTCGGAATAGCAGAGCTGCTCCGAGGCTGCAGCGGTCTTGCTGCTCTTCCTCAGGGCTCCCCTGGCCTTTGCCGTTATCTTACCCTCCGTGTCGGAGAGAAGGGTCAGAATCTTGTCCGCTTCCTTATACCTTACCTCCCGCAGTACAAGGGCTTTCATTGTCTTAAACATAATATGTACATTCCTGTCCTCAGACCGGGATTATTTCCCGGCCCCGCTTAAAAGTTTAATGTCTCTCTCCAACTGTCTGTACAGCAGATAGCAGATCGGGTCACCGCTTGCGGTAAAGGCCTTCCAGATCGGATTATATTTCATATAACCACCTCTGACCTTATTATCTGCAGAATGCCCGTCTGTCATGTAGGAATATATTAGTCGTTATTGAATCCGAAATTTCGAAGCATTGTGTCCGAGTCGCGCCAGTTCTCCTTGACCTTTACCCAGGTTTGGAGGAAAACCTTCGTGCCCATGAATTCTTCGATGTCTGTTCTGGCAAGCTCACCAATTTTTTTAAGCATTGCACCTTTTTTGCCGATTATGATCCCCTTGTGGCTCTCCTTCTCGCAGTATATGGTCACATCTATGTCGATAATCCCGTTATCCCGCTCACTGAACTTCGTCACCTCCACAGCTGTCCCGTGGGGCACCTCCTTGTCGAGGCAGTTGAGAAGCTTCTCCCGCACCAGCTCCGCGCAGATCTGCCGCTCGGGCTGGTCGGTTATCATGTCGTCCGGGAAGAGATGGGGGCCCTCCGCGGCGTACTTTTCCATCTCTCTGCAGAGCTCCTCCACCCCGTCCCCTGTTTTGGCGGAAATCGGGATGATGCCTGCAAAATTATAGGCCTTTGAATATATATCCATGACCTCAAGAAGCCTCAGCTTGTCCACGGTGTCAATCTTGTTTATGACAAGGACTGCGGGGATTTTGCTCTCCCTCAGGCGCTCAATAAGGGCCTCCTCCTGAGGGCCCACTGCGGCCACGGGCTCCACAAGGAGGAGCACAAGGTCGACATCCGCAACGCTCTCCCTCACCACATTCACCATATAGTTCCCAAGGCGGTTGTGGGGCTTGTGGAAACCCGGGGTGTCCATGAGCACAAGCTGGGTGTTCCCCCTGTCAACTATGGCCGTGATGCGGTTTCTTGTGGTCTGGGGCTTGTCCGACACTATGGCGATCTTTTCACCCACCAGGGCATTTGTCAGGGTCGACTTGCCCACATTGGGCCTGCCGCATATTGTTACCATCGCCGCTCTGCTTTTTTCGCTCATATCACTCATCCCCCATTATTTCTTTCTCTCTGGCCCTCATCTGAGCCTTCATCTCTCCCTCGTCCACATGGTCATATCCCAGAAGATGGAGACAGGAGTGGACAGCGAGATACATCACTTCTCTCCTGTAGCCGTGGCCGAACTCCTCACCCTGCTGTTCACATCTGGGGACGGAAATAAGCATGTCCCCCAGCACCACGGCGCCGGTGTCCAAATCCCGCTCACAGTCATCGGCGGAAAATTCGCCGGGCGTCAGCTCATTAAAGGGAAAGGACAGCACATCCGTCGCCCTGTCCACATTTCTGAATTCCTTATTTGCCCTGTGTATGCCCTCGTCATCCGTGAGCATCACGCTGACAACGCAGGGCACATCAATTTTCTCCGCGTCCAGGGTCATGTTTATCGCCTTTTTTATCAGCGCCGCGGACTCGTTGTGCCCGAGATTCTTAATTTCCCGACTTACATAGATTTCATGTTTCATTATTTTTTCCTCTTGTAATTTTTAGGCGGCAGATTTCTGAGCTGCTCCGCCGGGTGTTTTTTATCATAGACCTCGTATGCTTCGATTATTTTCTGCACAAGACGGTGGCGCACCACATCGGCACCGGTGAGATTGCAGACCGCTATGTCATCTATGCCCTCAAGAACCTTCATCGCCACCTTGAGGCCGCTTGTCTTGTCCCCCGGCAGGTCAATCTGGGTGATATCGCCGGTTATGACCACCTTGGAGCCGAAGCCTATGCGGGTCAGGAACATTTTCATCTGCTCCCTCGAGGTGTTCTGCGCCTCGTCGAGGATAATAAAGCTGTCATCCAGGGTGCGGCCGCGCATATAGGCGAGGGGCGCCACCTCTATATTGCCCCGCTCCAGATAATTCTGGTAGGTGTCTGAGCCCAGAGTGTCAAAAAGCGCATCATAGAGCGGCCGGAGATAGGGGTCCACCTTGCTCTGGAGATCACCCGGCAGAAAGCCCAGGCGCTCACCCGCTTCAACCGCGGGGCGGGTGAGGATTATCCTGTTTACCTCCTCTGCCCTGAAGGCCGCCACCGCGGCGGCGACGGCGAGATAGGTTTTGCCGGTTCCCGCAGGACCTATGCCCAGAGTGATCACATTGTTCTTAATGGCCTCGCAGTAGGCCTTCTGTCCCAGAGTCTTGGGCCTGATGGGCTTGCCCTTTGCCGTGATGCAGACGGTATCCCCGGAGAGCTCTTCAATCCTGCTCTCCCTGCCCTCCCGCACAAGTCTGAGTATATAGCGCACATTCTGTGAGTCGATATTTTCTCCCTTTGAGGCCAGATTCAGAAGACTGCTGATCGTCTTTTCTGCAAGCATCACATCTTCCGCTTCCCCGCTTATATGGAGCTGATCGTCCCTGTCCTGAACAGTCACACCCAGCTCGCTCTCTATAATCCTGAGGTTCTGGTCAAAGGATCCGAAAACACTGATAACATTTTCCATTCTGTCTACTTTTATGCTTACATCCGTCATATATGGATTCCTTTCACGGCAGATCGGATTCTGCCGGCAAATATTCTCTGATTTCGGCTATATTTTCTATACAGCCCGCCCTGAGGTTCACTGAGGCGAGCTCTCCGCTTTTTCCCTCAGTGACAGTGCAGCTTATTATCTCACCGTCCACACTTTTATGCAAATATCCGCTGAGATTTTCTGCCATGCTCTCCGTGTCCGCCGGTACCCCACCCTCCGCTTTATAGGGCATGATGGTCTCCACAACAAGTGTCACAGGGAGAGCAAACACATTTTTTATTCCGAGTATATGATTATGTACAATTTTATCATATTCGTCAACAGTTTTTCTGCCTCCGAAATAAAAATTTATCCTTTTCCCCGCGATTTTAAGGGCATAGCGTTTAAGGGGCAGACCCGAGGGAGTTTTTCCCCGGCTCTCCGCAGGCGAAACAGCGGTGACATCATACCAGGTTCTGGCCCTGACCTCCCCAAGAGAGCGCACGGCTTCCGGCTCTCTGCTGAGGCTCTCCATCCTGCCGCTCACAAGGCAGTCGCCCCTGACCACGGACTGGCCCTCGTGCACCATGGGTTTTCCGTTGAGGACAGACAGATTGCTTATTATTCCCTCCCGCACGGCAACGAGATCGGCCCCGGCGCTCTCCTCGTATATTTCCGGCTTTTTATCCCGCTCCGAGATGAGCACAGCCGCCCTTGAGCCGCTCACATTCACGCTCATCCAGGCCAGCTCCGGCAGCCGAATCAGCATATCATTCCTCACAAGGTCCACGGTCAGCGACGGCCAGTAGCTGCCGTAATCCACACCGCAGTCTGCAAGCGCCCTCCGCACCTCTCCCTCGCTCAGCTCATTGCAGCCGTAGATGTCTATATCCCATATAAACAGCGTTGACAGCAGCAAAAGCGTCAGGAGCAGCAGTGCAGAGACCGCAAGCCAGATGTGGTTTTTCAGAAATTTTCTGTTTTTTCTCCCGCCGCTTGAAGCGGTGAGCTCCATTTCGCACATGTTCTTCTCTGCAATTTTCTCCAGCTCTTCCAGATCCAGCTCGTAAATTTTGAATTTTATCCTGTAGCTGTCAATGCAGTGTATATCCCATATTTCAAGTGCTTCAAGGGCACAGCCGTTCAGCACCTGTTCCGGGAAGGCACCGCAGATTTCCACCCGGCATACGCCTTTTATCCGTTCCTCTGCTTTTTTCATCACTGCCACTCCACTGTCTGAATTTTTCCCGATATCAAAATCTGACTTTTCGTCATTGCCATAATACTCAGCTCCGTCCCCTCTATTGCAAGCTGTCCCCTTTTCGCGGCGATTATCACCTGCGTATCCGAAAAGGACAGAACGCCCCGGTGATTTTCAACAAGGGCCCGCTTCCCCGCCGTGACGCTCAGCTTCAGGCTGCCCAGAACCACATCCTCAGGAAGTCCGAGAGAGGCGGTCAGATTTTCCATTGTTTCCGCAAAGTCCTTCAGTCCCCACACCTCCCAGTTTGTATAAATCTATGCACCCCGGCATAATTTGATACTAATTCATGCACGATGCCGGAGAGGCATCTGCCGTTCAAGGAGGTCTCCCATGAAGAGCAAAATTGCGGTCATAAGCTCACTGTGTGCACTGGCCGCACTGATTTTTTCATCAGATGCAGTTATCTCCAGCTGCCGCTATGCGCTGGAGCTGTGCTGCGAGATGATAGTTCCTACGCTGTTCCCCTTTTTTGTTATCTCAATACTGCTGAACCGTCTGGGGCTCCCCGCCGCCCTGGGGAAGCTGCTGCAGCCGCTGGCAATAAAGCTTTTCAATGTCTCAGGCACGGCCGCTTCCGCGCTGGTAATAGGGCTCAGCGGCGGCTATCCCCTGGGCGCTGCCTATATTGCGGACATGCACGCCTCAGAGGTCATCAGCACCGAGGAGGCGGAGCGGCTCCTGGGCTTCTGCAATAATTCGGGCCCGGCCTTTCTTATCGGTGCGATAGGCACAGGCGTTTTTCACTCCCCGAAAATAGGCCTGATGCTGTACCTTGTACATATCTCCGCGGCCGTAATATGCGGGATAATAATGCGCGACAGGAGTTCTATGCCCGTTCCTGTTCCTATGGAAATACATTATTCAGGCTTTTCCACAGCCTTTCCCGGCGCCGTAAAGCAGGCCGTCATCTCCATTCTGAATGTCTGCGGATTTGTGGTCTGTTTCTCCGTCCTTGTGGGGATACTCGACGCAGGCGGCTTTCTATCTCTCCTCATCGGCCTTATCTCTGAGGCCACCGGCTGGCAGCTCCAGTGGATACGTGCCCTTTTGACAGGTCTGCTGGAGCTGGGCAGCGGGATTGGGGCCATGCGCGGGCTTGAGTGCAGCCCCATCAACATCGCCCTCGCCGCCTTCCTTGCCGGCTGGGGCGGCCTGTCCGTGCATTTTCAGACCAGGGCCCTCATCGCCGGCACAAAAATAAAGGGCGCCCTGCATTTTGCAGGGCGCCTCATGAGTGCCAGCATATCAGCCGTGCTGGCCTACTGTTCAGCTCTGTTTTTTATCTGATCAGAAGTTAAACAATATGCCTACGGCGGCCGAAAGAGCTATAAAGCATATCGGGTGCAGCTTTTTTGTAAACTTTACATACCTTGTGAGCAGCAGCAAAACGGCCGCTAGTATGATTGCCTTAACATTGAAAAGATCGCCGAAAGCACCGCTGGCGGCAAAGCTTTCAAAATTGAAAAGGCTTATCTTCACCACCAGAATACCCGCCGCCGCAATAAGCCCGACGGAGCAGGGACGCAGACCATAAAATGCGGCATCCACATACTTATTCTGCCTGAAGGACTCCAGCACCCTTGCAATGATCAGGATAATCACTATCTCCGGGGTAATGAGACCCAGGGTGGCAATAATTGCGCCGGGAATCCCGCCCACGGTGTAGCCCACATATGTGGCCATGTTGACGCCTATGGGGCCGGGTGTTGATTCGGAGACCGCGACCATGTCTGCAAGCTGCGAGGAGCTAAACCAGCCCGTGGCCTCTGACATGTCGTAGAGGAAGGGCAGAGTCGCCATCCCTCCGCCGACGGAGAATAGGCCGGTCTTGAAGAACTCATAAAAAAGTCTGAGATAGATCATCATTTGCCCCGCACCCCCAGTTTCGTCAGCAGAATGCCTGCCGCGCCGCATATCACCACGAATATTGCCGGTGATATATCCAGGAATACAGAGAGCACAAATACAGCAAGGCACATCACAAGGGCGGCCTTGTCCTTTACCGCTTTCTTCCACAGCTTGACGACCGCATTGAAAATAAGTACGCAGACGCAGACACGGATTCCGGCAAACGCGCTCTTCACCGCGGGGATCTCTGCAAAGTTTGTGAGCAGGGCCGCAATGATCGTGATTATAACGACGGAGGGGAAAACCACGCCTATGGTGGCAAAAACTCCGCCCAGCGTGCCCGCGATCTTATGTCCCACAAATGTGGCGGTATTCACCGCAATAATTCCGGGCGTGCACTGGCCCACAGCGTAGTAATCCATCAGTTCCTCACTGGTGGCCCAGTGATGCTTCTCAACTATTTCTCTCTCCAGGAGAGGTATCATGGCATAGCCGCCGCCGAAGGTCATGACACCCACATTGGCAAAGGCGGCGAAAAGCTCAAGCAATGCTTTCATTTATTAAACTCTTCCGCATATAAAGTATATTTGGCAATCTTGCTGTCGCACTCCTCGCCTGATTTGCCGCGGACAAGGAGGTATATTTTAATTTTGGGCTCTGTGCCGGAGGGGCGGATTATGAAGCTTGTCCCGTCCGCCAGTTCAAAGTAGAGCACATTGGAGCCTGCGAAGGGGGTCTTGTCGACCTTCCCCAGGCCCGCGACCCAGATGCTTCCGTCGGCATAGTCCCGCAGGCGGATAACTTCCTCGCCGCTGATGTCCCTAGGGGGATTCTCCCTCAGCCCTGACATGATTCTGTCCATCTTCTGGAGGCCGTCAAGACCGGGCATCACCAGGTTGAGCGTTTTCTCCTTAAACCAGCCGTACTTCTCATAGAGCGCATCAATGGCGTCCAGAAGAGTCATGCCCTTCTTATAGTAGTGCGCCGCCATCTCGGCCACCATCATCGAGGCGGTGACGGCATCCTTGTCGCGGACATAGTCGCCCATCATATAGCCGTAGCTCTCTTCAAAGGCGAAGATATATTTGTAGGAGCCGGCGGCCTCCCACTGGGCGACGCGCTCAGCCATAAACTTAAAGCCGGTAAAGGTGTCCTCAAAGTGCACACCGTTTGCCTCTGCCACGGCCCTGGCCATTGCAGTGGAGACAATGCTGGCCACGGTACCGGGGTTCTCCGGCATGGTTCCGGTGGCCTTTCTGGCGTTTATGATGTAGTCCAGAAGCAGCACGCCCATCTGGTTGCCGGTTATTGTGACATATTCATCACCCCGGCGGACCATAGTCCCTATGCGGTCGGAGTCCGGGTCGGTCCCGATTATGAGGTCACTGCCCACCTTCTTTGCAAGGTCGACTGCAAGATAAAATCCCTCGGGGTTTTCCGGGTTGGGGCTCACCACTGTGGGGAAGCTGCCGTCAATGACCATCTGCTCCTTCACGGGATAGATATGTTTTATGCCGAGACGCCTCAGGGCCTCGGGGACGAGTTTGTAGCCGCAGCCGTGGAAGGGGGTGTAGACAATTTTGAAATCGTCTGCAACTTCTTTGACCACATCCCTGTCTATAGCCTGAGCCATGACCCTCTCCAGGAAAGCCTCATCTGTCTCAGTGCTCAAAATCTCGATTTTCCCAGCCTCGACCGCCTCATCGAAATCGCAGGTCTTAAAGTCGGTGAAGATGTCGATGGCCTCCATCTGCTCCGCTATGGCCTCCGCTTTCTGGGGAGGGAGCTGTGCGCCGTCAGACCAGTAGACCTTATAGCCGTTATACTCCTTGGGGTTGTGGCTCGCGGTGATATTGAGGCCCGCGGTGCAGCCGTAGTGCAGGACTGCAAAGCTCAGCTCCGGTGTGGGGCGCAGGGCATCAAAGAAACGGACATGTATGCCGTTTGCAGCCATTACACAGGCTGCTTCCTTTGCAAACTCCACTCCGTTCAGACGGCAGTCATGGGCAATGGCAATGCCCTTTTCCTTAGCCTCCTCGCCCTCGGCGGAAATCACATTTGCAAAGGCCTGGGTGGCGTGGCGGATAATGTGGATATTCATATTGTGCAGACCGACCTTCATTGTGCCCCGAAGTCCGGCAGTGCCGAAGGCCAGGGGAGCATAGAAACGGTCTTCTATCTCTTTTTCATCGTCCCTGATGGAATCAAGCTCGGCCCATTCTTCTTCACTGAGGGAAGGGCTGTCCATCCAGCGCTGATACTCTTCCTTATAGTTCTTCATTGTTTTCCTCCTTCCCTAAAGCGACTGCATCTTCCAAAAGGCTTTCAGGTACATATATCTCAGTGCCCTGGCCGCTCATTCCAAGAACGAGTTTCCCAAAGCTTCCGTCCCCGGGATAAATACGCAGGCATGGTATTCCGTAGGCTTCCAGCATGTTTATTTTCAGCTCATCACCCATGTCGGCGTTTTTGCAGTTGCAGAGGAAAGCCGGACGCTCGGGTTCTCCCCCGCCGTCTCTGGGCCAGCGCTTTAAAAGCTCTCCCCTTATGGTCTTTCCCCACTGTGCGCTGTTATTCTCATCCATCGGTCAAATTCCCCCTAAATACGGTTAACTGCGACAAGATTATTTATGATAACGCGAGCCTTCATTTATTTTGAAGCCGCGGTATATCTGCTCCGCCAGCATCACTCTGGCAAGGTGGTGCGGGAAGGTCATCCTGGACATGCTCAGCCGCAGGTCCGCCCTGGTCTTGAGCTCAGCATCCAGGCCGAAGGAACCGCCCACTATGAAGCAAAGTCTGGGCCTGCCGGAGTTCTCTCTCTCCGCAATGAGCCCTGCCATGGCCTCGCTCGCAAGCTCCTTTCCCTCAATGCACATCGCAACCGTATATGCATCTCCCGGAATATATTTGACTATCTCCGCCGCCTCTTTTCTGAGGGCGGAGGATATCTCCTTCTCCGAGGGCGAATCACCCAGGCGCTGCTCCGCAAGCTCGACACAGTCAAATCTGCAGTAGGGCCGCAGCCGCTTTGTGTATTCTGAAAAGGCCTCGATATAAAATTTTTCCTTCATTTTGCCCACACAAATGAGGCGTATCTGTATCATTATATATCTTCTCCGGTATGTACTTCAAGAAATCCCAGCTCAGGAGCACAGAAAAGGCCGGTGCCCAGACCCTGAAGTGCCTTTTCAGCGGTTTTCATAGCAAGGCGGGGTGAATTGTTGGTCCGGCTCAGGTGGCCGAGAATGATTTTTTCTGTCCCGCTCTCCGCAAGGCTTCGGGCAAAGGCGGCACAGCAGTCATTTGAAAGATGTCCCCTCTCTGAGAGTATGCGTCTTTTAAGGTACACGGGATAGGGGCCGTATCTCAGCATCTCATCGTCATGGTTGGACTCCAGAAGCACAGCCTCCGTGCCCTTCAGAACCGTGGACATTTCATCTGTGACACAGCCTGTATCGGTGGCAACGGCGAAGCTCCCGCTGCCGCAGACTCTGTATCCCACACTCTCATCGGTGTCATGGGAGGTGTGGAAGGCCGTAACTGCAAGCCCCCCGATTTTAAAGCTTTTCCCCACCGGTATTGTATGCAGGCGCCCCTCCAGCTGGGGCAGCAGCCCCCTGAGGTGGGAGGCCACGGTTTTCGGGGCATAAACAGGAAAACTGTAGTTCTTTGAGAGGACCTTTAAGCCCGAAATATGATCGGAGTGCTCATGAGTTATGAGCACTCCGCCGATATTGTCCATTGAAGTTTCTGCCTGTGCAAGGCCGCAGAGCACCCTGCGCATAGATATTCCGGCGTCAATCAATATATTTGTGCCGCCCTCTGACAGCAGGAGGCAATTACCGCTGGAACCGCTGGCAAATATGCAGGCCCTCATCACCCGACAGAGATCACTCTGTCAGTGTTATCCTCATCAGGGAAGCTGACGACCTCAATGTCAGCCCCGAGAGCACGCAGCTTGCCGACGAAGTTTTCATAGCCCCGTTCAATATAATGTATATCCTCCACAACAGTTGTTCCGGAGGCACAGAGCCCGGCGATAACCATTGCCGCACCGGCACGGAGATCACAGGCCATGACGGGTGCGCCGGTGAGCTGATGTCCGCCCTCAAAAACTGCAATGCGTCCGTCAACCTGAATTTCGGCGCCCATCTTTTTGAGCTCATTCACATACTTGAAGCGATTGTCATAAATCCCCTCGGTTATCACGGATGTGCCCTCTGCTAGGCACATCAGCACACCCATGGGGGGCTGCATATCAGTGGGAAAGCCCGGATAGGGCAGGGTCTTTATATTCGCCCGGCGGAGACTGCTAGCGCCCCGGACAAGCACGGTATCCCCGTACTCCTGCACAATGGTGCCGGTCTCCCGGAGCTTTGCACTTATGCACTCCAGATGCTTGGGAATAACATTTTTAATAAGCACCTCGCCGCCGGTTGCAGCCGCTGCCACCATGTATGTTCCGGCCTCTATCTGGTCGGGAATAATCGTATATGTGCCGCCGTGGAGTCTGTCAACCCCGTTTACCTTCACAGTGTCGGTTCCGGCACCACGGATATCTGCGCCCATGGAGTTGAGGAAGTTTGCAAGGTCCACAATATGGGGCTCCCTCGCGGCATTTTCAATGATTGTACGCCCCTGGGCAAGAGTGGCCGCAATGATTATATTCATTGTCGCACCCACGGAGACTTTGTCAAGATATATCCTGGCGCCGTGAAGCCTCCCGCCATCTGCATCCGCATAGACGAAACCGTTCTTAACTTCCACATCGGCGCCCATCGCGGTCATGCCCTTTATATGCTGGTCAATGGGTCTGACACCGAAATTGCAGCCGCCGGGCATCGTTGTCTTTGCACTGCCGAATCTCCCCAGCATGGAGCCTATAAGATAGTAGGAAGCGCGAATCTTGCGCATAAGGTCATAGGGCGCATCCTGATAGCTGACATCCGTGCAGTCTATCTCAATCGTAGACTTGTTGATATATCTGACCTTGGCACCCAGCTCCGCCAAAATAGTGAGGAGCATATCGGTGTCACTGATCTGGGGAATATTTTCTATGCGGCATACGCCGTCCACCATAAGCGCCGCAGGTATTATTGCGACAGCGGCATTTTTTGCGCCGCTTATCTCTACGGAGCCATGAAGAGGCTTGCCGCCTTTGATAACATATTTATCCAAAATCTGCACCTACCAATTCTGTCTGACCCTGTTTTATGATAAAACACAGGCGATTGATTTTACCACAGTACTTTGCAAATAGCAACAGCCTTCCCGACAGGAATGCCGCTGAATAATTCAGCCGTGCCGCGGCAAAACTTCTCTCTTCCCCAGTCCGCCGGACCGGGGAAATTTCTGATAAAGCTCTGATACGATATGATTTACATAATATTATATTTTTCCCGCTATCGATTATATCACAGTTTTTATTGCATTTCCATATTTTTTGTATAGATAATAATGTTGTTTTATATTAATATTGTATAAAATATTCAATTTGAACTCAAACTGTTCGAATTGCAAGTCAACGGGGTGTCATTATGATTACATTTGCTGTCACAAATGAAACAGTTGCTTTGCTTCTTGAAGAAAATGAACTTTCCGATGTCCGGGCGGCCGTAGAAAGCCGCCTCTCAATGAGCGGTTTTTCACCCTGGAAAGACATGGAGGCAGAGCTTTTTACATACAACGGCCGCAGGCTGCTTATAGCGAGGCCGTGCAGACCGCGGCTCTGCCGTCTTGGGACAAAATCACCCAGACTGCGGCGGATTTGAAGCTGTTTACATTTTGTGCTTTTATTTTTTCCTTCTATGTGGTAATATTAGCCTGCGTTGAGAGGAAGTGAGATACTTGCCGAAACAGCAGGGTATAAAACAGATAGCGTCCAACCGCAAGGCTTTTCATGAATATTTCGTGCTGGAGCGCTTTGAGGCAGGTATTGAGCTTGCCGGCACCGAGGTAAAATCTGTCCGGGCCGGCAATGTGAACCTCAAGGATTCCTTCTGTATTATAAAGGACGGGGAAATCTTTATAAGAGGCATGCACATCTCGCCCTACGAGCAGGGCAACATATTCAACAAGGACCCTGTGAGGCCGCGCAGGCTTCTCATGCACAAGCGGGAAATACTCAAGCTGAATGCCCGGGTAATGCAGGACGGAGTTGCCCTGATTCCCCTCTCCCTTTACTTCAGGGACAGCCGGGTCAAGGTTGAGCTGGGTCTGTGCAAGGGCAAAAAACTGCATGACAAGCGGGACAGCGAGGCTGAACGCCAGTCAAAGCGATATATGGACAGAATTATGAAAGAGAGGAACTATCAATGAGCAATCCTGTAGTCACTATTGAAATGGAAAATGGCGATGTTATCAGGGCCGAGCTTTACCCCGAAATCGCCCCCAATACCGTCAACAATTTTATTTCTCTTGTCAAAAAGGGCTTTTATGACGGCGTCATCTTCCACCGTGTAATCCCCGGATTTATGATTCAGGGCGGCGACCCCAAGGGCACCGGCACAGGCGGCCCCGGCTACTGCATAAAGGGTGAGTTCTCCGCAAACGGATTTAAGAATGATCTCAAGCACGACCGCGGCGTCCTTTCAATGGCGCGCACCATGGTCCCCGATTCCGCCGGAAGCCAGTTTTTCATAATGCATGAGAATTCTCCTCATCTCGACGGCCAGTATGCCGCCTTCGGCAGGGTCACAGAGGGTATTGAGGCTGTTGATAAAATCTGCGAAGTCAAAACAAATTATGCTGACAAGCCCAGAATTCCCCAGGTTATGAAGAGGGTCACGGTCGACACATTCGGCGTGGATTATCCTGAGCCTGAAAAGGTATAATGTAAGTAAATACTGTCTCAGGGCCGGGCATCTCCCCAGCCCTGAGATATGAAATTTTAATTTTCCGGCTTTTGCCGAAGCTGAAAACGGGGGCGTACCGGTTTCGACGGGGGTGCAGAGGCAGGAATAGCGGGCGGATGAGCCAGCCATCCATAAAACGGGCAACTTTTATAAATTAAAGAACAACAACGATACTGTTCTTCTCGCTGCATAATTAGCGAGCGTTCCACCCGGGAGTACCACGGCCCGGGATGGGGCGTCGATTAGTGGTGAACGTGAGTCTGCAAAGCTTTGAGCATTCCACGCATCATGAAGCTACCGAGTTCCCGAGCATGACGTTTTGCGCCGGAATGAGGGAATGTAAATAAACGTCTGCGCCCGGAGAAGTTCCTGATGAAGTGCTTTCGGACAGGGGTTCAACTCCCCTCGCCTCCACCAAATAAAGACCGTAATTTTGATACACTGGGTATCAGGATTACGGTCTTTTTCTGCTCTTTTTTCATATGATTTAATGTTCCTGCGGGCTTTTAACGGAACACTCAAAAATTTTTACATTATTACGGGATTGCTGAGTGTAAAACAGCCGGCTTGCGGCCGGAATCCTGCCGGATCTAACCCGTCAGGATTTACCAGCTGCAGCAGCTGTAATATTGTATAACGTGTTTAATATATCTTAACAATATCTTGTTTTACTTTCCATGTTGTGGTAAAATTCAGCGTAGATATTGTGGTTGTACTTTTTTATTAAGAAATTATGTTTCAAGGAGTGACGGTATATGAAGCGCACTAAAAAAGTCATAGCCATACTGCTGCTTATCTGTATAATAAGCGGAATTATGGGGCTCACGGCTTTCGCGGATGAAGGCAGTGATTCCCCTGCCGGCGGCATCGAAGCTGGTGACAGTGGTGATGCCGGCGATGGCGGCGGTGATACCGGCAGCGGCGGCGGTGATACCGGCAGCGGCGGCGGTGATACCGGCAGCGGCGGCGGTGATACCGGCAGCGGCGGCGGTGATACCGGCAGCGGCGGCGGTGATACCGGCAGCGGCAGCGGTGATACCGGCAGCGGCGGCGGTGATACCGGCAGCGGCGGCGGTGATATCGGCAGCGGCGGCGG
>JBMNPZ010000002.1:0-133732 GCA_050943875.1 Candidatus Limivicinus sp. | reverse complement strand
AAAGGGGTTGTCCATTGCGTAAAAGCATTCCCGAAGCTGTGTAAGGGGAAGCCCCTGCCGCTGACAGGCCCTGACCGCGGCGTAAACCTCCGCCGCGGCCTCAAAATACCGTCTCACATTTATAGGGCAGCCGGGAGAATCCAGAAGCTCTGTAAGCCCGGCATCGCCCCCGGAGGCTCTCCAGCGTTCCCCGTCATATTTCGCGCCCACCAGGCGCCGGCCGCTGTACTCCACACTCAGCCTGTAATTCTCAGACCAGAGCTCTCTGTAGCTGCCGCCGAAATAGACCGGGACCGCCTCATTTTTTACAGCATGCATATATACAATCTCGCGTACTCCTCTGCCGAACGCTCAAATCCGAAGTCGGTCTGCATGGCGTTGCTGATAAGGCCGTGCATAAGCTCCTTATCCTGCCAGCATTTCAGGGCGTTCTTTACAGTGTCACGCATCTCCCAGGCATCATAATTTGCAAATGAAAAGCCGTTGCCCTCGCCTGTATAGCAGTTGTAGGGTTTAACGGTGTCTCTGAGCCCGCCGGTCTCCCTCACTATGGGGAGTGAACCGTAGCGCATGGCAATCATCTGGCTCAGGCCGCAGGGCTCAAATCGGGAGGGCATCAGGAAGAAGTCACTGCCCGCATAGAAGAGATGCGAGAGCTCCTCATTATAGCCTATGTAGGCCGTGAGTCTGCCCTTGTAGCGGTACTCCGCGCCCCGCATGAAGTTCTCGAAGCGCTCGTCTCCGGAGCCCAGAAGTGCAAACTGCATGTCCTCATGGCTCATAAGCTCGTCCAGCACGCAGGTCACAAGATCAAAGCCCTTCTGCTCCGTCATGCGGCTGACCATGGCCACGAGAGGCACATCCTCTCTCTCCTCAAGGCCCATGCGCTTCTGAAGCTCGGCCTTGCACACCGCCTTGCCGTGGAGGTGGCCCCTGTCATAGCGGGCGGGAAGCTTTTTATCCGTCTTGGCGCTGAACACATGCTTGTCAATGCCGTTTATTATACCGGAGAGCTCATTTGCCCTGGCGTTCAGAATACCGTCAAGGCCCTCGGAGAAGTAGGGCGTCCTGATCTCCCAGGCATAGCTGGGTGAGACCGTATTTATCCTGTCGGCAAAGACGCAGCCCGCCTTCAGGAAGTTTGCGCAGCCGTAGAGCTCCATAAATTCAGAGGTATAGTATTTGCTGTCCACACCAAGGAGATCCTGGACAAAGTCAAAGCCGCACTTGCCCTGATAGGCGATATTATGTATCGTCAGCAGATAGCGCAGATTTTCCTGCATCGCCCCGGGATACTGGGTCTTGGCCAGCATGGGGATTATGGCCGTGTGCCAGTCATTGCAGTGCACCACATCGGGGCAGAAATCCAGACTGGGCAGGGCGTTCAGTACGGCGCGGCAGAAGAACGAATACTGTTCAATCTCATCATAGCCGCCCCGGTAGATCCAGTCGCCGAAATAGCGCTCACTGTCCACAAGATATACGGTCATCCCGTCAAGCTCAAGCTTCTCTATTCCCACATATTCATGGCGCCAGCCCAGATCAACAAAGAAGTAGAAAAGATGCTGCACCATGCTGCCGTATTTTTCCTTTATGCAGCGGTGATAGGGTGTGATAACCCGGGCATCGATTCCCAGCTTTGCAAGAGATTTCGGGAGAGTTCCCACAACATCGGCAAGGCCGCCGGTCTTTGAAAGAGGGGCACACTCAGCTGCCACGAGCAGTACATTCGGCAGATCCTTCCTGCCCTTTTCATTAAGCATTTCTTTAAATTCTTTTTTCATTTTCTTTCCTCCGTTCAGATGTACTCCTATCCCTATCGTGTAAACCCTGTATACCTCCGGATACGCGCTGTCTCAATTTCATACGCTGAAGGCCGTCAGAAAAGCCGCATAATTCTCTAATTTGCCTACGCGGTCATTTTATTATACTGCTTTTTCATGTCAATTCCAAGCATAAAATGAAACTGCGGCAAAGAGTCCGTCCCAAATGGTACGGAAAACATTTTGCCGCAGTTAAATTCAGAAGATACGGATGACGCCGAAGGTGATCGCGGTGATTATTACCGCCGCAATGCAGACACCCAGAAGTATACAGGGCAGGGCATGTCTCACTTTCATATTCATCAGCGCCGCGATGAGCGCCCCCGTCCACGCGCCGGTCCCCGGGAGGGGAATCGCAACAAAGAGCAGCAGCCCTATGGGCCCGTATTTTTCAACCGTCTCGCTTTTGAGATGTGCCTTTCTCTCAATACGGTTTATAAAACTGTCGAGTCTTCTGTGTCTGCCCCGCAGCCAGAGAAAAACCCGGCTTATATAGACAATGATAAAGGGGACGGGAAACATGTTGCCGAGAAGTGCAGCAGTGAGCGCCAGAGGGTAACTGAGACCGAAGCCGATTCCGTAGGGCAGACCACCCCGCAGTTCAATAATCGGTACCATTGAAATAAAAAATGTTGCAATAAATTGGCCCACTGTTGTACTTGTCAACCAAGATATCATTTAAAAATCTCCATAGATATTCGTCAAATTCGCTGTTGGCAATGGATTATATCATAGCCAATTCAAAATAACAAGGATAAAAAGTAAACAATCCATTCATTTTTGGAGTTTTATGCTCTGTACAGCTCTAAAAGTTTTAAAAACAACACTTTTTTGTTTTTCTTGCTTTGCAGGTTGAATTATGGTAAACTGGATTACGTTCCCGCAAATGATATTTTTCCCCGGAGGTGTTATGTGAGAAGGTTTTTGTCGGTTTTGCTGTGCGGACTCATGCTCATTGCTCTGCTCCCTGCGGCAAACGCCATGAATGTAAGTGAAAAGAACAGAACTGAGGCATTGAATCTGCCGCAGTGCACTGAGCTGAAAATCTACAGCGGCGGAAGGCTCCGGAATTCCAGACATATTGAGCTGGATGTGATGTCCGCAAACCCCGTGATTGAGCTGAGCGCCGAATGTCTCCCCAAGAGATCCGGCCGGGAGCTGAGCTGGAGAAGCAGCAGCCCGAATCTCGTCAGCGTTGATGAGAACGGGCGGGTGAAGGCCCTCACTGATGATGAGGGGACCGTGTGCATAACCGTCTCCCCGAAAGACGGTTCAGATATCAGGGAAAAAGTATACATCGACCTTGTAAAAGGCATACATAAAATAAGTCTTTCAGATTACTCGGACTATGTTCTCCGGAGTGACACCATAGTAACACTGAGCCCCAAATTTTCAAACGAGGCAGGGAAAATATATACTCCCACAGAGCCTGAACTTATCTGGGAGGTTGTGGACGGAGGCAAATATGTATCCTTCACCGGCAGCTCAAAGGGCACCCTGCGGGCGGAAAATGTGAAGGAAATGCACACTGCAAGGATCCGCGTGAGTGCGAAGAACGACAGAACGATCTGGGCCGAGGCCGCGATCAATGTCTGTCCCAGTGTGACAAAGGTGGAATTCTGCAGAGGGGATGAAGCCCTGGGGCAGAATTTCATCACTGCCCAGGCGTCGATGCCCCTGAGTCTCTGTGCCAGATGCCTGCCTGAGCACTCCTGTCAGGATGTGAAGTGGGCCAGCAGCAACACTCAGGTCGCCACCGTGGAAGACGGACTCGTCCGCCCGCTGGGCCCAGGTGCCGTCACAATAACGGCCGCCGCACTGGACGGCAGCGGCAAGAGCGCCGGAATCGTCATTGTTTTTGAGTGAGCAGGAATGTAATACCGGCTTCAAAAGGAGAAAGCGAAGTATACGCTTTCTCCATTTTATTTATTCTGAATATCTCTTCAAAAAAGCAGCTGATACAGCTGCTTTTTTGATTTTAACTTTTTGAGTCAGTAGACATCGTTTGTGTCTCTCAGTATAACCTCAATGTCCATTGTCTCCCCGTCGCGCCAGATGGTAAATATCATGACATCGCCCACTTCAAGGCTGTTTTTAATGTCATTTATTTCATCGGTGGTGGTGACAGCCTCGAAATTCACATGGGTTATCACATCGCCTGATTTTATGCCCTTTTCGGCCGCGTCGGAGTTCTCCTGTACCCCTGAGACATAGAGGCCCTCGGGCAGATCATACTGTTCCCTTGCCTCCTCAGGGATGGCGCCCACGGTTATTCCGATTGATGGGCGGCCCCTGACCTCTCCGTAGCGCACAAGGGAATTTACCACCGACTGGACAGTCGCGGTGGGTATTGCGAAGCCTATACCCTCTATGCTGGAATAGGAGGACATCATCTTCATATTCGTTATGCCTATGACCTGGCCGTACATGTTGAAGAGCGCCCCGCCGGAGTTGCCCTCATTCAGGGCCGTGTTAGTCTGAAGCAGAGTCATGCTGTGGCCCTTGTAATTGATGCCCCGCTCGATTGCGGAGATAATGCCGTCGGTGAGGGTGAAGCGGAAGGTCTCCCCCAGGGGATTGCCTATAGCCGCCACCTCGTCGCCCACGGCGAGGCCGGAACTCTCCCCGAAATGCGCCGCCGTCAGATTCCTGGCGTCGATTTTCAGCACGGCAATATCGCTTATGGGGTCCGCCCCCACAAGTCTGCCCTCATATTCCTCGTCATTGTGCAACGTCACAACCGCCTTGTCGCAGCCGTCAATGACATGGGTGTTGGTGAGGATGAGGCCGTCACTGCTGAGTATCACGCCGGTGCCCCAGTAGAAGCCCTCCTGACCGTCGGTATAACCGGAAATTGCCACTATGGACTCGGTGCATGAACTGTAGAGCTCCTGGAGAGAGAGCTTCTCACTGCCCTGCTCCTCAAGCTCCATGCGGTAATCAAAGGGGAGCTTCGCCTCGGGAATATTTATCTCCGAGACGGAATTCTCAACCTGCTGATAGAAATTTTCAAAGAACTCATCCCTGTCCTCCGGCAGCTCGCCGTCGGGGAAGCCTCCCCCGCTGCTCCAGCTGCCCTTGTCTCCGTTGTTGTTCCATGAAAAGCTCACAAAATTATGTTTGGGTACGGCAAAAAGCATGGATGTGCCCACAAGGAGCACCAGCAGTATTACCACAAGGCCGATTACCCGGGATGTAGTCCAGCCCTTTTTCCGTTTCTTCCCCGGTTTCCCCGCCTCACTGCCGTTCAGCGGTTCATACCAGTCTGAAGAGTCATACCAATTATTGTTGCTCATATTCGATTCCTCGATAAATACTTTTTATTATGTCAGGCCAGGGTCAGGGTGAAGACAAATTCAGTTTCATTATTCTCGCTCTTCACTGCAATATCCTCATCGTGGCTGTTTATAATCGTCTTTACAAGATAGAGACCGAGGCCGACGCCGGTCTTATCCATGCTTCTGGAGCGGTCGGACTTATGGAATCTGTCAAATATGAAGGGCAGGTCATCCGCCGGGATGGTCTCGCCGCAGTCCTTGATTGACACATAGGCCTTGCCGTCATTTTTATAGAGCCGCAGCGTGATGCATGTGCCCTCTTTTGCAAACTTAATTGCGTTGTCCAGAAGATTGTAGATGACCTGAGTTATGGCGTCCTTATCCGCCCTGACCATGAGGGGATTATCCGGAAGCTGGGGGTCAACATCGAGATTCTTGTCGGTCGCCCGCTTCTCAAAGCTCAGGAGCGTCTGCAGCAGGAGCTCGGTCAGGTCGAAAACAGTGCGCCTCGACGGATCTGCCGCCTTGTTTTTCATCTGGGAGATATCCAGCATATCCCGTACAAGACGGGAGAGGCGCCTCGTCTCGTCCCTGATGGAGCGGAGATATTTCTCCTCCATCTCGTGGGGAATGGTGCCGTCAAGGATTCCGTCCGCAAAGCCGGAGATTGTGGTCATGGGTGTGCGCAGCTCGTGGGAGATATTCGCGATAAACTCGCTTCTTCTCTCCTCCGCGTTCTCCAGTGAATCCGCCATCTTGTTGAAGGAATCCACAAGGGCACCTATCTCATTTGTGGGGTCGTCATCCTGCCTGACACGGACAGAAAAATCTCCCCTTGCAAACTTTCTGGAGGCCGCGGCCATCTCATCAAGGGGCCTCGCCATGCGCTTGGAGTAGACATAGGACATCATCAGCACCGCGATAAACACGGCAATGGTGACAACCGCCACAAGGCCCAGAAATCTTGACCACTGGCCCAGCATCTCATGCTCATCATTGCACACAAAGGCGTAGCCCAGAATTGAGCTCTTGTCTATGGAGAATACCGGCAGGCCCACCACATAGTTTTTCTTTTCCAGAAGGCCGCCCATCTCAGTGAACTGGTCCACGGAGCCGTTGGCAACCAGCTGGTCAAGTATATCCTGCGGGATAACTTTGCCCAGGTCTCTGCCCACGGGGACCCTGTCGGAGCAGTTTACGACCATGCCCTGAGGGTCCGTAACCAGTACATGGGTCCCGGTGGAATTTGAAATCGTGCTCAGGGTCATGCTCAGGGCCCAGGAACTGAGTGAATCCTTCTGGCTGACCGCCGTTGCGGCCCAGCTCGCTTCCTTGGCGCTGTTATATATATCGCTGCGCTTCTCATTGATTATATAACTGCGGCCTATCCCCACAAAGGAGGAGGCAATTATCAGGAAGAACAAGGTAAACATTGTCGCCGTGGCGACAAAGTTTCTCAGATAGGCACTCTTCATATTACTCTGTCACTTCAAATTTGTAGCCCACGCCCCAGACCGTCTTGAGGTTCCACTTGTCGGACACGCCCTCCAGCTTCTCTCTCAGGCGCTTGATGTGGACATCCACAGTCCTTGAATCGCCGAAGTAGTCAAAGCCCCAGACCTCATCCAGCAGCTGATTCCTCGTGAAAACCCTGTTGGGGGATGAGGCCAGATGATAGAGGAGCTCCATCTCTTTGGGCGGGGTATCTATTTTTTTGCCGTCCACCACCAGCTCATAGGAGTCCAGATTTATCGTCAGCTTGTCAAAGCTCAGCTTCTTGTCGACCGGCGCATCCGCATCGGTGCGGCGCATGACCGCGTGAACCCGGGCCAGAAGCTCCTTCACATCAAAGGGCTTTGTGACATAGTCGTCAGCGCCCATCTCAAGGCCGTTCACCTTGTCGTTTGTCTCACCCTTTGCGGTGAGCATAATAATAGGCGTGGATGATTTTGCCCTTATCTCACGGCAGACCTGCCAGCCGTCCTTTACGGGCAGCATTATATCCAGAAGGACCACATCCGGCTGGAAGAGGTCGAACATGGACTTTGCCTTTCCCCCGTCCGGAGATATCATTATTTCAAAGCCGTCCTTGCCCAGATACAGTCTAAGCAGCTCCGCTATATTTGCATCATCTTCCACTATAAGTGCACGTTTGCCCATTTATATGTCCTCCCTATATTTCTATTATACTTTTAATAATATTATACAATCTGACATGTATCAATGGTTAAAAAAATGTAAATGCACAGAAGCAGCCGTCACACGCAGTTCCCGGCCCAATATGTTATTTTAACCCTATTTCTTCCTTTTTCAAGCCTGAGCGGGAAAAAATATGCAGAAAATATCCCGGGGATTTTGAAAACCCCCGGGATATTATGAAATTTTAAAAATCCAATGTCAGAAGCTTCCGCTGTGTCCGCCGTGGGATGTGCCGGAGGAGCTGGTATGGGTTGAGCTGCCTCCGCTGTCTGAGCTGCTCTTGGCCTTCACAGTCCTGCTGTGGCGGGAATACATGTACTGGTCATGGCGGTATCTCATGTTAAAGCTGCCTGCCCGCACATAGTCAGCCGCGCTGCCCTTGCCCTGGACATTCTCCATCTTGCTGGTCATTGCCTTTACAGCCAAAAAGCCTATGCCCACGGCCAGTATGATGCATATGACCGTCGTCATAAATGACACCCTGGCGGGGCCGTCGTTGTCCACATCATAGGGACCATTCTTCACTTCAAACTCCAGAAGCTCGGAGCTCACATTTATAAATGCCTCCGCAGCATCCGCCCACTCCCCGTCGCTGAGGTAATGGAGATAATGCTCATCCATATATTTCTGGCCGTAATCCGTATAGGTCTTGATTCCGGCGCCGGTAGTGGTGACACCGAATTTGCGGTCATTCACCGCCACAAGGAGCATTATTCCGTCTTTGTTCTCACCGAAGCCGTAGCCGTTGTAGTCATAGAAATCGTCCACGGCGTCCTGAGCGGTCATTCCGTTAAGCGAGGAGACGAAAACCACCGCCACATCGCTCTGGTACTTCTCACTGACGCTGTCGGCAAGAGCCGTGAGCTCCTGCAGCTTTTCGGCATCCAGCACCCCGGCCTCGTCCACGATGCGGCCCAGCTGCCTTGTCTCGGGGATTGCAGGTCTCGGTGTGACCCCGGCCTGCTCCAGCTGCTCCGCCATGGCGCTGAAATATTCCCTGACGCCGCTGTCAAAACCCTCGGCCTGCTCATATCTGCCGATGACATCCTGCAGCCTGCTCTCCATGAAATTCTTCATATTTCCGGCATAGTGGAGATAATACTTATCCGCATTTTTACAGTCCAGGAGCAGGACCCCGTCCACGGCGCCCACGCGCTCATCATAGAGGCTGTGCACTTTCTCCTGTCCGGTCATGCCGTCCAGATCCTCGCAGTCCGCATAGCACACCGCAACGCCGTACTTCTCGTAAATATCCCGGGCCAGCAGAGTGAGGCTCTCACTGTCCTCAATTACGCCCAGCTCATCCATTACAAATTCCGGTCCCTCGGCAAAGGCCGGAACCATCAGCGCCCCAAGGAGAAGCACTGAAATCAAAAGGACAAATAATCTTTTTTTCATAGCTCTCCTCCTTAGAAAATCAGGGCGAACAGCCAGCAGAGGCCGTACAGCACCGCAAATGAGCAGAGACTGTAAATTATGCGCCACTTTGCAGCGAGGGACTTATCCACCGGGAGATTGCCAACGAACTTTCCTGTCTGGCCGTTCATGGCGAAGGTGAACTTCTGGTCCTTCCAGGTGGTGTTCATGATCCAGACCGGGTAGAGGGCATATCTGGCCCTGCCGTTTTCCACATTTACATTGCTGTATCTCGGCGTGACCGTGGAATAGCCCGCAGTCGTGGATCTGAAGGCCTCAATGGTGCTCTGACGCACGCGCTGGTTTATTCTCTCTGTGCACTTGTCTGCCGCCACATCGTATCTGTCGGCAAGGTAGCCTGCGAGATATGCCGTCTTGAAGTCCACGGCCTCCTTGGCGTTGAAGGGCTCAAGGGACTCCATGAGCTTGTCGTCCATCTTCTCCGAGCCGTCAACGGGGATGTTGTCAAAGCCCACGCTGCCGCTGCGCTGGAGATCATAGTATCTCGTCTCGGTGTAGTCGTAGTCGCTGTCGCTCCAGCTGCGGGTTTTTGTGCCGGTAAAGCCCAGATTGGCCTCGGCATCCGCATCAAAGAGCCAGAAGGGCACGTATATACCCTTTATCTCGTCTATATGGTTCTCCGATCTGAAAAGCTTCGGCAGGAGTTTTTTGCCCTTTAGATGCTTGCGGAAGGCCTCCTTTGCGGCCTCCTTGTCAAGCTTAAAGGGAATGACCAAATCCGGCTTTAAGCTTCCGGAGAGGCTGGAGGGAATTATGGTGGGGTTATCGCAGTAAGGGCAGCTGGTGGCCGCAGTGGTGGCGTCACATATGAGCTCTGCACCGCAGTTGGGGCAGTTGTAGACCTTTACATCGCCGGATTCATCCCCCCACTGGGAGCCTGCACTGTCCAGGTTCCAGTGCATCTCGCCCTCTTCGCCCTCTCTGGGTTCTTCACCACTGGGATTTTCATCCACCCCTGCGTCCCCTGCCTCAGGTTTTGTCTCTTCCGCAGGAGCGTACAGCTTTTCAATCTCTTCCACGGTGTAGCTGTTGCCGCAGTATTCGCACTCCAGCTTGCCCGTGCCGCTGTCGAAATGCAGCGGGCCCGTACAGCCCGGGCATTTGTAATTGCTCACATTATTAGGCATAGGCTGTCTGTCCTCACTTTCTTATTTTATTTTTATTTCCTGTTTAACTCTCTTCTTCCTTCTGAATCATGGATTCATCAAACTTATCCGGCATGGACAGGCCCTCTTCTATTCCGGGCAGATACCAGCTCTTATAAAAATAGGGCAGGTAATCCGGCGCCGCCTCCTCGATATCCTCCCAGCTCTGTCCCCAGGGCCGCAGCAGCAGCTGATAGTCAAAACTGCCCTTCGGGGATTCATAGTGCCCGCAGTCCAGATAGAGGATATTTTCAAAGTCCAGCTCCGCCGGAGTGAAGCTCCATTCTCCTTTTTCAAGCTCCCGCTGCCAGAAATAGCCCCCGTAGCTCTCTGCGGTTTCGGCGGTCACCCTGATTTGAGCCTCAGCCATAGGCTCGTCAGCGCTGAGCTTTTCATCCCACAAAAGCATTGTTCCGTTTCCGTCTTTATCTGTCTCTATTCTGGAAAAGCAGTCATATTTCTGACCGCTGAGCTCCGCCCAGTCGCCCTGTCCGTTGGAGATGCACCACCAGCCGTACCAGTCGCCGTTCCAGCGGCGCTGAACATCCGTGGGCTCCCCCGCAGTCACGGGCCTGCTCTCCTCCGGAAGGCTGGCGCCCTCCCTCAGGAATGTGTACACAAGGCCGGAGTCCGCAAAATCTATGGTGCAGATTCCGTCGTCCAGACTGCCGGTGGAGACCGCGCCGTTCACATCAAGGCTCAGCTCCCCATCCTCGCATTTCCACATGGCGGGAAAGCTGTCCTCACCCAGAGTGAGAACCGCCCTGCCGAGACTTGAGAGTTCAAGAGTGCAGCTGCCATTATATATGTCCTCAGGCGGGAGTTTATCACCGCCGGCCTCCAGCACTTCAGCCCTATAGAGGCCGAAATCTTCCCTGCTGCAGCCGCCGCAGGCCGTGAGTGAGAATAAAAGCAGCAGAATTACAGATATAATTGATATTTTACGGAATTTCATGTTTTTCCTCGATGAATTTTAATGGCCATATACAGGTTTCTCCATATATCCGCGGAGGACATATGGAGAAACAGTTTTAATTATCAGACAATATCGCCGTTGTCAAAGGGGTCGCCGCACTCAGGGCAGAAGCGGGGCGGATGGGTGGGATCCTTAGGCTCCCAGCCGCACTTGTCGCACTTGTACTGGGGCACGCCCGCAGGCTTCTTTGCACCGCACTCGGAGCAGAACTTGCCCTTGTTGGCAGCGCCGCACTCGGGGCAGGTCCAGCTGTTGGCAGGTGCGGGCTTCTTCGTGCCGCACTCAGGGCAGAACTTGCCGGATGCCATGGCGCCGCATTTGGGGCACTTCCAGCTGTCGGCGGCAGGGGCTGCCTGCTGGGGCTGATACTGGGGCTGCTGGTACTGCTGCTGCTGGCCCATCTGATAGAGATTCGCGGCATTCATTCCGCCGGCGTTTGCAGCCATGTTCATACCCATGAAGGCCATGCCGGCGCCGGTGGCCTGGTTGGTGGCGGCGCTTCTCATCGCATCGGCCTGGGCATTCACAAGGTGTCCCGCCGCCATTGTCGGATCGCGGAGGGCCGCGCTGCGCTGGAACTGCTTGATGGTCTGCTCATCCTCTTCGGTGGCCTTGATGCTGGCCACGGCGAGGGAGACGATCTCAATGCCTCTCAGCCCGCCCCACTTCTTTGAGAGCACCTCATTGAGGGCATCTGCCAGCTCCATGCTGTGTCCCGGGAGTGTGTAGTAGCGGATTCCCATATCCGCAATCTTTGTAAAGGCGGGCTGGAGAGCCATAAGGAACTCGGCCTTCATCTGGCTTTCAAGTCTGTCTCTTGTATAATCCTCGGTAATGTTGCCGCACACATTGGTGTAGAAAAGCAGGGGGTTTGCAATATGGTAGCTGTATTCGCCGAAGCAGCGCACATTGATTTCAAGGTCCAGGCCGATATTCTTGTCAATGACACGGAAGGGAACGGCAGAGGGAGTGCCGAACTTGTTGCCTATTATCTCCTTCACATTGATGTAATAGACCCTCTGATCCTTGGGGGCCTCGCCGCCGAACTCAAAGCGCTTGCCTATCTGGGAGAACACCTCAAGTATGCCGTCGCCCAGACTTCCGGCAAACACGGAAGGCTCTGTCTCGGAATTGTAAATGTACTCGCCCGGCTCTGCGCAGACGTCCACGATCTTGCCCTGCTCAACTATGAGCATGCACTGACCGTCGGCGACAGCGATGACGGAGCCGTCGGTGATGATGTTGTCGGAGCCCTTCCTGTTGGAGGAACGGCCTGAAACTCTCTTCTGGCCCTTTACCGCCAGTACGGTCTCCCGGAGTGAATCGCAGTAAAAGTATTCTTTCCACTGGTCTGCCAGCACCCCGCCTGCAGAACCCAGTGCAGCACTAATAAGACCCATGAATTTTCTCCTTTCGTTTTAAAAAAAGTATCTGAAATTTAGTTAAGCTCATATTTAATGGCAAGCCCTGTGAAAAAGTCCTTCAGGGCGCTGCCCCAGACTCCTTCAGTCGGTGCCGAGAGCACAACTCCGTTTTCAAAGCCCAGAGATGTGGTGAATTCTGTCCCGTCCTGAACCCTGGAGGCAAAAACCGGTTCCCTGTAGGCCTCAAGATAGGATTTGATGCCGTACTGGGCAGCAAGCTCTCTCGCCCGCTCCATCTCCTCCGCGGAGATCTCACGGCCGGTATAGGATATCTCCCGCTCACCCTCTCCGTCATCTGCAAAGCACCAGGCATCCAGATACACCTGCTCATCCCTGCAGTAAATGCTGCAGCTGAAGCAGGAGGTTCTCTCCATGTGATTGCAGGAAAAGCCGATGCTCTTCATACTGCCTGAGGGGAGCTCCGTCTCCTCCGCCCTGCCGCAGCCTGAGGCCATAATTGCAAAGCATAGCAGCGGGGCAAGGAGTGCAAAAACAAGTTTTCTCTGTATTTTTACTCTCCTCCCTTTTTACGCATGATGTAATATGCGCCTATTCCCACGCCCACAAGGAGCAGGGCGGACACGGGGATGAGCCACCAGCCGGAGCTCGTCTTCTCCTCTCCCGCGACCATGCCCTCCGCGGTCAGGCTGTCCCCGTCGGTGCCGGTCTGGCCCCCGTTCACGCTGCCGTAGCTGCCGTCCTCACTGTAGGGGTTGTAGGGCTGAGTCATATCTGAGCCGGGTGCCCCCGGATTTGTCCCGTTCCCGGGAAGATTGGGGTTCATATTTGAATATGTATTGCCGTTTCCGCCGCCCGCGGCGCCGGAGGGATTATTTCCTTTATTCTGGGCCTGGGGGTCGCCCTGGTTGATAATTACATTGTTTCTCTGGGCCTGTGCCGCATCAAGGCTTGTGGTGGGGCCCGGCTTCACGGTTCCGGCAGGTATTATTTCACTCTTGTTGGCCTTGCAGACCTTGCAGGTGTAGAGTATGGAGCCGTTTGTCGTGGCGGTGGCCTCCTTTGTGACCTTGCCCTCATCCCAGGTGTGGTCGGTCTTGGCAATCTCCTCTGTCTCCGTGGCACCGCACTCGCACTTGCGCACACGGATTCCGGTGGACATACAGGTGGGCTCCTTTGTGACCTCCCATTCCCCGAATTTATGCTTATGGTTGGGGTCCTTGGCGTCGCCGTTCTCTCCGGTATTTTTGTTCTCCCTCACATTCACATAGAATGTGGCGGTTGAGCTGCCGTCCGAGACCTCTACGGCAACACTGCCCAGCATGTCAAGCTTTGAGGGATACACCGATACGCCGTTCCCGTTGTAGGAATCCCAGTATCCGCCGCTGCTGTCGTGGACGCGGAGCATAAGGCCCTTGAGTCTGACCGTCTCTCCCCTGAAATACTCTGTCTTTGCCGGGAGGCTTAAAATTTCAATTCCGCTGTAGGTCACGGCCGCGGTCCTGGACATGACCTCGGAGCTGCGCATGCCGTTCTGCACGGTGTAAACGCCGACACAGTAGTAATTTGTCCCCAGGTACGGCTCGGGGCTGAAATATTCGGAATTTGCACCGGGTATCGGATTCATTCCGTTTCCGCAGGAGTACCACTGATAGCGCAGTGAGCCGCCGGAAAATGAACTGGCGCCGACTCTCAGCGTGACAGGAATCCCCCCGGCCAATCCGCTGCTGTCCGAAGGCTCCGAATTTATCACGGGGACCGCCACAGAGGGTGAGACAATTCCGCTGTCCCCCTGGGGCACAGTTGGAATATCAAAGCCGCCGCCGAAGGAGCCATCAAATCCAAATCCCGGATAGGGGTCCGGCTGAGGCAGATTTCCCACGGCAAATGCAGCCGAAGGCAGAATGCCGCAGATGAGTACAAGGGCAAACAACAGGGCAGCAACTTTCTTTAACATATCTTTTCCCTCCTGAGATTCCCGCGGCAGAGGCCGCAGGACTTTATCTGTAAATTATTATACATTATACCGCTGATTATTGCACTAAGAATCTGACCGGACAGGGGAGAAAATGTTTCCATCTCTCCGGAATTATCCGCAATCAGCCATTCCTGCGCTTTTCTTTTGCAGCGGCAATAAATTCTTCCTTTCCCCTTTTATCGCCGTTTACAAGCTTCATTATGGCCTTCATCTCGTTGTCATCAAAGCGGCCGGTCATTCTGCCCACAGCCCTGTAGGGCATATTCATTACAAAATTCAGGTTGTTTGCAGCCTCCCTGAGGCCGAGGCCGTTCAGGAGCTCCTGTCCCAGCTTTACACCCTTGTATATACGCCGTCCCGGGCAGGAACCCAGATATTCACCCTGGGAAATGCTGTCATTTACACCCAGGGGCTTATAGCGGTTCCAGTCTCTCCGGGGCGGTTTCCGGCCCAGAAGTGCTCTGAAGCTCTCCTTAGAAATGCGCATCACGTCCGCGCTGTAATAGGGGGCAAATTCCTCCCCCACGTAGGGATTCTCCACCGGCTCCCCGGTTTTGGTCAGGGTGGTTCTCAGTCTTATATCGGTGGAGGAGGCGGCGATAAGGATTTCATACTCCCCCGGCTCCGTCACCCAATTGTTTTCAATTATGCTCCACACCGCGAAGCTTCTGTCACTGAGCTCAATGCAGAGCTCTTTTTTCTCTCCCGGCTGCAGATATACCCGCTTAAAGCCCTTGAGCTCTTTTTTCGGTCTGAACATGCCGCCGGTATGGGCCGACACATAGAGCTGCGCCACCTCGGCCCCGGGGCAGTCACCAGTATTTTTGACGGTGAAATATACCCTGTCTCCCTCTGTTCTCAGGCCGCTGTATTCAAAGCTTGTATAGCTCAGTCCGTAGCCGAAGGGGTACATCGCCGGCACATTTGCGCTGTCGTAATAGCGGTAGCCCACATATACCGACTCTCTGTACTCCGCGGTTGTCTCACGGCCCGGATAGTAGGGGCTGCAGGGCACGGCGGCCAGATTCAGGGGCACGGTCTCGCTGAGCTTGCCTGAGGGACTCACCTTTCCTGTCAGGAGTCTTGCCATGGCCATGGCGGCGGCCTGACCGCCCAGATAGCCGTGGATAATCGCCTTTGCATATTTGTGCCACTGCATCTCCACGCTGCATCCGCAGGAGAGCACAACGACTATATTTTTATTGACCTCACTGACGGCCTTCAGAAGCCGAAGCTGATTTTCAGGGAGAAGCATGTTCTCTCTGTCCACGCACTCCGCCTCTCCGCCCTCATCGAGACCCAGATACATGAGTACGATGTCGGCGCCTTCCGCCAGCGCCACTGCCTCATCCAGAAGCTTTTTGTCGGCTCTCCCGCCCCTGCGGAAGCCCCTTGCGGCGCCCTTTACAGTCATACCGCACTGCCTGAGGCAGTCCACCGGGTCATCCACCAGCAGGGAGGGCCTGACCTTTGAGCTGCCCGCACCCTGATACCTGGGCTTAAAGGCAAAATCTCCAATGACGGCGACCTTTTTATCCCTGCCCTTCACCGGGAGTATTCCGTCCTCATTTTTAAGGAGCACCGCAGTCTCCTCCGCGACGCTCTGTGCGAAGAGATGGTGCTGCACTTTATCGTAGCTGCGTCTCTTTTCAAAGCTCTCCTCGGCACTGAAGCCCAGTGCCAGGACCCTGTCCACCTGCTCATCAAGTATGCTCTCATCCAGCTCCCCGTTCATCACGGCCTCAATTATCTGTCTGTCCGTGATGCCGTTTGTGGAGGGCATTTCCAGGCTCAGACCCGCTTTAAGTCCGGCAATTCTGTCATTGTCCGCACCCCAGTCCGTGACCACAAGGCCCTTAAAGCCCCACTCATTATAGAGAATATCCCGGAGAAGATGGGTGTTCTCGCTGGAATATGTGCCGTTCAGCTTGTTGTAGCTCGTCATGACAGCCTTTACCCCGCCCTCTTTCACAGCCATCTCAAAGGCCGGGAGATAGATCTCCCGTAGGGTGCGCTCATCCATGACGGAGTCTATGTTCATGCGCTGCCTCTCCTGGGAATTGGCGGCAAAATGCTTCACGCAGGCGTAGACGCCGTTGGACTGTATACCCCTTATGAGGGCGGCGGCCATCTTGCCGCTGAGGTACGGGTCCTCGGAGAAATACTCAAAGTTTCTCCCGCAGAGGGGGCTGCGCTTGATATTCACGCCTGGGCCCAGAACCATGGCCACATTTTCCGCCGCGGCCTCCCGGCCCAGATGCTCCCCCATGCGCTCGATGAGCTCCTCATCCCAGGTGTTGGCAAGTCCCGCCGCGGTGGGATAGCAGGTGGCGGGAACTGAGCTGCCGAGGCCCAGATGGTCACCCTCCCCCGCCTGTTTTCTCAGTCCGTGGGGGCCGTCCGTCATCATCACAGAGGGCAGCCCAATACGCTCCACCGACTCGGTATGCCAGCAGTCCCTGCCGGACATGAGGGAGGCCTTTTCCTCAAGGCTCATGTGCTTTATAATAAAATCATATTTCATTCAAATCACTCGCTTAATCACAAAATAAGACAGTAAACTTCAATTCAGGGCCGCACTCATATCAAAACTATACAGAGTACGGCAGCAGCCGCCGCGGCCAGGCAGCAGAGCGCAGCTGTAATATATGCGGTTCGGTTCACCCGGTTTTTATATATTCTGCGGGCTTTTATCTGGGCAAGCTTCTCGGCCTCATCGAGCTTTTCAAGGCTCTCTTTCCAGTAGCCCAGCTTCAGCCCCCGGGCAATCTTCAGGGCCTTTTTCTCCTCGCGGCTCCTGTAGCCCTTCTTTTCCCGCAGGAATTTCTCGGCCCTGGCCTTCGCTTCCCTTGCATACAGCTTTTCCCTTGCCTCCATACCGTCCACTCCTTTTTACTGCTGCAGTAATATACACAGTTATAATAACACAGTGCTCTTGATTATGGAAGAATTTTTGATACTTTTATAATTTTTAATTTGAGGCGGGTAAAATTTTATTCTGTTTTCATATAAAAAACGGAAAGAGGCTCATTTGCGCCTCTTTCCGTTTTTATGAGCCGCCGGCTTGTCCCGTGCACAGACGCCCCATTAGCCCAAAGCTCATTGGCTGGTTGGTGATTTTATAATAGCACTGTCCCCCTGCGGCTGCTGTCGAAACCGGCAGATACAATGTACCGTTTTTCTATTGATATTTTTCCACGCCCGTGTTATACTGTCAAAGCGTGCAGGGTTAGTACATCGGTAGTACACGGGCTTCCCAAGCCTGGGAGGCGGGTTCGACCCCCGTACCCTGCTCCACTCAGCTGCGGCCTCTGCCGCAGCTTTTTTGCTGCCCGAACTGCTGTTTACATTCCGGAGGAGAAAAATGCTCACTGTAAATCAATACTGCCGGAAAAATTTCGGTGAAAAGCTCTATAAGCTCAGCCTCAACGGCGGAATGAGCTGCCCCAACAGAGACGGCACCCTCGGCACCGGCGGCTGCATTTTCTGCTCTGAGGGCGGCTCCGGCGACTTTACCCCCTCTGCCGCACTGCCCATAGGAATGCAGATTGAGGATGCAAAGCGGCGGGTCTCGGGAAAATACCACGGCAGTCACTATATCGCATATTTTCAGGCCTTTACCAACACCTACGCCCCGGTTGACTACCTGAGAAGGCTTTTCACGAAAGTGATCACAAGGGAGGATATTGCGGTTCTCTCCGTTGCCACAAGGCCGGACTGTCTTGGGGAGGATGTGCTGGAGCTTTTGGGACAGCTGAGAGAGATAAAGCCTGTGTGGGTGGAGCTTGGCCTGCAGACCGTAAAGCCCGAGACGATACGCTACATCCGAAGGGGATATGAAACCCCGGTCTACGATGAGGCCGTGAAAAATCTGAACGCTCTGGGAATACACACCGTCACCCATGTGATTCTGGGTCTGCCTGGAGAGGATGAGAGAGACATGCTGAAAACCGTGGAGCACACGGTTAAAGCCGGCAGTGCCGGAATCAAGCTGCAGCTTCTCCATGTGCTGGAGGGGACAGATCTGGCGGAGGACTATAAAAAGGGTCTTTTTGAGGTGCTGAGTCTGGAGGAATATATCGGCATCCTGAAAAAATGCGTGGCCCTGCTGCCTGAGGATATGGTGGTACACCGGCTCACCGGAGACGGACCCAAGAAAATTCTCATCGCCCCGCTCTGGTCCGGGGATAAAAAGCGTGTGCTCAATGCCGTGAACAGGGCACTGGGATTGTAGAATACAGGTCATTCAGGATACAAGAAACCGCGGGAGGCAAAAATCCTTCCGCGGTTTGTTTTTTCATTTTAATTTTAAGTTTTGTCCGTTCAGTCCCCGGGTCTGTACAGCTCATAGCTCATATCCCGCATAAAGGCGGCAGTGTCCACAATTTCATGGGTGACATTGTCGTAGGCAAGGATGCACAGGTCATAGGGGTCAAACTGCATGACCTTTTTGCCGTCATACTGGACGTTCTGATATTCAAAGCTCACGACAAGCTCCCGTCCGTCCAGATTAAAGTGTCCGTCATCTGAGGAGAGCATCTCACCGCCGCTGCTGTCTGACACAAGCCAGGCGCTGTTGCTGCTGCGGCTGATGAGCTCCTTATCCGCACCTATTCCCTCAAGCATATCCAGAAGCTCAAGGTAATCCTCATTGTCCTCCCAGGCCTCTTTCTTTACAATCAGCACCGAGCGGCCATTTATGGCAAGCTCCCTGAAATAGTCGCTGCTCTTGTCTATCAGCATCAGATAGTCGTCATTCACCTGTGCGGCATTTACTGTCCAGCTCTCATAGCCCGCCTGTCCCCTTCTGTCCGGGACATCGTAGTTCTCCCGGATATAGGCGCCGAGGTACCCTGAAACCTTTCTTGCGCCGTCGCCGTTCATGTGGCGGTCTTTTGAATAGTCCTCAGGGCCTATGCCCAGCTCCTCATCCATGAGGTTCATATTTATAAAGGGTATGCCGTATTCGGCCGCCAGCTCTGCCACAGTATTGTAGACCTTCTGGGGCTCTCTTCGCTCCAGTGCCGGGCTTTTCAGGAGCATGACGGGAATGTCCCGCTCCCGGCAGAGCTCAATGAACTTTACAAGGTATTCTCTCTCCTTGTCCATTATCTCTTTAGACTCTGTCACGCCCTCGGCGCTCTCAAAGCAGTAGCTGCCCACGCCGTAGCGCAGGGTGCTGCCCTTGTAATTCTCCAGTCCCGCAGACCAGGGGAAATTTTTAAAATCCTCCGTGTCCAGCTCATCAAAGCGGCCGTGATAGAGGGGCAGGCCCAGAAGAAGATTCAGGCGCTCCCCCTCGGGGGCCGAGATTTTTACAGCTTCAAGCTTATTTTTGGAGAATTTCATCCCCGCCGTATTTTTTATCTGTATCGACTGCTCCGAATATTCATAGTCGCTTATTGCCGCTGTAACCTCAAGGATGACGAGCTTGGGGGTCTGAGTTTTCAGAGCCTCAGCCAGATAGTAATAGGAGTTCCACATGGGCTGCACGCCGCCCCAGAGATCGTAGGCTGCAATGCCGTACTCATCCCACAGTGTGGCCGTGTCCACATTTATCCCCACATGGCTGTTGCCCACCATGAGGACATCCACAGAGTTCTCCCTCTGGGCATATAAATTCTGCATGGTGAGTATCCCGTCGGGGCGCTTGGGCCTCAGGATTCTGTCGATATACCAGAGGCCGCCCAGAGCCAGGGCCAGTGTAAGTACAATGCAGACTGTTCTTTTAATATATTTATTCTTCATCCCTGTCTCCTAGAATCCCGCATACACGAAGGCGCCCGCCGAATAACTTGCGCCGTAGACACCGAATACTGCAATCGCAAAGAACATCACAAGTGCAAGTCCCACCCTGAAAACCGTATTCTGCCGGAGTATGGATTTGCAGCTGTAGCCCTTCTCACGCAGTATCGAGACAATTAGGAAAATGACACCGGATACTATCGAGACAGTCCAGTCCGCGGCGCTCATGCCCATCTCACAGAGTGAGCCGTCAAAGAGCACCCAGGGATTCCAGACCGTGAGAAATTGTCTGAAATAGACAGCCGCCGATTTCAGATTATCCACATTGAATATCACCACCAGAGGCGCTATGAGCCCGAACACAATGAAGCGCTGCATGGTTTTATAGCAGAAGGTATCCCTGTTTATGCGGAGCTTTTCGCAAATCTTCAGCCGCAGGGGCTTTGTGATCTGACCCAGCACCATATAGAGCGCCGACATGAAGCCCCAGAGGGCAAAATTCCAGGCGGCGCCGTGCCAGAGGCCGCTGACAGTGAACACAATGAAGGTATTCAGATATTTTCTCGCCCTGCCCTTCCGGCTGCCGCCGAGGGGTATGTAGAGATAGTCCGTAAACCAGCTCGTCATGGAGATATGCCAGCGCCGCCACATGCCGGCGACGGAGGTGGCAAACCAGGGCTGGCGGAAGTTTTCCGGAATGTAAAAGCCGAACAGCGCCGCCACAGCTATTGCCATATAGCTGTATCCCGCAAAATCAAAGTAGAGCTGCAGCATGGCGGCCGCGGTGTGTATGAGCATCACAAAGCCGCCGTAGTCGTAGTAGCGGGAAAAAACATGACTGACAAAGCCCGCAAGCCTGTCCGCCATGACCAGCTTCATAAATGCGCCCCACAGGAATACATATACAAAGGTCTGAAAATTTTCATATCTGACCTCTCTGCGCTTCCGGACCTGGGGAAGGAAGGAGGCCGCACGGAGTATGGGGCCGGAGATCACAGTGGGGAAAAAGGAGACAAAAACGCTGTAATTCAGAAGATTTTTCTCAGGCTCCGCCCTGCCGCTCTTTAAATCCAGAAGATAGGTTGAGCTCTGGAACACATAGAAGGCGAGGCCCACCGGCAGAAGCAGCTTCGGCATGGCAATGCTCAGTCCGAAGAGACCCAGTATTGAATTTATATTCCCCAGAATGAAACCTGTGTACTTGAAAACGACAAGAATCAGCAGATTCAGGACCAGCGCCCAGCTGTAAATCCTGTCTGCCTTTTTCCTGTCCTCCTGCTTTGAGCCGATACAGCCGCCGGCATAGGTGACAGCTATGCTGAGAGCCAGTATCAGAAGATACTTAAAATCATAGCTCCCATAGAATATAATGCCGGCAATGAGAAGCACAATATTCTGCCCCCTGACCGTCCTGCCGCAGATTTTATACAGCAGGAAGCACAGCGGCAGGAACAGCGCCCAGAACTGAATGCTGACAAAGGTCATGCGATTTTCTCCTTATCCCTGAATATGTTTTCTGTTTTCTGCATCATGCAAGGGAACTTTAGAGGAGCGTTACCCCGGCCTCCTCACAGATGCGCATGGTCTCGTCATCCCATATTGAGGCCTGGACCTCCCCGATATGGGCCTTGCCCAGGAGCAGCATGGAAAGTCTGGACTGTCCGATGCCGCCGCCTATGGTGAGGGGCAGTTCCCCGGCGAGGAGGGCCCTGTGGTAGGGCAGGCTGCGCCTCTCGTCATGGCCGGAGATGCTCAGCTGTCTGTCAAGTGTCTCGGGGTCCACGCGTATTCCCATGGATGAGAGCTCCATGGCGCAGTCCAGCCAGTCGCACCAGAAGAGGATATCGCCGTTCAGGGACCAGTCGTCGTAGTCCGGAGCCCTCCCGTCGTGGGGCTTTCCTGATTTCAGCGCGCCGCCTATGCCGATAATAAAGGCAGTCTTATGCTCCCTCAGATAGGCGTTCTCCCTCTCCTTGGAGCTCTTGTCCGGATACATATCCTCCAGCTGCTGGGAGGTGACAAAGGAGACCTGCCGCTCAAGCTTGCCGAGAGAGCTGAGCTTGGGGTAGATTGCCTGTATGGTGTCCTGAGTGTCGCATATGGCATTGACTATATCCATAACGGTGGATTTCAGATAGTCGGTATTTCTGTCCTCCTCCAGTATTATCTTCTCCCAGTCCCACTGGTCCACATAGACGGAGTGGAGATTGTCCAGCTCGTCCTCATCCCTGCGGATTGCGTCCATGTCGGTACAGAGGCCCTTCCCCGGGAAAAATCCGTAGCGCTTCAGGGCCAGACGCTTCCACTTTGCAAGGGAGTGGACCACCTGCGCCGTCTTGTCGGTGCGGAGTATATCAAAGCTCACCGCCCGCTCAACACCGTTCAGGTCGTCGTTGAGGCCGGAGCCGGACTCTACAAACAGCGGGGCCGAAACCCTGTACAGATTTAAAAGGGCGCAGAGCCTGTCCTCAAAAAGCCGCTTCAAAAGTCCTATGGCCTTCTGGGTGTCGTATATGCTTAAAATGCTCTTATAGCCCTGGGGAATAAATGTTTTCATGTCTCTTCACTCTCTTCCTCGCTCAAAAGAGCGACAAACTGCTGATAATATTTCTCTGCGCTCCGGCGGAAATTCTTTTCCATAAGCTTCGCCTGTTTTTCATCGGCGCAGAGAAGCCTGAGATTTATGATCTCGCCCTTGCCGTCGGACATGGCAAGATTTACAAAAAGTCCGCCGTCGGTCTCCTCATGGCGGGCCTTTATCATGGCGGCCCTCCGCATTCTCTCCTGTATGGGTGCAATAAGCCTCTCGGCCTTGGTGCGCACGGAATAGGGGAGGCTGCTCTCCACCGCGTCCGCATTTCTCGCACCCTTTTCGGTGATAATATATCCCCCGTCCCGCTCCTCCACATGCTCAGTCTCCACAAGGTCGCTGAGGCAGTCGGAGTAATCAAAATAACCCACGCCGCTGTCGCACTGACAGAGGTCCATGAGGGTCTCAGGGTCCACTACACCCGGCAGGCGGCGCAGAACAAACAAGATGAGAATTTTGATATCCAATTCGCCGTGTATAAAGCCAAACCTGTCCATTCTCAGCCCTCCGTAGTTTTAAAATATACATAATCTATGATATTATATTATGATTTTTTCTTTTTTTCAATAGGAAGATTGACACAGGGGCTCCGGCTCTGCATAGACTGTATTGAAGTTCCATAAATCATTCAACAGGAGGTATATCTATGGCCGACAGAGTTGTACCCGGCCCGATAAAAGGTTCGGCTAATATCCGTGAAGCCGTTTGCATCAATACGAGAAAAATTTTCGACAGCTGCCGCGACAAGGACTGTGTGGAGGACCTGCGGGTCTATCCCACCTGCACTTCTCAGTCATACATAGAAAATGCACTGAGCATCCGTCCGAAAAACGCAGAGCTTCTTTATGTTGATGTAAACGTGGCCCCGGTGACCTTTAACAAGGGCTATTATACTATCGACTGCAGCTACTTCTACCGCGTCACCAGCGAGGCCTTCCCCGGAGGACAGAGCTGTGTGGGGCTGGCAGTCTTTGACAAGAGAGTCATGCTCTTTGGCAGTGAGGGAAAGGTAAAATCCTATTCATCAAAAAAGATAAAGCCCATCGCCTGCATAGATGAGCTGCCCACGGCGATCGTGACCTCCGTGGACCCTGTATGTCTCCATGCAAAGCTGGTGGATTCGGACTGCCCGATCCCCACCGATGCCGAGCAGCGCCCAATACCGGAGTACATCTCCTCCTCCTTCCAGGAGAAGCTGGTGACCAATGAGGGCTCAAGGCGCTGGCTTGTGACACTGGGTCAGTTCAGCATCATCCGCCTTGAGCGGGATACCCAGCTTCTCATTCCGGCCTACGACTACTGCATGCCGGATAAGGAGTGCCCCGGAGCAGGCTGCGACCAGGACCCCTGCTCCCTCTTTACAAAAATTCGCTTCCCCGTGGACGAATTCTTCCCGCCCGACACCATGAGCCAGTGCGACGATTACCGCAGCTTTGCCTCTTCCGCCGGAAACTGAGTACAGCTTCCGCCGCCTGAGGGCAGAAAGAAAACCGGATGTCTTAAAAAGCATCCGGTTTTTCTGTTGACTGAAATGTATAATTATTTCTTTCTAACTATGTGCTCCCTGTCCTTATAGATGCAGTCGGGGGGAATCACGCCCCGGACAGAGGATGCGGGATAGATATTTGTGTGCCTGCCCACCACTGTCCCGGGATTCAGGACGCTGTTGCAGCCCACCTCCGCAAAATCCCCCAGCATGGCGCCGACTTTCTTCCTGCCGGTCTCTACGAATCCCGCCGGGTCCCTGATGACAACAGGGCTTTTGTCGGACTTCACATTGCTGGTGACCGAGCCTGCACCCATATGTGCCCTGTAGCCCAGTATGGAGTCACCCACATAGTTATAGTGGGGCACCTGGACATTGTCAAAGAGCACGGCGTTTTTAAGCTCCACCGAATTGCCCACCACGGCGTTTTTGCCCACTATGGCGCTGCCCCTTATGAAAGCGCAGTGGCGGACCTGGGCACCGCGGTCGATAATGCAGGGTGCACCCAGGTATGCGGAGGGAAAAATCTCCGCGTCCCTTGCAATCCATACGCCCTCGGCGGGGTGGTCAAACTCCTCCTCACTGAGGCTTTTTCCCAGTTCAAGGATAAAGCTTTTAATGTCATCCAGCACCTCCCAGGGGTATTTTTTCCCCTGAAAGAGCCCTGAGGCAATGGTTTTGTCCAGATCAAAAAGCTCTTTTATCTCTGTCATCACTTTACCTCAACGAGCTTTCCGGAGGCCTTCAGGGCGGCTATCAGCTCCTCTGCCTTCCGGTCACAGAGCTCCTGGCTCTCCGCCTCCACCATGACCCGCAGGACAGGCTCCGTGCCGCTCTTTCTCAGGAGCACTCTCCCGTTGTCACCCAGCTCCGCCGAGACCTTTTCCACGGCGGCCTTCACCCCGGGATCTGCCATTGCGGCATCCTTGTCGGTGACTACGGCATTTTTCAGGGTCTGGGGATACATGGTCATGCCGGAGCAGAGGACAGACAGAGGCTGCTTTGTCTCGGTGATGGCCTCCATCAGCTTTATGGCCGTGAGGATGCCGTCGCCGGTGCTGGCAAACCTGCCGAAAATAATATGGCCGGACTGCTCACCGCCGATAATGTGGCCGTTGTCCCTCATATTCTCAGCCACATATTTGTCTCCCACATCGGTCTTTACATATCCGATATTCAGGGCGTCCAGGGCCTTGTAGAGCCCCATGTTGCTCATAACGGTGGTAACAACTCTTGAGTTTCTGAGAGCGCCGCTCTCCTTCATGTATTTTGCACAGACATAGAGGATAAAGTCCCCGTTCAGCACATTTCCCTTGTCATCCACGGCGAGGCAGCGGTCCGCATCCCCGTCAAAGGCAAAGCCCACATCCAGCCTGTTCTCCTTTACGAACTTCTGGAGATGCTCTATATGTGTCGAGCCGCAGTTCACATTTATATTCAGGCCGTTGGGCTGATTGTTTATCACATATGTGTCGGCGCCCAGAGCGTCAAAAACACTCTTGGCCATCTGCCAGGTGCTGCCGTTTGCGCAGTCAAGGCCTACCCTGTAATTCTTGTAGGAGCGGGTGGCCAGAGAGATTAGAAAGCCTATGTAGCGGTTGCGTCCGGCGGCATAGTCGACGGTCCTGCCGATCTCTCCCCTGCAGGCATAAGGCAGCTCATCGTCGCTGTCCATATATTCCTCAATCCCCAGGAGTATGTCCCCGCTCATCTTTTCGCCGTTGCCGTTCACAAGCTTGATGCCGTTGTCCTGATAGGGGTTGTGACTTGCGGAGATCATGATTCCGCAGTCGAAATCGTCCGCCCTTGTGACATAGGAGACGCTGGGTGTGCTTGTCACATGGAGGAGATACGCGTCCGCACCTGAGGCCGTCAGTCCGGCACAGAGCGCGGATTCAAACATGTAGCTGGAGCGGCGGGTGTCCTTGCCGATAACCACCCTCGCCTTATGCTCCCTGCCGAAATACCAGCCGAGATAGCGGCCGATCCTGAATGTATGCCTTACCGTGAGCCTTACATTGGCTTCCCCGCGGAAACCGTCTGTACCGAAATATTTACCCATAAATTTTCCTCCGGATTTATATCAAACTTTTTCTGCTGCCTCTTTGTCAAGGTAAACTGTAGCATTGAAGGGTATCTGCAGGTATGCCGCAGGGACCAGACTGTCATTTCTGGCGTACAGCATCTTATGGACTGCCTCGGCCTTGCCGCTCCCCAGGGCGATAAGTATTATGTCCTTCGCCTCGGTTATGGTCTTTATGCCCATGGTGACAGCCTTCTCCGGGACTCTGTCCTCAGCACCGAAGCGCTCCGCCAGATGCTTTCTGGAGGAATCCGTGAGCTTCTGGACATGGGTCATGGTGCCGAAGGGGGTGGCAGGCTCATTGTAGCCTATCTGTCCCGCAGGGCCTATACCCAGAACTACAAGATCAATGCCGCCCTTTCCGGCGATAAGCTCATCATATTCTTTAAGTCCGTCCTCAGAGGGGAAGAAGCAGTTCTCTTTAAGAATATCTGTTTTGTCCAAAAGCCTGCTCTCCAGCTCTCTGCGGCAACTGAGCTCCTCATCTGTCTCCGCAAACTCGGTCACGGCAAAGACTGTAGCCTTTGCAAAACTCAGCCCGCCCGCGGCGCACATCTCCGCCAGCCTTGCAAAAAGCCCCTCCATGCTCTTTCCCGCGGAGAAGGCCAGCACGGCCTCCGGCTTTTTTTCCAGCAGAGCCTTTATATGCTCCGCCGCGTTTTCAGATACTTTCTTTGAATCGGAAATAATTGTTTTCATAATTAGCCTCACAATATACAAAATAATATAGGGTGGATGTCAATGGCAATAGTAATAATAAGAACTCTGATAATTTATTTTGCCCTGCTTGTGACAATTCGTTTTCTGGGCAAAAGGCAGCTGGGTGAAATGGAGCTGTCGGAATTTGTTGTGGCCGTGCTTATAGCGGATCTGGCGGCGCATCCTCTGCAGGATATCGGGATCCCGATGATAAACGGGCTCGTGCCGATTCTTGTGCTTTTCTGCTGCGAGGTATTTATCGCATTTCTCTCCATGAAATGCATAAGATTCCGGGCCGTACTCTTTGGCAAGCCCAGCATCATCATAGACCACGGCGTAATAAATCAGCAGGAAATGCATAAAAACCGATTCACTGCAGATGAGCTCATGCAGGAGCTGAGAGGTCAGTCCTGTCAGGATATAAGCGAGGTGGAGTACGCGATTCTTGAGACCGACGGCCAGCTCAGCGTGATAAAATACCCGCTGGAGCGGCCGGTGACCGCGGGGCAGATGAAGCTGGACGCAGATGACGGGGGCTATCCCGTGATCATAATAAGCAACGGCAGACTCCTTGAAAAGAATCTGCACCATCTGTCTCTGGATGAAAAATGGCTGAGGGATCAGCTTGACAGGCGAAATATCCGCGGCGTCAAAAATGTGTTTCTCATGACCGTGAACGAATCTCAGGAGATATACATCGCAGAAAAGGAGGCTCCGAAATGATGAAGCGGGAATATGCGGCACTCATGCTCTTTATTATGCTTATTATAATCTCGCTGTGGAATATATGGACGGTGGACAGGCTCACCGAGGACACCGAGGTCGCCCTCTGCAAAGCACAGGCCGCCGCGGAACTGCTGGATTTCAAAACCTCCCGCGGCTATGCAGATGAGGCTGCAAAGCTCTGGCTGGGGGCCGAAAATCATACCTATATCTTCATACGGCAGTCAGAGCTGGATTCCGCGGCCGACGCCTTCTATGAGCTGCAGGAGAGCCTGCTCCAGAGGGATTCGGACGCCTGCGGAGCCGCCTTTGAAAAGCTCCGCTATCATCTTGAGGGCATTGCCCGCACGGAGCACCCCTCAGTCGGCAGCATCCTTTGATTTGCCCTCGGTGAGCAGCTTGGACAGCTCCTCCATAAAAGTGTTTATATCCTTAAAGCTCCTGTAGACAGAGGCAAAACGCACATAGGCGACCTCATCCACTTCCTTGAGACGGTTCATCACCATCTCTCCGATGGTGACAGTTCTGACCTCCCGCTCAAGGCCGCTCTGGAGCTCCTGTTCAATATCATCTGCGATCTTCTCCAGCTCTCCCAGCGGTACGGGGCGCTTCTCACAGGCACGGACCATGCCGTTTATCAGCTTGACCTTGTCAAAAGACTGCCGGCTGCCGTCTCTCTTGATGACCACCAGGGGCAGTCTCTCGATTATCTCATAGGTGGTGAAGCGCCTGGCGCAGGACAGGCACTCGCGGCGGCGGCGGATGGTCTCACCCTCGTCTGCCGGTCTGGAATCTATGACCTTGCTCTCTGTGTAACCGCAAAAGGGACACTTCATTTCTATCTCTCCCAACTCACTTTTATTGCAACTATCCAGAGGAATTATATCACAAGCTTTTTCACTTTACCAATATTTATTTCCCCGGAGTGTAAATATTCACTGAAATATATGATTTTTTAAGCTTAAAATCCCGGCTTTTGACAAGCCGGGATTTTAAATTTCACATTATTTGCCAAATATCTTATGCAGTCCGGTCTTGTTGAAGAGGAAGACCAGCGGCACTACCGCAAAGATACTGCACAGATAATAGACAGTTTTGAAAATAAAGGGGTTCTGAATCGACAGCAGTGTGGCCGCGGCAAGTCCGATTTTCAGGCCCACGTGATTGAAGCACATGAATATCACCGAGTTTTTGCCGATAAACTTCAGCATATTGTTTACAGGCTTTAAAAAGCGGATCTCATCCGTAAATCTGAAGAAATATACCCACAGCAGCATTATCATGCAGGTATTAAGATGTGTAAGAAGTACAATCCCCCACTCTCCGTTTCTGAGATTCGGGATGTAGTCCACACGGACACAGATATAGTTGAGCACCGCAGCAGCAATAAAGAGAGCAATCCGCATCCAGCGCCGGGGTATTTTTTCCAGTACGCCGTCAATCCGCGCCAGTATTGCCCGTCCGTTGTAGCCCAGATAAAAATATACCAGTACGGAGAGCGAGCAGTCCATGGCCATGGGCAGACGGACATCACAGAAGCGGCGCCACACATTGCCCAGATATGTAAGACCCAGCACAAGAACAAGCTTAAGCCACTCGGGCTTTACAAGCTTCTCGATAAGGATAAAGGTCATCATCCCCCCGAACATCAGAGGGAAAAAGTATATCGCAGATTCCACGGGCATACTGTCTGTCGGCATGAAAAGCACCGCCCTGAGAGGGGCAATTATATCCCTGCCGCTGCCGTAAAAGGCAACAGCCCAGACAACATAGTAAAAAAGCGCAAATACATAATAGGGTACAAGCAGGCTGCGAAGCTTGCTCTTAAATGAGTCCCTCAGGCTCTTTTTATTGTTATAAAAATAGCCCGCCATAAAGAAGAAGGGGTGCACACATATGTGTGAGACATACTGTGCGCCGATGAGGCTCACACCGGAATGAAAATAGTCCACAAGGAGTATGCATACTCCCCTCATCACATCCACATATTCAATTCTTTTTTTCACAGGCGCTTTGGCCGGAGCCGCCGGAGCCTGTACACTTACTGATGGCATAGTTTCCAATCTCCGCTGAATTAATTATACTGTGACATTCTACCACAGGCTTTACTCTTTTTAAAGCAAAAAATAAAGGCAGCTTAAATATACAGCCTGTTGGGTTTTCTCTCTGTACACACCGGTCTCAGGTGCTCCGACAGTTTTTTAAGAGTCTCTCTGTCCGCTGACCTCGCATTCTCAGGGCAGATTTTTACGCAGTGCATACATGAAATGCATTTTTGGAGGTCAGCTGTCCAGGGTGAAGCAAACATAATTGCCCCGGCCGGGCACTCCCGGGCACAGATTCCGCAGTTTGCGCACGGCCCGGATACCTGAGGCAGGGGACCGCTTTTAATCTCCCTGTAGGGGCGGTTCCCCGGCAGGGCGGGTCTGCTGAAATCTCCCCGTGCCAGCTTGGCGGCTATCTGCCTGCCGAAGTTAATAAGACAGGCCCCGTCATCTTCGTCGGGCCGCCCCGTGCCGTATTCCGGGGCCAGGGAGTGCTCCGCCGCGGCCTCGATTCCGGCCACGATTCTAAAGCCGCAGTCTGACAGGATATCCTCTGTCTCGGCCAGGGCGTCATCCACGGCCCGGTTTCCAAACACCGCAGTGATGACCGCAGCGGCAGAGCTGCCCCTGAAATGCCGCAGTCTCTCAGCTGCAGTCCGGGGAATCCGGCCGCCGAACACAGGCAGGGAGAAAATGCAGACATCTTCCCCGCTGAGTTCTGGAATGTACCGTGAATAGTCGTTTTTTAGAAGATCTATACGGGTCTTTTCACAGCTCCAGGCGGCGGAAAGCTTTTCCGAAACCTTCTCTGTGCCGCCGGTGGGGCTGAAATATATTTCATACAGCATTGGAAAAACTCCTTTATTTTTATTGTTCCGCCAAATATTATATGAAAACATGCCCTTAAAGTCAACATCGGCGGTATAGACATAAGGGCAGCAAAAAAGGAGCGCATACGCGCTCCTTTTAAGTCTTTATTCAGGCCGCTTCAGTCTCACTCAGCCTTGGGGCCGGCGTTGACAATGTTCGCGGGCATGTCGGGATACTTCTCTGCAAAGTTGTCTCTGAACTTCTTGGCCAGGGTCTTTGCGGAAGCAAGGTAATCCTCCTCGCTCTTCCAGACGTTGCGGGGATTGAGAATCTCGGAAGGAACGTTGGGGCAGGTCTTGGGGATGTTGACATTGAAGATGGGGTCAAGCTCATACTCGACCTTGTCAAGCTCGCCGTTGAGAGCTGCAGTGACCATTGCACGGGTGTACTTCAGCTTCATTCTGGGAACTGTGCCTGCTGCGCCGCCGCACCAGCCGGTGTTCACGAGGAACACATTTGCGCCGGTCTTCTTCAGCTTCTCGCCCAGCATGGTTGCATAGACGGAAGGATTCAGGGGGAAGAAGGGTGCACCGAAGAGTGTGGAGAAGGTGGTGACAGGCTCGGTAATGCCGCGCTCTGTGCCTGCCAGCTTGCTGGTATAGCCGGAGACGAAGTGATACATTGCCATGTCGTTATCCAGCTTGGAAATGGGAGGAATAACGCCGAATGCATCAGCAGTCAGGAAGATGATGGTCTTGGGCTGTCCGCCGACACCGGGAACAGCAGCATTGGGAATATGATATACGGGGTAGCCTGCACGGGTATTCTCTGTGAGGCTGCCGTCGAAGAAGTCGGGCTTGCCGGTCTCGTCAACAATGACGTTTTCAAGGAGTGCGCCGAACTTTACGGCGTTGAAAATCTCAGGCTCGTGTGCAGGATCAAGATCGATGCACTTTGCATAGCAGCCGCCCTCAATGTTGAACACGCCGTCATCGGACCAGCCGTGCTCGTCATCGCCGATGAGCTTGCGGTTGGGGTCTGCGGAAAGGGTGGTCTTGCCTGTGCCGGAGAGGCCGAAGAAGACTGCGCTGTCGCCCTTGTCGCCGATATTTGCGGAGCAGTGCATGGAGAGAATGCCGTTCTTGGGAAGGACGTAGTTCATAACGGAGAACACGCTCTTCTTGATCTCGCCTGCATAGCCGCTGCCTGCGATGACAACCTCATGTGCCTCGTAGTCGATGATGATGGCAGCCTCGCTGTGGACGCCGTCAAGCTCGGGGATGCACTTGAAGCCGGGTGCGCAGTAAACGGTGAAGTCGGGGACATAGCTGTCAAGCTGCTCCTCGGTGGGACGGATAAGCAGCTGATGGATGAACAGGTTCTGGCTTGCCAGCTCGTTCACTATACGGAAGCCCTGGGTGTACTTGGGGTCTGCACCTGCATAGCCGTCAAATACAAATACTTCCTTGTTCTCCAGGTAAGCAAGAAGCTTTGCCTTGATTGCCTGATACTTTGCTCTCTCTATAGGAACATTTATCTTGCCCCATGCGATCTCATCGTGAACTGCGGGAGTATCAACGATGAACTTGTCCTTGGGGCTTCTGCCGGTGTACTTGCCGGTCTTTACAACGAGGGCGCCGGTATCGGAAAGAGTGCCTTCGCCCCTCTCCAGGGCCTTCATAACCAGCTGTGCGGGAGCGAGGTTGCGGTATGCAATACCGTCGCCGGCAATGCCAAGATCAATAGGTGCCATTGTTCTCATAATATTTTTACCCCTTTCAGGTCTTATTTTCATAAAAATTATATCATTGCCAATATTTATCGTCAATACGGCTACATAAACAAAATACACTGCCGGTGAAACTGTAAAAGGGGCTCTTTTCCGTCGAATTGTATATTATTGTTTATTCTTACCAAAAAGAGATGAAATGCCGAAGATTATAAGGTCAGTTATCACAATGCTCGCCCCTGTGGGAGTTTCCAGAAAATAGGATGCAATCACGCCCGTCACAAAGCAGCACACCGATATGAGGGCCGAGCATATGACAACGGATTTGAAGCTTTTGCACAGCCGCATGGCCGAGAGGGCCGGGAAAATTATGAGGCTGGATATGAGGAGCGCGCCCATCATTCTCATGCCCAGAACCACCGTCACCGCGGTGAGCACGGCGAGGAGCGTGTTGTAGTTATTGGTGTTTATGCCCGTTGCCCTGCTGAAGGGCTCATCAAAGGTGACCGCAAAAATTCTGGGGTAGAAGGCAATATACACCGCCAGCACCACCACCGAGAGAATTATGCTGAGCACGGTATCGCCGGCGCTCAGTGATAGTATGCTCCCGAACATGTAGCTTGATACCTCGGTATTCATGCCTGTCGTGAGCGACACCGTCACGACGCCGATGGCAAGGGCGCTGCTGGAAATTATCGCAATGGCGGCATCGCCCTTGACCCTGCTGTTCCGGCGCAGGCGCAGGAGCAGAACCGCGGCAATCACCACCACAGGCACCGCCACCGCCAGCGGCGCAAGCCCCAGGGCCGAGGCCACCGCGAGAGCGCCGAAGCCCACATGGGAGAGGCCGTCCCCTATCATTGAGTAGCGCTTCAGCACCAGCGCCACACCCAGAAGGGCGGCGCAGAGAGACACAAGCACCCCCACGATAAGGGCCCGCTGCATAAAATGGTAGGAAAACATATTTACAAGCTCTGTCATATCCTGTTCCCTCCCAGAAATCTTCTCGCAATGTCGCTCTCCTTATATTCTGCCGCCGTGCCGAAGAAGAGCTGTCTGTGACCAAGATGGAGAATTTTTGTGGCATAGCGCACGGCCTCGTGTATATCATGGGAGACCATGATCACCGAGATGCTGTCGCAGAGATTTACAAGCTTTATAAAGTTGTACATCTCCCCTGCGGCTATGGGGTCGAGGCCTGTGACCGGCTCATCCAAAAGGAGGAGCTTTTTTGTGGCGCAGAGAGCCCTCGCCAGAAGCACCCTCTGCTGCTGTCCGCCGGAGAGAGACTGATAGCTCTCCCGGCTCAGCTCGTCTATGCCCATGCGCTCCATATTGAGCTTTGCCCGCTCCCTGTCCTCCCGGCTGTAGCTGAGCCTGTGCCCGAGACTGTTCAGACATCCGGAGAGCACCACCTCAAATACACTGGCGGGAAAATCCCGCTGCACTTCCGTCTGCTGGGGCAGATAGCCTATCTCCGTGGGCTTCAGGCCGTCTCCGGTTATGATTTTCCCGGAGGCCGGAGCTTTAAGCCCCAGAAGTCCCTTGATAAGTGTGGATTTTCCGGAACCGTTCTCGCCCACCACGCAGAGATAATCTCCGGCGCTCAGCTCGAAGTTCACGCCCTCCAGCACTGTTTTTCCCTCATATGCGAAGGAGAGGTCTTCACATTTCAATATTGCCATCAGCCAAGGGCCTCCTTAAGATTTGCAAGATTGCCTTCCATGATTTCAAGATAACTCAGCCCTGCTTCAAGCTGATCCGCCCCCACGGTGTGGCAGCAGTGGAAGAGCAGCTTTTTGCAGCCTGTATCCTCACAGATTATATCGGCCATTTTTTCGTTTGAAAATTCAATATAGAACACCGCCGGAATTTTATTCTCCCTGACCCTGTCAATGAGAAAGGCCACGGTTTTGGCAGAGGGCTCCGTGTCGGCGGTGCAGCCGGGGAAAGCCGCGTAGTAGTCAAGGCCGTATTCCTCCACAAAATAGCGTGCGGGGAAACGGTCCGCAAAAATCATTGTCTTATTGGGGGCCTTTTCAACGGTCTCCCGAAATCCCCTGTCCAGTTCCCGGAGCTTTTCGGTATATCCGGCGCATCTCTCCCTGTAGTAGTCCTGCCCCTCGCTGTCGATGCGGCAGAGCTCATCACAGATTGCCTCCGAGATGGTGACTGCGTTCACGGGAGAAGTCCAGACATGCTCATCATACTCGATCTCGTGACCGTGACCGTGTCCATGGCCGTGGCCGTGGGCCGCCGTCTGCATTCCGGCCTTTTTCTCCTCCTCCACCTTTTCCACGCACTCCAGCATGCGCAGTATGGGGAAGTCCTCCTCACAGCCGGAGACAAGGGTGGGCACCCAGGCCTCACTCTCTCCCCCGTTGCACACCAGAAGGTCGCAGCCCCGGAGGCTCAGTATATCCTTCGCCCTGGGCTCAAAGCTGTGGGCCTCGGAGCCTGGGGGCACAAGGAGGATAACCTCTGCCCGCTCCCCCGCAATCTCCCTTGAAAAATCATAGGCGGGATACATGGTGGTGACTATTCTGAGCTTTCCCTCATCCCGCGGGCTCTCCTCCTGAGAGCAGGCAGGCAGTGAGAAGAGCATCAGAACACATATAGTTAAAGCGATTATTTTTTTCATTTTACACCTTCTAACCCGAGTTTATCTTACATCAGCATTATATTGGGGTCAAGCCAATATTTTTGCACCCTATCCGGGGAGTGGGGAGAACGGGAAAATGCCGATTGACGGCAGGGTGAAAATCCGTTATTATTACCTTATTATATGGTGAGGATAACAGAGATGAAAATATGTATCTACGGCGCATCCAGCGACAGACTTGAAAAAGAATATTTTGACGCTGCGGCGGAGCTGGGCAGGCTTATCGCCGAAAGCGGCAGCAGTCTTGTTTTCGGCGGCGGCCAGGGCGGCCTTATGGGCGCCTGTGCAAAATCTGCCGGTGAGGCCGGCGGCGAGGTCATCGGGATAATTCCGAAATTTTTTGACGAGCCGGGGATTCTCTATCAGGGCTGTACCAGAGTCATATATACCGAAAATATGCGCCAGCGGAAGGAAGCCATGGAGAAGGAGAGCGAGGCCTTTATCGCACTGCCCGGGGGCATAGGCACCTTTGACGAGCTCTTTGAGATCATGACCTTGAAGCAGCTGGGCAGGCACTCAAAGCCCATCGCCCTTTTAAATACGCTCTCCTATTATACCCCTCTCTGCTCCGTTCTGGAGAGCACTGCGGAAAAGGGCTTCATGAGCAGAAGCTGTTTTAAACTCTTCGCGCTCTATGAAAGTCCCGCCGGGGCGCTGCAGCATGTTCTCAGTGACCGTCCTGTCACCGGGAGCCTCAGAAAAATCTGCGATTACAGCAAATAAAAGTCAGGGCCGGTACTTGATTTTGTACCGGTCTTTTTCTGTCCTGCTTTTCCCGCATATCTCAGTTTAATTCTCCCGAAGACAGCGCTTTTTTCTCCCATTCCTATTGAATTATGTCAACAAGTTTGATATTATGAAAGAATAATATGACAGAAGAAGAATGAAGATGAAATCAAAAGACTGGAAAATTCCATATGAGAAGCCGGAGATACCCCTGCAGCTGCTGGAGGCAGGCTATACGCCACTGCTTTCGGCCGTGCTGGCACTGAGGGGAATCGTGAGTCCCGGCGAGGCCCATGATATGATTCAGGGCTCCGACAGCTGTATTTTTGACCCCATGCTCATTCACGGCATGGACAGGGCCGCCGCGCGTATAAAAAAAGCCGTGGAAAACCGTGAGACCGTCGCAGTTTTCGGCGACTACGATGTGGACGGCATCACCGCCACCTGCCTGCTGACAGACTATCTCCGCCGGAAAAATGTTGAGTGCAGGCCCTATATTCCGGACAGATGCGAGGAGGGCTACGGTCTGAACTGCGATGCCCTGGACGCCCTTAAAGCTGAGGGCGTGAGCCTTGTGGTCACCGTGGACTGCGGCATCACTGCCGTTGAAGAGGCGGAATACTCCAAGAGGCTGGGCATGGACATGGTCATAACGGACCACCATGAGTGCAAATCCGACGCGATTCCCGATGCCGTGGCGGTGATAGACTGCAAGCAGGACTGCGACAGCTATCCGAATCCCCATCTCGCGGGAGTTGGAATGGCGCTGAAGCTTGTCTGCGCATGTGAGGGCAACAGCCTCTCCATGCTGGCGCGCTATGCAGACCTTGTGGCTCTGGGGACCGTGGCGGATGTTATGCCCCTGAACGCCGAAAACAGGCAGCTTGTGCGCCTCGGCCTTGAAAAACTTGAAAAGTCCCCCAGGCCCGGCATCGCCGCGATGCTGAGGGAGTCGGCCATAGACCCCAAAAAGCTCTCGGCCTCGGTGATAGGCTACAGCCTTGCGCCCAGACTCAATGCCGCCGGACGCCTTGGACAGGCGGACACCGCGGCAAAGCTCCTGATGTGCGAGGACCGGAAGACCGCCTCGGAGCTTGCATATGAGCTCTGTGAGCTGAACCGCCGCAGGCAGGAGATAGAGACGGATATCTGGGAGGAGGCAAATCAGATTCTTGCCTCAAAGCCCGTGGAGGATGCGCCCATAGTCCTCGCCAGCGACAGATGGCATCAGGGCGTCATAGGCATCGCCGCCTCAAGGCTATCGGAGCAGTACGCCCTGCCCGCGATCATGATCTGCCTGAACGGGGATGTGGGCAAGGGCTCCTGCCGCAGCTACGGCGGCTTCAACCTCTTTGAAGCGCTCTCTGCCTGTTCCGAACATCTCATAGGCTTCGGCGGCCACGCCCTGGCTGCAGGGCTGAACATAAGGGCGGACAAGCTGGATGATTTCAGGCAGGCTATAACGAAATATTACAGGGCACACCGACCCGAGGCACAGCCGGAGGTGGAATGTGACCTTCTCATAAATGAACCCTCTCTCCTCTCTATAGACAATGTGCGCTCCCTTGACCTGCTGGAGCCCTACGGCAACCAGAACCCGAAGCCGGTGATGTGCATATCCGGCGCCCTTCTGGAATCCGCGAGAGCCGTGGGCAACGGCCGGCATCTTAGAATGAAAATAAGGCTGGGCTCAAGCCGTTTTGAATGCATATTCTTCTCACACACGGCAAAGGAGCTGGGCATACGGGAGGGCGACCTTCTGGATCTGGCCTTCTGCCCCCAGATAAATGAGTTCCACGGCCGTGTCTCGGTGCAGCTGCTGATTTCCGGTGTCCGGAAGCATGACTGCCGGGAGCTCTGCCGGGACATACTTGAAAACAGGGAGTCTGCATTCTATGCGGCCTCAAGATACTGCCCCACAAGGCCGGATTTCGTACGTGTCTGGCATATGCTTGAGAGGAAGGAACCCGGAGGCAGCTTTGAAGAGATACTGGGAAGCTGTCCCCCTTCCATGTACCCGGAGAGGTACTGCATCTGCCTCGTAGCATTTCTTGAGGCAGGGCTGCTGGAGAGTGACAGCGGCAAAATATACGGCGCCCGCAGGAAAGTGATCTGCGGCAAGGTGAATCTGGAGACAACAGAGCTTATACAGGCTCTTAAAGCCTCAGGGAGGTGATTTAGGTGAGTGAACAGGTAAAAAAGCACGAGCTGCTGGACCCCGACAAGATGTTTGCAGATCTCGAGAAGAAAATTAAAGAGAGCAGCCATGACATGGAGCTGGGCCGCATCCGTGCAGCCTACGATACCGCCAAGGTCGCCCACTCAGGCCAGCTGAGAAAGGACGGCTCCCCCTATGTAACCCACTGCGTCGCCGCGGCGGACATCACTGTGGAGATGGGCCTTGACGAGGACTCGGTCATCGCCGCCCTGCTCCATGACGTGATTGAGGACACAAATCTCACCCACACGGATATTGCCCACCAGTTCGGCGAGCCGGTGGCGGATATTGTGGAGGGCGTCACAAAGCTCACCCGTGTCCAGTACACCAGCAAGGAAGACGAGCAGATGGAGAACCTGCGGAAGATGCTCATGGCCATGGCCAAGGACATCCGCGTCATCCTTATAAAGATTGCCGACAGGCTCCACAACATGCGCACCATGGACTACCAGACCCCGGAAAAGCAGAGGACCAAATCCCTGGAGACCATGGAGATATACGCGCCTATCGCCCACCGTCTCGGCATGCAGAAGGTGAAGTGGGAGCTGGAGGACCTCTCCCTCCAGTATCTGGACCCCGCCGGATACAAGGACATCACCGATGCCCTGAAAGAAAAAATGCCCATCCTTGTGGATTTCATGTCCTCAATGGAGAACAAGATCAAGACAAGGCTCAAATCCGAGGGCGTGGAGTGCACGATTTTCAGCCGCATCAAGCATGTCTACAGCATTTACAGAAAAATGTATTCCCAGAATCTAAATATAAACGGCATATTCGACCTCTGTGCATTCAGGGTGATAGTGGACACAATACCGGACTGCTACAATGTGCTGGGTATTATCCACGATATGTTCAAGCCCGTGCCGGGGCGCTTCAAGGACTATATCTCCACCCCAAAGCCCAACATGTACCAGAGCGTGCACACCACGGTAATTGGCTCCGAGGGCATACCCTTTGAGGTGCAGATACGCACCTGGGACATGCACCACACCGCCGAATACGGCATTGCCGCCCACTGGAAATACAAGATGGGCGAGAGCAGCAATGTGGTGAAGGCCGGAGATGAGGACAAGTTTGCCTGGGTCAGACGCCTTCTGGAGAGCCAGCAGGACTCCGATGCCAGCGACTTTTTCCACAACCTTAAAATTGACATGTTCTCCGACGAGGTCTTTGTGTTCTCCCCCAAGGGGGATGTCATAAACCTCCCAGCCGGTGCGACGCCCATAGATTTTGCTTACAGCATACACTCCCATGTGGGCAACCATATGGTGGGCGCCACGGTAAACGGCCGCATAGTCACCTATGACCATGTGCTGCAGAACGGTGACATTGTTGAGATACGCACCTCCAATTCCGCCCCCGGCCCCAGCCGCGACTGGCTGAACATTGCAAAGAGCGGATCTGCCCGCACAAAGATAAAGCAGTGGTTCAAGAAGGAGCGGCGGGAGGAGAATATCGTCCGGGGCCGCGCAATGCTGGAGGAGGAGCTCAAGCGCAGCGGCCTTGTGCTGGATGAGCTTCTGGATGAAGAGATAGTAAATCCCATTCTGAAGCGGCTGTCCTTCAACAATATGGATGATCTCTACTCTGCCATAGGCTATGGCGGACTCACCGCCACAAGGGCCGCAAACAGGCTGAAGGATGAGGCCTCACGCCACGCCAAGCCCGACAGAAAGAACGCCGTCGAAAAGATGAATGACGCCGCCGAGCGGAGAGAGCAGAACGCGGCAAAGCATGTCAAATCCGTACACGGAATTCTGGTGGAGGGGCTCAACAACTGCCTTGTGAAATTCTCACGCTGCTGCACCCCGGTCCCCGGGGACGACATTGTGGGCTTTATTACAAGGGGGCAGGGCGTCTCCATCCACAGGAAGGACTGCGAGAACTACAAAAGCCGCAGGGATGACCCCGACTATCAGGGCCGCTGGGTAAATGTCTCCTGGGCGGATGAAATCACAGACAGCTACATCACGACGGTCACCATTCTGTCCAAGGACCGGAGCTGCCTTGTCATAGATATCGCCACCGTGCTGAATGCCCTGGACGCCAAGGTGCGCACGCTCTCGGCCAGAGATACCGAATCCGGTATGGCGATCGTGAACCTCACCCTGGAGGTTAAAAACAAGGAAGAGCTCAACTATATCATGGCTAGGCTCAACACTATCCGCGGCGTAAGCCAGGTCACAAGAAACGGCAGCAACTAGGAGGGAGAAGATTTATGAGAGCTGTACTCACAAGGGTCCGCTCCGCCTCTGTGGAAATAGACGGAAAGATCCGCGGCAAAATTGGAAAGGGCTTTCTGATTCTGCTGGGAGTCCACCAGGATGACACGGAGAAGGAGGCGGCCAAAATTGCGGACAAGATCTGCGGCATGCGGATCTTTGAGGATGAGAACGGGAAGATGAATATAAATCCCGTGGACGCAGGGGCGGCAGAGCTGCTCATTATAAGCCAGTTCACCCTCTTTGCAGACTGCAAATCCCGCAGGCCCGGATTTTCAAAGGCCGCAAGGCCGGAGACGGCAATTCCTCTCTATGAAAAAGTCATTGAGCTCTGCAGGGAGAAGGGCTTCAAAGTGGAGACCGGCGAATTCGGCGCCGACATGCTGGTGAGCTCGGAGAATGACGGGCCGCTGACCATACTCTTGGATACAAAGGAGCTTTAAGCCATGCTTATTAAAACTATTCCCGTGGGGCAGCTGGAGACCAACTGCTATGTGGTCACAAATGAGGAAAATCTCCAGTGCGTCATAATAGACCCCGGCGATGAGAGCAATGTGATACTGGATTATATAGAAGACAACTCCCTCTCCTGTCAGGCAATTCTCCTGACCCACGGCCATTTTGACCATGTGGGCGCTGTTAATGAGATTGTCAGTCAGATACATGTACCGGTCTATATGAATGAGCTGGATGACTCGAAAAACAATGCAGGAAATCACTTTCTCCCCTTCACGCTCCCGGAGAACGGGAAATACTACGGAGACGGCGATACGGTCGAGGCCGCAGGATTTACCTTTAAGGTCATATCCACCCCGGGACACACACCGGGAGGCGTGACCCTTATAGTTGAGGATGCCATATTCCCCGGCGACACCCTCTTTAAGGGCAGCGCAGGAAGAGCGGATTTCCCCGGCTCCTCCATTGAGGATGAGATGCGCTCGCTGAAGCGTATATGTGAGCTGGAGGGGGACTATGAGGTCTATCCGGGACACATGGACAGCAGCACCCTTGAGCGGGAGAGGGCCTTTAATTATTACTGCCGCGAGGCCATGAATAATTATTAAAAATATCCCAGCTTTGGGGAACTTTTTTAGTTCTCCCTCAGTCTAATAAATCAAAGCTGTACTGTGCGTGCGGGAACGGCCTGCCGGGCCGCCCATACTTTTCCTTTATGACATAGAATGCGCCGATTTTTGCGGCACAGCATGTAGTATCGTATTCAAATAAACCCCAGCGCACATAGACTGAAACAAAAACAAATAATATAACGGCATATACACAAGGAGGAAAAGAAATGAAGGTTCTTGTTACCGGCGGAGCAGGCTATATCGGAAGCCACACCTGTGTGGAACTTCTTGAAAAAGGCATGGAGGTCGTCGTAATCGACAACCTTGTGAACTCAAACGCAAAATCTCTGGAGAGAGTGCAGCGCATAACCGGAAAAGATCTCAGCTTCTATGAGAAGGATGTCCGGGACCGGGGGGCACTGGATGAAATTTTCTCCAGGCACAATATAGACTGTGTAATACACTTTGCAGGTCTGAAGGCCGTGGGCGAATCCGTGGCAAAGCCCCTTGAGTATTACGACAACAACCTCAATTCCACCATAACCCTCTGCGAGGCGATGAGGGAGCACGGCGTGAAGAACATAGTGTTCTCCTCCTCGGCCACGGTCTATTCTGCCGAGAATCAGGTGCCTCTGAGAGAGAGCTCCGTAACCGGCAGCTGCACCAATCCCTACGGCTGGACAAAATATATGAACGAGCAGATTCTGCGGGATACGGCAAAGGCCGTTGATGACTGGTCCGTGGTGCTGCTGCGCTACTTCAACCCAATCGGGGCCCACAGCAGTGGACTTATCGGCGAGGACCCCCGTGGAATCCCCAACAATCTCATGCCCTATATCTCACAGGTGGCAGTGGGCAGACGTGATCATCTGAATGTGTTCGGCAATGACTATGACACCCCCGACGGCACAGGTGTGAGAGACTACATACACGTTGTTGATCTGGCAAGGGGCCATGTGGCGGCCATAGAATATATGCAGGAGCACCGCGGTGAGAGTGTGTTTAATCTGGGCACCGGAAAAGGCTACAGCGTTCTGGACATGGTGAAGGCCTTTGAGCGTGTGACCGGTAAAAAGATCCCCTATGAGATAGCGCCCCGCCGCCCGGGTGATCTGGCCATAATGTATTCGAGCCCTGACAAGAGCGCGGAGCTTCTGGGCTGGAAGGCACAGTATGATCTCGACGATATGTGCCGCGACACCTGGAACTGGCAGTCCAAAAACCCCATGGGCTATGCCGATTGAGGCAAATTTGTGTTATGTAAACCGATTGACATAACATTTTGAAAATCTTTTGTAATTTTTTGATTCTTTTCGCAAATAACCTCTTGCATTTTGTTTGTTCTTGTTGTAATATTGTAACCGAATCATAAGACATTTGCAGTATTTCAAAATTTGACATTATGCAGAGTCTTTTATTCCGCTCCACAGAGCGATATACAAGGAGCAATTTATGAAGAGACGTTTACCAAAATTCATCGTTTTTGTTATTACCGCCGCAATGTTTTTTTCTGTGTTTGCAGTTTCCGCCTTTGCTGAGCCCGCCGTAACCACTGTGACGCTGGGAAAGGGTGAGACGGTATTCGGCATCTGCCAGAAATACGGCGTTGACTACAATACATATAAAAACCTCATGATGGCGCTCAACGGTGTCACGGATGAGGGGCAGTTCGGGAAAATGCCCGCGGGCAGTAAGATTGCGGTCCCCGTATCTCAGGCTGCCGCCGCTGCGATTTCCGGCTGCGGCTCTTCCGGCAGCGGCTCCGCCGGAACGGCAAAGCCCTCCGCAAAGCCGGGGAAGCCCGCCGTCCCCAAAAAGCCGGTGGGTGTTGCAGGCACGGTGCCCTTCACTGATTCCATAAGCTATTACCTTGTGCCCTACACCATTCAGCCCGGTGACACAATAAGCGGAATATACGAGCGCTATGATCTCAGCTACAAGACTTATTCAGCCCTAATTATGAAGCTGAATAATCTCTCCGGTTTCAACAAGCTCAAGGCGGGTATGAAGCTGCTGCTTCCCGCTCCGGGCGTTACGGATGCAAGTCTTGTCTCCTACACCGTTATGGCCCACACCATGAAGCCCGGCGAGACGGTCTACAGCATTGTACACAGCGGCTATGATATGAACTTCAATGACAATCAGGCGATGCTGAAGACTGTCAACGGCAGGGACAAGCTGGACAGCTTCAGGGTCGGTGAACAGCTCTTTATAGCAGTCAGCGGATTTATCTCTCCCGCTGACAAGCCGGCAGCCTGAGAGACAGGGTGTGAATTTGTATAATTTCCGCCGGTTCGCAGTTTCGTCTGCGTCTCTGCGGGTTTATAAATAAGTGCCGGAAGCCCCCGGGGCATTCCGGAGAAGTAAGTGTTTGTTAATAAATTTCGACCCGGGAAGGGTCGGTTAGGGGGAGCATTTATATGAAAAAACGGCTCATCAGCATTCTGCTGACAGTTGTCATGGTCATGGCGCTCTTTACGGGAATAACAGTTCCCGCATCTGCCGACGCAGATGTCGCCGAAGTGACACTGTCCAGCGGACAGACCGTACTTGGAATTTGCCAGAAGTACGGCATTGACTACTATGCGCACAAGAATGTGATCATGGCCCTCAATGGCTTTACCAGTGAGGCCCAGTTCAGAAGCATTCCTGTAGGAGGCAAAATTAAGCTGCCTGTATCCAACCAGGCCGCCGCGGAGCTCAGCGGCAAGCTTAACGGCAAACCGCAGGTAGGCGTCACCCAGGCACCTGCCACAGGCGCAGGCACTGCAATGTCTCTGCCTGCCGGAGATTTTGTAAGCTACTATCTCGTTGACTACACCATACAGCCCGGCGAGACCATTGCCGGTATCTACAACAACATGGGCCTGAGCTACAAGACCTACTCCAACCAGATCCTCAAGCTCAACAACATCTCCAGCTACAACAGGATTGCAGCCGGCAGAAAGCTTATTCTGCCCACCACCTCCAGTTCTGTGCCCGGTGTGAACTATATCACTGTGCTCTCCCATATTATGAGAGCCGGTGAGAGTGCATACAACATCATCTGCGGCAATTACAACCTCAATTTCAACAGCGTGCAGAAAATGGTGCAGGCACTGAACAACAGGGAAAATCTTGCCAACTTCCGCGTCGGTGAGAGTCTGTACATACCTGTGGCCGGCATTGTAAATGTCAGCAACACTGTAACTCCCGGCACCGGCAGCACCGGCGGCGGCTCTACCTCAGGCACAGTTAACGGTGCCACCAACTTCAACATCGTTGCGAAGCAGGCCGAGCACGGCAGCTTCAGCCTTGAGGCTGACGGCGCGTCCATCAAGGCCGCTGCACCCGGCAAGCTGGTGAAGGTCGTTGCGACCCCCGAGGCTGGCTACGCTGTTGAGTCCATCAAGGTCGTCAAGGTCGGCGATGCCGCCTCGATGATCCCCGTCAGTTCCGACGGCACTTTCATGATGCCCAACTACTCTGTCACCGTGTCTGTCACCTTCCAGAAGGCCAAGGCCTATGACATTAAGACCGAAAAGTGCAAGAACGGCGCAGTTGCGGCCATAGTGGATGACAGGCATGTGGACTCTGCCTATGTGGGCAGCCGTGTCCTGGTAAAGGCCATACCCGACACAGGCTTTATGCTCGACACCATCAGAGTCACATATAACGACCACAGGGATACCGTCGCTTTTGAGGACGGGCGCTTTGTGATGCCTGACTTTCCCGTAACCATTTCCGCAACCTTCAAGCTTGACCCCGACTATGATCCCAGCAAGGGTCACGCCATATACACCGATATTCGGAACGGCAAGCTTGAGACCCTGCTCGGAAATACACCCGTCACCTCTGCGAAGAAGGGCGAAAGAGTTACGCTTGCAATTACTCCTGATAAAAACTATACCGTTCAGTCTATAACCGTATACTATGCGGACTTCACAAAGACTCTGGACGTGGAGAAGAATGCCTTCACAATGCCTGACGGTCCCGTCAATGTGGTTGTGAATGTCAAGCCCACCGACAAGGCGGCATTTGACATCACGAAGGTCTACAACCTGGACGGTGAATACAAGGTCACCGTTGACGGCAAGGAGGTCAACTCCGCCAACGTCGGTTCCAAGGTAAAGGTTACCGGAAGCTCCAGCAAGGAATACTATAACTTCATTCCCAGTGTTACAAAGACAGACGATCCTTCCGTAATTGTTCAGGTGGACAAGAACGGCGTCTTTGAGATGCCCGATTTCCCCGTGACTGTCAGAGTTCAGTTCTACATCTACTATCATATATATCTTGACACTTCCAACTCAAATCTGGGTTACTTCACCGTCAACTCCGTGCTCAACGGTATGGAGGTTTACAAATGCGGTGCAGGTGTTGAGCTTGAGGTCAGAAGACACGTTGAAAATCCCTATACACACGCAGCGGGCAGTGTGCTGCTCACCTATGAGAACGGCACCCACCCCCTGGAGGGCACAACATTCATCATGCCCAACTGCGATGTGAAGGTCCGTGTGAACTTTGACCCCCTGGCGACAATTCTGGCCTACCCTGTTGACAGCCCCAAAAATGCAGGCAACGGATACAGCATCTTGGGCGAGTACTTTGGAGACAAGGGCAACGATAAGGTTTCACTCTACTGCGGTGTACACAGCCGTCAGACCGTCTACCCCTCACCTTCTCTGGGCTACAATGTAGACGAGATCAAGATTTCCTACAAGGATCTTTCGGGCAAGGACCGCACAGAGAACATTCTTCCCGATCCTGTAAGCGGAAAGTATCAGTTTGATATGCCCGCTACCCATTCCGCTTCTCCCGTGAGTCTGCATGTATCCTTCAAGGAGGTACAGACTTATCCCATCACCCTCGATTATGAGGCGGACGGCAACGCAGACCACAGCAAGGGCGTATTCCATGTGAGATCCAATATGGGCTTACTTGATACTGCCGCAGAGGGTACAAAGATCAGCATCTGGGCCCGGGCAGCTTCTGGCTACAGAACCGACTACGGCCGCATCCAAGTCTGCGATAAGAACGGCAAGCCCATTGATCCCAATGTTATAAGACTCAACAAGAACGATTTCAGCTTCTTCATGCCGGCTGAGGAGATCCGTGTCAGGGTTCCCTTCGACGAAACGAGCCACAGCATCACTGTGGAGCGTGTTCCCGACGGTCCCGACGGGCTTCCCCTCTCACGCCTGGTCTTCAAGGTCAACGGAACCGAGTATGATGAGTTCCATCTCACCCAGGACGGCAGGATCCCCGAGAAGGTTGACGAAGGCTCTCTCATTACCGTCATCAATAAGTCAGCAGACGGCTTCAGACTCAGCGATGTGAATCCCATTGAGGTCACCAGAGTCGTGGACGGTGTAAAAATTCCCGTAAAGATGATCACCGACAACCGCTTCTCCTTCGAGATGCCCAACGGTGATGTCACAATCAAGGCAAATTACGACATCGATGAATATGCCATCAACGCCCTGCCCTCTGAGCACGGCAGCTACAAGGTGCCTGAGCAGGCAGGATGGATCGACACGGTGGAGGTCACCGATATTCTCCCCGCAGACGGCTATGAGCTGGACAAGATACTCATAAGCTACGTCGACCACGACGGCCTCAGCCACGAGAACGAGCCCATAAGCGGCACAAGCTTCCAGCTTAAGGGCATGCCCCAGAGCGATGTGGACGTCGAGGTCCTCTTCAAGGCAAAGGAACGCAGGCTGATTATCTCCTACATATTTGACGGCGGAGATGAAGCGAGCACTGATGTGCCCGATGCCACTAAGCTCTATAAGGTTGATCTCTCTGTTTCCAGCGGCGACGGACAGAAGCAGCTTGACATCACAAGAGGAGACGACCTTGGAGATCCCACAATAGATCTTGTTGGAATTCTTAATGCCGGTATCGAGACCGGCTCCACAGTAATCGTGAACCGCAGGGTTGTCGAGGGCAAGAATGACAAGAACTATGCAATCTCCCGCATGACCCTTGAGGCCGGCGGCAAGCCCAGAGACATAGGCTTCGGCGATGGTCCTGTGAGCTTTGATATGCCTGAAATCACCGTTGAAGATTACGAAATAATCCTGCGCGTCTATTTTGACAAGCTGGAGTCCGATCAGTTCAAGGTGTTTGCCTACAACACAGGCGACGGCAATACTGAAGATACCTTCTTCACAGATGATATGGGCATTGAAGTTGAAGCTCCCACAGCAGATACCGACATCTGGTTCTTTGTCAAGTCCGCAGAAGATTCAGAAGTAGTTGCGCCGGATAAAGATACTGTCATAGCCAAGTACCATAAGGCCGGCGGCGGCGATGAAACAACAAAGCCGGTGTTGCTTACTGAAGTTACTTCAGGAGTCTATAAGGGCTACTACCGCTGCAATATCGGCAAGCTCGATGCCATGCCTCAGACTCCTGTAAAGGTTGAGTACAAGGTAATTACAAAGCCTGTGACGCTCAGCGTAGCGGATAAATCCGGAGTCGGCGGCGGCGGTACACTGGACAATGTAAATCCCAGGTGGGGCGCCGATGTCGTCACCGTTACTCCCACTGAGGTGACCGGATTCACGGTCAGCGGCATCACCCTCGATTACGATATAATAGTTGATTCTAAAACCGTTCACGTATCCACACCCATAGAAAAGGACGGCGAGGGCAAATACAGATTTATTGTTCCCGAGTATCCCGACGGCGGGAAAGCGGATGTCGTTGTCAGCTATGCCGTTGCGGGCTGCCCCGTGCACTACGAGTATTTGAATGATTCACAGAAGTACGGCTCCGTTGTGGTGGTGTACAAAGACACCGAGATCCCCGAGGGCGGCACAATCCCCTTTGGTGAGTTCTATACTGTGAAGGCCGCCAACGGAACAGACTGCTACCGCAACTCCCTCAAGGCCAACGGTGTGGACATCACTCCTGACACCAGCACGCAGCTTCTTGACAAGGAGCTGAAGATTGAGGCCGATTTCCGGCAGTTCAAGCACAGCCTCAGTGTGAGAAAGATATTCAACGACAAGGGTGAGGAAATTGTCGAACCCCTCTGCTACTTTGAAATTGGCGGCAAGGAGGTCACCGAGGCTGCACTGAATGACACAATAAGCATTGTGGCAAAGCCCGGATACAGTATCACCAAGGGCGTCGTGGAGTTCATGGATGACAAGGGCAACAAGATTCAGAAGGAGTGCAGTGTCAGCGACGGCAACGCAAGCTTCAAGCTGGAGGATGTCCCTGAAAAAGCCAAGGATGTCAATTTCGACATCACCGTTGAGACCAACACCACTGACACATATGTCATGAACTCTATTGCAGAAGGCAAAGGCACCTCAGTGTGTCTCTTCAACTACGACGCGGATTGGAAGAATCCCCTGACCGTGCCCTTTAACAAGGACATCAATGTCCTGATAAATTGTGAGGGCTCTAAAGTTGATGAAAGCGCTGATGCTGCGTATATCAGCTACACCGATCAGAACGGAAAAGCCGCCACCAAGAAGTTCACAGTAACCAAAAAAGCAGAAGGAGGCTACTTCGTCACCATTACAGGCGGTGTCGAGGCCAAGATAGGCACAGAGGTGACCTTCCATTACAAATGTGATTTGATTCCCTAATCCCCCCTAATATATTTCCCAGCATTAAAGGCATCCTGATTATCAGGATGCCTTTTCTTATTGATGCCGCGGCCGCAGAAAGCCGTGTTATATTCAGATGTATTGGGCAGCCTTGCTCTGAGCTGCGGCTGTCACCCCGCTGATGGCAAAATAAAGCCCCCTGAGTGAGGATATCTCCATGAGACTCATTCCATCAGGGGGCATGTTTAATTCTCTGCAGGAAGCTTTATTTGCCCTGCAGGGCCGGAATTAAAGTTCCTCCACGGTAATGACATTCTCAAGGGCCGTGACGGGCTTTATAACATCGTTCTCCAGCTGCTTTTCACTGGCCAGAACTGTGAGGACCGCATGATAGCGGTAGCCGCCCTTGTCGTCCGGCACCCTTGTGATTTCAATGTCGCTGATCGTCACATGCTTTTCCCTGCACAGCCTCACGACCTCCTCTATGGTGTCGGCGGAGCTGTACTCTATAAACATATTGAGGTCGCTGACTTTTCTTGCAAATTTGTACTCTATCTTGATGAGCAGCAGCTCTGCCAGCAGCACCATGAGAGTCGCAAAAATTGCACACTCCACATATCCGGCGCCGCAGACAAGGCCGATTATTGCAGATGTCCAGAGTCCCGCTGCCGTGGTCAGGCCCTTTACCCGCTGCTTGCTTGTGACGATGATGGTCCCGGCACCGATAAATCCGATACCGGCGATAACTCCGGCGCCCAGCCTTGCCACATCGTTGTAGAGACCCATCTCCAGGAGCAGATACTGGCTCGTCAGGGTCGTCATGGCGGCGCCCAGGCATATGAGTATATGGGTGCGGAAACCCGCGGGGCGGCGCTTGTATTCCCTCTCTATTCCGATAAGGCCGCCGCAGATGAACGCCAGCACAAGTCTGAAGGCGATGGCCGTGAGGGACATGTCTCTCGCAAAATCAAATATTTTAAGCATTTCTCAACATCCCCCTTTCAGACTTCGTCTATGGCGATAATGCCGTCCATGGTGGAGAGCATCGCCAGAAGCTCTGCATGGGAGCCCCTTTTGGGGAGCCGAACGGACACAAGAACGCTGAAATTTGACATATGCTCGTGCTTTTTCTTCTCTATCTCTATGTCGTAGACCTTCACGCCCTCAAGCTTTATGCGGTTGACAATCTCCCCGATATTTTCAAAATTGTCCATCTCGATGTAGATGGAGAGATTTCTGGCGTTTGCCACAATGTCGTTTTCTATGAGCGGCAGAAGCTTCAGACTCAGCAGGATGAGGAGAGCGCCGATAACCATGCACTCATAAAAGCCCGCTCCTATGGCGATGCCCATGCAGGCAGAGGCGAAAAGCCCCGCCGCGGTGGTGAGGCCCTTGACCTCCTGTCTGCCGGTGACGATAATGGTACCGGCACCCAGAAAACCTATGCCATTGACCACCTTGGCTGCAAAGCGGGAGGAGTCGGTCTGCACATCTCCGAGGTTCTCTGGGAGCACCCAGAAATCACTGAGCATGAAATCAAGGTACTGGCTCAAAATGACGGTGAGGGCCGCGCCCATGGCCACCAGCATGTAGGTCCTGAAGCCCGCGGGGCGGCGCTTCTTCTCCCTCTCAAAGCCTATCATTCCCCCGATAAGCATGGCCAGAACTATCCTTATCATCATGGAGTATATATTCAGTTCTCTAAAAAATGTAAGTTTATCAAACATTATTCCTACCTGTAATTTAAAATACTAAAACCAAAAAAGCCTGAAAATAAGATTCAGAGCGTTGAATCACAACGCTCTGCACCAAAGCTTCACTATATTATAGCAAATACAAAAAATAAAGCAACCGGATGAAATCTACAAAATTATGCCTCGTTTTTTGTAGATTCAGAATATTTTCTGCACTAATTCCGGAATTTCCATCAGTGAGGAGACCTCATAGTCCGGCTGAATACCCTGCCGCGGTCCCTCCCCTTTGGGATTGAACCAGCAGCTCTTCACACCGGCATTGACGGCGCCCCGGATATCAGAGGTGAGGCTGTCCCCTATTATAAGGGCCCGCTCTCTTGAAAAACCGGGAATCCTGTCAAAGCAGCGGCGGAAGAATTCCGGGCTCGGCTTATCACAGCCTATGAGCTCGGAGATAAATATGTCTTTGAAATACTTCTTTATGCCTGAGCTTTTGAGCCGCCCCGCCTGGACAGAGGCGCAGCCGTTTGAGACTATGTAGAGCTCATATCTGCCGTAAAGCGTGTCCAGAAGCTTCTCCGCGCCCTCCACGAAATAGTGTCCCCGGCCCAGATAGTTCTCATATTTCTTTTCAGCCTCAGGCCCGCTGCAGTCCAGACCCAGTTCCTTAAAGAGCACGTCAAAGCGGCCCACCAGGACCTCCTCGCGCGTGAGCACTCCGTCCTCCAGAAGCTCCCAGTGCCGCTTGTTTATCCTGCTGTACAGGGCAAGGCGCTCACTGAGAGGCTCAATACCCATTTCATTAAAGGTCTTTGTGAGGGCCGCGGCCTCGGCCTTGTCAAAATCCAGTATGGTGTTGTCCAGGTCAAACATCAGAAAGATTTTTTTCTCTGTCATATTTATATCCTCAAAGTTTTTTCAGAGCCTCTGCCACAGGCTCCAGATGCATACCGAGAGAGGCCTTCACAAGCACTGTGTCGCCATCTCTTATGAGCTCCGGCAGGGCCTCCATAAGCTGAGACCTGTCACTGAAATGGACTGAATTCTTTCCCATTCCCCGGCAGAAGTTTTCTGCCAGAGGGCCGCAGCCGATGAGAAAATCCACACCCTTTTCCCTGGCGTAGCGCCCGATATCAAAATGGAGCTCCGCTCCCCCCTCGCCCTGCTCCAGCATGTCGCCGAGAATGCAGACGCGGCGGCCGCCCATGCCGGTGAGTGAGTCAATGGCACATTTCAGAGAATCCGGATTTGAATTGTAGCAGTCGTCAATGAGGCGGATGTGCCCCGTATCCGTGACAGCCCCCCTGTGGCCCACAGTGCGGTAGGCCGCAATTCCCCTGGCGATCTCCTCATTGTCAAGGCCCATGACATGACCCACGGCCGCCCCCTCCAGGGCCGCATATATCATATGCTGTCCGTAGGCGGGGCTCATTATATGAAAGCGGCTTTTGCCGATGACAATGTCGCAGGCGGTGCTGCCGTTTTCGAGAGTCTCCGCATTTTCGGCCCGTATGTCACAGTCGGCGCCGAAGCCGTAGCTTATGATCTTCTGGGGACAGCTTATGGTCCTGAGCTTCTCGTCGTCGCCGTTTATTATAACCGTGCCGTCCTTAGGGAGGTACTTTAAGACCTCTGTCTTTGCCTTTAAAACACCGTCCAGATCGTGGAGGAATTCCAGATGGGCATGACCTATGGTGGTGAAAAGGACCATTGTGGGTCTTGCCATACGGGCCAGAAGGCTCATCTCGCCGAAGCCCGATATCCCCATCTCAACGACCGCGGCCTCATGCTCCTTCTCGAGCCTGGAGAGGGTCATGGGCACGCCGATCTGGTTATTAAAATTTCCCTCGGTCTTCAGAACGTTCATCCTCCGGGACAGGACAGACCAGATCATTTCCTTTGCAGTCGTCTTCCCCACGCTGCCCGCAATGCCGATGACGGGAATGTCAAACAGTTTTCTGTAGGCCGCGGCGATGTTCTCAAGGGCCTTCTGCACATCGTCTGTGAGGATAACGGGGCCCCCGGGATTTTCCGGCGCACGCTCCGCAAGGCAGCAGGCCGCGCCCTTTTCAAAAGCCAGAGGGATATAGTCGTGCCCGTCCGTCTTTTCGCCCCTGAAGGCCGCAAAAAGATCGCCCCGCTGAACCCGGCGGCTGTCTATTACAATCTCCCCTATGGGGCAGTCCATATCCCCTGTCCCCGTGAGTCTGCCCTTTGAGGCCTCGAGAACATCCCTTACAGAAAAGCTCTTCACTGTCCTACCTCCGATATCTGCGTTTTTCTGATAATATCACATTTTTTCCCGCCATGCAAAAGATAATTCGGCCCTAAGGCAAAAAAATGATGCATATATGCCGGAGCTGTGTTATAATGTCAGTGTTCGCAATTTATTTATGATAAGGAAAAAAGCTGTATGAATTATGTTGTGGTGGACTTGGAATGGAATCAGGCAATGAGTTCAAAGTCCTCCGTTTTTAACAAGCTCCCCATCCACCTGAGAGGGGAAATTATAGAGATCGGTGCCGTGAGGCTGGATGAAAATATGCAGCCCGCAGAGGAGTTCACCGTGGATGTGAAGCCGGTGTACTTCAAGCGTATGCACTATAAGGTGAAGAAAATCACCGGTTTTGACAAGGAGCGGCTCTCTCACGGCCTCCCCTTTGCAGACGCGCTGGAGCAGTTCCACAGCTTCTGCGGGGACGATGTGACCTTCATCACCTGGGGCTGTGACGATCAGGGTATTCTTGAGCAGAACATCATTATCCACGACCTGGACTGGGACTGGATTGCCGGCTGGGTCAATCTCCAGATGATCTACAATATGCAGACCGGCGGGGACAAGAACCAGAAATCCCTGGCCAGCGCCATGGAGCATTTTGATATTGAACAGACCAGGGTCGCCCACGACGCGCTGGGTGATGCCTATAACACGGCCCTTGTCTGCACAAAGCTGGACATGGCAGAGGGACTGCGGCTCTACCCCCAGGCGGACAGGATTCTCTCCGCCAGAATGCCCAACTACAAGCCCCCTGCGGAGCATCAGGGTGAGGAGCCGGTATTTCACGAGTGCTACAGCGGCTTTGAGAGCAAGGCCCTGGCCTTCAGCGATCCCAGGATAAGCGAGCTCAAATGTCCCGCCTGCGGGGAAAAGCTCAGCTCCCAGAGGTGGATAAATCAGGGCGACCAGAGATATATGAACATATACTCCTGCGCCGAGCACGGCTCCTGCCTTGTGAGGGTCAAATTCAGAAAATGCGCCGAGGACAACAGCTGGAATGCCAACAAGCTTGTCTATGAGGCGACCCCTGAGCTGCTGGATTTCTACAAGATGAAGTCCACCCAGGCCCGCAGAAGGGGCAGAGGACACAGCGTCAGGAAGAACAGACCTGCCTCCTCCAAATAAACAAATAATATATTTAAACCAGCCTGTCATCAGACAGGCTGGTTTTATTTTATATTTCAGTTATTAAGCTTATCGAAGTATTTCCTTGCGGTCTCCCCGTCGGCCTTTATCTGCTCAGAGAGAGCGTCAAAGCTGTCAAATTTTTTCTCCTGACGGATGTAGCTGTAAAATTCGACTCTGGCCTGACGGCCGTAGAGATTGCCGGAGTAGTCCAGAAGATGGCTCTCCACATTGACCCTGTTGTTGTCGCCCACGGTGGGTCTGATTCCCACATTGGTGACGGAGATATAGCTCTCCCCGTGGTCCAGATAGACCTTTGCCGCGTATACGCCGTATTTCGGCACCAGGACTCCCTCGGGAAAATACATGTTTATGGTGGGAGTGCCCAGCCTTGTGCCCAGATGGTAGCCGGAGTGCACCGTATCTGAGAGCGTGTGGGGGTGGCCCAGGAATCTGTTCGCCCGTTCAATATTCCCCTCCGCAATGAGCTTTCGGATATAGGTGGAGCTCACAACTATGCCGTCTATGGAGAGGGCCGGAATCACATCGCAGCCCACGCCCCGCCCGGCGCAGTATTCCTTTATTCTGTCCGCCCTGCCCTCTCCCCTGTAGCCGCAGGAGAAGTCATGGCCTATGACTATCCAGCCCACATTCATCTCTGTAATGAGAGAATCGATAAACTCTCTCCAAGGCATGCACATCACATGTCTGTTAAAATGGATGAATATCACATTTTCTATGCCGTAGCAGCGCTTTATAAGCTCTTTTCTGCCGATGGCGCTGTTTATCAGGGGCACATCGGTATTAAATACAAGGGTATCCGGGTGCACGTCAAAGCTGAGCACGGAGGCGATGCCCCCTATCTCCTCAGCCCGCTCCCGCGTCTTTTTCAGGAGCTCACCGTGCCCCGCATGGACACCGTCAAAAAAGCCAAGTGCAATGGCTCTCTTTCTCTCTGGCATATACTACCTCTTAAATTTCCTCTACTTCAAAAAAGCTTTTTACTGTCCTGAGAATCCCATTTTCGGTGCGTCCCAGCATCAGGAACTCCCCATTCTGAGAGTACACCCTGTAGTCTCCGTCTGGGAGCTCAGTTTTAAGCTCATTGCCGTGGATTATTTTTCTAGTACGGACTTCGTCCACGGTATATTCGGGGCAGTCCTTAAAAAGGCAGTCCACCGGCAGCAGGAGCTTCTCAGCCTCCCCCGCCCAGACCGCCTCCTGAACCTCATCAAGGCTGTGGGCATCATCCACGGAAAAATTCCCGGATTCCAGCCGCCGCAGTGCGCTCATGCAGCCGCCGCAGCCCAGAGCCCTGCCTATATCATCGCAGAGGGTCCGAATATATGTGCCCTTGGAGCAGCATACGTCCAGCCTGTAGTCCTCCCCGTCACGGCCCAGATAATCAAGCCTTGAAATAGTCACTTTTCTGGGCTTCCGCTCCAGCTCCACCCCGCTGCGGGCGGCGTCGCAGAGCTTCTGGCCCTTTACCTTGATTGCAGAATACATGGGCGGGATCTGGCTTATATCCCCGCGAAAGCCGTCCAGCACGGATATAAACTCCTCCTCAGTGACATTCACCGGGGAGCTTTTAACGAGAGTGCCCGTGGTGTCCAGCGTGTCGGTTTCTATCCCCAGCCGGAGCGAGGCGGCATAGTGCTTTGTGTGGCACTCGGTAAACTGCATCGCCCTCGTGGCCCTGCCCACAAAGACTACCAGCAGCCCCGTGGCCATGGGGTCAAGGGTGCCGGAATGGCCCACCCGCTTTGTGTGGAGCATGCCCCTCAGCTTGCAGACAACATCACTGCTGGTCCAGCCGGAGGGCTTGTCTATGAGAAGGATTCCCTTCATTTCCAGACCTCGTTTATGACGTCCAGAATCATTCTCTTGGCCTTCTCCGGAGGGCAGTCTATTTTGCAGCCTGCCGCCATCGCATGGCCGCCGCCGCCGAAAACTGCGCAGATCTCGCTGCTGCTGACCTCTTTGGGGGTGCGGACAGAGACCTTGCTGCTGCCGTCCTGCTGCTCCCTTATGGTGACGCTGACAACTGCGCCCTCTGCCTTGCCCGCAAGGCCCGCCACATCGTCCATATCGTCCTCGGTGGCGCCCACCCGGGCCATCATGTCCCTTGTTATAGTGTTGATCACCACGCCGCCGCCCCTGAAGAACTCCATATTTGAGTACATGAGGCCCTCAAGGCGCATCCTGGCCACGGAGATCTTGCGGAAGAATTTCGTATTCAGTGCCGCGTTGTCGGCGCCGTATCTCAGTATGGCGGAGGCCGCGCGGAATGTATTTGAATTGGTGTTGGAATACTGGAAACAGCCGGTGTCGGTGGAGACAGCGATATAGAGAAGGTCCGCCTCCTCCTTACTGGGTTTGTCCAGCATGGCCCGTATCAGGTCCAGAATTATCTCCCCTGCGGAGGAGCGCCCCTCATAGAGGAGGGTCTTTTCCGCATAGTGCTCATTTGTGGGGTGGTGGTCAATGCAGAGGTCGACTTTTCCCCCAAAGCCCTTTGCAAAGAGCTTTTCAGCCGCCACATCCACGGCAACGACATATTCAGCACTGAAGTCCGCCGGTGCATAGTATTTTTTCACATAGGGCAGGAGCTTTTCAGTGACCTCGGTGTTGGGGTAGAGAAATGCGGTCTTGTCCCATCTCCTCAGAGCACTGCAGAGGGCGGCGGCGCTGCCCATGGTGTCCCCGTCGGGGTTTTTATGGGTGACTATAAGAATATTGTCTTTTTTCTTTAAAAGCTCGGCACAGTCCTTGTAGTTCATTTCTCTTCTTCCTCTTCATGCTCTGTATTCAGCGAATTTATGATCTCGTTTATATGTGCGCCGTACTCGATGCTGTGGTCCACCTCAAAAATGAGCTCCGGCGTGTAGCGCAGCTTCATCCTGCTGCCCAGCTCTCTTCTAAGCCAGCCGGCGGCGGATTTCAGACCCTTTTTAAATTCCTTCTCGTCCTTCATCCCCATGACAGAGAGCCATATCTTGGAGTAGTGGAGGTCGCCTGTGGTCTCAACCCTGGTGACGCTTATCATGCCCTGCTGTACCCGGGGGTCCTTCACCTCACGGAGAAGGGCGGAGATTACAAACTGTATATCGTCATTTGTTCTTGCAAGTTTATTGGATGCCATAATATTACCTCATAGTACATCGGGTGCTTTGAAAACAAAGCACCCGTAATTCATTCATTTAATTCCCGCTCAGAGCTTGATCTGCTCCATAACGAAGCACTCGATCACATCTCCGACCTTGATGTCGTTGAACTTTTCGACCTGCATGCCGCACTCGTAGCCGGATGCGACTTCCTTCACGTCGTCCTTGAAACGGCGCAGGGAGGCTAACTCGCCCTCATGGATAACGATGTTGTCCCGAAGGACGCGGACCTGACAGCCGCGCTGAATCTTGCCGTCGGAGCAGTAGCAGCCGCAGACGGTGCCCACCTTTGAAACCTTGTAGGTCTCCCGGACCTCTGCGTGGCCGATGATGACCTCTTTGTACTTGGGTGCCAGCATGCCCTTCATGGCGGACTCTATCTCGTTGATGCAGTCATAGATAACCCGGTACATCCGGATATCCACCTTGCTGCGGGCAGCGAGATCCCTTGCGGCGCTGTCGGGGCGGACGTTGAAGCCCACCACAATGGCGTCGGAGGTGTCCGCCAGCATGACATCGGACTCATTTATGGCGCCGACGCCGCTGTGGATTACCTTTACCCTGACCTCGTCGTTGGAAATCTTCTCAAGGGAGCTCTTGACAGCCTCAGCGCTGCCCTGAACATCGGCCTTCACGATGATATTGAGGGTCTTCATCTCGCCGGCCTGAATCTGGCTGAAGAGAGCCTCAAGGCTGACCTTCTTGGCACCGCCGTTTGCCATCTGATTCTGCTGTACGCGGCGCTCCTCTGCAAGCTCCCTCGCCATGCGCTCATCCGCAACAGCGTTGAAGATGTCGCCGGCAGTGGGGACCTCGCTTAGTCCGGAAATCTCCACAGGCGTGGAAGGACCGGCCTCTTTGATGCTCTGGCCCTTGTCGTTTATCATGGTGCGGACACGGCCTACGCAGGTGCCTGCAATGATCACATCGCCCATGTGGAGGGTGCCGTTCTGGACAAGGACGGTCATAATCGGGCCGCGGCCCTTGTCAAGTCTCGCCTCGATAACAGTGCCCTTTGCAGCGCGGTTGGGATTGGCCTTCAGCTCCTGCACCTCGGCGAGGACTGCAAGGTTCTCAAGGAGGGCATCCACGCCCATGCCTGTCTTGGCGGAAATCGGGCAGATGATCGTGTCGCCGCCCCACTCCTCACTCACAAGGTCGTACTCCGTGAGCTGCTGCTTGATGCGGTCGGGGTTGGCGCCCACGATGTCCATTTTATTGATTGCAACGACTATGGGTATTCCCGCAGCCTTTGCGTGGTTTATACTCTCAACGGTCTGGGGCATGATGCCGTCGTCCGAGGCCACCACAAGGATTGCAATATCCGTGACCATGGCGCCTCTCGCGCGCATGGAGGTGAATGCCTCATGGCCGGGGGTGTCCAGGAATGTTATGGGACTGCCGTTTATCTCGACGGTATAGGCGCCGATATGCTGGGTTATTCCGCCGGCTTCTCCGGAGGCCACATGGGCATGGCGGACATAGTCCAGAAGTGAGGTCTTGCCGTGGTCGACATGGCCCATGACAACCACAACAGGGGCTCTGGGGACCAGATCCTCTTCCTTATCCTCGTGGTCGTCAATGAGCTTCTCCTCAACTGTGACGATGACTTCCTTCTCCACCTTGCAGCCCAGCTCCATGGCCACAAGAGCCGCGGTGTCGTAGTCGATGACATCGGACACGGAGGCAAAGACGCCCATCTTCAGAAGCTGCTTTACAACCTCGGCAGAGGTCTTCTTCATCCTTGTGGCGAGCTCGCCCACGCTGATCTCCTCGGGGATCTCCACCTTAAGCTGCTGCTTCTTGGCAATCTCCAGCTGGAGTCTGTTCATCTTGTCCCGCTCCTCCTGACGGCGCTTTGCAGAGGCGATCTGCTGATTGTTGCGCTGTCTCGGACGGCTTGTAATCTTTTCCTTTTTTGCCCTGCGGAAGCTGTTGCTGTTCTTGGCCTTGCCGGCCATGACCTCAAACTTCTCATTGTATTTCTCTATATTGACAGCTGCACTGCCTCTTGTATCCACAATGCGCTTCTCCGCGACCCTTCTGACGGGGCGGGGCTTATTGTTCTTTTTATCATCCTGCTTTGCAGGCTGTGCGCCCGTCTGGCCCTGATGTGCAGAGCTGTTCTGCGCAGGTCTGGCCTGGGGATTCCTGGTTCCCTGCTTCGGCTGGGCCGCCTTCTTCTCCGCGAGTTTGGTCTCCTTGGGCTTTACATTGAAAACCTCTTCAAGGCTGGACACCTGATTGTGCTGAGACATATACTCGAAGACAACGTCGAGCTCATTGGTCTCAAGAACCTGCATATGATTCTTGGGGGGTGCTATATAGTCGGTGAGTATCTGGGAAATCACCTTTGTTGCCACATTAAAGTCCTTCGCTACCTCATGCACTCTGTATTTTATCATGCTCATACGTTAGTCCTCCTTTTACCGATCCTCTTATTCCTCCCGCGGGCCGCAGTCTCCTCTTTCCGCCGCTTCGCTTTGGAAAACCTCTGCTCCACCTCTGCCTGCTCTGTGTCATATTCTCCCGGATACGCCTGCGAGAGGCTCTTAATAAAAGCATTCGCAAATCCGATATCCGTGATCGCCGCCATGGAACAGCCGCCCAGCCCCAGATGGGCCGACAGCTCCTCCTTGGGGAATGGCAGACGGAGTATCACAAGATTGTGCCCTGCCCCGAAGCCCTCTGCCCTTCTGCGGGCATTGTCCGAGGCATCCGACGCCAGAAGCAGGATTTTTGTCTTCCCCTCCCGGCAGGCCGACCCTGCGGCACTCTCACCGATCTCTATCGCGCACGCTCTCCTCATGAGGCCCAGCATATTCAAAAGCTTTTCATTCATGCCCGGCCTCCATCTCTTCTCTCAGCCTTTCATATATCTCCTCCGGAATTCTGGAGGAAAAGGCCCTCTCCAGGGCTCTCGCCTTCACTGCCTTCTCAAGGCACTGGGGGTCGGGACAGATATATGCGCCCCTGCCCGAGAGCTTTCCCTTAAAATCAAGGCTTATCTCCCCCTCCGGCGAGCGGACCACACGGATAAGCTCGCGTTTGGGTTTCATTTCACGGCAGCCCAGACACTGCCGCATAGGTATTTTTTTCTGCAAGGCTGCCGCCTCCTCTGCCGGAAATTATTATGCTTCGGATTCAGGCTTGATATCTATCTTGAAGCCTGTAAGCTTTGCAGCGAGCCGTGCATTCTGGCCCTCCTTGCCGATTGCAAGGGAGAGCTGTGCATCCGGAACAACGGCGCGGCAGCTCTTTCCGTCCTCCATCATGGTGACGCTTATCACATCGGAGGGTGAAAGGGCGGCGGCAATGTATTCCTCCGGACTCTCGCTGTACTTAACTATATCAATCTTCTCGCCGTTGAGCTCATCCACTATGCTGGCAACACGGCCGCCCTTGGGGCCCACACATGCGCCTATGGGATCCACATCCGGATCCTCTGACCAGACGGCCATCTTTGTGCGGCTGCCGGCCTCTCTCGCGATGGATTTTATCTCCACCGTGCCGTCATATATCTCCGGGACCTCAAGCTCGAAGAGGCGCTTCACAAGGCCGGGATGGGTGCGGCTTATAAGCACCTGGGGGCCCCGGGTGGAGTTGCGCACTTCCACGACATAGACCTTTATCCTGTCGCCCTCCCTGAGCTCCTCGGTCCTGATGCGCTCATTGGGCAGAAGCATTGCCTCTGTAAAATCACTGTTGGAGGAGATGCGTATGGAGACACTGCCGTTTCTCGGCTCCACATGGGAGACAATGCCGGTGAGAATCTCATGCTCCTTGGAGGTGAACTCCTCATATATAATTCCCCGCTCCGCCTCACGGATGCCCTGAATTATGACCTGCTTTGCAGACTGGGCGGCGATGCGGCCGAACTTCTTGGTCTCCACCGGGACATGGAGGATGTCGCCCAGCTTTGCCCGGCGGCTGACCTTCTTTGCGGCCTCAAGATTTATCTCGTGGGAGGGATCCTCCACCTCATCCACAACGGTCTTGAGTACATTCATCTCAACACGCTTCTTCTCCTCTTCAAGGACTATTTCCACATTGTCCTCGCAGTCGGGATTGTCGCGCCTGAAGGCGGTCAGCATTGCCTGCTTTATTTTTTCATACATATAAGCCCGGGGAATACCCTTTTCCTTCTCGATATCCTCTATTGCCTCGAAAAAATCTGCGTTCATTTCAATTCTCCATTCTGTTTTCTAGCTTATATTGATACATGCAGTCTGACCTGTGCAGTCTGCGCTTTTGTAAATTTCATCTCTTTATCATTCACGGCTACGGTGACATCGCCGTCATCCCAGCCCCGGAGCTCTCCCACGAAGGTCTTGCTGCCCTCGAGAGGCTGGTAGAGCTTTACCTCCACCTCGCTGCCGATAAACTTTTCAAAATCACCGGGGCGCCTGAGCTCTCTCTCCGCGCCGGCAGAGCCCACCTCGAAGACATAGCTGCCGGGTATGGGGTCGGCCTCATCCAGCATGGGGTCAAGCCTGCGGCTGATGCGCTCACAGTCGTCGATGGAGACGCCGCCCTCCTTATCAATATAGACCCGGAGATACCAGCTGCCCGCCTCCTTCAGATACTCAACACTCCAGAGACTGCAGCCCTCCTCCTCCACAACGGGTTTTGCAAGGGCCTCAACCCTGTCTGTAATCTTATTCATTATTAAAACTCTCCATTCTGCCGCCCGGAAGCCGCGGGAAAAATCTGCAGCTTTTTATCTGCAAAACCGGCACAAAATAATTTTCCCCGGCGAAAAGTCTCACAAAAAAGAGTGGGCCGCAGCCCACTCTGACATAACAATAATCCTTACTTAATGATAATAACACCATATTGTGTCTATTGCAAGAGTTTTTTGACACAAACTACAGGATATTTTATTTAAGCCCGTGAAAAAACCTCAGTATGTGAAGTCCGGTGAATAATGGGCGTAAAATTCCTCAAGACAGATCCCCTGCTCCATTATGAATTTTGCCGCATCCTTGCCCACATAGCGGTAGTGCCAGGGCTCATCCCAGCCGGTCAGCAGCAACTTCCGCGTGGGATAGCGCTTTATAAAGCCGTACTCCCAGCAGTGCTCATCAAGCCAGGCGTAGAAGTCCGGATCCATCTCGTCGTAGTTCATCTTTGACCGCTGCTTGTCCAGCAGATCCACCGCAAGGCCCAGCTGGTGCTCACTGGCACCGGGGAGCATGGTTATGCCCTTGGCCTTTTCAACGGCTATCTGGTACTCGGGGTCATTGTAGTCAAGACTCAGCCCCTCCTCATAGGCAATCTGGCTGGCCTTGGTGTTGAACATCTGGCTCTGGTATGAATAGGTCCTGTAGGCGCCCGCCACATAGGGGGAGAAGCCCGCGTCTATCATATCCGCCAGCATCGCGTCAAGCTCCGCAATATGGTCGGTCCTGAAATACATGTAGCGGGTGATGGCAATCCTGCTCACATCCGGCTCAAAGGCGGAGGAGAGGAGGTTGTCGTTATTCACGACGGAATATATATCCAGTGAAATATCTATATCGGGCCAGATATCCTCAGTGGGCTGGGGCGTCTCCGTCACATTGGGGTCCACAAAGGTCACGCTGTCGCTGCTTATGTATGCGCCGTCAACACCGCCGAAGATGACATCGGTCTGCCTGTTCATTCTGGAGATGACTATTGTATAGAGAATAAGGCCCAAAAAGGCCATTGTAATTATCCAAAGTGTCTTTTTATGTTTCATTTCATGCACCTGCCTTTCCCGGAACACAAGACATATTCTTAATTTTGCGATATTATAGCACCCTTTATTCCTGAATTCAAGTACTTTTGATGAACATCCCCACCTGTGCTCCACTTCATGCCTTATTCGCCGTCATTTGTCCCGATAATTACCCATTTTTATCTAAATTATAATTTCAGTCCCTTCAAAAGTCCGAAAAAACCTGTTTTTCATCTGCTCAGAGCCCTTTTAGACCGGGCTGGGGAGGGCTGCCGCCATTCAATTTCTGCCCGCCGCAGTTTCGGGCACTTATTTTACCTGTTTCTGTAAAATTTTGTCCCATAACAGCAAAAAGTTTTCATAAGTTTTTATTTTATACATATTTGCCGCTTTAGTTGTTCACGGATTTTCTATATAATGTGGGCAAAGAGAGATAAGGTTTTTGTTTCGAACAGGAGGCGCAAATGAGTAAAACGTATATAATAACCGGTGCCATGGGGCATCTGGGAAATACACTTATAAGAATGATATCGGGAAACGGAGACAGGATTTTCGGCCTTATACAGAGGGACAGGAAACAGCAGGAGCTGCCCAATGTCCGGTATTTCAAGGGTGATGTGAGAGACATCGACAGTATGAGGCCGATTTTTGAGGCCGCATCCGGCGGGGAATTCTATGTGATACACACGGCCGGCATCATAGATATTTCAAAGGACGTCTCCCCTCTCATAAAGGATGTAAATATAAACGGGACCAAGAATATCATAAGCCTCTGCCGTGAGTACGGCGCGAAGAGGCTTCTCTATGTGAGCTCGGTCCACGCCATACCGGAGAAGGAGAACTACGGCGTTATCACCGAGCAGGACAGCTTCTCCCCCGACGATGTGGTGGGGGCCTACGCCTGCACCAAGGCCGAGGCAACTCAGGCCGTGCTGGACGCGGGCAGGGCGGGGCTGGACATTGTGGTCGTCCACCCCTCCGGAATAATCGGGCCCTATGACAGGAGCAACAACCATCTGGTGCAGATGATTTCAGAGTATATAAAGGGCTCACTCCCCGCCTGCGTGAAGGGCGGCTATGACTTTGTGGATGTGCGGGATGTGGCAAAGGGCTGTCTTCTGGCGCTGCAGAAGGGCAAACCCGGCAGCTGCTATATCCTCTCCAACCGGCACTATGAGATAAAGGAGATCCTGAACATGGTGCGCTCGGAGAAGGCCGGCCACAGGATCGTCGTCCTGCCCATGTGGATGGCGGAGATGTTCTCCCCGCTGATGCAGGGGATCGCAAAGCTGAAAAAGGTCAGGCCGCTCTACACCAGATACTCTCTCTACGCCCTGAAGAGCAACGACAGGTTCTCCCACGACAAGGCCACAAAGGAGCTGGGCTACAGTCCGAGAGACATGCGGGAGACCATAAGGGACACCGTAAAGTGGTACCGGTCGCTCCATCCCCAGAAAATTCGCACGAAGAAGAGACGGGGGCGGGCCGCCCTGTCCCGGGAGCTCTGCAGCTGAAAAGGAGATATTTTAAAAAATTTAAGCGCTGTCTGAAAAAATCAGGCAGCGCTGTTTTTATACGTTTGAATTGTATCCGGAAATCAATAGAGGCCCAGCATTTTCAGCACAAACAGTATCAGCACAAAAATTATAACGGGCTTTACTATTTTGGTGCCGTTTTTCATCACAAGGCCGGCACCCGCATATCCGCCCAGCATATTGCAGGCGGCCGCCGCAAGGGCCAGGGGCCATATGACCTCCCCGTTTATAATAAACACGGTCAGAGAGGCCAGATTGGAGGCCAGATTTATAAACTTGGCCTGGGCGTTTGCGGTCCTGACGCTGAGCTTTGCCCAGGCCGTGAAGGCGATTATCAGGAAGGTTCCGGTGCCGGGGCCGTAAAAGCCGTCGTAAATGCCCACCGCAAAGGAGGTGAGGCACACGGCAAAGTAGGTTTTTCTGTTTAAAACTATCTCGTCGCTGCCGCTGTCATTGAAAAGCTTTTTGTTGAGGACTACAAAGGCGCAGAGCGGCAACACCACCGTCATTATCCCGCTGAGGATCTTCTCGTCTATCCTCAGGGAAATATTGGCCCCGATGGCGGCACCCACTGCCACAGCCGCAGCCCCGGGGACCGCCAGTCTGAAATTCACAAGCCCGTTCTTTATGAAGCGGGAGGTCGCCAGAGTGGTGCCGCAGGAGGATGAAAACTTATTTGTGGCTATCGCCGCATGGGGCGGGAGCCCCGCGATGAGATAGGCGGGAATGGAGATAAAGCCGCCTCCGCCGCCGATTGCATCCACCAGGCCCGCCAGGAAGACAAGGGGGCAGACAATAAGAAATGTTTTATATGTCAGAACCATGATTTTCACCCCGCTGCGTCAGTTTTCCGGGCCATTATAGGTCTTTGGGCACCGCAAGTCAACAAAGGCCGCTAAACGCCGGGTGAAAAATTATATGACTATCTCCCGCATCAGCCTGTCATCCGAGACGAATATCCCGGAAAACTGCTTTGTGTGGAATATCTCCGCAAACATCATGCATTTGCAGAGGAAGGCGTAATAGACGTTCCTGCCGCAGTGGTGGAGGGCCTCAAAATTGCCCTGACCCTTGGAGATTATAATGTCCGCCGCCTCAAATGCCGCCCCGGACTCAGGGCTGAGGCGCTCCGGAACCGTGCCGCCCAGGCCGCTGCCGCTGCCCAGGACCTCAAATTCATCCGCAAGCCCTATCTGGCATGCGTCCTCCATCGTGGCGTCATTTATTACAGGCTCGCCCCGGACAATGACGCTTATTTTTATACGGGGATATCTCATGTGAATCTCCTCCAGCAGCAGCTTGTCCATGACAATCTCGCCGCAGTTGTCGGAGAGCAGCACCAGCCTCCCGGCGGTTTTCAGGTCCTCCCTGAAGCGCCTGTATTCCGTCTCATCCACCTCTATGCTGTCACAGCCCATCAGAAGCCCACGGAGCTGAGTCTCATCCACGCTGTCCAGGGCCCCGAAGTCTATGAAATTGCCCACCATGGAAAATTGCAGTGCGGAGCGTATGGGGTCATCGGAGGCGGCAATTTTTTTCCTCGCCTCAGGCTCGTATTCCATCATAAGGGCGTTGAAATGCCGCTTTATCTCGGTATAGTCATCAGCCAGCGGAAAATAGTCCTTCCGCATCTCCACGATTCTGTCAATAACCAGCGGTGTGGAGGTATTCCTGTCCGCAGAGGCCAGAATCCCCATAAGCTTCTGGATATACTCCCGCCTCACATCCTCTGCTGCCGCATCATAGGAAGCATCGAGATGATGCCGCAGAAGACACAAAATACATTCCGAGCGCAGTCTTGCCATATTTCTATTTCCTTTCCGGTTCTTTTTACAGTGACAATACTATTAAAACTTCTCCCCCTTGTCAAGCGGGGCGGAATTTGCAGGAAAGCCCATTTTCGGCATTGCTTTTGACCGCCGTATCTGGTAAAATCAGTGTAATTTCTGAGAGTACAAGGAGGCGGCCGCAATGCCGGAAAACAATTCCAATGCGGAGAATAAAAAGCCCGAAAAGCTCACAGTCAGGCAGAATCTCATACAGCTCCTGAAATTTGCTGTCTTTTCCCTCAGTGCCGGGGCCATTCAGTTCGTCACCGGCGAGCTCCTCATGAAGCTGACAGACCTGCCCTACCGCTGGTGCTATCTGCCGGCGCTGGTGCTGTCCGTGGTCTATAACTTCACGGTGAACCGCAGATACACCTTCAAATCCGCAAACAATGTCCCCATCGCCATGGCAAAGCTTGCAGTCTTTTATCTTATTTTCACCCCCCTGTCCACCTGGGCCGGAGATGCCATCGTGTCCGCCGGGGGGAATGAGGACATCACGCTTATCGGCACCATGCTTGTAAACGCCCTCACGGAGTTTCTGGCCTGCCGCTTCTGGGTATTCCGTGACTCCATAAATACAAACGATATTGCAAAGAGAGATGCGGAAAAGGCAAAGCTGAAAAATACTGTAAAATAATAACTGGGACAGTATTCCCATGAATGCGGAACACTGTCCCTTGCTTTTCTGAAGGCAGTTCCCCGTGAGGGAACTGTCTTATTTTTTATTATCTGTGCCCCACAGCTTGTCCTCCGGGCCGTTCAGGGCGCAGTCCGGCTCTTCACCGGCAAAGGTTTTGAGGATATTGCTGAGGAAAAATTCATACCGGGCCCGGTGAAACTGCATCCCGTCCGGGAGACCCGCGGTATGGGGAGTGAGGATCACATTCTCCATATCCCGCAGGGGGCTCTCTTCCGGCAGAGGCTCCCGCTCAAAGACATCGAGGCAGGCCCCGGCAAGCTCATGATTCTGGAGCGCCTCAATGAGGGCGGCCTCATCCACCACCTGCCCCCGGGATGTATTTATCAGTAGGGCGGTCCTCTTCATCCTCTTGAGTGCACCGCCGTCAAGCATATGCCGGGTGGAGTCATTCAGGGGCACATGGAGGGTCACAATGTCACTCTCCCTGTAAAGCGTGTCCGAATCCGTAAGGCTTATGCCGGGAATCTTCGCCCCGTGGCGGCTGCAGCCCAGAACCCTCATATTAAATGCCCGGCATAGCTCTGCGACCCGCCGGCCCGTGTGCCCGAGGCCGATGATACCCACAGTCTTTCCTCTGAGCTCCGAGCCCCTGTAATCCGGCTCAGCCCCAGGCCCGCGCCCCTTCATGAAGCTGTCAAGGCGGGGGATATTCTTAAAGAAGCTCAGGATAAAAGCCATGACATGCTCCGCCACCGCGTTTGCATTTACTCCGGCGGCATTGCAGACCCGTATTCCACGGCGGCTGCAGTCCTCAATATCCACATTGTCGCAGCCCGCCCCTGTCTGTACAAGCCGCAGACGGGGCGCTTTTTTTATTATCTCCCCGCATATCTCCATATGCTCGGGAATCAGCACATCCGCAGATGGCAGGTACTTCTCCAGCTCTGACGGAGGCACCATGGAAACCATCCAGTCCTTCGGGAATATCTCCCTTATGCGTCTTTCGGAAGTTTCGGAAAATGAAGCTGTTATCAGAATATTCATGTTATTTTCAATCCGCAGCGGGATATCTCCCCTCCCAGACTATCTGCCTGTAACTTCTGCTGTCGGTGGCTCCCTCGGTGCTTATGCAGAGGATTTTTGAGCTGCCGTCCAGCTGCAGTTCTTCCTTTATTTTCGCCAGTTCCGGCCTTGTGAGCACCGCGTATGCCGCCCCGAAGGCGGCGGCACCGCTCTCTCCGGAGATAAGGGCCCTGTCGCCGGGCAGGGGATTTCCCAGGACCCTCATGCCGAGAGCCGCGTATCTGTCCGACATTGAGATGAAATTATCCCCGTAAGCCCTGAGTATTTCCCAGGCGGCGGGACAGGGCTCCCCGCAGGCAAGCCCCGCCATAATGGTGTCCATGGGACCCTCAGAAAAATGAAGTCTCCCGTCACCCGCCTCGGCCGTGCGGTAAAAGCAATCGGCCCTCTCAGGCTCCACAATGCTTATAACAGGTCTCCGGCTCCCGAAGGCATCGGCAAAGAATGCGGCCATGCTCCCCGCCATGGAGCCGACGCCCGCCTGCAGAAAGATGTGAGTGGGCACCTCGCCGCCGAGCTGCTCCAGCATCTCAAGGCCCATGGTGCAGTAGCCCTCCATTATCCAGCGGGGTATTTTCTCATAGCCCTCCCAGGCGGTGTCCTGTATCTGGACCCATCCCCTCTTCCGGGATTCACTCCGGACAAAGCGCACCGTATCGTCATAGCTCATATCGGTGATCCACGCCTCCGCACCGGCGGCCCTTATATTTTCAAGCCTCTCCTCTTTACTGCCCTTCGGCATAAATACGAAGCTTTTAAAGCCCAGGCGCTTCGCGGTCCAGGCAACACCCCGTCCGTGATTCCCGTCGGTGGCGGCAGAGAAGCTCATATCACCAAGCCTTGCCTTCACTTCTTTAGAACATAGCCTCTCAAAGGGGAGAGCGGATATATCCTCACCCAGGCGCTCCGCAATATAGTTCCCGACGGCATAGCTGCCCCCCAGCACCTTGAAGGCGTTCAGCCCGAAGCGGCGGCTCTCGTCCTTTATGTATATTGAGTCCAGCCCCAGCTGCCCCGCGAGGGAATTCAGCCGCAGAAGGGGCGTGGGCTCATACTCAGGAAAGCTCCTGTGGAAAGCCGCCGCCCGCTCCGCACTCTTTACCCTGAAGTTCTCAGCACAGCTGGGTCTTTCACCTGAATTCTGCTCATTATGAAACATTTTAAAATCTCTGTCCAAGCTTATCACCTCTCAGATTCTCTGTAATCCGCATCTGATCCATGATTTAAGAATAGCACACAGGGGGAAAAATAGCCATTAAAAAAGAGACGGAAAAAGCAGGTTTTTCAGTTCCCGTCCCGTATTCCGCCTCCCGTATTTTCAGCCGGGTCTGGCGTCCTCCCCCAGTATTTCCCGCAGCTTCAGCAGCGCCCGCTTTTCGATTCTGGACACATAGCTCCGGCTTATGCCGCACAGCTCCGCCGTCTCACGCTGAGTTCTGGGGGCTCTGCCGTCGAGACCGTAGCGCAGGGTGATTATCTTTGCCTCCCGCTCGCTCAGCTCCCGGCTGACGCAGTCTTTAAGGGTCCTGCAGATTTCCTCGCTGCCTATCCTCTCCGCCATGTCGTCCTCTGCGGCCACCACATCCATCACCGAAAGCCCGTTCCCGTCGCTGTCCACATCCAGTGCGTCCGAGAGGCTCACATCCCCCGCCGACTTCTTCTGACTGCGAAAGTGCATCAGTATCTCATTTTCTATACAGCGGCTGGCATAGGTGGCAAGGCGGACGCCCCGGTCTGCCCTGTAGGTATTTATGCCCTTTATAAGGCCTATGGTGCCTATGGAGATGAGATCGTCAATATCGTCTGTCTGGGTGTAGTATTTTTTCATAATGTGGGCCACAAGCCTGAGGTTGTGCTCCACAAGCTTATTCCGGGCCTCCATGTCCCCCTGAGCCCAGAGCTCCAGATATTTCCGCTCCTCGTCCGCTTTCAGGGGCTTTGGGAAGGAATCTCCCGGGGAAATCCGCAGCATAAGCAGCAGTCCGTTCATCAGAAGCAGTATTCCGCTCTCCAGCATAATTTCACCTCCGTATATCATATTTCCCCTCTGCTCGTACTAATGCCCCATGAAAAAACGGAGCCTGCATAAACACAGACTCCGAAAGCTTTGATTATTTAATTTTTGGAAATCCGGGCTCTATCTCAGGTCCGGCATCCGAAAACCGCTTTTCCGCACAAAATCGGCAAATATCAGAAGGCAGGCCGTGACAGAGATTATGTCAGATACCGGCTCTGCCCAGTAGATGGACATCACATTCCCGCTCACGGCGGGGAATATCACCGCGAGAGGTGCCAGAAGTATCACCTTTCTCAGCATCGCCACAAGCATGGACCTCCCCGCCTGCCCCGTGGAGGTGAATACTGTCTGACACACGCACTGGGCGCCGAATATGAACATGCCCATTATAAATATCGGCAGCACCCTTTTCACAAGGGCGATAAGCTCCTCATTTGAGCTGAACATCCTGCCGAACATTTCCGGGAAGAGCACCGCCAGAAGCGAGATAAGAAAGCTGTACCCCACCCCGGCCGCAAGCATTTTTTTGACGGTCTCCCGCACGCGCCCACTTTTCCCCGCGCCGTAGTTGTAGCTGATTATCGGCGCGGCACCCCCTGTAAAGCCGTGCAGAGGAATGAATATCAGCTGCATCACCGACTGGAGTATTGCAAGGGCGGCCACATGCAGGTCCCCCGCGGCCCCGCCGTATATTGAGAGCTCCCTTGAGAGCACAACAACTATGAGGCTGTTGGTAGCTGACATCGTAAAGGGGGAGACCCCCAGGGCCAGGATCGATTTTATTATCTTCCGTTCGGGCTTCAGGCAGGAGCGGCGGATATGCAGGGAGGTGCCCGGACGGGTAAGGTATATCACAATCCAGAGGGCGCTTGCAAACTGGGAGATAACCGTGGCGAGGGCAGCACCCCTCACGCCCATATTCAGCGCAAATATAAATATCGGGTCCAGAATTATATTTATGACCGCGCCGATAACCGTGGAAAGCATGGCGGTCTTTGCCTGGCCCTGGGCCGAAATAAAGGGGTTCAGGCCCAGGGAGAGCTGAACAAATACGGTGCCTGTGAGATATATCACGATGTACTGCTCGGCGTAGGGGTAGCTTGCATCGCTGGCGCCCACCATGTACAGAAAGGGTCTGCGGATTGCCATAAAGAGGGCCGTAAGAACAGCCGACAGGAAGAGCAGCAGTACGGTGCCGTTGCCCAGAATGCGCTCCGCCCGCTCCTTGTCCCCCATTCCCATCGCGATCGAGGCGAGGGGTGCACCGCCGTTTCCAACAAGCGCGCTGAAGGCGGATATTATCTCAAGTATCGGCATCGTAAGGCCCACTCCGCTGAGGGCAACGGAGCCCATCTCCGGAATGTGTCCGATATAGATTCTGTCCACAAGATTGTAGAGCAGATTTATAAGCTGCGCTGCAAGGCCGGGAAGCCCCATGCGCAGCAGAAGCTTCCATATTTTTTCCGTACCCAGAATATTCTCACTGCAGTTCATTTCCAATTCTCCCGCCTGTGTATCGGGGTGAAGGTCCTCAACACATAAATAAGCTGATTTGCCCGCCCGCATTGTTTCTTATACACAGGCCACCTATTTATACCACAAACCGGATGCCGTGTAAATAAAGCCCCGGTCCCCCGGTTATTTTAAAAACGACCGTTATTTTTCTTGACAGTTATTTCAAAAAGACATAAAATGCAGCTGTGCAGTCCGGAGCTCCGGTTCTGCGCTGCCGTAAAATATCAAAGCAAAAGGCAGTAAAACCTTCACATATTTAGACAGATATTATTCAGGGAAGTCAGGTGTGAGTCCTGCGCGGTCCCGCCACCGTAATGTGCCGCTGTGCACAGAGCCGGGTTACTGAGTCTGCCTGCGGAACACTTCACGATGGATGAATTGCGCCTTCCCGATTTGGCTTAAATCACCCCTCCGTGTGTGGAAGGGTGCTTTCTTTTGCCTAAAATTCAGGAGGATTTTTTATGAAGAAGATTTTTTCTCTGCTGCTGGCCCTTGCAATGGTACTGAGCTTTGCGGCCTGCGGTGCTCAGAGTACAGAGCTTGAGAATGCGGTGCCCGCCGCCCCGGAAACTGAGGCTGCATCCGCCCCCGCATCTGCGGCAAAACCCGCCACCGATCCCAGCGGTGCCCCAGTCGATATCCCCGATGAGATAGACAGCATCATCTCCCTGTCCCCTGCGGCGGCCGAGGTCATCATAGAGCTGGGCTGCGGGGATAAGATCATCGCCTGTGACACCAACAGCACCGGCCTTAAGGGCATGCCCGAGGGTATTCCCGCCTTTGACCTGATGCAGCCCGACATGGAGATGCTCTCAAGTCTGAAGCCCGATGTGCTTGTGGTGTCCAACCTCACCCTCTATGATGAGAAGAGCCCCTACAGGCAGCTGACCGACATGGGCGTGTGCGTGCTGAACATCCCCTCTGCAAACAGCATTGCCGAGATCATCTCCCAGATTCAGTTTATCGGGGACGCCATGGGTAAAAGCGATGAAGGCCGGGTCATAGCGGACAATATGCAGGCCCAGCTTGACAGCATCGCCGAAAAGGCAAAAACCATCACCGACAAAAAGACGGTCTATTTTGAAATCGGCGCCGCGCCCAGCATGTACAGCTTCGGCAGCAATGTGTTCCTCAACGAGATGATTGAGCTCATCGGTGCGGAAAATATCCTGGCCGATCAGGAGGGCTGGCTCCCTGTGGAGGGCGAGACCGTGGCCGCCGCAAATCCCGATGTGATCCTCACAAACGTGAACTATATCGAAGACTCCGTGGGTGAAATCCTCTCACGCAGCGGCTGGGAAGGCATGAAGGCCATAGAGAACAAGGATGTATACTACATCGACAACATGGCCTCATCTCTCGGCAACCAGAATATTATCACCGCCCTTCAGGAAATGGCCGAAGCCGTCTATCCCGACATCTACTGACAGTGAAAACAGGAATAAAAAATGCGGTCAAAATGACCCTGCTTGCACTTGCCGCCCTGACTGCCCTTCTTCTGGGCATAGGGGTCGGCAGTGTTTTTATCCCTCCCGGGCAGGTGGCGGACATACTCCTCCACAGCATATGCAGGCTGCCGATGCCGGAAAATATTGACCCGGTCTACCCCGCCCTCATCTACAATATGCGTCTGCCCCGGGTGCTGATGGCATTTCTCGCCGGGGCCGCCCTGTCGGTGAGCGGGACCGTGATGCAGTCCGTGCTGAGGAACCCCCTGGCCTCCCCCTTTGGCCTGGGCGTATCCGCCGGTGCCGGTCTCGGGGCCGCGCTTGTTATGGTGCTGGGCCTCTCCTCCGGGCTGCTGGGCACATTTCTTCTGCCTGTTGTGAGTCTCGGTGCTGCCATGCTCACGGTTTTTCTGGTCATATCCTTCTCCGAGCGGCTGGACAGCAACCTCTCAAATACCACGATCGTGCTTGTGGGAATGGTGGTGTCACTCTTCCTCAACGCAATAATGAGCATGCTCGCCACGGTCTCCCCGGTCAACGCCCAGAGAATAAGCCTCTGGACTCTCGGCAGCTTCTCCATGAAGGAGTGGCAGCAGGTGTATGTCCTTCTGCCGGTGACCCTGCTGTGCATACTGTTCTTCTGCAGGTTTTCCCGGGAAATGGACATAATGAGCTTCGGTGAGGAGCAGGCCCAGGCTTTGGGTGTGCCGCTGAAAAAGATGAAGTGGATGCTGATTGCCGCGGTTGCGGTTCTCACAGGCACCGCCACCTCCTTTGTGGGCATAATCGGCTTTGTGGACCTCATCTCCCCCCATGTGGTGCGGCGCTTTTTCGGGGCATCCCACAGGCTTGTAATCCCCGCCTCCGCCCTCTTCGGCGGCGGCTTTATGGTACTCTGCGACCTCGCCGCAAGGACACTGACCCCGCCCCGGGAGATACCCATAGGCTCCATCACTGCCCTTATCGGTGCGCCTTTCTTTATCTATGTTTTCTTTGCCCGAAGGAGGAGAAAATGAATATGATAAATGTGGAACACCTCTCCTGCGGCTACGGCGGAGAGGAGATTCTCCATGATGTCTCCTTCACTCTGGCCCCCGGGGAGAAGCTCTGTGTAATGGGGCCCAACGGCTGCGGAAAGACCACGCTGCTCCGGACGCTGGCAGGTATCCTGCCCTACAGAGGGGAGATTCAGGTCTGCGGAAAGAGTCTCAAAACCCTGTCCCGTAAAACTGCTGCCCGGAATGTGGCCCTGATGAGCCAGATGAGCTCCGTATACTTTTCCTACACCGTATACGAGACCGTGATGATGGGCCGCTATGCCCACTCCCCCGGCGGCTTCTCCGGCCCCTCTGCCGAAGACAGGCGCATAACCCTTGAGGCACTGGAGCGCACAGGAATTGCCGAACTGAAGGACCGGCTCATCACCGAGCTCTCAGGCGGGCAGCTCCAGCGGGTATTTCTGGCCCGCACCTTTGCCCAGTCCCCAAAAATCATACTTCTGGACGAGCCCACAAACCATCTGGATTTCAAATATCAGCTGGAGCTCACAGAGGATCTGAAAATCTGGACGGCCAAAGAGAACCGCAGCGCCGTGGGTGTGCTCCATGACATAAATCTGGCGCTGGATTTTGCCGACTCGGTGCTGCTGCTGGAGGACGGGAGAGTGAGGTATTCAGGGCCCATGGAAGAATTTGACCTGGCTGAGCTCAGCCGGGTATTTGATGCCGACGTGGGCGCGTACATGCGCCGCTCACTGAGGCGCTGGGAGGATGTAAAATGAGTTTATACAGAAGCCCCTATGAGGCTTACCCTTTTTTATGCGACAGCGGTGATGACTACCGCTGTGATTTTGAGCTGCTCACTGATGAGATGGCCAGCCGTACAGGGCTGCTCCGCTCAAGGGTGAAGGACCCCGGACTTAAAAATGATCTGCTGTGGGTATGCGAGCTTATATACAACATAAACCCCACACTGCGCACGCATCTCACCGTGACGGAGGATGAGTTTCAGCAGCTTCTGGCCATGACCGAAAGGCTGAAGGAGCAGTGCGGAAAGCGCTGTAAACTTTTTGTGCTGACTCAGGGCTCCGAGTGTGCCTGCACTGCCCACCTTCTCAGGGTGCAGGGCAAGGAGCTGGTGCGGCTAATATACCGCTGGATTGAGAAGGGAAATAAGGTTCCGGACAGGCTGCTGGATCTGGCAAACCTTCTCTCAGGCTACTTCTTCTATCTGGCGCTCCGGCTCAACGAGCTTGATGGCATAGACGAAATACCCTATGAGAGCCGGAACTACGGAAAAGCCGGGAAGGCTTTATAATGAATGAAACTATGAATAAGGTCTGTCCGGGGCTGCCGTTTACAGCCTCATACAGCGGCGGAAAGGACAGTGCGCTGGCGGTTTACCGGGCTGTAAAAGCCGGCATGGAGCTCAAATCTCTGCTGGTCACATATAATGCCGGCATGGGCCGCTCCTGGTTCCACGGGATTCCAGAGGATGTGCTGGAAAAGCTGTCGGAGTCCCTGGGGGTGCCGGTGCATCTCATCAGAACAGACAGTGCAAATTACAGCGCAGACTTTGAAAAAGCGCTGTCTCAGGAGCGGGAAAAGGGTGCAGAAGCCTGTGTATTCGGGGATATTGACATTCAGGGCCACCTGGACTGGGGAACTGAGCGCTGCCTTGGGGCGGGGCTTGTCCCCTGCTTCCCGCTCTGGAATGAGGACAGGCGGGCCCTTGCTGAGGAGAGCCTTAGAAGCGGCTTTCGCCCCACTGTCACGGTGGTGGACAGTGAACGACTCGACACCTCCTTTGCGGGCCGCCCCCTGACCCATGAGACTCTGGAACTCATGGCGAAGGCCGGAATCGACCCCTGCGGAGAGAACGGCGAATACCATACCTTTGTGGCCGACGGCCCGATTTTTTCAAAGCCCCTCCATGTCATATTTGATGAGCCTGTGATGTCAGGCAGCTATACCGTCTGCCCCGTTAGGCTGAAAAAAGGGCCCTGCCTTGAAGCAGGCCGGGTGCAGATATATACCGGCGGCGGCAAGGGCAAAACCACCGCGGCCCTGGGGCTCATGCTCCGGGCCTCCGGCGCCGGACTCAAATCCTACTTCGGACAGTTTATGAAGCGGGATGAGGTGAGCGAGGTTCTGGCACTGAAAAGCTTCCTCGGGGACTTTGTCAACCTTGAGCAGTACGGCAGCGGCGGTGAGATATTTAATCCTGATCCGGTGAGAGACAGGCTCTGTGCCCGGGAGGGATATGAAAAGGCCCGCCGTGCCCTGGGCAGCGGGCGCTACGATCTGGTGGTGCTGGATGAAATATGTGTGGCCGCCTCCCTGGGATTTATAAGCGACGGAGACATTCTGCGGCTGGTGGATGAGAGGCCCTCCTGCACGGAGCTCGTGCTGACAGGCCGCGGCGCCTCAGAGCTTTTGAAATCCAGAGCCGATCTTGTGACTGAGATGTGTGAGATACGCCACTACTACAGCAGCGGCCTTCCCGCCAGAACTGGAATTGAAAAATAAATACCATATTATTTTCAAAAAGAGACTCTGCGAAATTTCACAGAGTCTCTTTTTGTATCCTAATTGGTTTTGCCTTTATGATTTGCAGTCAATGATGTATATTTTCAGAAAGCAAGGGAGAGTAAAAGCCCCGCAGCTCCTGAGAGGGCCATGACGGCTATGGGGCTCAGCTTCCATTTCCGAAGAACGAAAAAGGCGGCGGCAAAGATAAGAAACGACTGTATATTCAGGCCCAAGCAGTCTTTGGGAAAGCTCCGCTGGCCGAAAAGTGTGAGGGCCAGGAGGCCCAGGGCCGCGGAGGCTATCATGGCCACAACCGCAGGACGCAGGCCGGAGAGTATGCCCTGCACGATATTCAGGCCCCGAAAACGGTAATAGGCATAGGCAAGGCTCATCACAATCACACAGGAGGGCAGAATACAGCCCAGTGTGGCAATAAGGGCGCCGGGCAGGCCCGCGACCTGTATGCCCACAAATGTGGCGGAGTTGATGGCTATGGGGCCCGGTGTCATCTCTGCGATGCTCACTATATCCGCAAACTGCGGCATCGTCAGCCAGCCGTGTATGTCCACAATCTGCTCCTGAATGAGGGGAATTGCGGCATATCCGCCGCCGATGCTGAAAAGGCCGATCTGCAGGAAGCTTAAAAAGAGCTGCAGAAGCTTCATTTTTTCTTCCCCTCCCTCCGGTCCCGGTACAGCGTGTCCGCGGCGCCTATAGCCCCGCAGGCCAGAATTATCCATATGATATTCACCTTAAAGAAATACGCCGCGGCAAATGAGCCCGCCAGCACAAGGGCCGGCAGAACTCTCTTCTGCTTTATAATGCTTCTGCCCATGGTATATACCACATCAAACAAAACTGCAGTGACCCCCGCCAGGAGCCCTGTCATTGCCATATTTACATATATATTGTCCCGGAAAGCCTGATAAAAATAGGATATAACGGAAATAATTATAAACGGCGGCAGAATTGTGCCAAATATTGTCACCAGTGCCCCGGGAAAGCCCGCCACGCGATAGCCCACGAGTATTGAGGCGTTGACAGCCACCGCGCCGGGTGAGGACTGGGCAATGGCCGTCAGATCCAGCATCTCCTGCTCCTCAATCCAGCCCAGCTCCTCCACAAACTTTTTCCGCAGCAGCGGGATTATTACAAAGCCGCCCCCGAAGGTGCAGGCGCTTATTTTAAATGTTGAAAAGAATAGCTTTCTGAGTTTTTCCGCCCGTTTCAAAACACTTCACCTCTTGGATATATGTTACTCTCTGTCGGCTAAAATGTAAAATATTATTGTCCTTCCGGCAGCGAAACAAATCCGGAGAAAGAAGAAGCCGAAAACCCCCATGCTACTGAAATTTTTGGCATCAAAAAAGCACGACAGCTTCAATACTCACAGTATCGAAACTATCGTGCCGGTCTGGTGCGGGCATGGGGACTTGAACCCCAACGCCTTTCGGCATAAGAACCTAAATCTTACATGTCTGCCAATTTCATCATGCCCGCTTATAAAATTCCCCTGATTTTTACACGGCGGGGAGACCGGGGCGGGGCACACAGCCTTATCCGCATAGATAAAAAACCTATTGCAATCGCAATAGGTTTTTTTGGAGCGGCTTACGAGGCTCGAACTCGCTACCTCCACCTTGGCAAGGTGGCGCTCTACCAGATGAGCTAAAGCCGCATCAGCAACAATGGTCATTTTACCATGTTTTGCTGATTTGTCAAGCATAAATTATATCATTCCGCCGGCCCGTCATATTTCTCCCCGCCAGTGCATGCGGGATATGCGGACACATCCCAGCGGTAGTTTTCCCAGAACTCCTCATCGCTTTTCATGAAGCTCTGGCTCTCGTCAAAAAATTCATCCCAGGCGGTATCTACATGGTAATAGATGCCGTCCGCCCTTATTATATTCCAGCAGTGATCCTCCCAGCTCCGCTGTCCGTATACTATCTGGCAGTCCAGCTGGAGCTGTCTGCAGAGTTCCTCATAGCCGAGAGCCATGCCCTCACTGTCCGCCTGCCCCAGTATAAGGGCGTCGTAGATACTCCTGCCCCCGTCCTCGCTGTCCACGGCACAGTGGCTTATAAGATAGTCATAGGCAAGCTTAGCCCGCTGGGTATCGTCCAGCTCATCCAGCTCAATTTCCTCAAAGGGTCTGAAAGCTTCAAGCTCCTGCTTCTTCTCATCAAGTTCCTCACTGCTCATGCCGTAGCGGAAATTTATCTCATAGAGACGCTGCATTTTCTTGCCGCTGTAGACATTTACATTCACCGACGGCTCCGCCGGCAGCAGATACGGCTTTCCGCGGTAGGTCTCCCTCACGAGATTTTCCATCTCCTCCGCATCAAGTCTGCTGGCATTTATAAGCACCACAAGCTTTTTCTCCCCTGCCGCCATGGCCTCTGCCGCCATGATGTCCATACCCGTGGAATAGGGCAGTTCAATCACCTTTCCGCCCTCCTCCACGAAATCGGTATAGGATATATCCAGCTGTGCCCTGGAGTAGCTCACAAGCTTCGTAAGCTCGTATCCTATACTTTTCACGCAGTAGGCGCACATGGCGTCCTGAGTCCTCACCTGCCATATGGCGCTGCCCAGGTCCTTGGCCGCATCCCCGTCATAGTCGGGGTCGAAAATTATACTGCCCTCCCGCTCCCCGGTATAGACCATACTGCGTATGGCCTGCTTTAGGGAGCTGAAATTCCGCACCGTGAACTTTTCCCCGCTGAGTTTTTCGTCCTGAACGGCGGGGATATAGTCCTCGACCCTCACATATTCCTTTTCAAATATGCTGCCGCAGCCGCAGAGGCTGAGAGCCATGGCCGCTGCAAGCAAAACTGCTGTGAAAGCTTTTTTCATCTCAGTCTCCTGACTGTCACTTGTTTTCGTTTATACTCTCAAATCCGTTTCCGAAGACGTTCTTGGCATCCGCCATAATGACAAAGGCATTTTCATCCACCGATTTTATCAGCCGGCGTATCGCAAGTATCTGGGTGCGCTTTATGACACACATAATGACCTTTTTATCCTGCTTGGAATAGGCCCCCTGGGCGCTGAGCAGTGTGACGCCCCTGTGGATATTGCCGGAGATTATCTCCTTTGCTATGGCCTCGTTTTTCTCGCTTATGATGTAGCATATGCTGGAGTTGTCAAGGCCGTACAGCACAAGGTCGATTACCTTGCTCACCACAAACATGGCGATTATGGAGTACATGGCGCTCTCATAGATTTTGAATATAAGCGCATAGGCACTCACCACCACAAGGTCGAGTATTAAAATCATGGTGCCGAAGTTTATCTGGGGGTAGGCGCGGCGGAAGAGCTTTGCTGCGATGTCCACTCCGCCGGTGGTGGCACCCACATAATAGATCATTCCAAGGCCCGCGCCCTTTATCGCGCCGCCGATTATCGCGCCCAGCATCGGGTCCGTGGTAAGGCATATGTCCATCGCGGCAAACACGTCGACAAAGAGTGAGGACAGGAACATCCCCACAAGTGAGCCTATAAGAAGGCTGCGCCCGAACTTTTTCCAGGCCACAATAAATAGGGGGATGTTTATAATTATGCTCATGAGGCCCACTGGGATTTTAAAGAGCCTGTTGAGGATCATGGCAATGCCGGTCACGCCCCCGGACACAATGGAGTTGCAGAACATGAAAAACTGGAAGCCCGCCGCAAAGAGCATTGAGCCGATTATCACGACAAAATACTTTACAATGAGCTTTACGGCCTTATTATCCCTGATTCCGCTTTTGCTGATTTTCATTTTTAAAACCTCCCGGCTGAGATCACTCATCCATCAGGCTGAGCTGCTGCTCATCCCTGTCCTCCGGCTTCAAAACTGCACCCACAGCCGGCAGACTGCGGACGCGGTATCTGGAGACATTTTTAATCTCAGTCTCCGAGAGAAGCACCGCCCTGTCAAGGACCCGTCTTGACTTCAGATTCAGCACCGCAACCCCCTGGGCCGTCTTGCTGGCCTTGGTCTGGAGCATCGTGCTGTTGAATATAAGCGCCCTGTCGTCGCTGGAATAGCAGACGATGTCCGTCTCCTCATTCAGCACTGTTACGGATTTCAGCGGGCTCTTGTCCGAATAGGCGTTTATCAGCTTTTTCCTGTTGGTCTTTGTGCTGTAGACCCCCATATCGAGCCTTGTAACCTTGCCGTTTTCAAATGCAAGGAGAATAGTTTTGCTGTAATCCCCGGGGTCCACCATCGTGAGCACATTCTCGCCCTCGTCCATCTCCAGCTTCGTGGGCAGATAGTCCCCCAGTACAGAGGCCTTGCTGTCCTCAAAGTCGTAGATGTGGGCCTTGTAGACCTGCTGCCGGTCGGTGAATATGAGCAGCTCATGGCGGTTTGAGGACTCAAAGCTTATATTCAGCCCGTCCCCGTCCTTGTACTTCTGCTCGCTGCTCATGCGGAGAGACTGGGCCGTGATCTTCTTAAAGTAGCCCTCCCTGGAGAGGAACAGGGTGACCGGATAGTCCTCCACTTCCTCCTCTTCGCTTATCTCCTCCACCTCGTCGGCGTAGACAAGCACAGACTTCCTGGGGGTGATATATTTTTTATTCACCTGGCGGAGCTCGTCAATGATTATATTTTTAATCTTCCGTCTGTTGTTGAGGGTGCTGTCCAGCTCCTCAATGTCATCCTCCAGACTGCCGATCTCGGAGCTGCGCTTCAGGATATACTCCCGGTTTATGTTTCTGAGCTTTATCTCCGCCACATACTCCGCCTGAATCTGGTCTATCCCAAAGCCCATCATCAGGTTGGGGACAACATCGGCCTCAAGCTCAGTATTGCGGATTATCTCTATGGCCTTGTCTATGTCCAGAAGGATTTTTTCGAGGCCCTTCAGGAGATGGAGCTTTTCCTGCTTTTTCTGCAGTTCGTAGTACACTCTCCTGCGTATGCAGTCCATGCGCCAGGCGCTCCACTCGTCCAGAATTTCTCTGACGCCCATGACCCTGGGGTTGCCAGCCACAAGAATATTGAAGTTGCAGGGGAAGCTGTCCTCCAGCGGGGTCATTTTAAAGAGCTTCAGCATCAGCTTGTCCGGATCGGCGCTTCTCTTTAAATCTATGGCAAGGCGCAGACCGTTCAGGTCAGTCTCATCCCGCATGTCGTTTATCTCTTTGATCTTCCCCGCCTTTATGAGCTCCGAGACCTTGTCTATGATTGCCTCGGAGGTGGTTGTGTAGGGGATCTCATATATCTCGATTATGTTCTCTTTTTTGAGGTATCTCCATCTGGCCCGCAGTCTCACGCTGCCCCGGCCCGTGCGGTAGATCTTCTCCATCTCGGCCCGGTCATAGATTATCTCTCCCCCTGTGGAGAAGTCCGGAGCGGGCAGGGTTGACATGATGTCGCAGTCCCTGTCCTTCAGATAATTTATCGTGGTCTCGCAGACCTCGTTGAGGTTGAAGCCGCATATCATGCTGGCCATGCCCACGGCTATGCCGGAGTTTGCGGAGACCAGCACATTGGGGAAGCTTGTGGGCAGCAGGGTCGGCTCCTTCAGGCTGCCGTCATAGTTGTCCACGAAGTCCACATTGTCCTTGTCTATGTCCTTGAAAACCTCGGCGCATATGGGGGCCAGCTTTGCCTCGGTATAGCGGGAGGCGGCATAGGACATATCCCTTGAATAGACCTTTCCGAAGTTGCCCTTGGACTCCACAAAGGGAGTGAGCAGGGCCTCATAGCCCTGGGAGAGACGCACCATGGTCTCGTATATTGCCGCGTCCCCGTGGGGGTTGAGCTTCATTGTCTGACCCACAATGTTGGCGCTCTTGGTGCGCTTGCCGCTGAGAAGGCCCATCTTGAACATGGTATACAGCAGCTTCCTGTGGGAGGGCTTGAAGCCGTCAATCTCCGGAATGGCCCTGGAAACTATGACGCTCATCGCATAGGGCATATAGTTCGTCTCCAGAGTATCCGTAATGGGCTGCTCCACTATCTCGCCGTGAAGTCCCACCACACTGGGATCATCATATTTTTTATTTTCTGATTTAATCTTTTTTGCCATATCTCAAACTCTTATTTCTTTTTCATTTTTTTGCCAGTTGCCAGATTCCTGTTGCAGTGGGGGCAGCTCTTCGCCACCAGCACGCCCAGATAGATGTGCTTGCCGCAGTAGGGGCAGCGGCAGTATTTCACAAGGGCATAGATTGTCATTATAAAGAGCACCACCGTAGCCCCGATGAGGAGACCCTGAACGGCGCCCCCCGCTCCGCCCAGGGACAAGAAGCTCAGCACACAGCAGACCACTACGCCGATCACAAGTTTTTTCACCAGAGCCTGGCCCTGCATAAAACTGTTCTCATATACTCTGTTCATATGTTTTTTCCTTTCCGTCAGGAAATATCCGCCATGTCCAGATACTTGTATCCGAACTCGGCTATGTGATTTTTTCTGCCCTCAAGATTGTCCCCCAGAAGGAGGTCGAACATCTCGCTCATCCGCTCCGCATCCTCGGGCATCACCTTTATGAGGCGTCTTGTCTTCGGGTTCATGGTGGTCATCCACATCATGCCCGGGTCGTTTTCGCCCAGGCCCTTGCTGCGGTTGATGCTGGGCTTTCCGCCCTTGAAGCCCTCCACTATATCTGCCTTTTCCCTGTCGGAGTAGGCAAAATAGGTCTTGTCCTTATACTCTATCTCATAGAGCGGGGACTCCGCGATGTACACGTAGCCCTCCCGTATGAGGGTGGGCATGAGTCTGTAGAGCATGGTGAGTATGAGCGTCCTTATCTGAAAGCCGTCTACATCGGCATCGGTGCAGATTATGACCTTGTTCCAGCGGAGATTGTTGATGTCGAAGTTGGAGAGCTCCTTGGCCCGCTTGTCCCTCACCTCAACCCCGCAGCCCAGCACCTTGATGAGGTCGGTGATTATATCGCTTTTGAATATCCGGCCGAAATCCGCCTTCAGGCAGTTGAGGATCTTGCCCCTGACGGGCATGATGCCCTGGAAGTCCGAGTTTCTGGACTGCTTGCAGGCGCCCAGTGCGGAGTCGCCCTCCACGATGTAGATCTCCCGCTCCTCCGGGTTTCTGCTGCGGCAGTCCACGAATTTCTGCACCCGGTTTGATATGTCTATGCTGCCGGAGAGCTTCTTTTTCATACCCTGACGGGTGCGCTCCGCCGTCTCACGGCTCCGCTTGTTCACAAGAACCTGCTCGGCAATTTTGTCCGCCTCGGGCTTGTTCTCTATGAAATATATCTCCAGATTCTCCCTGAAAAACTCAGTCATGGCGGTCTGGATGAATCTGTTGTTTATGGCCTTCTTGGTCTGGTTCTCGTAGGAGGTGCGGGTGGAAAAGCAGTTTGTCACCAGAATAAGGCAGTCCTGCACATCCTGGAATTTTATGGAGGACTCGTTCTTCTGGTACTTCCCCAGCTTCTTTATATACCCGTCAATGGCGGAGACAAAGGCGGATTTTGCGGCCTTGTCCGGAGCACCGCCGTTTTCCAGCCATGAGGAGTTGTGGTAATACTCCAGGGCCTGTGTCTTATTGGAAAAGCAGAAGGCCGCGGAGAGCTTGACCTTGTATTCCGGCTTATCCGCCCTGTCCCTGCCTGTTTTTTCCGCTGAAATAAATACGGGGTCTGTGAGGACCTTTTCCCCTGCAATCTCGGCCACATAGTCCATGATGCCGTTCTCATAGACGAAGTCCTTTGTGCTGAACTTTCCGTCCTTCTCGATTCTCAGCCGGAAGGTTATCCCCGCATTCACCACCGCCTGGCGGTGGAGCACATCCTCGAAGAATTCCTCCGGAATATCTATATCCGTGAAAACATCCGAGTCCGGCTTCCAGCGTATCACCGTGCCGGTCTTTTTTCTGTCCGCCGGCTCAATGATGAGTTCCTCGCCCTTTTTGCCGCAGGGTTTGCCCTTTTTAAAATGGAGCTGATATTTCTTCTCGTCCCGGCGCACGGTGACATCCATATACTCAGATGCGTACTGGGTGGCGCAGGAGCCCAGGCCGTTGAGGCCCAGGGAATACTCATAGTCTCCCCCGTCGGCATTCCTGTATTTTCCGCCGGCGTAGAGCTCACAGAACACAAGCTCCCAGTTATAGCGTTTTTCGCTGGGGTTCCAGTCCAGAGGGCAGCCGCGTCCGTAATCCTCCACCTCTATGGACTTATCTTCATAGTAAGTGAGGGTTATAATATTGCCGTGGCCCTCTCTCGCCTCATCTATGGAGTTGGACAGTATTTCAAAAACCGCATGCTCGCAGCCGTCAAGACCGTCGGAGCCGAAAATGACCCCGGGGCGCTTCCGGACCCTGTCCGCACCCTTTAACTGTGATATACTGTCGTTGCCGTAGCCTGCTTTGGATTTACTAGCCATATATGCACTTTACCTCTCGTTTAATCTTTAATAAAATGTACAAACATAGTTATTATATCATATATATCATTCTTTTCAAGCAGAACAGTTCTTTTTAGACAGGGCGAAAAATACCCGAAAAATGCAAAAGCGGGCTGCATTTGCAGCCCGCCCGCGGCAGATATTCTCTTTTTACCGGAAAACTCTCCAGCCGCTTGACAATTTTCCGTTTTCGTTGTATTCATATACATTAGCTATGAAGAGGCAGCGAATCAGCTCTCTTTCTCTCGCTGACGGAAGCTTGTCTGATTCTATTATCTGCCCTTTGTCTCTGATTACTCTGTAAATTTATCCCTGAAATATTAAGAGGAGTCAACATGGATATTCCAACCGTCGCAGTAATTGCAATTGTAATTCTCGCCGTCTACGCTTTTATAAGGCTGATGGCGGCACCCATAAAGCTGGCACTGAAGCTGCTGCTCCATGCAGGGCTGGGCTTTCTTCTCCTGCTGCTCACCGAGTTCATAAGCGGCTTTTTTGATTTCTCCCTGGGCATAAGCTGGTTTAACTGCATAGTGGCGGGTTTTCTCGGTGTGCCCGGAGTTATTCTCCTGATCCTTATAAAAATATTCCTCTGATTTTAATATTTCACTCTCCATGGGGCTACGGTTCAAACCGTCTGCTCCATTTATTTTATACGAAAAAAATCCTTTCAGCTCCTATGAGCTGAAAGGATTTTTATTAACTGTAGTGTTGTCAGGGGGTTTCCTCAAACTCGCTCATACCGAATTCATCGGTGACGATTTCCTCGTCGGCGGGCTCTTCCTCTTCCCCTGCCACGGGTATGAACTCAGAGAGATATGCATCCTGAGGCAGACCTGCAAGAAGTGCCGGCAGGTTGATTACAATTCCGTCAAGATTATAGGGGAGCTTCATGCTGACCCTGACTGTCTTGGCGTCGCCGCCCTTCTCCTGGGTGATCTCCAGCTCCATATCAAAGCTCTGCCCGATATTTGTGGTGCTGCCGCGCTCGCCATCGTAGAGCTTGGCAATTCTCTCACCGTCAACATTGACGGCGACCTTGTAGGGGCCGGTATACTCCTTGCCCTCATACTCCACAGCCTTGTTGTCCACATAGACGGTGTGGCCTCTGCCGATGACTATCATCCAGGCCGCAACAGCGATGACAACCAGGAGGCTTATGATTCTGATAAGGATCTTTTTCTTTTTCATCCCTCTTCCTCCTGCTCACGCTGAAGCTGCTGGCCAAGTCTGTTCTTAAGTCTGCGCTTCTTGGTCTCATACATGACAAGGGCGATTGTGATGACACCGTAGGATACGAAGACCCTGAAATACTCGCCTATCATGGAGTCGCCGGTTATCTTCGCGCCTGCGGAGGGTGCGACGATAAACATGGTGTGGAAAAGGATAACTCCCAGGAATACGTTGCCTATGGAGGCCTTGTCTACAGATGCGCCGCCCACCAGCAGTGCTGCAATGCAGAACATGCCGATCTGGGAGTGGGAGCTGTAGGTTGCAATGTTGCCCATGTTCTGGAGGTAGATTATCATTCCGAAGCCTGCAAGGACAGTGGACATCACAATGGAAATTATTCTTGTCTTCTCAACATTGATTCCCGCATCCCTTGCAACCTCCATATCCTGACCCACAGCACGCATATCCTGACCCAACTTTGTCTTTCTGAACCAGACCACAAAGAGGCACAGGAGAGCAATAATGATAAATGTGAGGACAGGAATCTTCACGCCGCCTATGCGGACGGCCAGGAGATTGTCAAGGCACTGACGCATATTCAGAAGGCTGACGGTGTTTCTGATGCCGTAGCCCCTGGGGAGCTTGATGCTGGAGTGCATAATGGGGATGATCGGTCCCATCATATAGAGGACTATAAGCTGATATACACCGTTTATAAAGAAGCTGATGATATAGCTTGTGATCATCTCTCTGCCCTTGGACATGTTCAGCATCTTGCCGCAGAACAGGCCCAGAACAATGGAGAAGGGCACTGACAGGATCATCGCAAGGATGACGCCGGGGATGCCCCAGATCTGCCAGTCGGACACAAGGATAAGGGCGAGCTCTCCTGCCATTGCGCCCAGAGTCATACCGAAGTTCAGTCCCATTCCGGCCATGATGGGGATGAGAAGACTGAGAATCAGGAAGACATAGCGGCCCATTCTCGTGGTGATCTCATTTATGAGATAGTTGATGGACAGGCCCGAGAGGGGTATGCAGACAGCGCAGATGATTATAAAGATTATAGGAACAGAATTGTTCCCCAAAAAGCTCAGCAGCTTTTTGCCGAAGCTCTGCTGAGAAGCTGTTTTTTTGTTCTTGTTACTCATTTAGATCCCTCCGTCTTTCTTGTCAAAGCGTACAGGATCATACCGTTGGAGACCACGATTCTGATAACTTCGCTCATGTCCATATGTATCATGGAGTTCATAACTGTAGGAGTCATTGTGACAATGCCCTGGAACAGGAACGTGCCGATGATAACATTCATAATACTGGCCTTGTTGACAGATGCGCCGCCAATCAGAATTGCAGATACGGCGGGGAGTGCCATGTAGAAGGGAGCCATATAGAGCTGGATAAATCCAAAGCCCTGCTCATACACCAGGATGCCCACCGCAGCAAGCCAGGTTGACATCACAACAGAGAGAAGCCTCATCTTGTCGACATTTACGCCGGCGGCCCTTGCAAAGGTGGGGTTGGAGCCCACAGCCGTCATGGCCGTACCTGTCTTGGTGTGGAGGAAGGCCCACATTGCAAACGCCAGGACCGCAAAGAAAAGGAGGCTGCCTGTGGGAATTGACAGGTTGCCGATATTTATCTGCAGGAAGTTTGCAAGCGCCTTGTCGTAGAAGCCCTCAAGGGAGATGGTGGTCCTCAGGCCCTTGCCGGACAGGCCCCAGACCATTGTGGGGCTGTGGTACGGGAGAAGAAGCCACATCATGCACATGAAGGAGACGGATGAGAAGCCCACATAGGTGGCTATCATCATCTCGCCGCCCTTTATCTTATTCAGGAGCCAGCCGTAGAGAGAGCCCAGAATAATGGCAAAGGGAGTGGCAATGAGTATTGCCATAAAGAAACTCATCGGGCCGGTAAAGCCGAACTCAATGGAGAGGGTTGCACCCAGCAGCCCGGAAATGATTCCCAGGGGAAGTCCGAAGTTCAGACCGCAGCCCGAGTGAATCATAGGCACCATCGCCAGAACCAGTACAGCATTCCAGCTGAAACGGTTGATGGTGTTGGTGATCTGAGTGGTAAAATCCGCACCCACTATAGGTGCCATGATGAAAAGCAGCAGCAGGAAGCCCGCGATTATCAGTCTCGGCAGACCGAAGTTCCTGATACCCGCCTTTAATCTCTGCCCGAATGTTGCGTTTTCACCGAGTAATTGTCTGTTCATCCTGCCCACCTCACTTTACCTGGCTGACCATCAGCATACCGAAGTCCTCTGATGGATCAGATGCAGGAAGAATACCCGCAATTTTTCCGCCGGATACAATGGCGATCCTGTCGCAGACCTGACGGAGTTCCTCAAGCTCGGAGGAGATCATGACAACGGTAACTCCGCTGTCCCTGTTGAATCTCTTCAAAGCCTCCAGCACCAGAGCCTTGGCGCCCACGTCAATGCCGCGGGTAGGTTCGGACACGAAGAGGAACTTCGGCTCAAGGGCAAAGGCCTTGGCAAGGCAGACCTTCTGCTGGTTGCCGCCGGACAGCTCTCTGGCCTTCTGGTCCGGGCCCAGGCACTTGATCTTCAGTGCGTCAATATACTTCTGTGTAACTTCATCCATGGCCTTTTCGTCTCTCCATTTGATGAGGCCGCCCAGCATGCTCTTGAGGAATCTGTTATGTATCTGCATCGCGGGGAAAGCAATATTCCATTTCAGTGTCTCGTCCAGCAGGAGGCCCACGCCCCTTCTGTCCTCAGACACAAAGGCCAGATTCTCGTTGAGGCATTTTCTGGGGCAGTTGAGTGGAATCTCCTCACCGTTGAATTCAACGGTGCCGCCGGCCTCATAGAGGCCCATAATGCCGTTGGGTATGCCCAGCTTGCCCTGACCTGCAAGGCCGCCGATACCCAGAATCTCGCCCTCCTTCACATCCAGATTGACATTCCTGACGATCTCGCCGGGCATGTCGACCCAGAGTTTGCGGATACTCATTATATTTTTTGCTGAATCGTTATTTCTTATATCATGGTTGGCGGCACTCTGTACATTTCTGCCCACCATCCATTTTGTAATCTCATTTACGCTGGTTTCCTTTGCAGGCACATCCTTCACAACATAGCCGTCACGCATGACCACGACCTTGTCGCAGACCGAAAGGATCTCACGAAGTCTGTGGGTGATGAAAATAACGGCAATGCCCCTCTCGGACATGCTCCTTATGGAATCCAGAAGCGCCTCCGCCTCTCTCTCGGTGAGAACAGCAGTAGGCTCATCAAGTATGAGAAGCTTGAGATTGTCTTTGCTCAGCTCTCTCGCTATCTCAGTGAACTGCTTATGCCCGACGGGCATGTCGTTGATAACCATGTTGGGGTCGATGTCGAAGCCCATCTTGCCGATGGCGCCCTCGGCCCTTCCGGTAATCTCATTGTAATTGAGTGTATTCAGTCTCTCGCCGAAAATCTCCGACAGGACTGTCTTCTTTGTCGGCTCTCTGTTGAGCACGATATTTTCCTTGGCTGTAAAACCGGGGATGAGGGAGAACTCCTGGTGAACCATGCCAATGCCCGCTGCAAGTGCGTCAAAGGGCGTGGTAAAATTCACCTTTTCGCCGTCGATCAGCACATCTCCGCCGTATCCGCCGGTCTCTCTTATAACATCCATTCCGAAAAGGATCTTCATCAGGGTGCTCTTTCCGGCACCGTTTTCTCCGCAAAGACCAAGAACCTCACCTTTTTCAAGCGTGAGGTTGATATCCGTGAGAACCTGGTTCCCGAAGAAGTCCTTTTTGATATTTTTCATCTCCAACAATGGAGCATTAGCATTCATCATATCTCAAATCCAATCTGTCAAAAGAATGGGGAGGAATTGCACCTCCCCAGTTTTTCGCTCTGCTAAATTACTTGGTGGTGAAGTACTTCTCAGGAACCTCAATGTCGGTTGCGCCCATGAAGTAGCCGGGGTCGCCCATGATGTAGGTATCCTGGTATACGAGGAAGACGTTGTCAGACTTGACACCGGTCTGTGCGTTGGTGTAGCTGGAGCCGTTCCACTCTGCACCGGGGGAGTAGATGCCGTATGCCTTTGCAATGTCATCCATATCGCAAAGCTCGCTCTCGCCGTTCAGGACGTTTAAAGCGTGCTCAGCAAGGCCTGCGGAGGTGACGTAGCCGTAGGAGAAGGCCCAGGTACCGAACTTGCCGGCGCCGCCCTTTTCAACTATGCTGTCTTCAACCTTTGCAAGGATCTTCTCAAAGTCGCCGGCCTCTTCGGTCAGGTCTATGCCCAGTGCACCGGGATAGCCCATGAGGGGAGAGGGAAGGTCAGCCTCGATGAAGCAGCCGCCGTAAACAAGGAGCTGCTTGAGCAGAGGCTCGGTATGTGCGTCGTTGGTGCAGAAGTATGCAGCGTTCTTGCCGTACTTGTCAACCCACTCGGGAACCTTCTCGAGGATGTATGCCTGAGCACCTGCAACGCCGACGTCAGAAGTGGGGTCGGGAGCGGTCTCAAGGACGAAGTCCATGCCGAACTCTTCGCATGCTGCCTTCATAACGGCAACACGGCGGCTCATGGTCTCATATGCCATGTGTCTGGGGAAGGAAATGTGAACGAAGGTGTCGCAGCCCAGTTCATGTGCGGTCCTGATGATGAGGTAGCCGCGGGCGACGAAGTCGTTGTTGCAGACAAGGTCGGCAGCGCTGCTGATCTCGGGCAGGTCTTCGTGTGCCTCACCTGCAATGCAGATGATGTCGGGGCGGCTTTCCTTGATTCTGCGGAAAGCTTCAGTGGTGCCGGGGATAGCCTGGTTTACAATGATGGCGCCCATCTCAGGGTCATCGGAAAGGTTCACGATGCTCTGTACGGTGGTATCAAGCTCTTCAGTGAAGTTGTCGGGGTAGATTGCCAGTTTGACAACATCCTCGCCGTACTTTGCCTGGAAAGCCTCGGCGCCGCGTCTGTCGTCTTCAGACTGAGAAACGGAACCGGTGACAATACCGATGTGCTTGCCGCCTTCTGCAGGTGCTGCTTCGGCTTCCTCTGCAGGAGCTTCAGCCTCGGCTTCAGCTTCGGGAGCGGTCTCCACTGCTTCAACGCTTGCAGTCTCTGAACTGCCGCATGCGCACAGTGCGAAAACCATTACCAGAGTCAGAAGCAGTGCAATAATTTTCTTCATTTTGGTCCTCCTAAATTTTTTATATTCAGCGGAACTCTATTCCGCAGAATTTCAATTCAAATTCCCTCTCTTCATCAGCGGTCGGAATCAGGACACATAAGGCATAAAACTCTGCCCCGACCCCCGCCGGATTCCCCGGCCAGAGTGCGTGTCCGCCGTTGAGATACACTTGTGTGTACAGTGGGGCTATAAAATATTTATTCACATTATAGCCACATATCAGTCCCGTGTCAATACATTAGCGATATAAAGCGATGCAGAATTTAAAATTTTATTGGGTTCAGGCCGAAAAAACATTATTTTACCCTCAGGACTTCCATTTTCTGTTTCTATCTGCCCGCCCCGGGCGGTCCCCGAAGCCCGTAATATTGAAAGAAATCATCCTTAAAACGGCTTTTGTGTCATTAAATGCCGGACAGCTCCGGGGATTTTATATTTTACTATTTTCCCCGTATCTGCCGCAGACATTGTGAAATTCCGGATTTTTACCCTGAAATTTATATTTCCGGCCTGTTCCCCGGATTGTTTTAATTTTTTTCTATATTTTTATATGAATTTTTCGTCATAATTTAAGCTGTATTTTCATATAATCATAGGTAGCGGAGATGGGGCGGCGAAATTGTCCTGCCGAAGAAATAATTTGTTAAATCTGCCGCTGTCTTTCCGGCATATATTTTTGACAGCTTTAACTATATTTCCATTATTTTCTTATTTTTGGCACTTTATATCCCTTTCTAAGTATTTTATGTGCCGTTTTTTGATTTATGCCGATAATTTCACCTCTGTTCCGCCGGCATTTTGCTGCTGATTCAGATTTGGCCCCAGTCAGCAGACAGGAGGGCTGAAGGGCGGGAAAATACGCGTCCTGCAGGATAAAATGCAGATTGTGAAATAATTATTTAGCAAAAATTCTGTGCAACTTTACCACTACAATTAGTGAAAGTCCTGTAGTATAATCTCCCCCGAAAGTTGAAAAAATCAAATTCAGAGGTTGAATACCCGGGAGGTATGACATGTTCAACAGTGAATATCTTAAGAGAGTCTACGCAGACGTAGAAAAACGTGATTCAAACGAGAGCGAGTATCTTCAGGCAGTGCGTGAAGTATTTGACTCCCTTGATTTTATAGTCGACAAACATCCGGAGTGGGAAAAAGCCGGACTTATCGAGCGCTTTGTGGAGCCCGAGCGCGTTGTGGAGTTCCGCGTCCCCTGGGTCGATGACAACGGCGTCACCCGTGTAAACCGTGGCTACCGCGTGCAGTTCAACTCTGCCATAGGCCCCTACAAGGGCGGCCTTCGCTTTCACCCCTCCGTTAATCTCTCAGTAATAAAGTTTCTGGGCTTTGAGCAGACCCTTAAAAATTCCCTCACCACTCTCCCCATGGGCGGCGGCAAGGGCGGAGCTGACTTCGACCCCAAGGGCAAGTCCGACGGAGAGATCATGCGCTTCTGCCAGAGCTTTATGACTGAACTCTACAGGCACATCGGCCAGTTCACCGACGTCCCTGCCGGAGATATAGGTGTGGGTGCCCGTGAAGTGGGCTACATGTTCGGCCAGTACAAGCGGATTGTCAACCGCTTTGACGGCGCGGTGATCACCGGCAAGGGCCTCAGCTACGGCGGCTCCCTTGCAAGGACCCAGGCCACAGGCTACGGAATCTGCTACTTCTCCGCCGAAGTCCTGAAAGGTCTGAAAAATGACAGCTACGAGGGCAAGAAGGTCATCGTCTCCGGCTCCGGCAACGTGGCCCAGTACACAGCCCAGAAAGCCACAGAGCTGGGTGCAAAGGTCATTGCCATGAGTGACTCCAAGGGCTATGTGTATGATCCCAACGGCATCAACCTGGATGTGCTCTTCGACATCAAGCAGAGACGCCGTGCACGCATAAGCGTGTATGCCGCTGAGGTCCCCGGTGCGGTGTATCATCCCGGCTGCAAGGGTATCTGGAATGTAAAGTGCGATATTGCCCACCCCTGCGCCTCCCAGAATGAGATGGACGCATCCGATGCCCAGAAGCTTGTGAACAACGGCTGCATGGCGGTATTCGAGGGTGCAAATATGCCCCTCACTCCCGAGGCCATCGAGGTCGTCACCTCCGCAGGTCTCCTCTATACCCCCGGCAAGGCTTCAAATGCCGGCGGCGTCGCCACTTCCGGTCTTGAGATGAGCCAGAACTCCCTGCGCCTGTCCTGGAGCTTCGAAGAAGTGGATGAAAAGCTCCATGTGATTATGAAGAACATCTATAAGGAATGCTACAATGCCTCCGTGGAATGCGGCAGGCCCGGCGACATGATGCTGGGTGCCAATGTGGCGGGCTTCCTGAAGGTCGCCGACGCCATGATGGCCCAAGGCATAGTCTGAATTCACGGTCAGACAGCGGGCATACTATTTTAATATGCAGCATAAGAGGGCGGGAATTTCCGCCCTCTTATTTTGCTGTTTACTAATCTTCTTTTGTTTATTATAATGTTGTCGGGTATAAACATAAAACACGGCAGTGAAAGCTATTAAGGAGCAGAATAATGGGTACAAAAGAAACAGTCAGAATACAGCCCCGCAAAGGCGGAAAAGACTTTTTGCTGTATGCATCGGCCTTCATTATCCCCTTTGCAATGTTTTTCGGGATCTGCGCCGTACTCCGCAGGGCTCCCTTCGGCAGTGATGCCCTTTTGGGCGGGGATCTCATAGGGCAGTACCTTTCATATTTCAGATATATGCAGGGTATATTCAGGGGTGAAAATGATTTCTTCTATACCTTTTCAAAAACTCTGGGCGGGGATATGACCGGACTGTGGGCCTATTATCTCATGAGCCCGTTCAATATTATTTTCTGCCTTGTGCCCCCTGCTGCAATTCCCACTGCGGTAATTTTTGTAATAGCCGCAAAAATCGGTCTCTCAGGACTCACTGCCTCGGTCTTCTTCTCAAAAACCGGGAAAAAGGATTTTTCTGTTCTGATATTCTCTACGGCCTACGCCTTAATGTCATATAATATGGTATATTCCAACAACATTATGTGGCTGGATGCGGTCTATATGCTGCCGGTTGTCGTTCTGGGCATCGAGCGCATACTGCAGGGGCGAAAAATTTATACCTACACCCTGTCCCTCGGTGCCTGTCTCTTTATGAACTATTACACGGGCTACATGGTCTGTATTTTTTCCGTCCTGTACTTCATTTACAGGCTTGTCGTTCTTCTTACGGACAGGCAGAAGGGGCTCGGGAAAACGGTCCTGAAGTATATCGTGGCCTCCCTTCTCTCGGGGGCTCTGGCTGCCGTGGTGCTGATACCCACGGCGCTGACCCTGCCCGGCACAAAGGCCAGTATGGATTCCGGAAAGCTGGGCATGTACCCTCTCTACTCTCCGGGGGAGCTGCTGAGCAAATTTGTCTGTGCCGCAGTGCCCACAGGGAATGTGGAGGGAGACGACATACTTGTGGATCTCCCTGCGCTCTACTGCGGTGCCGTGAGTACGGTCTTTCTCGTGCTTTACTTTTTCAACAGCAGAATAAAAGCCCGCACAAGACTTGTCACCGCCCTGTTTCTCGGATTGCTGCTGCTCAGCTTCGATATCAACGGCACATACGTTATATGGCATGCCTTCAACTATCCGGCCTGCTTCCCCTACCGCAATGTCTTTGTTTTCAGCTTTATGATACTTCTGCCGGCACGGCAGTGCTTCGACAGCAGAGAGGGCATATCTCTCAGGAGTATTATTTTTGCAGTTCTGGCCGTGCTCGCCGCAGTGCTGATAATTAACCCGTTTTCAAATCACTACGTGTCAAAGAAAATGATTCTCCTTGATCTCGCCGTGACTGCCGTTTGCTGTGCACTGATTCTTCTTGAGGGGAAAAGGCTTAAACCGGAATTCTGCTGTGCCGTCCTAGCTGTTCTGCAGCTGGGCACGCTCATGATAAACGGCGTAAAACTGGCAGATTTTTACGGCGGTTCCTTTGACTGCCGCGCCTATAATCAGCGGCTCAGCGCAGAGCAGGCGGACATTGACAGTCTCAAAGCATTTGACGACGGCTTTTACAGGATTGGCAAGCAGGATACTGCAACCAATTCCCCAATGATCTACTCATATGACGGTCTCTCTCATTTCAGCTCCACCGAGCAGACCCGTACCAAGGAATTTGCACTGAATTTCGGTCTGCTCCACTTCGGGAACACCTGGGTGGACTACAAAGACAGCTGTCCCGCCTCCGCAGATGCTTTTCTCGGTGTTAAATATGTCGTGACGCCCAATGAGAGTGACAAGGGCTATGAAAAGCTCCGTGAAACCGGCAGAAACAATATATATCTGAATCCCAATGCCCTGGACATAGCCTTTCCCGCCGATTCCGCCGTGCTCACGGCCGATCTGGACGAGGACAGCATTTTTGAATGGCAGAACCGTGTTTACTCTGCCGCCGCCGGAAGGGATGTGCAGGTATTTATCCACCAGGAGGATGTTGACTGCAGGGTTCTGAATATGTCCTCCAAAAAGCGGGATGACGGGGCCACAAATTATGAGGCTGTGAATCCGGACGAGGAATTCGGGCTCACATACAGCTTCAGGGCCGTCAGTGACAGACCCCTCTATATGTACACCACCGAGCCTATTGTACCCGGGGATGTAAGCGCCACGCTGTATGTGAACGGTAAAAGCATGGGAATGTACATGGGTTCCTATGACTGGAGGGCCGTGTGTCTCGGCAGCTTCAGGCCCGGAGAGACCGTAAAGGTGGAGCTGAAACCCACTTATACTTATTTCCTCCAGTACAACACCTACTTTTCCTATGAGGACCGGGATGCACTTTCCGACTGCTGCGCGGAAATCAATTCAGCAGCCGGGAGCGGCAGTCTGGAAAAATTGAGCGGCTCCCGCCTCCTCTGGCGGGGAAATATTGACGACGGCAGCTCTGTCCTCCTGTTCACGGTCCCCAATGACCAGGGCTGGAGGGCCAGTGTTGACGGAGAGAGGGTAGAAATCCTCACTGCCCTGGATACACTTATTGCCGTAGCACCGGGAGCAGGAGAGCATGTGGTCGAGCTGCGCTTTAATCCCCCCGGACTTTATGCAGGTGCGGCGGTATCTCTCCTCTCGCTGATCCTCCTTATCGCGCTCCGTATCCGTGAGCGTAAAAAATCAAAAAATTGAACTAAAACACCTCAAGAAAACTCCTCCGGAAAAATTCCGGAGGAGTTTTCTGATCTTCACTTTTATTTTTCACGGGGCTTTTCCCCCGGAAGGTGAATAGGGTGCAGCATACAGCGGCCCCGGCTTATTCTTTCTCTGCAGGTTCTCCCAGTTTAACCGTCATAACGCCGTTAATAACCCGTATGCTGTTCTCGTAGGGATAGATATTCATCTCCGCAAATTCCGGACTGGAACTTATCATTACGAAATCCTTCACATCGGCCAGCTCCAGGCCGTCGCCTATATAGTATTTGCAGATTGCCGGTATAACCCTTCTGCCTATAAGGGTATATTCCGTGGGTATGCCGGTGAGGTTGTCAAGCTCTCTCATTTCCGGCACCTGTGTCGGTCTGTTCTCCTCGCCGACATTTCCAATCAGTGCCACAGGCATTCCCACCTCATAGCCCTCAGTCATCTCAATTCTCCCCATGAGCTTTAAGCAGAAGGCATAGGAGGTTTTAAAAACAACATCCATCTTGAGATAGGCTTTATTTGTGACAACTATCCCGCCTGCGCTCAAAAGCAGAACGGCGCAGAGAAGAACCGCGGATACAGAACTGCGCAAAATGCGGACTGCCGACTTTTTATCGCATATTTTAACTCCGTCAAGGGCCGCCACGCCCACGGCAATCTGCATCACCACCGGATATATCATAAGGAGGTGGAAGCCCTCGCACATGACAACTATAAGCGAGCAGGCCAGCGGCGCGATCAGCAAAAGTATAATTATAAGGATAAATCTGACCGGGGATCTGTAGATCTTATTCTTTATAACTGACGAAATCAGAAGCACGGCAAGGGCCGCTATATACACTATGTATGCATAGCGCACGTATGATGGGAAAAATTTATAAATCACAAAGAACTTAAAGGTCAGGCTGTAGGCATCCTTTATGCGCTGCTTCAGATCCCATACGGAGATATACCACATGTGGTCGAGGCCCATATAATTCACAAGCTCGGTATTGTTGATTTTCAGCAGCAGATCCAGGACCAGCTTATATATTACAAGTGCCGCCGCCAGAGATATAAAGCACCGCAGGCAGCGCATTATCATTTCCTTTGCAGGCAGCTCCTCACGGACAAAGAGGAGGAGAAGGGCAAAAACAAGCAGACTCGCCCCGAAACAGAAATACGCCTGATATATGCCGAGGGACGCCGCGAAAAGGAAGGCCGCCCCTATCCAGCCGTATTTATACTTAAACGCCAGCAGGGCGCCGAAGGAGACCAGCATAAGGGCGAAAAAATAGGCGTCCGCAGTGTACATGTATGACATTGTGGAGCATGCAGTGGGAAATGATGCGATGACTACTGCCGCCAAAACTGCACTGAGCCGGTGCTTTATGTCAAAAAGCCGGACAACGGCACACATGGAAAAGCCGAAATATACCGCCGACAGGAGTCCTATAAGCCAGGGCATCGTGTAGTTTGAGGACAGTGAGCTCACGGCGCCCAGCAGAAAGCGGCCGGAATTCAGGCCGCCGTCACCGCCGTATAGGCTGCCGTATAGGCTGCCGTATATACCGCCGTAGCCGCTGCTTATAAGTGCATTGTCCTGATTTACAAACTGATTTGTCATGCAGTACCCGTGGATCAGGCAGAAAACAAGCACGGAGGCTATGAAAACAAATACCATAAACTTTGGAATACGGCGCAGAAGGCCCTCCGTATAATCCATAAAAGAAGTCTGCTTTTTCTCCATGTCCGACCGTCCTCCAGTATTATTTCTCCCAAGGTAATCGTCTTTTTCTGCATTATAAGTCAAAAAGCAAATTAGTGCAACGGCAATTGAGCCGCAGAAAAAACTCCTCCGGAATAAATCCGGAGGAGTGCCCCGCAAATGCCGTGTCGGCCCAGTTATAACCTGCACAAAAAGGCAGGTGGGTCGCCTAAGTTCTGTTTCACGCTTCCTACTTCCGAAGCCGGGAGGCCTGCAATCCACAGAATCAAATCAGCATCCCTTATAAAAGATGTGGGTTTAATGGGCCGTGAGGCTCTGAAAAGAGCTGCACGCACACAGCAGGAACTTTTTTATACTGCTTTACAGTAAAGTTCTTTTCGCGGGCATATCTATTATACTGCCCGCAAAGGGAACTTATTCCTCATCCTCATCGTCAAAGAGGAGTGTCATGAAGTGCTGATAGACATCGTCCAGCTCAGCATCGTCATCAATCGTCTCAAAGAGCTCGTCCCCGTTTTCATCAAACACGGAGCGGAGAATAATTATGCCGTAATCCGGGTCATTCTCATCCATATCAGCGGGGAGAAAGGCAGCATAGCTGCTGCCGTTATAATCCATGGAATCCAGAACTTCAAGCTCAAATTCCTGGCCGTCATCATCCACTATGGTGACAAAATCGCTGCCGTAGTCTTCACTCATGCAAACTACCTCCAACCTGGTCTGTAAATATTGTAACCCAAGTCCGGCGATAAATCAATAGTTTTTTAGGAGCCCAGATCTTCCAGCAGAGTCAGCAGCTCCCGGGTGTCGGTGACCGGGATTCCCTTCTCAAGCATGGCCCTGTCGGCGCCGCGGAGGCCGGAGACCTCTATCCCTGTCACAGACAGCGGAGATCGTCCCCCCGGGTTTTTATATACCGCAACAAATCCGTCACAGCACCTGAGACTGTATTCTGCCCCGTTCTTTCTCATGGAAAATCTGGCATATATCTCTTTGGGGAGTTCGCCCGGATCGGAGGGCTTCAAACTTTTCAAAGCTCCCGCAGCGCAGTAGGCCGCCAGAGTGACCAGTACAGCCAGAATACCCGCTCTTATTTTAAGTTTCATGACAGCAACCTCTTCAAATGGCTCATTCGCCGCATAAGCGCGATGTTTACTGTTTTATTATCCTCCCATTTTGGGAAAATATACATATGGCGGCAAATCGCCAGGGCTGACAGAAAGGCAGATAAAATTTAAGAATTGTACACTCTGTCTTGACATTCTGTGTTATAATGTTTTTTTAGTGTTATTGCGCTTAAATATGTAAAAACAGTTCAGTCTAAAGCTTGAGTCAGCATATATATGTATATAATCCTCACAGGGAGGTGCTTTATTTCAGGTGAATACCAGCAGTGACAGAAATAGCGGCAGTACCGGCCGCATGAAGGCTCCGAAGCACGCGGGCAGTACCGGACGCATGAAGGCTCCGAAGCACGCAGGCGATACCGGCCGCATGAATGGCATGTCTGCAGAGAGCGGTGTCATGCCCGCCTCATCAGGCAGGAAGCAGAAGAAAGCCGCCCGTTTCGCCGGCAAGGCTCTGGGAGCCGCCGCGGACATGGTCAGCACCGTTTTCAGCACATTTTTCAAGGTGTTCGGCACGGTGCTCCTGGTGCTTGCGATCAGCGGAATGCTTTTTGCCTGTGTCTTTGCCTACTATGTAAAGACCTGTCTCACACCGGATCTGGAGCTCTCCCTTGACGACTATAAGCTGAATCAGTCCAGCACCATATACTATCAGGATGCCGGGGGCGAGTGGCGTGAGCTCAGCACCCTTGCGGGCAAGGAAAAGCGTATATGGGTGGACTACGAGGATATCCCCTGGTATATGGAAAAGGCTCTGGTCTCCATCGAGGATAAGCGCTTTTACGAGCACAAGGGTGTGGACTGGTACCGCACGGCGGGTGCCTTTGTGGAGATGTTCGCCACCATGCAGAACAGCTACGGCGGCTCCACCATAACCCAGCAGCTTATAAAAAACCTCACCGGCAAGGATGAGATCACGGTCCAGCGAAAGCTCACGGAAATTTTCGGTGCCCTGGAGCTGGAAAAGAGGTACGACAAGCAGGAGATTGTGGAATGGTATCTCAACGCAGTCTACTTCGGCGAGGGCTGCTGGGGCGTGCAGACCGCGGCCCAGACCTATTTCGGCAAGGATGTCTCGGACCTGAGCCTTGCGGAGTGCGCGGCCATTGTGGGCATAACGAATATGCCGACCCGCTTTGACCCCTTCTATAATGAAGAGAACAACAAGGAGCGCCAGGAGACAATACTCCGGGAAATGTACGAACAGGGCTACATCGATTACCAGATGTATACCGACGCCGTGGCAGAGGAGCTTGTGTTCTCCCGCAGCCCCGAGGAGGAATATCAGCAGAAGATCTACAGCTACTACGAAGAGGTCGTAATCGAGGATGTAATAAATGCTCTCATGGAGCGCAAGGGCATAAGCCGTGAGGCGGCCTCCACCCTTGTCTATAACGGCGGATATAAGATCTACTCCTGCCTTGACACCAGTGTTCAGGCCAGTGTCGACGCCGTATACAAGGATCTGAACGCCATACCCAGAACTTCCGGCGACCAGCAGCTCCAGAGTGCCATAGTGGTGATGAACCCCTATGACGGACGGATCCTGGGCCTTGCAGGCGGCGTGGGCGAAAAGACCATAAACTTCGGTCTAAACAGGGCCACCGGAACATACAGATCGCCCGGCTCCTCCATAAAGCCTCTGGCCTCCTACGGCCCGGCAGTGGAAAACGGCCTCATCACTCCCACGACTCTTGTAAACGACTCCGCCGGCGGACACCTCAGCGGCGTGGACTGGTACCCCGCCAATGACAGCAATGTCTACTACGGCGTGGTCACCATATACCAGGCGCTGCAGTATTCACTGAATACGGTGGCGGCCCAGATAATCGACAAGCTGGGTCCTCAGACTTCATATAATTTCCTGACCACAAAGCTTGGCTTCACGAGCCTTGTGCCCGATGACGCGTCCTATGCCCCCATGGCTCTGGGACAGCTCACCGTGGGTGCCACCGTGAGGGAGATGGCCCAGGCCTACTGCTCCTTCGTAAACGAGGGCATATTTACCTACGGCCGCAGCTTCTCCTTTGTCACGGACTATGACGGAAATACAGTTATAGACAATGCCCCCGAGACTATCGCGGCATTTAAGCCCAACACGGCCTATACCATGACCTATATGATGCAGAACGCCGTGGAAAACGGCACCGGCAGAGAGGCAAGGATGTACAATATGCCGGTCGCAGGCAAAACAGGCACCTCAGGTGACTACAAGGACCGCTGGTTCTGCGGCTGCACCCCCTATTATGTGGCGGCCGTGTGGACCGGCTTTGACCAGCCCGAGACCATCAATGTGTCCGGAAACCCCGCGGCCCAGCTCTGGAAAAAGGTCATGCAGCCCCTCCACGACGGGCTGGAGTACAGAGCCTTCACCTACCCCTATATCGGCGAAAATACCGGTATTTTCGGGATTCTGGATCCGCCTCCCGTGGAGGACGATTTTGAAACCAACAGCGGCGGACTTTTCGGCGACGGAGGCTTCAATGACGGCGGTTTCGGTGACGGCGGTTTTGGAGGAGGCTTCGGCGGCGGTTTCGGTGACGGAGGCTTCGGCGGCGGCGGTTTCGGTGACGGAGGCTTCGGCGGCGGCTTTGACGGCGGAATGACCTTTGGATAAATATTTTCTATAATTTGTCAAAAATAAGTTATTTACCGCAAACCAGCGTTTTTTTAGTGTAAAATCAACGTATTTGCTACTTTTTTCCTGTTGACAATTTTGATTCATTATGTTACATTTTAGTTACATTACTGGAGGTGCTTTAATTGGCTGATAAATTGGAGTATAAGGGACATCCTTTCCAGCGAAAGGATAATATAATCTATTACGGCAGCTTTGCCGACAAGTACATCATCATGATGCAGATTCTGGAAACAAAAAAGGTGAAAGACCTTGATGTGGCCACCAAAGTATCCGTTCAGCTTCAGCTCACAGATCCTTCTGTCAAATCCCGGGACAGAATTGTGAAGAGGACAGAGAAAGACAGTCTCTATCTTGCAGTTGATGTGGCAGCTGTCTGGCTTGAACGCGCACTGTCCTCCAAATAAATATAAAAGGATTTGTTTTAAATGCGCAAGAAAATCTTCAGGACCCTCTGCGCCGCCGTGATAGCAGGTACAATGCTTGTTGTTCCGGCCTCTGCCGAGGCCGCAATCGTTATGGGTGACGGCGTCAATTTTCGATCGGGTCCGGGTACAAACTACAATGTTATTGCCACGATTGACAGCGGTGCTGAGGTCAATGTGACCGATCGCTCCAACCCCTCGTGGTATGCGGTCTCCTGTGCCGGCTGCAGCGGCTTTATATCCTCCTCGTATCTCAACATGACCGGGGACAGCCCTGCGGCCGCACCTGACTTCACCCCTCCTCCTGCCTCCGGCAGCGGCAATACAGGCTACATAAATGCGATGTATGTGCGCTTCCGCAGCGGGCCCTCCTCCGCCCACTCTGTGCTGGGTGAATACAACAAGGGCAAGGAGGTCACCGTTGTGGGCTCTGAGGGGGGCTGGACAGCCTGCTATATAGACGGGCAGCCCGGCTACATCTACAGTCAGTATATTTCCGGCGGAAGCTTTTCAGGCTTTACGCCCCCCGCCCCGGCGGAGCAGTCCCCTGCTGCAGGCGGCGGTATTCCGGAAAATCCCGGCTACGGTCTGCCTATGCCCGACGGCTATTATCAGGGCTCCTCTGCAGCGCCGGGAAATCCGGTTCTGCCGAATTTTACTCCCCCTGTTCCGGCACCGACTCAGCAGCCCGTGCCCATGAATCCGGAGCCCGGCACCCAGCAGACGATTCCAGCCGCTTCTCCGGAGCCCAGTGCAGCACCTGCTGAAACTCCGGCGCCGGATGATGAGGCTGTGCCGACACCGGTTCCCACTGAGAAGCCTGAAGTTCCGGACAGTGTCCCGGGTTATATTCTCGGCACCTATGTGCGCTTCCGTTCAGGCCCCGGCACGAACTACTCGATTCTCGGCTCCTACAACACCGGCAAGACCATCGGAGTTGTGGGTGATGCCGGAAACGGCTGGTACCGGTGCATTATTGACGATGTACTGGGCTATGTCTACGGAAACTATGTACTCATAAACAATGAGGCCAGTTTTAAACCCGGCACAGGCAGTGCAGGCTCCTCCGGAAACAAGGACGGAGAAGCTGAAAAGCCTGAGGCCACGGAGCCCCCTGTGGAAATTCCTCAGGAGACAGAGGCTCCGGAAGAGCTGAAGGGCAGAGAGGCCTATATCACCGGCAACAATGTCCGCTTCCGCAGCGGTCCCTCAATGACCTCCGCAATTCTGGGTGAATTTTTCTACGGGAACAAGGTCCTGCTTATGGCTGTCCAGGGCGACTGGGCACAGGTGAGCTATGAGGGCACTCCGGGCTTTGTATATGCAAGCTATGTCAAAGAGGGCAGTTATTCCTCCGGCACTGAGGATAACTCAGGCGCTGAGGAGAGCGGATCTCCATCCACGCCCGCGGGCAGCGCCACCGGTCAGAATGTGGCAAACTATGCCCTGCAGTTTGTGGGCTATAACTACTGCTGGGGCGGCGCCTCACCGGAGACAGGCTTTGACTGCTCAGGCCTTGTGTACTATGTCTACAGGCAGTTTGGCTACACCCTCAACAGGGTTGCAAACGACCAGGCCAGAAACGGCGTCCATGTGGAGCCCTCGGAGCTTCAGCCCGGTGACGTGCTGTGCTTCTACTCAGGCAGCAGCTACATCGGCCATGCCGGAATATACATAGGGGACGGCAAATTCGTCCATGCCTCCAACTCCACCACCGGTGTTATAATCTCCGAGCTCTCGGGGCATTACAGTACAAGAGGCTTTGAGGCCAGACGCATAATCGCCTGAAAATTCAAAACTTAAAACAAAGACTCCCGCGGTTTGAAGCCGCGGGAGTCTTTTTATTCTGCCGTGTGATTTATCAGGTCATTCCATTAAAGCGTAGATCTCATAAATTGTATCCTGACCATCGATTTCTCTGATCTTTATATAGCTGTAATCCTCCAGACTGCCCTTGCTGGGCTCACTGGTATTTACGACTATGAACCTGCATCCGCCGTCCCTGCCGAGCTGTCCCAGCATGTCCAGATCTTCCAGCCCGTAAATTTTATATGCCGCACTGGTCAGCCGGATATAGGGGAAATGTATGGAGCTCTTATACTCTCTTATCCAGAAGAAAATGTCAAGGGGCATTATGACATCGCAGTCCTCATGGAGACTCAGCTCATAGATATTGTCCGCGACCTCCTTCGTGCCCTTGGGCATCTTATAGAGATTCCCGGCCATCTCGTAGGAGACACCCGCATGGGCCCCTCCCGTACCGAGAAGCAGAATAAAGGCGGCCGATATAAGCAAAACTGCACGTTTCCAGTTTTTCTTAATCCGGGTGAAGAAGCTCACAAGACAGTAGGCCATCACAATTTCCATGGGAAGCGGCCAGTAAATCCTGACTATCCGCTCGTCCACCGCAATGTACTTGCACATGTAATGTATAAGAACCGGGTTAAACAGGAAAAAGAAAAGCACCAGAGACGGATAGACAAGATAGTTCCTGGCCCTCCTGTCCTCTTCACGATTGGACAGGAGCAGATATATACAGCATATGAAAAATGGAATAAAAAGCTTTCCGTTGAGGGTTGCAAGGTTATAAATATTCAGAGTCTCATCCAGAATAATTTTCAGACTGTTCAGCATATCAGCACCTCCTCAGCCCAGTATGAGATGTCCTGCCATTAAAAACAGGCAGGGAATTACCGAGAGCGCAAGCTTCCAGATAACCGAAAACTTTTTTGTCCTTATGACATATACAAGGCCCCAGCAGCCCAGAATGATAAGGTCAAGCTCGGCACAGCTTGAGGCCACCATGCAGCCGGCGGTATTCGCAAGAAATATCCCAATCCACAGACTGCGGCGCTGAAGAGGTCTTGTCTCATCCTCCGTGCACAGGAAGAAATAAAGCGAGACGGCGCACAGCACGCTGGGCCCGAAGCCCTTGCCCATCCAGGGATAGCACAGAATCCAGGTGGTTTTCAAATTCATTGCCACAGAAACCAACTCAAGGAATACACTTGCAAAGCACAGCGCAAATATGGCCTTTTTTCTGTCATCTTTAAAAATAAATTCCAGCAGGAGCCACAGCACATAATAGAAAATCAAAATGAAAAGCCAGGGCAGTACCGTGCGCATGAGAATAGTTATGTGTATTTGATAAAGCCTTGAAAACATAGCCCAGAAAAGAGGCCAGGGACAAAATACATATTCAAAGTTTTCGGCCACATGCTCCGTATAGTCAAAGGGAAGCCCTGTGATTGCATCATAGCGCATGATTGTATCTGTATCCACCGCGGTGTTTGCAATGCTGAGATACCAGGCATCGTCTACATTCCAGGTTCCTGCGCCGAAAGTCACCCTGAGAATCTGGAAAAGCACAACGGCGGCGGCCACCGCAAGAGCAATCTTTTCGCCCTTCTCCAGCGGTTCCCGGGGCGGTGCAGGCGCAGCCTTATTTTTCGCCCCGAGGACAAATCCGTACATCGAAGCCAGCACTGTAATTACAAAATAAACCGCGGTAAGCAGTGAAAAGGACAGGCCCAGGAAGAAAAAGGGCAGGTACAGCAGTTCAAAAAAGCTCAGGGAGGCGCACATGCCAAAGAGATACACCATCCCGTTTTTAAACTCATTTCGGTGGAAGAAAAGTCTGCCCGTGCCGAGAGGCAGAAATATGACTGCCGCCCAGAGGGCAAGGCAGCGGAATATAAACCATAAAGTATTCACGGCAATTAAATCTCCTCGATTTTGTCAAAATACATATCTGTCCTGAAATTATAACATAAAGCCCGCTTTAAAATCAAGCAGTCGGAAAAGCTTGAAAACAGGGCTGCAGCGTATTATTATGGGTGTAAATATATTATAAATGTGAGGTGAGGGGGATGGCTGAAAAAGGCCGCGGGCTCCTGCTTGCGCAGGCTTCGGAGCTCGACATTGTCAAGACCTTTGAATGCGGCCAGTGCTTTCGCTGGAATCCGGATGAAGAGGGCGTATACAGCGGCGTTGTGAGAGGACATGGTGCCGAAATCCGGGAGGAGGACGGCGGCGTCTATATAAGGTCGGATGCGCCCCCGGGCCTCTGGCGGGACTATTTCGACCTGGACCGGGATTACTGTGAGATAAGCCGGGGCTTCAGGGGCAGTGAATATCTGGAAAACTGCGTAAAGTACGGCATGGGCATCCGCATACTCCGTCAGGAGCCCTGGGAGGTGCTCTGCTCCTTTATTATCTCCCAGTGCAACAATATAAAAAGGATCAAGGGGATTGTGGAGAGGCTGTGCCGGAGCTACGGCGAAGAATTTGAGTTTGACGGACGGCAGCTTTTCTCCTTCCCATCTCCGGAAAGGCTGGCTGGGCTCAGTGAGTCAGACCTCGCCGTGCTCCGCTGCGGCTACAGGGCGGAGTATATTCTCACCGCGGCAAGGGCGGTGAGTGAGGGCAGCCTTGACCTTGACTCCCTCATACATACGGACTATCTCAGCGCCAAAAATGAGCTTCTGAAGCTGAGGGGCATAGGGGAAAAGGTGGCAAACTGCGTCGTGCTTTTCGGGCTGCGGCATATGGAGGCTTTCCCCATAGATGTGTGGATCCGCCGGGCGCTTAAGGAACATTTTCCGCCGGACTTCGACCCGGACAGTCTTGGTGAATATGCCGGACTTGCCCAGCAATATATATTCTATTATGCCAGAAGTGGAGAAAATCAGCAGTGAGTGTTGACATACTCCCCTATTCTGCTAGAATGTGCCTAATATTTATTTTTAAATATTGTTTTTCAGCTTGCTGCGGCGGAGCCCTGCCGGAGTAAAATACATTAAAAAGGATGCGGAGGTAATTTGCTATGGGTCTTGAAAATTTGTATTCTCAGCGTTTTGTCGGTGAAGGTCTCACCTTTGACGATGTGCTGCTGGTTCCGGCAGAGAGTGACATCCTGCCTGCAGATGTGGATCTGACCACAAATCTGACAAAGAAAATCAAGCTGAATGTACCTGTGATGAGTGCCGCAATGGACACTGTCACCGAGTACCGCATGGCCATCGCAGTCGCGCGGGAGGGCGGCATCGGCGTCATACACAAGAATATGAGCATCGACAGCCAGGCTGAGCAGGTGGATCTGGTAAAGCGCTCGGAAAACGGCGTAATCACCAATCCCTTCTTCCTCAAGTCCGGCCACACCCTGGGCGACGCAGACGCACTTATGGCAAAATTCCGCATTTCCGGTGTGCCCATTGTGGACGACGACGGCAGGCTTGTGGGCATAATCACAAACCGTGACATGAAGTTTGAGACCGACATGAGCCGCCGCATAGACGAGGTCATGACCAAGACCGGCCTTGTCACCGGCACTGAGGGCACCACTCTGGATGAGGCCAAGGCCATCCTCCGGGAGCACCGCATTGAAAAGCTGCCCATAGTGGACAGCGACTTCAAGCTCAAGGGCCTTATCACAATAAAAGACATAGAAAAAGTTATAAAATACCCCAATTCCGCCAAGGACAGCAACGGAAGACTTCTCTGCGCCGCCGCAATCGGTGCCACAAAGGATGTTCTGGACAGGGCCTCCGCCCTCATCGATGCGGGGGTTGACGCCCTCGTTCTGGACAGCGCCCACGGCCACAGCGCCAATATAATGAACAGCGTGAGACTGGTGAAGGAGAAATTCCCGGATGTGCAGCTCATCGCCGGCAATGTCGCCACCGCGGAGGCCACCGAGGCTCTTATAAAATCCGGCGCGGACTGCGTAAAGGTGGGCATAGGCCCCGGCTCCATCTGCACAACCCGCGTAGTTGCCGGCATAGGTGTGCCCCAGATCACCGCTGTTCTCCAGTGCGCAGAGATGGGCGACAGATACGGCATCCCCGTCATAGCAGACGGCGGCATCAAATACTCCGGTGATATAGTCAAGGCCATCGCCGCCGGCGGCAGGGTCGTGATGATGGGCTCCATGCTGGCAGGCTGTGAGGAGGCCCCGGGTGAGACCGAGGTGTTCCAGGGCCGCCAGTTCAAGGTGTACCGGGGCATGGGCAGTCTCGGCGCGATGCAGCACGGCTCGAAGGACAGATACTTCCAGCAGAACAACAAGAAGCTTGTCCCCGAGGGCGTCGAGGGCCGCGTCCCATTCAAGGGCCCCGTCTCAGAGACAATATATCAGATGATGGGCGGCCTCCGCTCCGGCATGGGCTACTGCGGCGCCCACAATATTGAGGAGCTCCGCACTGACAGCCGCTTTGTCCGCATCACCTCCGCAGGCCTCAAGGAGAGCCATCCCCACGATATCTATATAACCAAGGAAGCACCCAACTACACCATGAACCCCTGAAAATCACATTAAATTTTCAAAACCCCGAAGTTTTATTGAAAGCTTCGGGGTTTTTGTTGTTTTGTCCGATTTTAATTTTTAGGAACGGGGCCTGAAACCGGCGGTATCGGGACCTTATCCGGCTCCGGCAACTCAATTTTTAGATAGTCATCCACTATGTCAAGGACTGTCTCATCCTTCAGAATCATGGAAATCTCAATGCGCCTGTTGGTGGCCCTCCCCTCCTCGGTGCCGTTGTCCGCAACAGGTCTGGTGGAGCCGTAGCCCGCGGCGCAGAAATATTTCGCATAGGGGCCGAGGCCGCCGCCGTTTTGGGTGAGAAGATAGCTGAGGACGGAATTTGCCCTGTCAGTGGAGAGTCTGCGGTTCTCCTCGTCGGTGCCGGTGATGTCGGTATGTCCGGATATAACTATGCTGTCCACGTATTTGGCGTTCTCGCTGTCATAGAGAAAGGTGCCGAAAACCTGAATCAGCTTGTCCAGCACGGCCCTGCTCTCGGGCTTAATCTCGGAGGAGCCCAAATCAAAGAGCACGCCCTCGTTGAGGATGATATTGCCGTTTTCCCCGATATTCACCTTGGAGGCGTCGCCCATGACCTCCACAATGCTGTCCCTTATCTGCTCAAGAATCGAGAGGCGCAGCACTGCGATGGTCTGCATCTGGCTCCGCATGGCCACGAGTTCCTCATCTGCGGCAGACATGTAATTCTTTTGCTCCGATATGATAGACTGCTGCTTTGCAATCTCGTCCTTCTGGTCGGAGAGGGTCTGCTTTGCAGTGTTCAGATCCAGAGTTATATTCTTCAGCTCCTCCTCCGCGTCCTTCACCTTGCCGATGGTCAGCTCAAGCTTTGCCTGTGTGTCATCCAGCAGCTCCTGAGTGTTCTGGAGGTCATTGCCGGTGATAAGATTCTGGATATATGAGAGCAGCATCAGGAAAAAGAGTATCAGCGCGACGGCGGACATCATATCCGCATAGGACGGCCAGAAGCCCTGCTCGCCCTGGGAGGAGTTCACAAGGGCGTCACTGCGTCCCGAGTAATTCCTCCTCATTTTCCGGCACCTCTCTCAATATCCCGTCCGGCCTGCCGCATGGCTGAGACCAGATCCCGCACGGAGATATCCATGCGTTCAATGGTGCCCCGGAGATTGTAGTTGAATTCGGAGAAGTCCCTCACGCCCTCGTTGAAGCTGTTCACCGTCTTGTTGAAAGCGTTCAGGTGGCTGCGGCTGGCATCCAGAGTCTGCTGGAGGCCGGAAGTGGTCTTGCTGAGGCTCTCCTCTATGCTGTCGGCGGTGGCGTTGAGGGCATCTATCATCTGATGCACAAGCTGGGCGTCGTCCTTCGCGGCCATAGTGGAGAGCGTGGGAGATACTGTGTGGTCAAGCCAGAGCTCCATCTGCACCGACAGCTTCTCCCTCAGACCCTCGGGATTGAATATTGCCCTTAAGACCGTGAGAACTATGGAACAGGCGACACCCACAAGGGAGGTATAGAAGGCGACGCCCATGCCGGAGAGCGCCGACATCAGGCCGCCGCCCACGCTGTCCAGGACGCTGAGCCACTCTGAGGTGTTGCTGTAGCTGATGAGTTCCGTGAGGGAGGCCACCGATAGACTCAGGCCCAGAAAGGTGCCGAAAAGGCCCAGCGTGACGAAAAGCGAGACCGCGTTGTTGAGGAAGCGCTCACAGAAAAGGGCCGATGACAGCTTGCTGCTCATGGCGTTTGATATGATCGCCGGTGTGTTCACATCATTGCCGTAGCGCTTGTAGGCCGCGGCATAATCATTCACCGCACAGCGGAGAAAGGCATTTTTCGACTCAAGATTGTTTCCTGAAATCATGCGGGAAATGCGTCTGTAGCGGGCACACACTCCGAAGAGCATGATTGCCGCCAGTACAAAAAGGCAGACAATAAGGACAATTACTATTACGCCGCCTGCGGGCATACTGCTCAGTTTACTCACTTGCATTACCTCCTGATATCTTTCTATTATAGGCCGATATTGAAAATCCCAGTCAGTCCTGAAATTTTATTCCGTCAAAGCTCTCCATCGCCGGCATGCCGTTTACCTGCTGTCCCTCTCCTTTTCCGCTGACATAGAGCCGGCAGTACACTCCTGCATCGGTGTACATATCCACAAAGCTCCTCCCGTCGCTGCGCCAGAAATAAAACTTCGTGCCGGCGGGAATATTCGCGGTGGAGCCGGAGCCTCCGCCGGTGCGGGGGTCCAGCGTGGCAGTTATGAAGCTGCGCTTCGAGGTGAGCACCGTGTCGGAGTCAAGGGCATAAAATTCCTCGTCGCTCTCCGGCAGGCCGGAATTCCCTGTGTGATAGCTTTTAATCCCTGTCATGGTGCCCAGAAGCTCTGTCCTTGTGCCCATCCGGAATTCTGTCGGATCCGTGAGCACAGGTTTTCCGGGGCAGAAGTCTGTAAATCCCGCCGCCTGGAGGCTTGTATTGTAGAGCATCCCCGCAAGCTCTGCGCCGCTGCGGTTCAGCTTATATACGCTTATGTAGCCGTGGCTGCTGAGATTGGCGGCATTTATAAAGAGATAGCTTCTCCCTGGGCCGGCCCGGAGCACATAGGCGTCATAGTCCTTTATTCCGGTGCTGACGGTGATTTCCCTGCCGTTAACACCGATCTCCAGCTTTTCAATAAGCCCGCTCTCCTCATTTGCAGCGGCCCTAGTGCTTATCTCATCATTCCTGCCGTCCAGGTCCAGGTCATAGTTCATGGCCCTCCCTGCGATTATGGGCTGGGCATAGGCTGAAGGCGTGCTTATGTAATATTCGCTGAAGAGGTCCGGATAGCGGGAAAAACTGAGGGAGACCGTGAGGAGCCCGTCTGCGTAGGGTGCCAGCTCATAGGGGCTGAAATAGAAGCTGAGCCCGCCGTAATCCAGCGACCAGGTAAAGGCGGCGGTGTCCTCCATATAGGCTTCCAGGCTCTCCTCAAGGCCGAAAAACTCCGCCTCCGGATAGTTTTCCAGAAGCTGCTGTGCCAATAGCTCCGGCAGGGCCGCCGTGTCGGTCATGACATCCTCGAGGCTCAGCTGCCGCCCGGAGAGCGTGTCAAAATTGGCACAGCGGAAGTAGTAGTCGTTGTACTGGCCGCCGGTAAATTTATTCACCGCGCTCAGTATGCTCACGGCCCTGCTGTCCGCCCTGGGGATAAAGCATCTGGTCTCATGGAAAAACTCACTGAAATTCTCCTCATCCAGCTCCCTGAACTCCAGTGCACCCCCCGCGAGCTCTCCGCGGATGTCCGCGCCGATCCGGGAAGACTGGGCGTTGAATTCTTCCACCGAGGCGTTCAGGCCGGGGAAGTCCGCCGCATCCTCATTGTCCAGGGTGAAAAGGGGGTACTCCACATGGCAGAGCCTTGTGTCCCCGTCCCAGTCATCAAAGTACTCCCTCTCCTCATAAAAGTGCAGGATTTCCGGCCGGGCAGGCTGGGGGGACACACCTATATCCGCGATTATATGTCCGCCATCCTGTCCCGTCTCCTGCCGGGGCAGAGCCTTGCTGCCGCAGCCGCAGAGCAGCAGGAGCGCCGAGGCCAGAAGCAGAGAAAGTGTTCTTTTCATAATACACCTCCGCCGATACAAACATAGCTTGAGTCTATTTTACCAGTTGAGGAGGCATAATTCCACAGTTTATTTTGATTTTCTGCCGCTTCGCCGGTTCACAGAATATCTGACGAATATTTTTCGCTGTTGTTCTGAATTTATGTAAGATTTTTCCGATATTGTGGGAATTCTTGGGGAGACGGACAGCTTTTGTCCGGGATAAGCTCTGTTATTGACTGATTTATCTATAAAATGTATAATATTGCTTTAAGATAAATTCCCCGTGCTTCACAGGCGGGAAAGAGAAAGGGTGCTCCGTTTACATATGGAAGAGACAAACAAGCTGGGTGTCATGCCCATTCCAAAGCTGCTTTTTTCAACGGCCGTGCCGCTGATGCTCTCGATGCTGCTCCAGGCGTTTTACAATGTGGTGGACAGTGTATTCGTGTCCAGAATAAGTGAAAATGCCCTCTCTGCGGTATCTCTGGCCTTTCCCGCGCAGAATATGCTCATCGCCTTCGGGGTGGGTACGAATCTGGGCGTCAACGCCTTTCTCTCCAGGAGTCTGGGTGAGGGGAACCGGAAGCAGGTCAATGTGATCGCAAATCACGCGATTTTTCTCTGGATTGTCCAGTCTCTGGTCTTCGCCCTCATAGGCTTCAGTCTGGCGGGGCCCTTTTTCCGTATGCAGACCGAGGATCCGGAGATAATAAAATACGGCGCCGACTACTTCCGTATATGCGTGGGGCTCTCCTTCGGGCTTTTTGGACAGTTCTGCTTTGAGAGACTCCTGCAGGCCACCGGAAGGGCCGTGGAATCCATGGTGATTCAGGTTGTGGGCGCGGTGATAAACATTATACTTGACCCCATCTTCATCTTTGTATTTGACCTCAAGGTGGCCGGGGCCGCCTATGCCACTGTCGCAGGCCAGATCATCGCCGCCTTTCTCGGCATATACATAAACCACAGAAAAAACAAGGACATCTCCATATCCATGCGGGGCTTCAGGCCCGACGGCTCCATTGTAAAGCGCATCTATCAGATTGGGCTGCCCTCTATCGTGATGCAGTCCATGACAAGTGTGCTGAACTTCTGCCTGAATCTTATACTCATAGGCTTCACCTCCACCGCCACCGCGGTTCTGGGTGTCTACTACAAGCTGGAAAACTTTTTCTTCCTGCCCCTGTTCGGAATGACAAACGCCCTTGTGCCCATAGTCTCGTACAACATGGGCGCAGGAAAGAGAGACAGGATGATGTCGGCAATAAAGCTCACCACGGCGGTGTCCCTTGTTATGATGACGCTGGGTGCCCTGGTGCTGCTGATATTCCCGAAGGCGCTGCTGTCCCTCTTCAACGCGGGGGAAAACATGCTGGCCATAGGCATCCCGGCACTGCGGATAATATGCTTCATATTTCCCCTGGCCGCCGTGTCCATTGTGAAATCCTCCGTGCTCCAGGCCTGCGGCAGCTCCTTCTACAGTCTGCTGGTGTCCCTCATACGGCAGATGATAGTCCTGCTCCCTGCGGCATACCTCCTCTCCCTCACCGGGAAGCTGGAGCTTGTGTGGCTGGCCTTCCCCATCTCGGAACTTGCGGGCTTCATCGCCTGCGGGGTGTTCTACCGCAAATTTATCACAAAGCTGGACATCTGAGGCCGCCGCGGCAAAGCTTAACATTCATGGGACTTTACCTTTAATAAAGTCCCTTTTATTAACGCTTTTATATCCCCCGGGGGGGCTTGTGCCGGCTTTTGCCCTTTGCTAAAATATGTTGATTAAATATGATCCCGCGAGGTGTATTTTATGAAAAAAATGCTGACTTTAATTCTGGCTGTACTCGTGCTCGTCTCTGCGGCGGGCTGTTCTCAGGCCCCTGCCGAGGAGAATACCGGAGACACGCGCACAATCACCGACGGCGCAGGCCGTGAGGTGAGAGTCCCCGAAAAAGTGGAGAGTATAGTCTGTGTGGGTGTGGGTGCCCTGCGCTACACCGTATATATGGGCGCTCAGGACCTGGTGGCAGGCATCGAGGACTATGAGACTGAGCCCACCTTTTCAAGGCTTTATAACTATGTAAATTATGATTATTTCAGTTCTCTTCCGGTTATCGGCGGCAACGGCGAGCCCTACACCGAGGAGATCATAAATGTCATGCCCCAAGTCATCGTCATGTCCGCCTATGCCCATACGGAGGCGGACGAGCTGGAGAGCAAGACCGGAATCCCCGTGGTGGTGGTCCCGGGCAGTGACACAGTTCTGGACGACAATGCCTTCAAAACCATTGAAATTCTCGGTGAGCTCTACGGTCTGGAGCAGAGGGCTGCGGAGCTCAGTGAATACCTCAAAAATGTTGAGGCAGACCTGAAGGAGCGCAGCTCCGCCGCCTCTGAAAGGCCCCGGGTATATGTGGGCGGCGTGTCCTTCAAGGGCATACACGGCTTTGAGGGCACCGAGGCAAACTACGGCCCCTTCGTCCTGCTGGGCGCCGACAATCTGGCCGACAGCACGGGACAGGAGCTGGCCTTTGATATCGACGGGGAGCAGGTCCTCAGCTGGGACCCGGACTATATATTCCTGGACCATGAAGGTCTGCCCCTTATAAGGGAGGACTACGGAAAGAATCCGGAATTTTACAACAGTCTCACAGCCTTTAAAGAGGGCAAGGTCTTTTCTCAGATCTCCTTCCGCTCCTACGCCGCAAATCTGGAGACGGCCCTTGTGGACGCCTATTATGCCGGAACCGTGATATATCCCGAAGAATTTTCCGACATAGACATTGCAGAAAAGGCCGGAGAGATATATACTCAGCTCTTGGGCAGCAGCCCCTATGAAGATTTGAAGGAGAACGGCTATGAACTCGAAGCCCTCAGTTTCGGCTGAAACTGTCACTGATCCGTATTTCAGAAAAAACAGAGTAAAAAGCATATGGTTCCTGATTGCCCTGTCACTGGGCCTTATTGCGGCATTTTTTGTCTCTCTCCGCTGCGGCTCCTACAGCACATCACTCATTGAGCTTGTCAGGGCCGTCTTCGGCATGGCTTCGGACCCGAAAATAAATCTGGTGGTGCAGAATAACCGCCTCCCCAGAATATGCACCGCAATAATAGCGGGGGCGGGCTTTGGAATCACAGGCTGTGTCCTCCAGGCAATTTTGAATAACCCGCTGGCCTCGTCCTCCACACTGGGTGTGTCCCAGGGCGCAAGCTTCGGGGCGGCCTTTGCCATCGTCGTGCTGAAGATGGGCAGTGTGGGAAACCTGGGGAATCTGGCAGTCCCCCTCTGCGCCTTTATCGGCAGCATCTCCGTGGCCCTTGTGATACTGGGCCTCAGCAAATTCCGGCATATATCACCGGAGGGCATAGTTCTGGCAGGCGTGGCCATAAGCGCCATGTTCACCGGGGCCAGCACCCTCATACAGTATTTTGCCGATGAGGTGGAGCTGAACACCCTTGTGTTCTGGACCTTCGGAAATCTGGGCAATACCGGCTGGGCCGATGTGGGAAAGATTGCCGCAGTTGTGCTTCTGGTGAGCTTTTATTTCTTCTGCCACCGCTGGGACTACAACGCCCTTCTGAGCGGCGAAGACACGGCCATCAGCCTCGGCATAAACGTGAGGCGGCTCACCCTCGTGAACATGCTTCTATGCTGTCTCAGCTCCTCCGTGATAGTCTCGTATATAGGACTTATAAACTTTATCGGCCTTGTGGCGCCCCATATTGCCCGGCTTGTGGTGGGCAACAACCATGTGTTCCTCCTCCCCTGCTCGGCTCTGGCGGGTGCGCTGCTGCTCCTGCTGGGGGATCTGGCGGCAAGGCTCATAATAAGCCCCGTGGTGCTGCCCATCGGCGCCATCACCTCTTTTCTCGGCGGGCCTCTTTTCCTCTATCTTCTTTTCAGGGGGGAGAAAGACAAATGCTGAAAGTGGAAAATCTCTGTTATCACTACAAATCCGGCCCTGCGGTGCTGGACAATGTGAGTTTTGAACTGGAAAACGGTCATTTTATGGCTATTCTGGGAAATAACGGTGTGGGAAAGAGCACCATGCTCAAGTGCTTTAACAGGATTCTCACCCCGGAGAGCGGGAAAATCCTCATGGATGATCTGGAGCTCACAAAGCTCCCGGGACGGGAGATTGCGAAAAATGTCGCCTTTGTCTCCCAGAGCATACCCAGCACCAGGATGACGGTCCATGACATTGTCATGCTGGGCAGACGCCCCTATATGAAATGGGGCATCACCGAAAACGACCATGAAATTGTGCACCATGCCATGGAGGCGCTGAACATCTCCCATCTCAGGGGCAGATACTTGAGCCAGCTCTCCGGGGGCGAGCGGCAGAAGGTCATGCTGGCGAGAGCCTTGGCCCAGGAGCCGAAGCTCCTGCTGCTGGACGAGCCTACAAGCAGTCTGGACATTCAGAATCAGTATCAGGTCCTGCAGATCGTGCGGGACATCTGCACCGGAAGGGGCATCACCTCTGTGGTGGTCATACACGACCTAAATCTGGCTCTCCGCTTCTGCGACCGCTTCCTCCTTCTGCGCCAGGGCAGGGTGTACCGCTGCGGCGGGAGGGAGATTCTGGACAGGCAGGCCCTGAAGGATGTATACAATGTGTCCGCTCAGGTCATGGATGTGAACGGCCGCAGCATGGTAATTGTGGACTGAGAAAGGAAAATCACTATGGACGAAAACAGGGAACTCTGGAAAAAAGCGGTGGCATTTCACGGACACCAGTGCGGCGGGCTCACCATAGGCTACAAGCTGAGTCTGTACGCCATCGAGCTTCTGGACATCAGCTTTGCAAAGGACGAGGAGATTGTCTGCATCGCTGAGAACAATTCCTGCAGCATAGACGCAATTCAGGTTATCCTGGGCTGCACCGCCGGGAAGAGCAATCTTCTTTTCCACATGACCAACAAGCAGGCCTACAGTCTTTTCAATCTGAAAAACGGGAAAAGCGTGAGGCTTGTGCTCAGGCCCGCCCCGGAGGGCATGACAAGGGCGGAGTCCTTTGCCTACTATCAGGGGAAGGAGCCGAGGGAGCTCTTCGACATAAAGCCCGTAAAGCTCGCACTTCCCGAGAGAAAGGGCGCCTCGGGATTCTTCGTGTGCGACTGCTGCGGTGAGCTCACAGGGGCCGACCATATCCGCCTCGACGGAGATAAAAAATTATGCACCGACTGCTATTCCTCTTTTGACCGCTTTGGGGTATAATAAATAAAGAAAATTTTAACTGTACCCTGTCCCCCGTAAATTTGTGAATTCAAGGAGGAAGCAGTATGTATATCGACTGGACCTATGTATATATGGTGCTGCCGGCGGTGCTCTTTGCCCTGTGGGCCGACAGAAAGGTTCAGGGCACCTATAAAAAATACCGGAATCAGTACAACGTAAAGGGAATAAGCGGCGCTCAGGCGGCGCGATTTGTTCTGGATAAAAACGGCCTCTCCCATGTCGCCGTTGAGGAGACCCCCGGGACCCTCACCGACCATTTTGACCCCTCGGCCAATGTGATCCGCCTCTCTTCAGATGTGTTTTCCGGCACCTCCTCCGCTGCGGTGGGCGTCGCCTGCCATGAGGCGGGGCACGCCGTACAGCACGCAGAGAATTACACGCCTCTTGTGATACGCTCGGCCATAGTGCCCATCACAAACTTCGGCTCAAAGCTGGCAGTGCCCCTCATAATTCTGGGCCTCGTGCTCAGCTCCCTGAGCCCGATATTCACATGGCTCGCCTATGCAGGGCTCATATGCTTTGCCCTCTGCACCTTTTTCCAGCTTGTGACTCTGCCCACGGAATTCAACGCCAGCAAGAGGGCCCTCGCCGCCATTGAGGGCGGAAATCTCCTGGAGGGTGAGGAGCTGGAGGGCGCAAGAAAGGTGCTGAAGGCCGCGGCCATGACCTATGTGGCGGCTCTGGCAGTGTCCCTTGCCCAGCTTCTCCGCTTTGTCTTCATTGTGGGACGGAGACGGGACTGAATTAAAAACCTGATACTACAAGAAATTCCCTTCCTTTATTTTGCAAAGGAAGGGAATTTTTAATGCCTCTTATTTGTTTTTCGGGAGCTCCGGATTATTTTGCGGCCTCTCTGCCGGCCCTGTAGGCTTTGATATTGAGGTCCAGGAATTTCTCCGGCACGGTTTTGGCAATCACGGCTTCCCAGTCGATGTCGTCCATGCCCAGGGCCTTTGTCATGGCGCCGAAGAGCACCACATTCATGCACTTTGCATTGCCCAGCCCAATGGCAATATCTCCGGCCTTAAGCGTAAAGCATTTGAAGCTCTTCTCCATGGCCTCGATGCAGCCCTCCGGGTACTCGCAGAGCCCCGCCGCGGTGGTGGAGCTGTCGATGCGGTAATCGTTTATCACCGCAATCCCGCCGGGCTTGAGGAACTTTGAGTAGCGCACGGCCTCCATTTTTTCAAAGGCGACCACGATATCCGCCGCGCCCTCTCCGATAACGGGAGAATAGACCTTTTTGCCCCAGTGAACCTGGGTGGAGACACTGCCCCCGCGCTGGCTCATGCCGTGGACCTCGGACATCTTCACATCATATCCGGCCTCCATAAGACCCTGCACAAGGATTTTTGCAGCCAGAATAGCGCCCTGGCCGCCGACGCCTACCAACAGAGCACTCTTGTTGTCCATCACTTTGTCTCCTTTCTGGAAATTGCATGCACGGGGCAGACCTGGGCACATACCGTGCAGCCCACGCACTGGGTGGGATCAATATAGGACTTGCCGTCTCTTATCATGACCGCGGCACAGCCCACCTTCAGGCACTTCTTGCAGCCGATGCACTTGTCTCTGTCCACGACGCAGAGGCCGAAGTTGTGCTTGATTCTCTTTATCATCACGCAGGGCCTTCTGGATATGATTGCCGCAGGCTCCTTTGAGGCCAGGGCATCATCTACGGCCTTCTGCATTGCGGCCAGGTCCTGGGGATCGGCGATGAATATATTCTTATACCCGTAGGCCTTCAGCACGTCCTCAATCTTTATTGCCTCGGCAATGTCGCCCTGGAGGGTGTAGCCGCTGCCGGGGTTGTCCTGATGACCGGTCATGCCGGTGATGGAGTTGTCCAGCACAACGGGTATGATATTGCCCTTGTTGTAAATTATCTCCGCCGCACCGGTCATGCCGCTGTGAAAGAAGGTGGAGTCGCCCACCACGCCGAAGACCTTTTTATCCCTGCGGCCTGTGACCTCAAAGGCCTTGGCCATGCCCATGCCCAGCGAGAAGCCGCCGCCCATGCATATGCAGGTATCCGCGGCGCTGAGGGGTGCCGAGCCGCCCAGAGTGTAGCAGCCTATGTCTCCGGTGACAACAAAATCCTTGCCCTTTGACATGGTATAGAAGAAGCCGCGGTGGGGGCAGCCGGGGCAGAGGGCAGGGGGTCTCGGGACGGCCTGAAGGCCCACATCCACGGTCTCGGGCTTCTTGCCGAAGAGCCGCTCCGCCAGGATCTGGGGGTTGAGCTCATACATATTGCCCACAAGCTCCTTGCCGATGCAGTCTATGCCGGCGGCCTTTATCTGCTCCTCCATGAAGCCCTCAAGCTCTTCAATCACATAGAGCTTGTCCACCTTGGAGGCGAAGTCCTTTATGAGCTCCATGGGCAGCGGGAAGGTGAGGCCCAGCTTGAGAAAGGAGGTATCCTCCGGGAAAACATCTTTCGCGTACTGGTAGGAAATTCCCGCGGTTATGACGCCCACCTTTGTGCCCTTCATCTCCGCCCTGTTGAGGGGGGAGGTATTGCTGTATTCCCCGAGGGCCGCCAGATTCTTCTCCACCTTGGCGTGGTTCAGATAGGCGTTGGCGGGGGCGCAGATGTACTTTCTGGCATTGCGCTTATATTCCAGAGGCTCCTTCTCCTGACGCGGGCTGAACTCCACAAGGCTCTTGGAGTGGGAAATCCTCGTGGTGGTGCGGAAGAGCACCGGCATATCAAATTTCTCCGATATTTCATATGCCGCCTTCATGAAGTCCACGCACTCCTGAGAGTCCGAGGGCTCCACCAGCGCCACCTTTGCGGCCTTGGCATAGTAGCGGTTGTCCTGCTCATTCTGGGAGGAGTGCATGCTGGGGTCGTCCGCCGTGACAATCACAAAGCCCCGACCGACGCCGTTATAGGCCGCCGTGAAGAGGGGGTCTGCCGCCACATTGAGGCCCACATGCTTCATTGCACAGAGGCTCCTCACACCTGCGACACTGGCGCCGTAGGCCACCTCCACTGCGACCTTTTCGTTGGGCGCCCACTCGCAGTAGAGCTCGTCCTTGTACTGGGGCAGGCTCTCAAAAATCTCCGTGCTGGGAGTCCCGGGATAGGCAGAGCAGATCTTTACCCCCGCCTCATAGGCCCCCCGGGCGATTGCCTCATTTCCTGACATGAGATGCTTCAAGGTTTCATACCTCCTTATAAATTATCTTATAAATTGTGAATATGTACGAATTTGGTATGTTCCGCAATCAGACTCTTGTCTCATTTTACTATGAGTGCGTCGATAAATCAACAGAAATAACTCTGTCCGGATAAAATTTCTCAGTGTTTTTCATTTTCTGCTTTTGTCCCATGCCTATTGTCCGCGCCTCCAAAGGATGGTATAATGAACTAAAAGGTGTCGTGCGCCTGACAAAAATTAAAAAGGAGTCGGCGGTGCAGAGGGCTGTACCGTCTGTTTGAAAAATGGAGAAATATTATATCTGCCGCTGCCACGGGGACGAGGCCTTCCTGCGCTGTCCCATCGACGACAATGGTTTCAAAAGGCTTGTCCCTGTGATCATATCTGCCGACGGGGACAGAATTCACGAGTATATAACCGGCACCAGGTTTGAAATGACCTATGAACTGGGCACGGGCTTTCATCTCCCCGGTTCCTCCCTCACCTACTGGTTTGATGCGGAGGTCTCCCCCTACTGCCGGGAGATCACCAAGGCCGAGGCCATGAGCAAGCTCAAGATTTTTCTCGCCGTGTCCCGGAATTCCTCCGCCTGCATCAGGGCCTTCTTTGACCATTTCAGAGGTGAGGACAGGATAGACCACCCCTGCTGAGACATATTTAATTCAATACAGACAAAGGCTGCACCCCGCTGTCAGGGTGCAGCCTTTTTATTTTTTCTGTGTTCAGTTTTTCAGACTGTGGAGAGGTGCCGGAATACGCCCGCCCCGGGCGATGAATTCCTCGGAGGAGCCTCTTTTCAGCTCCATCACAGGGGCGGAGCCCAGAAGGCCGCCGAAGTCTATTCTCTCCCCCACCTTTTTGCCCAGTGCCGGAATCAGCCGGACGGCGGTGGTCTTTGTGTTGGCGACGCCTATTGCCGCCTCATCCGCAATGATTGCGGAGATGGTGGAGGCCGGCGTATCCCCCGGTACCGCGATCATGTCAAGCCCCACGGAGCAGACGCAGGTCATGGCCTCCAGCTTTTCAATGCAGAGGCTCCCCGCCTCCACAGCGGAGATCATGCCGGCATCCTCGGAGACTGGGATGAACGCGCCTGAGAGGCCGCCCACCTGGCTTGAGGCCATGACGCCGCCCTTCTTGACAGCGTCGTTCAGCAGGGCCAGGGCCGCGGTCGTGCCGTGTATGCCGCATTTTTCAAGGCCCATTATCTCGAGTATTTCAGCCACGCTGTCCCCCATTGCCGGGGTGGGAGCGAGGGACAGATCCACTATGCCGAAGGGCACATCCAGCCTCTTTGAGGCCTCCTGTGCCACCAGCTGGCCCATGCGGGTTATCTTGAAGGCGGTGCGCTTTATCGTCTCTGCCACCGTGTCGAAGCTCTCCCCTTTGCAGGCCTTGAGGGCATGGGCCACAACGCCCGGGCCGGATACGCCCACATTTATGACGCACTCCGGCTCACCCACGCCGTGGAAGGCCCCGGCCATGAAGGGGTTGTCCTCCACGGCATTGGCAAACACCACAAGCTTGGCACAGCCTATGGGGGCGAGATCCGCGGTGCGGCGGATAATTTTACCCATGAGGGCCACGGCGTCCATGTTTATTCCCGCCTTGGTGGAGGCCACATTCACGCTGGAGCAGACTATATCCGTCCCGGTGAGGGCCTCGGGGATTGAATTTATAAGGCGCAGGTCGCTCTCTGTAAATCCCTTCTGGGCGAGGGCGGAGAAGCCGCCGATAAAGTTCACGCCCACTGTCTTTGCCGCCCTGTCCAGAGTAAGGGCAAGAGGCGTATAGTCGTGATCCGTGCAGGCCGCGGCCACAAGGGAGATGGGTGTGACGGAGATCCGCTTGTTCACAATGGGGATTCCAAACTCCCGCTCTATCGCGCAGCCTGTGTCCACAAGTTTCTCGGCCTTCCTGCATATCTTGTCGTAAATCTTGTCGCAGCAGCGCCTCATGTCGCTGTCGGCGCAGTCCAGAAGGCTTATGCCCATGGTCACCGTGCGCACGTCCAGATGCTGCTGGTTTATCATATCTATGGTCTGCAGTATTTCACTGCTGTTTAACAAATAACTCATATTCTGTGCATCGCCTCAAAAATATCCTGACGCTGGATGTGGATGTCAAGCAGCTTCTTCTCCCCTTCCTCCTTCAGGAAGCGGGCCAGCTCATCAAAGGGACAGCTGCAGTCGCTGAGATCCACCAGCATTATCATGGCGAAATATTCCTGCATAAGGGTCTGGCTTATGTCCAGTATATTTATTTCCTTGCCGGCGAGCAGGCCGGTGACATAGGCCGTAATCCCCTTTGCATCCTTTGCAAATACACTCACTATTGCCTTCATAGCTTATCCTCCGTTTTATATATAGCTCCATTATAGTCAAAAGCCCGGGAACTGCAACAGATTTTTTAACTTCGAAAAGCCCTCTCCTCCCCATGGGGAGGAGAGGGCATAATTTCAGGGTTCTGTTCTGCTTAAAAGTCTCAGTCCCGGTTCATTTTTACTATATCCTCACCGATTTTGTAAATGTCGCCGGCGCCCACCGTGAGGATAATGTCGCCGGGCTGGGCGATTCTGCAGACGGCGTTCTCCAGCTCCTCAAAGCTGGGGAAGAAAAGTGAGCCGTCCACCTTCTCCTGAAGGGCGGAGGAGGAGATGCCTATGGTATTTTTCTCCCTTGCGGCAAATATCTCTGCCAGCAGCAGTACCTCCGGACGGCGGAGCTGGGTCACAAAGTCGTCAAAGAGGGCGGCAGTCCTGGAATAGGTGTGGGGCTGGAAAACAAGGATGGTGCGCTTGTAGTTCAGCGTCTCCACCGTGTCCAGCAGGGCCTTCAGCTCACCGGGGTGGTGGGCGTAGTCGTCGTATACATCGGCGCCGTTGTACTTTCCCTTGAACTCAAAACGGCGGCCGGCACCGTTGAAGCCCGCAAGTCCGTATTTCACCGAGATGGGCCGCGCACCCACGCATATGCAGGCGGCAGCGGCGGCGAGGGCATTTTTCACATTGTGGATGCCCGGCACATGGAGTGTAACATCCGTGAAAAGCTTCCCGTTATACATGATGTCAAAGTGGCTGTTTGCGCCTTTGCAGCGGATATTCTCCGCATAGACATCGGCCTTCGGGCTCAGTCCGAAGGTGATGAGCTTCCGGTCGAGGCCCTCAAGGGTGTGCATGGTGTTGGCGTCATCGTAGTTTGCCACCACATAGCCGTCAGCGGGCACCCGGGATGCAAATTCCCTGAATGAGTGCTCCACATCTGCAAGGTCCTTGAAGAAGTCCAGATGGTCCGCCTCAATATTCAGAATCACGGCCACGGTGGGGTGGAAGGAGAGGAAGGAGTTATAGTACTCACAGGCCTCCATGATAATCGTGTTGCCGTGCCCGATTCTGTGGCCGGCCTTCAAAAGGGGTAGAGTGCCGCCGATCATGACGGTGGGGTCCTTCTCGGCCGCCATGAGGATATGGGTGCACATGGACGTTGTTGTAGTCTTCCCGTGGGTGCCCGCGATGCAGAGGGCATTGCTGTAGTCCTTCGAGATTGCCCCCCAGGCCTGGGTGCGCTCAAAAACCGGGATGCCCAGCTCACGGGCCCGGACGATCTCCGGGTTGTCGTCGTGGACAGCGGCGGTGCGGACCAGGAAATCCAGATCCTCTTTTATATTTTCCGCGTGGTGGCCTGCATATATTTTAATGCCTTTTTTCTTCAGGGCAGTGACGTTGGGGTTATTTTCATTCATATCAGAGCCGGTCACAGATATGCCCATGCCTTTGAGCACCTCGGCAAGGGATGACATGGACACCCCGCCTATACCCACAAGATGGCCTTTTCTGCCGGGGGACAAATAGTTTTCAAATTCCATAATATGAACGCTCCTAAACCTTAAAATGGATTTATTGATATTGCAAGTTGATATTAACGAAATAAAATGCTAAAATCTAAGAAAACAACTTAGGTTATTATAATACCGAGCCGGTCCCATTGCAAGTGTATCTTGTGCCCGCCTGCTGCGGCGGGAGGCTGCCGGCTTCAAAATAAATTTACGGGAGTTGCAAATGGCCAGTATCACTCCTCCGAAATATGTTCGTCAGGTTCTTATTAAACTACAGACTCATAATCACCTCGCCTATCTCGTGGGCGGATGCGTGCGGGACATGCTGCTGGGTGTCCATCCAGCGGACTGGGATATCTGCACAAGTGCGCTGCCTCAGGAGGTCATGGAGATATTCCCCGGCTCTCTCACAACAGGGCTTAAGCACGGCACCGTCACGGTGAAGATAAATTCCCGCCTTGTGGAGGTCACCACCTTCCGCTCTGAGGGAAATTACGGGGACCACAGGCACCCGGACGCCGTCAGCTTTGTGGGCGATCTGAACGCAGACCTGAGCCGCCGGGACTTCACCATCAACGCCATAGCCATGCCCCCTGATGGTTTGGTTGCAGACCCCTTCGGCGGTATGGCAGATATTGAGAAGGGCATCATCCGCTGTGTGGGCGACCCGGAATTCAGGTTTGAGGAGGACGCCCTGAGGATGTTCCGGGCCCTCCGCTTCTCTGCAAAGCTGGGCTTCTCCATAGAGGAGAAAACCATGGAGGCCATTGAGAAGAAGGCGCCCCTTGCGTCCTTTGTGGCGGCGGAGAGAATAAGGGCGGAGCTGGAAAAGCTGCTGCTGAGTCCCGCGCCTGAGAAGATTTTCGAGGTTATCGATCTGGGGCTTCTGGACAGATTTCTCTTAAAGCGGGTTGAGGACAGCATCGGCTTTATCCGGCTCAGCCGTCTGCCAAGGAAGGCCATGTACCGCTGGGCTGCGCTGTGCGTGATTCTGCTCCACTACGGCTGCATCCGCTCTGCCTCTGAATTTCTGTCCGCCCTGAGGCTGGACTGCCGCAGTATACGCTGCTGCAGCGACACGGTGGATATAATATACGGGGGCAAACCCAAAAGCAGGCTTGAATGGAAGAAGCTTCTCCACAGATACGGTGTGGACTCCGTGAGCTGCGCTGCCAGCTGCAGTGATGCCCTCCGGGGCGGGAGCTGCGCAAAGGAAGTAAAGCGCATACTCAAAAGCGGCGAGTGCTTCTCCATGAAGCATCTGGCGGTCACCGGAGATGACCTGCTGGCGCTGGGCTTCCGGGGACGGGAGCTGGGGGAAATGCTGAATTTCCTCCTGCAGTATGTGATGGAGTTCCCGGAGAACAACAGGCGGGAAATTCTGCTCTCCCTTGCTGAGAGCGGGGAGGAACAATGATGGAAGATTCATGGGAAGCTCTGAAAACTCAATGCTCCGGCTGCATGCTCTGTCCCCTCTGCGAGACGAGGCATAATCTTGTCTTCGGCTGCGGGAATGAGAAGGCCGAGGTCATGCTCATCGGCGAGGGGCCGGGAGAGCACGAGGATCTGGAGGGCGTGCCCTTTGTTGGTCCGGCCGGGAAGTTTCTGGACAGTATGCTGGAGATGATCGACCTGGGGAGGGACAGGGTGTATATTGCAAACATTCTGAAATGCCGCCCGCCCGGAAACAGGGACCCCCAGCCCCAGGAGGAGGCCGCCTGCCGCAGCTGGCTTGAGAGGCAGATTGCCCTGGTGGACCCGAAAATCATAGTCTGCCTGGGGCGGATTGCCGCCAAGGCACTCATCAATGAAAATTTCCGCATCACAAAAGACCACGGCCTGTGGTATGACATCGGAGGGCGCAGGTACACCGCAACCTATCACCCCTCGGCGCTTCTGAGAGATGTCTCGAAGCGTCCGGAGGCATTTTCGGACCTGCGCTCCATTCGGAAGGAGATCCGCGCTGTCTGTGACAGCACATACAATATATGATTCAGTTTAAAACAGTTACACTGAAAGATAAGGAATGGGTGGATAGAGCGGTCTTCGGCGAGGACAGCCCCAGCGCCGACTACAACTTCGGCAACATCTACGTCTGGGACAAGCTCTACCGCCAGCTCATCTGCCCCTTTGAGGGGCGCATGCTCACAAAGCTCCGCTATGAGGGCCTGCCCAGCTTTGTTTTCCCCATAGGCACGGGGCCTGTGAAAAATGCGCTGGAGCTGCTGAGGAAATTTGCACTCTCCAAGGGCTATCCCCTCCGGATAAGGGGCATCACTGAGAGGCACCGGGAGCTTATAGAGCAGGAATACCCCGGCCGCTTTGAATACAGCGAGGACACGGACTGCGAGGACTACGTATATCTGGCGGAAAAGCTGGCGAGCTACTCCGGCAGGGCGCTCCACTCCAAGAAGAACCACTGCAACCGCTTTGAGGCGGAGCACGACTGGGAATTTCTGCAGCTCACGAGGGAGCTTATCCCCCGCTGTCTCGACATGCTGGACGTGTGGAGCGAGGAGAACGCCGGAAGGCTGGACAGCAGCGTTGTAAACGAGCACGACGCCATTATCCGGGCCTTTGCCGCCTATGAGAAGCTGGGCCTTGAGGGCGGCGTCCTCATGAGTGAGGGCCGGATCCTGGGCTTCTCCGTGGGTGAGATGACAAGCAGCGACACCTTTGATGTCCACTTTGAAAAGGCGCAGATCGATGTAAACGGCGCCTACCCCATGGTCTGCCGGGAGCTCACAAGGATGATGATGGAGAAATATCCAAAGCTCAGGTACATGAACCGTGAGGATGACATGGGGCTGGAGTCCCTGAGAAAATCAAAACTGTCGTACAAACCGGAATTTATGGTTAAAAAATATACTGCGAGGTGGAAAAATGAGTGATTTCAGCATACGGGAATACAGAAAGGAAGATATTCCCCAGCTAAGCGCCCTGTGGATAAATGTCTTTGGGGACAGCGAGGAATTTGTAAATGAGTTTTTCTCTGCCCTCCCCGACATCGGCGGCGGCCTTGCGGCCCTGGAGGGGGATAAAATCATAGGCGCGGCCTATGTCCTCACAGGGCAGGAGCTGGCTTCTCAGAGCGGCGGCGCACCGGTACTGGGCTACATCTACGGTGTGGCCGTGGACGAGAGTTTCCGGGGGAAGGGCGTCGGCTCGGAGCTTGTGAAGAGGGCAGCGGAGCTGGGCAGAAAAAGAGAGGCCAAAATCATATGCACCCTCCCGGCAAGTGACGAGCTCTACGGCTGGTATGAGAAGCTTATCGGCCTGAAGCCTGTGCTCTGGAGGGAGAGACAGACAATCAAAAGCGAAAAGCTGGAGGAGAGCATGCCCCTCTCTTCCACCGAGTACATGCTCTGGCGCGAGGGAATGCTGAAGGGCAAAAACCACGTACGCCTCTCAAACTTCTCTCTGGAATTTGAGAAAAAGCTGCTGAGCTGTTATGGCGGCGGCTACTATGCCACCGAGAGCGGCGTTGCGGCGGCCTATGTGGAGGACGGCAAAACCGTGATAGTTGAGCTTGTGTGCATGGACAGGGCGGCAGTGCGCCAGTCCGCGGCCTCGGTGGGCGCGATTCTGGGGACAGATGAGGTCACCCTGCTGCTGCCGTCGGAGAAGGGTGAAAAGTACATCGCTGCTGACGGGGAGCTGCCGAAGGACTGCGTCTGGAATCTAACTTTTGACTGATTTTCAAAAATATTTTGAAATTTTAAGCCATTTTACACTTTTGTAACAAAATTACGGTTTATTATGAAACATTTCCTGTGTATATTTAATACTGCAAGTAACAGTTTTTCATCTTTTTCATTTTGTCCTCAACCATATAGAACAAAAGGGAACGGCTCGTCCGTTCCCTTTTGTTTTGTGTATTTATCATTTTATTGTCTTTTGCAGTCTTAATAATCCTTGATTTACCGGCATATAGTGATATAATGAATTGTTTTTAAAGCACATTTCAAAAAGGAGTAGTCCTATGAATTTCAGAGCTGTTTTAGCAATTTTGCTGTGCAAGGCCCTCCGCCTTATATCAAGACTTCTTCACCGGGGCGGCACCGCCATGCCCGGGCGCTATGCCCTGAAGCTTTGTCCCCAGCTTCTGTCCATACTGGCAGAAAATGTGAAGGTCATCGCCGTCACCGGCACAAACGGCAAGACCACCACCGCCAGAATGATAGAGCAGGCTTTTATAGACGAGAAAAAAAGTTACTTCTCCAACCGCTCGGGGGCGAACCTTATAAGCGGCATTACAACCGAGTTTGTAATGAACAGCAGTCTCTCCGGCAAATGCCTGAAGGACTACGCCGTCATCGAGTGCGACGAGGCCGCGGCCGTGCGGGTGTTTCGTGAGCTGAAGCCGGAGGTCATTGTGGTGACCAATCTTTTCAGGGACCAGCTGGACCGCTTCGGCGCCGTGACACACACCCTTGAGGTCATAGAAGAAGCCGTCAAAAATGTCCCGGAGGCGGTGCTCTGCCTCAATGCGGACTGCTCCCTCACCTCCTCCATGGCGCTGAATCTGCCCAACAGGGTTATCTATTTCGGCGTCGGCAGGGGTGCCGGGGAAAATCACGGGAAGGCCGAGCTCTCAGACGCCAGCCGCTGCATAAGATGCGGGGCGGAATATGAATACGACTATGTGGTCTACGGCCATCTGGGGGGCTTCCGCTGCCCCGAATGCGGATATTCAAGGCATGAGGCGGACTTTGAAGTCGCCGACATTGTGGAGCAGAACGCCTGCGGCAGTACGGTCGTGATGAATATGCAGGGTGAGAAGCGGATAGTAAATATAAATCTCCCCGCAATATACAATATCTACAACGCCGCAGCGGCGGCGGCGGCAGTCTGTGAGATAGGCCTCGGCAGAGACGCCGCGGTGAATGCCCTCGCCGGCTTCAGCTGCGGATTCGGACGGATGGAGCATTTTGATATAGGCGGCGGCACCAGAATGATGCTGGTGAAGAACCCCGCCGGCTGCAACCAGATCGTGGAATTCCTCCGGAATGTTAAGGAGAACTTCGTCCTCGTGCTGTGTCTCAACGACCACGGCTCCGACGGGCGGGACATATCCTGGATATGGGATGCGGATTTTGAGGGTCTCTGCACTCTCGGCGGCAGGCTCCGCCGTGTCGTTGTCTCCGGCGACCGGGCCGCTGAGCTGCGGCTGAGGATCAAGTACGCAGGGATAGACGACAGCTTTATTGAGACCCAGACCGACTACGGAAAGCTTGTTGAGTGGATAAAATCCCAGGAGGACGCGGTCTTTATAGTGCCCAACTACAGCTCCATGCTGGAGGTTCGGCAGGCCATAGTGAAGCACTGCGGCGGCAAAGAGTTCTGGGAATGAGGGGGCTGTAAAATGGAAATTAAAATATGCCATATATATCCGGATGTTCTGAATCTCTACGGCGACAGAGGAAATGTGATCTGCATGGAGAAGCGGCTTCAGTGGCGGGGCATTGAGACTTCGGTCACAAAGCTGCCCATGGGAGAGTGCCGCAGTCTCGCAGATTATGATATAATCTTCATAGGCGGCGGGCAGGGCTGTGAGGAACAGCTTCTCGATGACCTGCACCGGGGCAAGGACAGGGAGATAATTTCTGCCCTTGAGGACGGCAAATGCTTCCTCACGATCTGCGGCGGCTTTCAGCTGATGGGCAGCTACTCCGAGAATCTGAAGGGCGAGCGCTTCGGGCTTCTGGGTGCCGTGGACTTTTACAGCAGAGAGGGCAGGGAGCGCATGACAGGCGACTTCAAGTTCCGCTGCACTGAGAGCTCCGGCGGCAGCGTCGCCGTGGGCTTTGAGAACCACTCCGCCAGGACCTATCTTGGAAAGGGCATTGAGCCGCTGGGAACTGTTATTTCAGGCCACGGCAACAACGGGGAGGACGGCACCGAGGGCGTCCGCTACAAAAATCTCTTCGGCAGCTACAGCCACGGGCCGCTGCTGCCCAAGAATCCGGAGCTCTGTGATTTTATTCTCCTCACGGCCCTTAAAAGAAAATACGGCAGCGCCGAGCTCGCGCCTCTGGACGACAGGGCCGAGCAGAGCGCCCATGACTATATGTGCGGCAGGCTTTGATTTACCACTTATAAAGAGACAGGGGGCATATACTGATGATTCGTTTTTACAACTGCAGGATTTTAAGCTTCGGCGGCGGAATGAAGCTCTCCTCCGGTGAGGTGTGGACCGACGGGAACATTATTGTCCACGTGGGACCCGCAAAAGCCGAGAGGCCGGAGTTTGAGAGGGAGATAGACCTGAAGGGCAATCTCATAATGCCGGGCTTCAAAAACGCCCACACCCACACGGCGATGGTGTTTTTCCGCTCCCTTGCGGACGATATGCCGCTCCAGGACTGGCTCACAAAGCAGGTGTGGCCCTATGAGTCCAAGCTGGAGGGCGAGGCCATATACGACCTCACTAAGCTGGGTATCCTGGAGTACCTCAGCTCCGGCGTGACCGCCAGCTTTGACATGTATTTTAAAAATGACTGCTACGCCAAAGCCAACATGGACGCGGGCTTCCGCACCGTGATATGCTCAGCCCTGAACAATTTTGATGCAGACATCACAAATATTGAGAGAGAATATCTGAAATTCAACAGTCTCAGTGAGCTTGTGTCCTACCGCCTGGGAATCCACGGGGAGTACACCACCTCCATGGACAGGATAGAGTACATGGCCTCGCTGGCTGAGAAATACAAGGCCCCCTGCTACACCCATATGAGTGAGACAAAGTCTGAGGTGGAGGGCTGCATTGAGCGCTACGGCCTCACACCCACGGAGCTCCTTGTGAAGGCCGGCTTCTACCGCTACGGCGGCGGCGCCTTCCACTGCGTCTGGGTAAACGACCGGGACATAGAGCTTATGGCCGAAAACAACATCTGGGCCGTCAGCTGCCCCGCCTCGAACCTGAAGCTTGCAAGCGGCATTGCCCCTATTGACAAAATGGCAGAGGCGGGGGTGAAGCTTGCACTGGGCACTGACGGCGCGGGCAGCAACAACGCCCTAGACATGTTCCGTGAGATGTACCTTGTGAGCGCCCTGCAGAAATATCTGAACAATGATGCCGCCGCGGGCTGCGCCGACAGGACGATGGAGATGGCCTGTGTGGGCGGCGCAAGGGCCATGGGGCTCTATGACTGCGACGACCTCGCCGTTGGCAAGAAGGCGGATCTTGTTGTCATAGATCTGAACAGGCCGAACATGCAGCCCGAGAACAATATCGTCCGGAATATTGTCTATTCCGGCTCCAAGGAAAATGTATATCTCACTATGGTCAACGGCAGAATTCTCTACGAAGATGGGGAATTCTTCATCGGAGAGAGCCCCGAGGAGATATACTCCAAAGCAAATATGTGGGTAAAGAGGATAGTGGGATGATAGATCTGCATGTCCACAGCACCGCCTCAGACGGCAGCTGCAGCCCCGCCCGGCTCGTGAGTCTCGCAAAAATGACGGGGCTCTCCGCAATCGCAATCACCGACCACGACACGGTCTGCGGCTGTGAGGAAGCAGAGAGGGCCGGTGAGAAGCTGGGCGTAGAGGTGGTGCCGGGAATCGAGATAAGCACCAAATACGGCGGCCCCATCCACATTCTCGGCTACTATGTGGATATAAAGTCCGACAAACTCCGTCCGGTTCTGGACTGGGTCGTACATGACCGGGACGAGAGGAACAGAAAGCTTGCGGAGATGATGGCCGCAGACGGGCTCCCTGTGAGCTATGATAATATGAAAAGACGCTTCGGGGAGGTCATAGGCAGGCCCCACTTCGCCCAGATACTTGTGGAGCTGGGTCTCGCCGAGAATATTCAGGACGCTTTTGCCCGCTATGTTGAAAAGGGACAGAAATACTGGCTGCCCAGGCATTTTCTCACTATAGAGCGCTCCGTTGAGATAATCCGTGAGGCGGGGGGCGTCCCGGTGCTGGCCCACCCTTTCCAGTACAAGAGAGACGACGCGGGGCTCAGAGATATTATTGAGCACTGCATGGACTACGGTCTTGCGGGTATGGAATGCCGCTATTCCGGCTACGGTGAGGAGAAGGTCCGCTACCTTGAAGCTCTGGCTGAGGAATATGGCCTCGTTAAAACAGGCGGCAGCGATTTTCACGGGAAGAGCAAGCCCCACATCGCACTGGGACGGGGCTGGGGGAAACTCTCGGTGCCGGAGGAATTCCTGGATGAACTGAAAGCCTGCAAAGCCCGTATGTGAATATTATAATTCAGCCGCAGATTTCCGGCAGAGTATTGGAAATCTGCGGCTGTTTTTTAGGCTCCCCTGCCGCCTTTGCACTTGCAAAGGCGGCAGGGGAAAAAATATATCCGGAAATTATTTTTTGCAATGGAACTTTTTCCTCCGTAAAACGTATATATAGGTGTAAGCAAGATACAATATCACAATAGAGGAGGATTAGTACAAATGATGAAAGAAAAAACTGTGGTATGCATCGGAATATTCCTTATACTCGCTGTGCTGACCTCATGTGCATTATTTTATAATATAAATAATTCCTGCAGCTATGACAGCGCCGATGATATGGGCATCTCCTGCCCTGCAGCCGGGACAGCGGTCCTGAACGGACATGCCTCCGGCACCGAGAGCGGCGGGGATGGAAATATTCTTTTCACACTGGATTTCGAGAACTGAGCTTTTCCCTTCACTCCTTAAAATAAGCAAACTCAGATATCCTCTCTTTTCTCTTTTGAAATACACCGAAGCAGAAATGCTCCGGTGTATTTTTTTAATATCAGGCTGTATTCCGTCCTTTAAACAGGCTCTGCGGGGAAAACAGGGGGAAAAATACAGGCATATTTTATATCCGGTGAAAAAATCTGACAGGCTTTTTTGCAATGCCGAATTTCCCGCTCCGTTGCGACAAATTTTACACCTTTTATTTATTATACTCGGCATATGAGGAGGTGTAATCATGAGAAAAGCTGCTTTTCTCGCCATGGCTCTCTGCCTGTGTCTCTGCCTCAGCACCTGCGCCCAGACCCTTCCGGAGCCTGAGCCGGATTATCTCGGCATGATGTGCCGGGCCGCTGCCGCGGGAGACATTGCCGCCGGACATGAGGCCGAGAATCTGCGCCGAATAGATATGGAATCTTCCGGAAAAGAAGAAAAAGAAGTTTCATTTGATGAGCTGTACCTGTTGTCGCGTGTCATATATCTCCAGTTCGGGAGCAGCCGATACAGTGATGAGCTGCGCCTCTGTGCCGGGGAGGTCATAATGAACAGAGTTGCCTCACCGGAATATCCCGACAGCCTTGAAGAGGTGATTTTCCAGCCGGGGCAGTCCTCGCCCATCGACAAAGCTGTCTTTGACAAGTGCACCCGTCCCTCCCCCTGCTGTGTGAATGCCGCAATGAAGCTTCTCCTGGGGGAGCGCATGCTGGAGCCATCGGTCATACTCTACACCGATTACCCCGCTGAGGGGGTATATGCCACCTTCTGCGACGATCTCCTGGGAAATACATATTTCTATGAGAGCCGTAATCTTGAGCTCTATACTGAGCCTGATTCCCTCAGCAATCCGCCTTTGTTTCCATAACCAGCAAAAAAAGAGCAGCCGTTCTGAACTGCACCCCTTATGTTAGACAGTATGATATACTTCTAATATAGGGGGTGCTTTGTTATGCCCAAAGGAAAGCCAAATAAAAGATATACTCCAGAATTTAAGAAGACAGTAGTCGAGACAAT
>JBMNPZ010000001.1:0-260769 GCA_050943875.1 Candidatus Limivicinus sp. | reverse complement strand
CTTATTGTAGATGACGAGCCCACGGTCCGGCGGGGAATTATGCTGGGCGTGGACTGGGCAAAACTGGACTGCGTGGTGGTGGGCGGCGCCTCCAACGGGCTCTGGGCGTCAGCGAGGGGCACCTGAGCCATGTTTTTAAAAAGGAGACCAGCTACACGATAATCGGCTATCTCACCCATTACCGCATACACACAGCCATGAAGCTTTTAAAAGATCCGGGGCGGAAGGTCTACGAGGTGGCGGAGGAAGTGGGCTATAATGATGTGACCTACTTCAGCAGCACCTTCAAAAAGCTCAGCGGCATGTCCCCCTCGGAGTATCAGGACCGCAGCAGATGATTTGTGCATAATTCACAAAAATAGGGGCTTAAATTTTACTTGACACGAATTTTTCACAGCATTATGAAACAAATCACAGGATAGCCCCCTGTTAAATCCGGGTGTTTTCCCCTACAATAAGCATAGGGATTTCCCCGAAAATAATTAAGGAGCGAAGAATAATGAAAAAACTGTTAGCTTTAGTGCTGGCTCTGTGCATGGTAATGTCTCTTGCTGCCTGTGGAAGCAGCAAGGAAGCAGCACCTGCAGAGGAAGCAGCTCCCGCAGAGGAAGCGGCCCCCGCAGAAGAGCCTGTTGAAGAAGTTGAAGAAGAAAAGGATTATTCCGATTACACAATCCGCATTTACTCCAACTCCAACTCCACCGAGCGCACCACATGGCTTATAAATGAAGCACGTGATGCAGGCTTCGACATCTCCATCGATGACAACACCGTCATTTCCGGCGACGTCAAGGCCATCCAGGCTGCAAACGAGAACAAGGACGGCGACATCCTCTTCGGTCTGAACGAGACCCGCTGGAGCCAGGTCGTCAACGGCGAGTACGAGAACCTGTCTCTTGTAGACTGGACTCCCTCCTGGGCTGACGAGGTCGGCGAGTATGCATATCCCGGCCAGGCCTACGGACTTGTTATCCAGAACGTCCTGATGCTCTACCGCACCGACGAACTCGGCACCAACGGTGAGAAGCTCAGCTTCGACCACTGGTCCGATGTTGTCAACAGCGGCTACACCTGGTATCGCCAGAACAAGGTCGGCGGCACCACCAACTCCAACATCAACTCCGCAATGCTCTACGCATTCACCGATCCCGAATCTCCTGCCGGCGGCATCAGCGTTGACGGCTGGAAGACCCTCTGGGCCTACTGCGCAGGCGGCAAGTCCGGCGGCGATGACTACAAGTACGGCTTTGATCCTCTGAACAAGGGCGACGTACAGGTCTCCTCCTTCTATTCATCCTCCCTCTACGGCAAGATCGATGCTGCCGCAGACGGCTCCGAGAATCCTCTGAAGGGCACAATGGAGCCTGAGAACTGGGATCTTGTTGAAATCGCAGACGGCACCTACTACATCGCAGAGTACCTCGGCATTCTCGACAAGGAAGGCCGCACCGAGGAGCAGACCGAGGCCGTCAAGGCATTTGCCGAGTGGTTCGGTTCCGCAGAGGTTCAGGCTGCATGGGGCGAAGAGTTTGACTCCTATCCCTGCAACCAGGCTGCTGCCTCCATCCTCTACCCCGACGGTGTTCCCTCCATCTACACCCTCAAGAACTTCGCTCTCACCACTGTTGAGGGCACAGATATGACCTATGCAGAGTATGTTGCAGCTCACATCGCTGAGTGGACCAACATCATGACCAACCTCGGCTTCTACTGGAAGGATGAGGCTGACGCTGCTCCGGAGCCCGACTGGGACAACCTGGACTGGGCAACCCTCACTCAGAGCACTGAGGAGTAATTTTTAGAGCACTATAATCAACAAGCCTTATGTGTGGCGGGCCATGCTCTGGCTCGCCACACAGTTTATTTATGTAAGAAAGGGTACAGTCTCATGATACAGCTAGAAAATATTGTGGTAAAATTCGGTGATTTTACCGCCCTGCACGATATAAATGTCCATGTCAAAGAGGGCGAATTTTTTACCTTCCTCGGCCCCTCCGGCTGCGGCAAGACCACAACTCTCCGCACGATTACCGGATTTATCAACCCCGTGGAGGGGCGTGTAATTGTAAAGGGAAAGGATATTACCCATGTTCCCATTGAGGACCGCCAGATCGGTATTGTGTTCCAGAGCTATGCCCTTTTCCCCACAATGACTGTCTACGACAACATCGCCTTCGGCCTGAAGGTAAAGAAGCTGAAGAAGGCGGAGATCGACCGCAAGGTGAGGGAAATCGCAAAGAAGGTCGACCTCTCGGATGAGCAGCTGAAAAAGGCGGTCTCACAGCTCTCCGGCGGACAGCAGCAGAGAGTTGCCATTGCGAGAGCTCTTGTGACAGGCCCCGCAATAATCTGTATGGATGAGCCGCTCTCCAACCTGGATGCAAAGCTCCGTGTGCAGCTGAGAAATGAGCTCAAGCGCATGCAGCAGGACTTCGGCATCACCACCATATATGTCACCCATGACCAGGAGGAGGCCCTGACCCTCTCCGACCGCATAGCGGTATTCAACAAGGGCTGCATCGAGCAGATCGGTACGCCCAACGAGGTCTACAACCATTCCGAGACCGAGTTTGTCTGCAACTTCATCGGCGATATTAACGCCCTGGACGAGGAGGTCAGCAGGAAGCTGGGCGCGGACCCCGCAATGCACAACTATATGCGCCTTGAGCGTATACATGTGAATGTGGAACCCAAGGAGGGAGACATAGTTCTCTCCGGCAGGGTGGAGAGCCGGGAATATTACGGCCTCTACATAAAGTATTACATAAATGTCGGTTCCCAGATAATCAAGGTTATCGAGAAAAACGACGGCATCAACATCTACGAGGCGGGACAGACGGTAAATATAGTCCTCAATCCCAGAGATGTGATGGCCTACGCCCCAGGTGAAAAAGAGGAGGTGTCCTGATGGCTGAAAAGCATGCCTTTCGGCTGGACAGGAACACTCTGCCCAAGATAATAGGCTTCCTTCTTTTCGCCTATCTCTTTATCGGCTTTATGCTGGTGCCATGCTTCAACACGCTGGCCAGTGTGTTCAGCGTCGTGAGACCTGACGGGACCAGAGATCCCCTGGCGGTTATCCGCTTCTTCTTCTCAGGCAGCATGGGTAAATTTGTACTCAACTCTCTGAAGCTTGCGGTGTGCCTTGTCATCACCGTAAATATTGTCGGCGTGTCCATTGTGCTGCTGACCGAATATTTCGACATCAAGGGCGCAAAGGTCCTGAGACTGGGCTATATGACCACTATGATATACAGCGGTGTTGCCCTGGTCACAGGCTACCTCTTCCTCTATGACAGCGACGGCATCATCACCACAAAGCTTCTGGAGATTTTCCCCAATATGAACGCCAACTGGTTCTCAGGCTTCAGGGCGGTGCTCTTCACCATGACCTTCGCCTGTACCAGCAACCACGCGCTTTTCCTCCGCAACGCCATCCGCGGCATAGACTACAACACCGTGGAGGCCGCGAGAAACATGGGTGCCGGCCCCTTCAAGGTGCTGAGGAAGGTGGTTTTCCCCACACTTCTGCCCACCATGTTCTCCCTCACGGTCATGACCTTTATAACGGGCCTGTGCGCAATGTCCGCGCCTACCCTTCTGGGCTATGACTCCATCAACCCGGAGATAGTAAGGCTTGCAGGCTCCTCCGCCGCAGACGAGGCCTTCCCCCAGGCGAGGGCGGCTTTGCTTTCGGTGATACTTGCAATATTCACAATTATTCTGCTGACTGTGCTCTCAGCCTATGAGAGAAAGGGACACTATCTCTCGGTCTCCAAGACCAAGGCAAAGCTTGTAAAGCAGAAGATAAACAACCCCGTTGCAAATGTCCTGACCCATATCTACGCATACATACTCTTTATAATCTACATGACCCCTGTGGTTATGATAATTATTTTCTCCTTCCAGACTTACAGGGCGATAAAGCTCAAAAAGCTGGATCTGCGCCACTGGACGCTGACGAACTTCTTCGGCTCCGAGGACTACAAGTACCTCACAAACCGGGGGACCTACAAGATAAGGAAGAATTCCATCTCCGGCCTCTTCGCCAACGAAGCGACCCTCGGCGGCATAAAGCTCAGCTTTATCATGTCCGCCATCGCCGCAATCCTGGCCTGCCTCATAGTGGTCATCGCCTGCAACTACATCTTCAAGCACAAGAACCAAAAGAGCGGGACTATAGTGGAATCCTGCCTGCTCTTCCCCTGGCTGCTGCCGACTATACTTATATGCTACTCATACCGCACCTTCTTCAACTCCGACAGCGTGTGGTATGTGGGCTGCACCAACCTCTACTATGCGGAAAATGTGCGGCTGCTGATTATTATGGCATATACGGTGGTGAAGCTGCCCTTCTCCCTGAGAATGATAAAGGCCAGCTTCTACGCCATAGATGAGGAGCTGGAGGATGCGGCAAAGAATCTGGGCGCCTCCCAGATAGTCACCTTCCTGAAGGTGAAGCTGCCGATAATCCTGCCCAGTGTCCTCGCGGTATTCGCCCTGAACTTCAACGCCCTCTTTACCGAGTACGATATGTCCGCCACCTTTGCCAGTAGCTACGGCACCACCTACGCCATGGTCATTCAGTCCATGTGCGAGGAGGAGGGCATGTACGGCTTCAACGTGAATGCCTCCGGACGCCGCTGCGCCAGCACGGTGTTTATAATGCTGGTGTCCGGCCTCATACTGTACCTTGTCTACGGTGTGGGCAGCCGCGACCTGGGCGAGCGCCTTGAAATCAAGGACAGACGGCGCAAGCGCATGGAGAAATTCACCGGACATTTCCACAAGAAACCGGCAGAGGCGGAGACCGTATGATCCAGAACATTGTTTTTGACATGGGACAGGTGCTCATACGCTGGAATAAGGAGACACTCCTCAGCAATATGAGCCTCTCCAAGGCAGACGGGGACCTCCTGTGGCGTGAGACCGTGTGCGGAAGCGAGTGGGTGAAGTACGACAGGGGGACCATAACGGGTCAGGGTGTATTTGACTCGGTCTCCAAAAGGCTCCCCCGACGCCTCCACCAGAACGCCGCGGCGCTGATATTCGACTGGTGGGAGTGGCCCATATGCCCGATGCCGGGAATGGAGGAGCTTATCCGGGAGCTGAAGGAGAAGGGATACGGAATCTATCTCCTGAGCAATGCGAATATTGAGCTGAGGGAGCATTTTCATAAGCTTCCCGCCGCGGACTGCTTTGACGGCATTTTTGTCTCGTCGGAGCATAAGCTCCTGAAGCCCCAGCACGAGATATATGAGAAGTTCCTCAGCAGCTTCAGTCTTGAGGCGGGGGAGTGCTTCTTTATAGATGACGGTCCCGCCAATATTGAGGGGGCAGAGGAGACCGGCATTCCGGGGACCGTGTTCAGAGAGGATATTCCACGCCTCCGCAGGGAGCTCCGGGAGGCCGGAATAAACTGCAGTGAGAAATAAACTCCATATGCGCACAATACTGTACCCTTAAAAATCCTATACATAAATAATCTCCGCCGAAAAGCGGAGATTATTTTTTGCTGCGGTAAGATTCCGCCTTAAAAAGACAGTTGCCCGCGGCGGCCGAATGTGTTAGAATCAAAAAGCGACATGCGGTGATCTGACCGCGGGAGGAAAATACTGTATGAGAAAAATTGCATTGTTTGCAGCCGCGGCGCTGATTCTCTCTTTGCTCCTCTGCGGCTGCGGCGGGACGGAGACAAAAGACAGCAGTCTCCTTCAGGAGGGCCTTGAAGTTGCGGACCTGATGCGGGAGATGGCAGAGAGTGAGGAATACCTTGCGGCCTCCACCGGCAGCGCTGAGCTCAGGAAGAAAATAGATGAGGCGCTGGAAGAGAGCTACACAGATGAGGAGCCTGAGGCGGTCTATGAGCTTAAAATTAGTCCGGAGGACATCATCTCTGCGGCAGCAGGCGGAGACGGCGGGGACATGAGCCCGGAGCTGAGGGCGGCCCTCACCGCAAGGGGCTCTGCGGCGCTGGCCTCTCATATAAATGCCCGGGGCGGGGCGGAGCTTCTGGCGGCCGCCAGCCTGTGCATGGCAGAAAAGAGCTTTGTAAACACAGAGTTTTCCGGCAGCACCGTATATCTATACATGTTTGAAAACTCTGTGCCGGTGATGGTCTCGTTTACGGCGGGGGATGACGGCGCGGTGACTGCCACGGGGAGCTTCATCCTGACTGAGGATTTTCGCCCTGAGAATGAGGCGGATGTCGAGGCATATTTTGACAGACTGCCGGTAGAGGCGGAGAAAATCGAAAACCTGACTGCCCCTGAATGGGAAAATTAAAGTATAAAAGGAGAAAATATAATGGAAAATAAACTCTGGGAACTTCAGAAGGACTGGCTTGAAAATTACCGCTGGGTGGACCTGTCCCACAGACTTTCACCCGATACACCCCACTGGTCGGGCTTCCCCGCGCTGAGCGTGAAGCAGAAGTTCGGATATGAGGACGGCTTTTATAACCGGGAGTACACACTGGTGGGTCAGTACGGCACCCATGTGGATGCCCCTGCCCATTTCGTCAAAGGCGCACGCTGGCTCCATGAGCTGAGACCGGAGGAGATGGTGCTGCCACTCTGCGTCATGGACCTGCGGGACAAGGTCAGAGACAACGCGGACTATATTATAAGCCCCCGGGATGTGCTGGACTGGGAGAAGCTCCACGGCAGAATACCCGAGGGCTCCTTTGTGGCGGCCTGCACAGGCTGGTCTCAGCGGGAGGATATGGACAACTTCGACTCCCAGGGCCACAAGCACTATCCCGGCTGGGGCATGGAGGTGCTGAAGCTTCTGGCGGAGGAGCGCCATGTGAAGGCCATAGGCCACGAGACCTCCGACACCGATGCCGCCGCGGATTCCGACGCCTTCGGCAGTCTTCGCGGTGAATACTATATTCTGGAGCAGGACTGCTTCCAGATAGAGCTCATGAAGAATCTGGACAAAGTCCCCGCTGCCGGCAGTCTCATATTCTGCGGCTTTCCGGCCGTGGAGGAGGGCGGCGGCTTTACTGCCCGCTGCATAGCCCTCTGCCCAAAAAACTGATACAATACAGCAATAAAAATCTCCCTTCTGCATTTTGCAGAAGGGAGATTTTATCATATTATTGATGGAAAATGATTAAAAACTGAGCCTGAAACAGGATTTTACTTCCTGTCAGCGGCGATAAGCTTTCTCAGTGCGCCCACGGCGACGCTGACCGCGCCCTCGGTGTCGTGGACAATGGGATTTTCCATGCCCAGTGCGTTCCTCTCCTGATTGCCCACAACCAGGAAATCGGAGCCGCAGCGGACCTTCAGATGGGCGGCCACAATAAAGAGGGCGGCGGACTCCATCTCAGAGGCCTTGCAGCCCAGACGCTTCCAGGCTTCCCACTTGTTGAGGAGCTCATAGCTCACCGGCATGCGCTCCGGCTCATGCTGGCCGTAGAAGGCGTCCTTGCACTCCACAACGCCGTGGTGACAGGTGTAGCCCAGCTCCCTTGCGGAGGCGATGAGGGCATTTGTGACATCCAGATCCGCAACCGCGGGGTATTCGATGGGGGCGTATTCTTTGCTTGTGCCCTCCATCCGCACGGCGCCGGTGGCAACAACAATGTCGCCGCCCTTCACATCCAGGTCAATGCCGCCGCAGGTGCCCACGCGGATAAAGGTGTCCGCCCCGGCCCGCACAAGCTCCTCCATGGCGATGGAGGCGGAGGGGCCGCCTATGCCGGTGGAGGTCACGCTGACCTTCTCTCCGTCAAGAAAACCAGTGTAGGTTATATATTCCCGGTTGTCAGAGACAAGCTCCGCATTGTCAAAATGCTCCGCTATTCTGGCACAGCGCTTGGGATCGCCGGGGAGCAGGACATAGCGTCCCACATCTCCGCTGCGTATCTGAAGATGATACTGTAAATCGGGGTCTCCGGTGTAATTCTGCATATCTGTATCTCCTTTGGTAATTGATTTCTGATAACTCTATTCTAACAGATTTCGGCGCTTTTGGCTCGCCTTTTTTGAGTATTTTACAATTTGTCCTCATCTTTTTACGAGAGCCGCAGGCGTCCGTTACGGGGCCCCGGCAGGAGAGGAATTCGGCGGATTTTTGCAGGGCAGAAACATAAAACTGAGCCCGGCGGACCGCGGCAGAGTTTTGAGATTAAAACCATAAAACTTAGGAATAATTACTGATTTTAAAATTTCCGGCTTTTAAAAACGCAATTTAAGCAGGCGGAAAGACAGAAAACAGGGCAGTATATTGGAGATTATCCCTGAAATTACGCGGATTTCAGAGAAAAAACGACATATTTTTGGCAGTATGGAACAAATTGCCGAAACGGCGAAAAAATTTGAAAATTTCTATTGACAAAAAGAATCTTTTAAGCTACAATGAAACACGCTGAAGGAGTTAGGCTTAGCTAACTCCTAAAAATATGAGTATAGGTTAGCTTTCGCTAACCGACAGGAGATGTTGCAGATGCCGGTTACAATGGCACAGATCGGTGAGAAATTAGTCATTCGCAAGATCACGGGCAGAGATGATGTTCGACAGCACCTTGCCGAACTCGGCTTTGTAGTTGGTACGAGCATCATGGTCGTAAGCTCCATTTCCGGGAACCTTATCATTCAGGTCAGGGACAGCAGGGTTGCCCTTGACAAAGAGATGGCCAACCGGATCATTATTTGAGAGGAGAAATGAAATGAGGACGCTGAACGAAGTAAACGTGGGCGAGACTGTCACTGTCACCAGACTCAATGGCAGCGGGGCCGTAAAACGCCGCATTATGGACATGGGAATCACCAAGGGCGTTGAGATCAAGGTACGCAAGGTTGCACCTCTGGGTGACCCCATGGAGCTTAACCTTCGAGGTTATGAACTTTCCGTCCGCAAGGGCGACGCCGAGATAATTGAAGTCGGCTGATTTTTTTTGACCCGGTGTTAGCTTGAGCTAACTAATTTCGGCCGGACTCAAATCAGGCCCGGCTTTACAGGAGGAGAAAGCAATGACCATAAAAATAGCCCTGGCGGGCAACCCGAACAGCGGCAAAACGACCCTGTTCAACGCTCTGACCGGTTCAAACCAGTATGTGGGAAACTGGCCGGGCGTCACTGTTGAAAAGAAAGAGGGACACCTCAAGGGACACAAGGATGTGATCATCCAGGACCTGCCCGGTATTTACTCCCTTTCACCATATACTCTGGAGGAGGTTGTCTCCAGAACATATCTCGTAAAGGAAAAGCCCGATGCCATTTTGAACATAGTGGACGGCACAAATATAGAGCGCAACCTCTACCTCACCACTCAGCTTGTGGAGCTGGGCATCCCAGTGGTTATCGCGGTGAACATGATGGACCTTGTCCGGAAGAACGGGGACAAGATCAACACCCGGAAGATCGCCGAGGAGCTGGGCTGCGAGATCGTTGAGATCAGCGCCCTGAAGGGCGAGGGGGCCATGGAGGCGGCTGAGAAGGCCGTGGCCAAGGCTGAGGAGCAGAAGAGCGCCGAGCTGCCCCATGTGTTCAACGGCAGCGTGGAGCACGCGATAGCACACATTGAAGAATCCATTGCCGGCAGAGTGGATGAACAGAATCTCCGCTGGTATGCGATAAAGATATTCGAGAGAGACGAAAAAATCCTTGAGGAGCTGAAGCTGGAAAAGGGCCTTGCAACGCACCTTGAGGAGCACATAAAGGACTGTGAAAAAGAACTGGACGACGATGCGGAGAGCATAATCACAAACCAGCGCTACGCCTACATAAGCAAGGTCGTCGAGAAGGCCGTAAAGAAAAAAGGCGAGAAGCACAGCCTCTCCGTTTCCGACAAGATCGACCGCATCGTGACCAACCGCTGGCTTGCAATCCCCATATTTGCGGTTGTCATGTTCCTCATATACGCCATCGCCATGGGCCCCTGGACCGAACCGCCCTTTGTGTTCTCCATCGGCACCTTCGGCACCGACTGGGCAAACGATGTGCTCTTCGGCGAGTGGATACCCAATCTCTTTGACAAGCTTCTCACCGCCCTGGGCGTGAGCGGATGGGTCTACGGGCTTATCATGGACGGCATAGTGGCCGGCGTCGGCGCGGTTCTGGGCTTTGTGCCCCAGATACTGGTGCTGTTCCTGCTGCTCTCCATCCTCGAAGATGTGGGCTACATGGCCCGTATCGCCTTCATCATGGACCGCATCTTCCGCCGCTTCGGCCTCTCCGGCAAATCCTTCATCCCCATGCTGGTTGCCACAGGCTGCGGCGTCCCGGGCATCATGGCCTCCCGTACCATCGAGCAGGACCGTGACCGGAAAATGACCATCATGACCACGGGCTTCATCCCCTGCAGTGCAAAGATGCCCATCATCGGCCTCTTCGCAGGCGCGATATTCAATAACTCCCCCTGGGTCGCGACCTCCGCATTCTTCATCGGAATTGCAGCCGTCATAGTCTCCGGCATCATTCTCAAGAAGTTCAAGGCCTTTGCAGGCGAGCCCGCCCCCTTTGTTATGGAGCTCCCCGCATATCATGCCCCCTCTGCCGGAAACGTATTCCGCGCCACCTGGGAGCGGGGCTGGTCCTTCATAAAGCGCGCAGGTACAATCATCCTGCTCTCCTCCATAGTGCTCTGGTTCCTGATGAGCTACGGCTTCACGGATGCAGGCTTCGGCGCCGTGGAAGATATAAACACCTCACTGCTCTCCTCCATAGGAAATGCAGTTGCATGGATATTCTACCCCCTGGGCTGGGTCGGACAGATGGCATGGAAGGCCACTGTCGCAACGGTCACCGGCCTTATCGCCAAGGAAGAGGTTGTCATGACCTTCGGTGCCCTCTACAACTTCGCAGGCGAACTTGCTGAGAACGGCGACGAGATCTGGACCCTGGTCGCAGCGGACTTCGGTCCTGTCACCGCCTACAGCTTCATGATATTCAACCTCCTCTGCGCACCCTGCTTTGCCGCAATGGGCGCAATCAGGAGAGAGATGAACAACCCCAAGTGGACCTGGGCCTCCATCGGCTACATGTGCGGCTTTGCCTATGTGGTAGCCCTTATAGTGTTCCAGCTTGGCGGACTCATCAGCGGCGAGGCAAAATTCAGCGTGTGGACAGTAGTCGCAGTGGCACTTCTGGCGGGGCTCATATACCTGCTCTGCCGCAAGGGCTACAAGGCGGATGACCACGAGATACTCAGCTCCGTGGAAGCGGCATCAGTCTGAGAGAATAGCTCTCAGAGCAGGACAGCGAAACTATAATTCATTAATAACGTAAGCCAAACGTTACAAATAAGATATGTCATAACCTTAAGCCATTGTATCACCTCGGCTGCTTCCCTTCACAAGACGCTGGAGGGAAGCAGTTCCGCGGAGAATGCGCTGACCCGGTCCGCAATCCGATAAATTTTTTAAGGAGAAATTTATATGTCCGGTATTTGGGGAAATATAATTGTTTTTGCCATCCTGGCAGTTGTAATATTCTTTGCAGTGCGCTCCATCATAAAGAAGCATAAATCCAGGAGCTGCTGCGGAGACTGCGCCAGCTGCTGCGGCGGCTGTACTTCGGTAAGCTCGGAAAAAAAGAAATAAACACATGAATCCCCCGGAGGGCCTGTACACTGCAGTGGGTGTACAGGCTCTTTGAGCTTTTCGGAGGGAGAGAGCGACGGAAACAGCCCTGCGGGGAAAGCCGGGACAGAAGTTATGGAAATCGCAGGAAAAAGATTAAAAACAGCTGTGAGCGGGACTGTAAATTCTCGAATAATAGTAGAGAGGATTTTCTACGGTCAGTAGAGGGGTAAAAAGACAGCAATAGCTTGATTCTACCGGCCTTTTGCTCTAGGCTCAAAGGAGAAAGGTCGTGTTTATATGTCCCGCACTCCGCTGAGTGAAAGAAAGCTTCCCAACTACACAAGGAAAGAGGAGCTGGCCAATATGTGGACCCATATTGCCGGTGCCGTCATAGGAATAGCAGTTCTTGTGCTTGTGATTTTCATCTCCCTTGAGCACAGCAATATCTGGGGACTTGTGAGCGGCAGCATCTATGCATTTTTTATGATCTGCCTATTCTGCATTTCCAGCATATACCACGGGCTCAGGCCCTCCAGAGGTAAAAAGGTGATGCAGGTGCTGGACCACTGCGCCATATATTTCCTCATCGCCGGAACCTATACCCCCATACTTCTCAGCGCGATGCGCCCTGTGCACCCCGGCTGGGCCTGGACCATATTCGGCGCCCAGTGGGCCCTCACCGCCTTTGCCACGGTATTTACAGCCATTGACCACAACAAATACATGAAGCTCTCCATGGCCTGCTACATCGCCATGGGCTGGTTTATCATAATTGCTTTAAAGCCTACCATAGAGGTACTGGGCACTAAAGGATTTATGTGGCTCCTCGCCGGAGGGCTGAGCTACACCCTGGGCGCGGTGCTCTACGGCGTGGGAAAAAAGAAGCCCGTTGTCCACACAATATTTCATGTGTTTGTGGATATAGGCGCCGTTCTCCAGGCGGTCTGTATTTTGAAATATGTGATCTGAAATGCCTGAGATTTAAATCTTATATACCATATAAACATAAGGGCTCCCTTCCGGCGGAGGGGGCCCTTTTTCTGCCTGCGGACGGGAAGGACAGCCGATAAACTGCAGACTTTTCTCACATTCCGCGGGCCGGCAGTTTACAATAAATTGCAGCTGTGATAACATTTAATTATTATTGGTACGGGCCCCCCCGCCGCCGGAAAAGACAGGGGCGGGGCAGGGACAAAAGCAGAATATCAGAGAGATAAGCTCTGTTTGCGGACATATTCCATTCTGAAAGGAGAGAAAATATGAAATTTATCCACCTCTCTGACCTCCATCTGGGGAAAAGGGTCAACGAGTATTCCATGCTGGAGGATCAGGAATATATACTCAAGGAGATTCTGGGAATCATCGACGGGGAAAAGCCGGATGCGGTATTTATCGCCGGGGATGTCTACGACAAATCCATCCCCTCAGCCGAGGCGGTGGAGCTGCTGGATAATTTCCTTGTGGCCCTCTCAAAGAGGGACGCGGAGGTCTTTATCATAAGCGGCAACCATGACTCCCCCCAGAGACTGGCCTTCGGCGGCAGACTCATCGATATGAGCGGGATACACATTGCCCCGGTATATGACGGGGATGTGGGGCTGCTCTCCGTAAAGGATGAATACGGGGAGGTAAACATCTACATGCTCCCCTTTATAAAGCCCGCGGCAGTGAGGGCCGCCTGCGGTGTGGAAGCGGCAGATTACACCGAAGCTGTGAAGGCCGCGGTGGAGAGAATGAATGTGAATTACGGGATGAGAAACATCCTTATCACCCACCAGTTTGTCACCGGCTCCAAAATCTCCGAGTCGGAGGAGATAAGCGTGGGGGGCGCAGACAATGTAGATGCAGCCGCCTTTGATGGATTTGACTATGTGGCTCTGGGCCACCTCCACAGGGCCCAGAACTGCGGTGATGAGCATATCCGCTACTGCGGCACGCCCCTGAAATACTCCTTCTCCGAGGCGGGAGATGAAAAATCCCTCACGGTGGGGGAACTGGGGGAGAAGGGCAGCCTTAAAATCAGGACTGTCCCCCTTGTACCCCTGCGGGATATGAAGGAGATAAAGGGCAGCTATCAGGAGCTCTGCGCCAGGGATTTCTATAAGGACACGAGCTACCAGAGGGATTATATGCACATTACCCTCACGGACGAGGAGGACATACCCGACGCCGTGGGGAGACTCCGGGCGGTCTACCCATGGCTCATGAAGCTGGACTACGACAATATGCGCACCAGGAGCAGCAATGTCATCGACGGGGCGGAGGGCTGCGAGAGAAAGAGTCCGCTGGAGCTTTTTGAGGAGCTCTATGAGCTCCAGAACAATCAGCCCATGAGTGAGGAACAGCGCAGCTTTGTGGAAAAGCTTGCAGAGGAGATTGAGGAGGGAGAGAGATGAGACCGTTAAAGCTCACGATGTCCGCCTTCGGCCCCTATGCCGGAGAGACAGCAATAGATTTTTCCCTCTTGGGCAGCAGCGGCATATATCTCATATGCGGCGACACCGGGGCGGGCAAGACCTGCATCTTTGACGCCATAAGCTATGCCCTCTACGGCAGGGCCAGCGGGGAATACAGGGATGCCTCCATGCTCCGCTCCATGTATGCCGCCCCTGAGACCCCCACCTTTGTGGAGCTGGAATTCCTCAGCGCCGAAAAGAAATACAGGGTCAGGCGGAATCCGGAATATGAGCGGCCCAAGACCAGGGGCAGCGGCATGACCACGGAAAAAGCCGACGCCGAGCTGAGCCTCCCTGACGGGAGAATCATCACGGGGGTAAAGGATGTAAACGAATATACGGAGGGGATCCTGGGCATAAACCGGGAGCAGTTTCTCCAGATCGCCATGATCGCCCAGGGAGATTTTATGAAGCTCCTGATGGCGGACACCGAGGACAGGAAAAAGATATTTCAGAAGATATTCCGGACTCAGTTCTACAGTAAAATGCAGGAGAGGCTGAGGGAGGCCTACAGCGAGAAGAGAAATGATTACGAGAGACTCCGGGCCGGAATGGAGCAGTATATATCTGAGATCCAGTGCCCTGAGGAGGACCCCCTCAGCGTGAGACTGAGAGAGGCGGAGGGGCGGACCGAGGACACAGCTGCCCTGCTGAAGCTGCTTATCGGCAGTGACAGGGAGAGGGATAGAGGCCTCCAGAAGAAGATCGTTGAGACCGAAAAGAAGAATGATGAGATAACAGCGGTTCTGGCCAGGGCCGAAGAATGGGAGAGGGTCAGAATTTCCCTCGCGGCCTCGCAGGAACAGGAGAAGAGCGCCGTGGCAGCCGCCGCAGAGTCGGAGGAGAGGCTGAAGACTGCAAAATCCCGGGAGGGGGAGCTTGAAGAGATACGCACCCGTATAGCCTCGCTGGATGCGGTGCTCCCGGAATACGAAGGGCTCGAGAAGCTGAGAACCGAGACCGCAATTCTGAGAACCGGAGCAGAGAGAAAGAAAAAAGCCTCAGAGAGCGGCACTGAGGTCTGCAAAAAGGCGGAGCAGGAGCTGCAGGCGCTCAGGTCCGAAGCTGAGACTCTCAAATCTGCCCCTGCGGATAAGGCGATGGCAGAGGCGAAGTGCAGGGAGCTTCAGCAGCGGGGCGAAGTGCTCAGAGAACTTAAAGACAGCTTTGCAGAGCTCTCAGGGCTGGAGATCATATACAAAAAAGCACAGTCTGATTACATAAAGGCCGACGCGAGGGCGGAGGCGCAGCAGGAGGAGTACAGAAGGCTTAACCGCGCCTATCTGGATGCCCAGGCGGGAATACTGGCAGAGGAGCTGGAGGAGGGCCGGCCCTGTCCGGTCTGCGGCTCCACTGCACACCCGAGGCCGGCAGTTAAAACGGATTCCGTCCCCGACAGGGAGGAGCTGAAGCGCTGCAGCAAAATAGCCGAGACGGCACAGAGAGAGGCCTCAGAACTCAGTGCAGCGGCGGGGGAGCAGAGGGGCAAATATACGAATCTCCGGGACGCAGTCCAAAATAAGGGGAAAGCCCTTTTCGGCCTCGCGGAGCCTGAGGAAATCAGAGAGAAGCTCCTCAGCGAGATTAAGGAGCTCAGTGAGGAGACAGCCTCGGCGGCAGAACTTCTGAGGAAGCTGGAGAAAAAGACAGAGAGGCTTGATAAGCTGGGCAGCCTTATTCCAGACAGGGAACAGCGGCTGGAGGCACTGGGGGCTGAGCAGCAGAAGCTGGAAAAGGAGCTTCTGGAGGACAATGCAAGGCTCGGAAACCTGGAGGAAAATCTGAGGACCATGGCGGAAAAGCTCCCATATCCGGGCAGAGCCGGGGCCGAAAAAGCAAAGGCGGACCTTGGGGAGAGAAAAAGCTCCATTGAAGAGGCCATAAAAACCGCCCAGGAGGCCCTGAAGCGCTGGGAGGGCCGGCTGACAGAGCTCCGGGGCAAGATTCAGGAGGCCGAAAAAGCCCTTGAAAACGCCGAAGATATAGATATTGAGGCCCAGAGACAGGCGAAGAAGGCGCTCACCGAGGAGAAAAACAAGCTTTTGGCAGAAGAGAGAGCTGTCCACGCGAGGCTCACTTCGAACAGCAAAACGCTCTCAAATATAACTGCCAGAGCGGACAGTCTTGCAGAGCTGGAGAAAAATATCACCTGGCTCAAGGCCCTCTCCGACACCGCCAACGGCACGGTCCGGGGCAAGGAGAAGATAATGCTGGAGACCTATGTGCAGATGAGCTTCTTTGACCGGATAGTGGCCAGGGCCAACACCAGATTTATGATGATGTCCTCCGGTCAGTATGAGCTGAAGCGCTGCGCCGAGGCCCAAAACCTCAGAAAACAGAGCGGCCTTGAGCTGAGCGTGATTGACCACTACAACGGGACCGAGCGGAGCGTGAAAACTCTCTCCGGCGGGGAATCCTTCAAGGCCTCCCTGTCCCTCGCACTGGGGCTGTCCGACGAGATACAGGCCGGCGCAGGCGGCATAAGACTGGACACAATGTTTGTGGACGAAGGCTTCGGCGCGCTGGACAGCGACTCCCTCAGCGGCGCCATAAGGGCGCTTTCCGGACTCACGGAGGGGCACAGGCTCGTGGGCATAATCTCCCATGTGGCGGAGCTGAAGGACAGGATAGACAGGCAGATCGTGGTCAAAAAGGACAGTCTGGGTCAGAGCTCAGCCGAGATAATCATTTAATTTCATATTTTTTCAGACAGCAGAACCGCCGCTCCAATATGATTCGGAGCGGCGGTTTTAAGTAAATATATAAGATTAAATATAAAAATGCGGCGGAATTCAGAGCTTGCGGAAGCGGCGGAGCACAAATTCCACCGTGAGCTCAAGACTGTCGATTTTCTCAAGGCGGGCGATGTCCTCAGGGCTTGTCTTGTGGGCATAGGGGGTCATGTGGAAGAGGGCCTTTATATCTGCGTTGCTGTCCACGGAAATCCTGTAGCTGAGCTCCTTCCGGGAGACAGGCTCCAGCCCCGGCTGCTCCGGGGGGAGGGCATCATTCTTATAGGGATTTTCATATACAGCCTTTTTGAGCTCCCACAGGTGCAGCTCTCCGGGGCAGACGTGGAGCAGGGTTCCGCCCTTTTTAAGGACCCGCAGATATTCCTCCCCGGCAAAGGGGGCGAATACATTCAGAACCATGTCGCAGCTCTCATCGGCGATGGGGAGCCTGTAGGCACTGGCCACGGCGAGCTTCAGATTCTTACCGCGTTTATCACCCATTTTCAGGGCGTCCTTTGAGATATCCACACCCACAATGCTGCTATCTATTCCGGCCTTTTCAAGGGCCTTTTCAAGGGCGGCGGTATAGTAGCACTCACCGCAGCCGGAGTCCAGAATATCCGCAGTTTTTCCCCGGACGCAGTTCAGCAGCTGCCTGCATATGGCCTCCCGCAGCGGGGCATAGTAGCCCTTGTCCAGAAAATCACGCCTTGCCCGGACCATGCCTTTGTCGTCGCCGTGCTGGCCGCCGTTCTGACGGGATATGAGAAGATTTACATATCCGCTGGCCGCCCGGTCAAAGCTGTGGCCGCTGGGGCAGTACCAGCGCCTCTCCTCTTCTATAAGCTCCCCTCCGCAAACGGGACAGATAAGCTTCGGCATGCCTGCACCTCCTGAACAACATTCTGACACATTATAGCATTGCCCAAAAATTTTCACAATGCCGTGTATGGCTGAAAATATCTTTTCCGGCATAAAACCCGCTCCGGAAGTCACGGAGCGGGTTTTTATCTGATTGTATAAGTTTATTATTCCACGGATTTCAGCGCGTTTGCCATGTCTATTTTGTCCAGCTTGAAGTAGAACACCGCCATGACTATCAGGGCCGAGAGCACCGTCAGCGCAAGGGAGAGCCCGATTGACAGGGGCGTCAGCCTCGCCTGGAGCCACAGAGTGTCCACCTTTATCTGGCTCATGACGAATTTCAGCAGCAGCAGCCCCGCGGGGAGCCCCACAATGCAGCCCATAACCGAGAGGGCAATATTCTCCTTGAAAACATAGGCCGCGGTCTCTCTTGCGTTGAAGCCCAGGACCTTTATCGCGGCAATCTCCCGGATTCTCTCATTTATGTTGATATTTGTAAGGTTGTAAAGGACGATTATCGCCAGCAGCCCCGCGCAGAACACCACCGTGATGACCACAAGGTTCAGGGATTCCATCATGGAGGAGACAAGGTTTGCCACCTCTCGGTTGACGGTGACATTCAGGACCCCGTCCATCCCTGTTATACCGGCACCCATCTCATGGGGATTTTCCCCCTCGGCGCACTGGACATAGGCCATCTGAGCCCCGGGCGTCTCCCTCCACTGGGCCCTGACGGTCTCAGGCCTCACAACGGCGTAGTTGGAGACATAGTTGTCAAAGAGCCCCGATACGGTGAGCTCCAGCTCCCGCATGTCCGAATCCCTCAGGACCACCGTGCTGCCGGGCTTTACCTTGAGGGCCTCTGCCGCACCCACGGACAGCAGCACCTCATTCTCTCCCGGCATGGGCAGCGCCTCTTTGCCGTCGTGGAAGTTAAAGACCTCCTGAAGCCTCTCGCCGCTCACTATAAGGGAGAGCTCACGCACCTTGTGGTTATATTCCAGATCCGCACTGGTCTGGTGGAAAAAGACCACATTGCCGGCTTTATCCCCCAGCTCTCTTATAAAATCCTTCTGTGCGGAGTCCGACTGGACATCCGAGAATATGACCTCCATGTCGTAGTTGCTGATATCCTCATACTGATAGCTGACGATATCCATTATGGAGTCTCTCAGTCCAAATCCGGTCACAAGGAGGGCCGTACAGCCGCCTATGCCTATGAGCATCATTGCAAGGCGCCTGTGATAGCGGAAGATATTCCTGATGGCCACCTTGTTGAGGAAGCTCACTCTGTCCCAGATTTTGAAGCGCTCAAAAATGACCTTCTTGCCGGAGGTGGGGGCCTTGGGCCGGATGAGCTCCGCCGGGACCTCCCTAAGCTCCTTGCGGCAGCAGTTCCAGGTCACAAGAAGCATAACCGCCGTATATGCCACGACCACCGTGATGCAGAGCGGCCAGTTGAATCTTATCTCGATCACCGGGGTGATATAGATCATGATGCAGTAGGCCTTCCAGAGTATCATGGGGAATACCACACTCCCCACCAGCACGCCGAGGCCGCAGCCCAGTATTGCCCCGCTCCCGGCGTAGCGGAGATATTTGCCCGCGATGGCGCCGCTGCTGTAGCCCAGGGCCTTAAGGGTGCCTATCTGTGTGCGCTCCTCATTGACCATGCGGGCCATTGTGGTGATGCATACAAGGGCGGCAATCAGCAGGAAGAACAGCGGGAACACCTTGGAGACACCGGCCAGAATATTTGAGTTGCTGTCCAGTGAGGTGTAGCCCACATTTGTATTTCTGTCCAGAACGATGGCCTCGTTCTCCGTCATATCTGCGATTTTATCTTTGGCCTCCGCCAGTTTTTCCTCCGCGTCGTTGAGACGCTTCTCAGCTATCCGAAAGCTCTTTTCCGCATCTTTTTTGCCCCGCTCATATTTGTCCCAGCCCTCGTCCAGCTCCTTGCGGGCCTGGGCGATGGCCGCCTTTCCGGCGTAAAGCTGAGCTCCCTGACCCTCAAGCTGGCTGCCGGCCAGATCCAGCTGCAGCCCGGCGAGGTCTGCGGTGATATCAAGGACACTCTCCCCAAAATCCTCCACCATCGGGGGAACAACCCCCTCAGGGATTTCGATGCCTGTGTAGTCCCTCACTGCCTCTCTTGGGTGCGTGCTGTAGTAGTTCAGGGCACCCTGAGTGTCAGAGAGCATGTGTCTCGCCTCATCCAGCTGGGCATCACCGCCTGCAAGTCTCTGAGTCTGGTTTTCCAGCTCTTTTTCGCCGTCCTCCAGCTCCTTCAGGGCATCCTCAAACTTCTGCCTGGTGTCGTCCCGGTTCTCCTGCAGCCTCTGCCTGCCGTCCTCCAGCTCCTTCAGGCCGTCGTCATAGGCCTCCTGCGCATCCCGGCGCACCCTGGAGAGACGTTCCTGGGCAAGGGGGTCCAGCAGAGTTTCAAAGCTGTCTGCGGCCTCCTCCATGTCGGCGTCGTATTCTTCGGTATATATTATTCCCTCTGTGGGGATGGTGGCGTCAATCTCCGTGTAGTAGTCCACATCAAAGCCCTTTGGGAGGAGATAGACATAGCCTGCAAGCTTGCCGCTGCCTATGGATGTGCTGCCCCGGGCGGCGTCCATGTAGAGGGGGCTTGCCACATAGCCCACTACTATGTAACTGCTGTACTTCAGGGACTCCCGGTTCTCCTCGTCGTTGACATTGGAGATCTCAATCCTTGTGCCGAGGGCCTCATCCTTGTGGTTGTAGCCGTCAATGAGACACTCGTTGGGCTTCTCGGGCCAGCGGCCGCCCCGGAGTGCGGGCCTGTTGATGGCCTCGGGGATGTTGTGAAAGCGAAAGACCTTCTCGGCCTCGTCCTCGGAGCGGCCCGTGCTGACTATGGCGTCCACACTCACCATGCCCTCCACGTCCTCAAGACCGTCCATCCGGGAAATTTTATCCAGATCCTCCAAACTCCAGCCGTAGCTTGTGAGGAAGCGGAGGTCAAACATATTCTGTTCATCCATGAATTTCTGACCGGTCGCCACCATGTCGCCCTTGCTGGCCCGCAGACCGACAAAAATCCCTGCACCCAGGGCGATGATCAGCACAATGGCAAAGTAGCGCCCCAGGGATTTCAATATAGACTGGCGCAGATTCCTGCGCATTATATTTCTCTTCATTACCACTCAATCTCCGAAATATCCTGAGGATGAGCGTTGAGCTCCATGGAGCTGACACTGCCGCTGCGGATGCGGATGACCCGGTCGGCCATCCCCGTGAGGGCGCTGTTGTGGGTGATGATTATTATGGTCATGCCGGTTCTCCGCCCGGTGTCCTGCAGGAGCTTCAGGATGGTCTTGCCGGTCTGATAGTCCAGGGCGCCTGTGGGCTCATCACAGAGAAGAAGCTTGGGATTTTTCGCAAGAGCCCTCGCAATAGCGACCCTCTGCTGTTCACCGCCGGAGAGCTGGCTGGGGAAGTTCTTCATCCTGTCCTCCAGACCCACCTCGGTGAGAATCTGGGCCGCATCCAGGGGGTCCTTGCAGATCTGGTTTGCAAGCTCCACATTCTCTATGGCGGTGAGGTTGCCGATGAGGTTGTAGAACTGGAAGACAAAGCCGATGGAATCCCTGCGGTACTGGGTGAGCTGCTTTCTGTTCAGATGGGAAATGTCATGGCCGTCCAGTATGATCCTGCCTCTTGTGAGGGTATCCATGCCCCCGAGAATATTCAAAAGGGTGGTCTTGCCTGCGCCGGAGGGACCGACAATAACCACAAGCTCGCCCTTTTCGATTTTGAAAGAGACGTCGTGAAGCGCGTCAATATCGATCTCTCCCATATGGTAGGTCTTGCCTACATTCTGAAATTCAACAAAAGACAACAAACTCACTCCCAAGATGATATACAAAGATTTTATACCACGGACAGCCCTTAGTCTGCAATAAATTGTAAAGAATTAAACATATTTATAAAATATTCCACACCGCTGCGGTACTTCCTCCATAACAGCAGAAGCCCCTCTGCAGAAAAGCTTCCGCAGAGGGGCCTCTGAAAAACCCGGGGAGGATTTACTTGTAATCGGGGCGGTATACTGCCCGCTCGCCGCCTATGTACTTGGGGCGGGTCCTGGCGCAGATAATGGCGGCCCTGCCTATGCTGTCCCTTGATAGCCGCAGGGGTACCGCGACCTCTTTAAGGTGCATGCCTATGAGTGTGCGGCCTATGTCGAGGCCGGCCTTGGCCCGGACATGTTCCACCGCTACAGGCTCAGAGAAATTCTTCCAGGCTGTCGTGGCAAACCATCCGCCGGCGTGGGGCTGGGGCATAACATTCACAGGCTCATAGCCGAAATGCTCCGCAGTCTCGGCCTCGACTATGAGGGCGCGGTTCAGATGCTCACAGCACTGGACGGCGAGGCGTATGCCCTTCTCCTGAAGCACCGGATATATGCCGGAAAATGCGGCCTCCGCGGCTTCCTGGCTGGAATTTTTCCCTATGCGTCCGCCCACCATCTCGCTGGATGAGCAGCCGATTACCAGAAGGTCGCCCTTTTTCAACTGCGCGGCCTCTATGAGCTCCGTAATTACTTCTCTGGCTTCATTTTTAATATCATCCATTGCAGAAGACTCCTAATATTTTGATACTTTCATTATAGTTTTCAATAGAGTAGCTGTCAACTTCCTCTCCGGGGGAGGGCCCTGATTCAGAAGACCTCAGTCCTGCTTTGTGTAGCTGTCTATGAACTCGGGACGGAGCTTGGAATAGACGATTTTCTGCTCGCTGTAGAGCCCGTAGTTTTCGCTCATCATATAGCCCGCCGCCGCGGAAACGGCATAGAGCAGGAGGTTCCCGCCGCCGAAAAGCTCCAGACCAAGAAATACACCGCTTATGGGGCAGTTGAGGGAGCCGCAGAACATGGCTATGAGCCCCACCGCGGCGCCTATGCCCGCCGGAAGACCCAGAAGATTTCCCACAGTGCAGCCCAGGGTAGCGCCGATAAACATTGCAGGCACAATCTCCCCGCCCTTGTAGCCGCAGGACATGGTTATCACGGTGAAGAGCAGCTTTAAAATGAAGGCTTCGGGTCTGGCGCTGCCGCCCACGGCCCGGGAGACCACATCCATTCCGGCCCCGTTGTAGTCGGTGGTGCCCAGAATTTCCGTGAGCAGGGCAATGGTGAGGCCCGCGGCCGCTATCCTGAGATAGGGGTTGGGCAGGAGCTTCTTGCTGAGCTTACGGAACTGGCTGAGACTGACGCAGTATATGATGCTCACAACGGCACAGAGCACCGCGATAAGCAGTGCGGAGCCCAGAATTTTAAGGGAAATATCCACAGGGGCGACAGGGAAGAGCTCGGGGGAGACCCCCAGAAGTTTTGCGACAAGGGCGGCAGTGAGAGAGGAGACGAGGCAGGGGACAGCAGCGGAGAAATGGAGTATTCCCACGCTCGTGACCTCCATGGCGAATATCGCGGCGGTCACCGGGGAACCGAAGAGCGCCGAAAACACCGCACTCATGCCGGTCATGACCATTATGTGCCGCTCCTTTTCATCCTGTTTGAGGAGCTTTGAGGTGTGCCAGCCCAGAACGCCCCCCAGCTGCAGCGCGGCGCCCTCCCTCCCGGCGGAGCCGCCGAAGAGGTGGGTGATAACAGTGCTGACAAATATAAGGGGAGCGGTGGAGGCGGGGATGCCCGATGGACTCCGCACAGAGACAAGAACACCGTTTGTGTCCGTGGGGTGCAGGCCTTTGAAGCTGTAGAGGCGGACGATGAGAAGTCCGGCCGCCGGGAGGAGCCAGATTATCCAGCTGTGCGCGGCTCTAAAGCCTGTGGCCCAGCCCACAGCCCAGCAGAAGGCGGCGCCCACAAGCCCGCCCAGAGCGCCTACAATGAGGCCGCAGAGCACATCACGGAGAAAATATTTCAGGTATTTAACAAAATCCTGCAGAGCATCCTTCATTTTTTCCAACCCTATCACCCTGTAAAAATATTTTTAATCTGTAAATACTATATCCCACAGGGGTAAAATGTCAATATTCTGTATGAAATACATAAAGAATCCGGATTGCAGGCAGAACCTGCCGCGAAGGGAGAAAAAGCAGCCCAATATATCTGTGGCCCCTTGCAGCGGCCTGGCCTGCAGCAGAGCATTTTGACAGCATATATACAGATTTTATCACTTATCTGCTTTTAGTACTGACTGCCTGATACTCCATTTTAGGCAGAGAAAAATCCTTTCCGATTACATTTTCTCAAGAATACCGGGAAGGATTTTGCTCTTTTGTTCTATTACTGGAATTGAATTGTTGAAATCAAAAAATACCATGATATAATGTACACTGAATTGGTACAAATCGGCGGAGAAGGAGAAAGCATTAGTTTTATACTTGGCTGTAAAAAATATGGATATTACATCACTTGAATTCTTGATTTTTTTAGGAATCACCCTGATATTATATTATTTATTGCCTCAGAAAGCAAAATGGATTTTACTGCTGCTTGCAAGCCTTTGCTTCGTGGCCTCCTATGATTACCGCGGAATCATTTTTCTGCTGGCGACAACATTCAGCATATGGTTTGCTGCAAAAAGAATTGCGAAAAAGATTCAGCAGAATCCAGATGTGCGAAAAGGCCTTGGAAAGGGAGTTATGCTTGCGGCCCTTTTCTTTAATATTGGTATCCTGGCACTTTTAAAATATATTTTTCCTGCAGTACAGGGCTTCTTAAAAGCCCCGCGGATTTTTCAGATTTTGATTCCGCTTGGACTGTCCTATTATACTTTACAGGCAGTTTCCTATGTTCTGGATGTATACTGGCAGAAGATTCCGGCAGAAAGATCTTACTTTAAATTACTGCTGTATGTTTGCTATTTCCCGCAGATGCTGCAGGGACCCATCAGCCGCTACAGTGAGCTGTCCCATGAACTCTATGAAAAAGATCACAGGTTTGAAATCAGAAATGTAAAGCACGGCGTTCAGCTGATGCTCTGGGGCTGCTTTAAGACAATGGTTATCGGAGACCGTGCCGGCATTCTTGTGAACAACGCTTTCCACAGCGGGAATATGGCATACGGGCTCGCTGCGTTCGCAGGCCTGGCCATTTTCGGTGTTCAACTCTACTGTAATTTCAGCGGCGGAATAGATATTGTTCGCGGGGCATCCCAGTGCTTCGGCGTTATTCTGCCTGACAACTTCAGACAGCCGTTCTTTTCTGCTTCTCTGGGGGAATTCTGGAGAAGGTGGCATATCACTCTGGGAACATGGATGAAGGACTATGTTTTCTATCCTCTCTCCATGTCGCGCCCTGTTTCCAGGTTTAAGAAGAGTGCAAAGAAGCATATATCGAGAAAATGGGCCAACCGGATTCCCATTGCCTTTGCCAATCTGGTTGTGTTTTTGCTCGTTGGTATATGGCACGGCTTTGGGACAAATTACGCACTCTGGGGACTGTACAACGGTATTATTTTGGCTTTCAGTGCCTTAATGACAGATGCCTATAAAGCATCTAAACAGAAACTGCATATCAGTGATGATTCAAAGGCTTGGCACTGTTTTTCCATTATAAGGACCTTTTTCATTATTACCGCAGGCTGGTGTACAGACTGTGCTGATTCTGCGGCCGGCTCTCTTCAGATTCTTAAAAATATGCTGTTTATCTCCCAGACTAATCTCAGCATTTTAGGCGGGACCTTCTTTAACTATCTCATATTATTTACCGGGATAGTCATTATACTGATTGTTTCACTCTTCAGTGAAAAAGGGAAAAGTGTTTTGGATATGCTGGACAAACGCAGCACTTTTGTACAGATGGTATTCTGGATTGCCGTTATTCAGGTAATAGCTTTGCTGTGGGTATCTGATTTCAGGGGAGGATTCATGTATGCGGATTTTTAAAAAGAGCTTAATATTTATCGTTTTAAATATCATCGTTGCATGCTCCCTTAACTTTTTACTTACCAACAATCCCAGACCGTTTGATCTGCGCCTTAAGGAATACACAGAAGAACCCTGCAGTGTCGTTGCTTTGGGACATTCATTGGGAAAAAGCGGAGTCGTGCCTGAAGTTTTTAACGATGATAATCCCGGGAAAATGTTCAATTTATGCAACGGCGGACTTTCCCTGGAGGACTTTGGATATTTAATTCGGGGTATGAACGAACGCCGGCATTTGGATATAGTATATCTCGATATGTATTTTGACTACTGGAGAGATCCGGATGACATGTACTTTGTAGTTGATACACTGGGTCTGGATATTTTAAAGGAGCTGCCAGGCAATTTAAAAGCTTCTTATTTCGCCAATGTCATATGTAAAAGAAATTATAACAGCGTTTTGTTCCCGTATAATTTTTCCGCGGATACAATTTCCAGTATTCCCAATAATATAAAAAGAAAAATTGACTTTTATGATTGTGTAATACAAGACAAAAATTTGATCAGACAGTATCATCAGAAAGAAGACCCGACCTATGCCGGATGCGGATTCAATTCTGAATCGCAGTTTAAAGGCCAGAAATGTAATTACAGGACATTTAATGCGGAAGATGTGTACGAGGAGAGAATCCGCGAATTTGACGATATTGTGAAATACTGCGATGAGCAGAATATTCGATTGATTTGTTTCATTTCTGCATTGCCCACAGGAAGACTGCAAAATGAAAATCACGATGAGATTCATAATTTTTTCAGTGATCTCTGCAGATCCAGAGATGTGGAACTGTATGACATGAACTATTTGAAATATGAATATCTGCCTAGAACTGCCGAGAACTATATAGATGCTGACGGGCATATGAAGTGTGAGCTTGCGGAAAGGCAGACGCAGCTTTTAAAGAAAATTACTCTCGCTAATGACAAAACCGTATTTTTTGAGGACAATTACAGCGATATACTCCAGGGAATCGCAGATTATCAGGAGAAAAATTAATGAAAACTGTTTTAGAGTACCTGGAAAATTCCAGAAAAAACCATCCTAAAAAAACCGCAGTGATCGATGAGCACGGCGATTGCAGTTATGATGTTCTGGCCTGTAAAGCAGAGCAGATAGGTACATTTCTGATTCCCAGAATCGCAGGCCGCCAGAGTGTTGTCTGCCTGATGGATAAGAGTGTGCAGTGCCTGCAGGCATTTATGGGAACAGCCTATGCGGGCTGCTTCTATACCCTTCTGGACCCCAGCTTTCCGAAAGAGCGAGTTGACCATATTTTGTCAGTTCTGACGCCCGGGGTCATTTTTACCACTCATGACTATGACAGCCGGGTGGCAGAGCTTGGACTTTCTGACAGGGTTTTTTACCTGGAGGATGTTCCGGAGCAGGAGGACACCGCCCTCCTCTCTGAAAGGAGAAAGAGCATCTGCGATACAGATCCTCTTTACTGCAACTTTACCTCCGGTTCTACGGGAATTCCCAAAGGTGTTCTGGTTTCTCACCGTTCCGTTATTGATTTTATCAATGTATTTACGAAGACCTTTGGACTGAATGAAAGCGATGTATTTGGCAATCAGGCACCCTTTGACTTTGATGTTTCGGTCAAGGATATTTATTCCTCCCTTTGCGTAGGAGGTACCCTGGTGCTGCTTCCAAAAGCCTATTTCATGTTTCCTGTGAAGCTGGTAGAGATGCTCCAGAAATATCACGTCACAACGCTTATATGGGCTGTATCGGCTCTGTGCATGGTTATGCGCCTTCATGCATTGAAGGCAGTGCGCCCGGATGCCATCAATAAAATTATGTTCTCAGGAGAGGTTATGCCCATAAAACAGCTAAATAAATGGCGTGACGCCTATCCCGATGCAATGTTTGTCAATTTGTATGGCCCCACGGAAATTACATGTAACTGCACCTATTATATTGTGGATCGGGAATTTTCTGAGAATGACAAGATACCCATGGGCATCCCATTTGACAATGAGCGGGTATTTCTGCTGGACGAGGACAATCATCCCGCTGCCGAAGGCAGCCCGGGTGAGATTTGTGTGGCCGGTACTTCGGTGGCACTGGGCTATTACCGCAATCCGGAACAGACAGGGAAAGTTTTTGTTCAGAATCCGCTGCAGTCAGATTACCCGGAAATTATATATCGCACCGGAGACCTTGCAAAAGTGGAGAACGGGGAAATGATCTTTATGGGCCGGAAGGACTTCCAGATTAAGCACATGGGACATCGGATAGAGCTGGAAGAAATTGAAATGGTGCTCGGAAATGTGGATGGAGTTACCAACGCCTGCTGCGCCTATGATCAAAAGCACAATAAGATAGTGGGATTCTATTGTGGGAATGTGGACAGAGTCACGATTAATGATGCCATGAAGAAACAAGTCCCGGACTACATGATTCCCAATGTTTTAAAACAGATGGATCAGCTGCCGCTGACTAAAAACGGAAAAACTGACAGGAAGAAGCTTTTGAACAGTTATCTGGAGGGCAGATAAAATGGAGTGCAACTTTGTTCCACTGATTGGTGCAGAAAAGGAGATTCCATCTCCCTCTTATGTATTTGACGATTTGGCATTACGGGAAAAAATCTCCCAGATACGGGCACTGATGCCTGAATGCAAAGCAGTTTGTTTTGCAATGAAGGCAAATCCTTTCCTTATCGGAATTGAGGATATGGTAGTTGACCGTTTTGAAGTATGTTCTCCCGGTGAATATGAAATCTGCAGTCAACGTGGCATTGATCCGGAAAAAATCATTGTATCCGGCGTGAACAAGACACGGGAGTCCATGAACCGTATTCTCGGTCTCAGCGGCGGAAAAGGTATTTACACAATTGAGTCCCTCCAGCATTTTGAAATCCTGGAGGCGGCGGCCTCTTCCATGAATCTGCAAATTAAAGTTCTGATCAGGCTGTCTTCCGGCAATCAGTTCGGCGTTGACCGAGGACATTTTCTGGAGATTCTACGCAAAGTACAGGCCAGTTCTCATCTTTTTTTCCGCGGAATTCATTATTTTTCCGGTACTCAGAAAAAAATGAAAAGAATTCGAAAAGAACTGGCCATGCTGGAGCAATTCGGCCTGCAGCTGAAACAGGAATTTCGTCTGAATTCTCTGGAACTGGAATACGGTCCCGGATTGTCAGTCGCATATTTTGAGGACGACAAAATCCCATCTTCCACAGAACAGCTGACGGAACTCAATGATGCGCTGGGGTCTCTGGCCGCATTTCAGACTATCGGGATTGAAATGGGACGCTTTATTGCTTCGTCCTGCGGATTCTTCCTGACAAAGGTCATTGATATTAAGAACACAGAGGGGAGCAACTACGTCATTCTAGACGGCGGTATTCATCAGCTGCACTACTTCGGTCAGATGATGGGCATGAAGATTCCGGCCATACGCCAGATACCGGAGCGGGAGGGTACAGAATCCTATATACTCTGCGGCAGCTTGTGCACTGTTAATGATGTAATGGTAAGGGATGCTGCCCTGCACACTCTGCAAGTCGGTGATTATCTGCTGTTCGGTATCTGCGGTGCCTATTCCATGACAGAGGGCTCTGCCCTGTTTTTAAGCCGGGAGCTTCCCGCAGTTTATGAACGCACAGAGGACGGAACTTACAGGTGTCTCAGGAATGTGTCTGAAAGCTATCCGTTGAATACATCACAAAATTGAGAAAGGAAATTACTGCTATGAATGAACTGATTGAAATTTTAGAAGACCTGGTTCCGGGTATTGATTTTAATACCTGCACAACCCTGATTGATGACAAACTGCTGACTTCTTATGACATTCTGAGTCTGGTATCCGAAATCGAAGACAGCTTTGATGTGGAACTGTCTCCTGCAGACCTGACCCCGGCAAATTTCAATTCTGCAGCTGCTCTCTGGGCGCTGATTCAGAAATACAAGGCCTGATGCACAACTGAAAATTTAAAAGCAAATACGGCAATAATAATGGACTGAGGCAGAGCATGTTTGCAAAGCAGTCAAAACCATCCGAATTTCCGGTTAGCTTTTCCTTTATTGCGGGAGCGGTCACCTTTATTTTATACCTATAATGTACACTTATATAGGAGACGGTACGGAGTTTGACTAAGACTGGGACTGCATAGTTTTAAATTTTTCCGGTGTAAGCTTAATATTATACGATGACCGGAATAATTCCGATTATGATTTTGAACAGTGTAAAAGTTATCAGGTATTCCGTACCGGACTTTCCGAAAGCCTTTTGCAAAACTTCGTTTCAGTTCATATTTTATTTCACGGTATCAAATTCTTAAATATATGCCGGTTTTGTATATTTCCCCTCCGCTTGCAAACAATATCAGAGCAGAGATTTTCAGACAAAGGAGAAATATATATGAAAGCAACCGGGATAGTCCGCAGAATAGACGATCTGGGCCGGGTGGTGATACCCAAGGAGATACGCAGGACCATGCGCATACGGGAGGGGGACCCGCTGGAGATATTTACAGACAAGGACGGGGAACTGATTTTCAAAAAATATTCCCCCATAGGCGAGCTGTCGGATTTTGCCGCTCAGATATGTGACAGCCTGAAAAAATCAACAGACTCCATAGCCGCCGTGTGCGACAGGGATTCGGTCATCGCCGTGGCAGGCGGCGGGAAAAGGGAACTCCTTGACAAGCCCGTGAGCCAGGCCCTCGCCGATATCACCGAGGGGCGCTCAGCCTACCGCAGCGGGAGCGGCGGCAGCAGTATTCCTGTGACGGCACTGGATGACAGATTCTGCATATCCGTCGCGGCCCCGGTCATATGCGAGGGGGATGTGATGGGCTGTGTTCTGTTTATAAGCCCAAAAGGAAGCGCCCCGGGGACGGAGCTGGAGTACAAGCTTGCCCAGACCGTGGCCTGCTTTCTGGGAAAACAGATGGAGAGCTGAAAAAAATATCGCTCAGATCACTTGGATCCGGGCGATATTTTTATATACATGTTGAATATCGATTACGGCAGCACGATAACCGATTCCTTTTGGTAGAAGCTGCTCATGTCCCTGTTCCTCCAGTCCTTCGGGTCGGATGTGGCGTCGTCAAAATACAGCATATATGGCTGAGAGCCGAAGGCCTCAAGCTCCGCGTCCCGTACAGAGTCATCATTCAGAATCTCAAAGCGGCGGTGGGCGCATTCGTAGTATTCCCGGGCCTCCCCTGAGCGGAGAGTGCCCAGGGCCCCGGCAGAACAGTAGTTCTGCCCCAGCTTTACCGCAAAGAGGGAGGAAAGGACGGCGTAGGTGAGAAGCAGCGCCGTGAGCATGATTGACGCGCTGCCGAGAGAGGCACGCCTGAGGCCGAAGCGCTTTGCCGTCCAGCCCAGCCAGTAGAAAAAGTTCAGCACAAAGAGGAGTATATAGGCAAAGTAAATGATGTTGAGAAAGCGTTTGCCCTCCGGTTCTCCCAGGGCGTAGACAGGCGGACAGTACATGGCGGCGAGGAGGCAGAAGGAATAAAGGCTCACCAGCATGGGACAGCGGAAATTGAAGTCCGAGCCGGCGGCTGCATTCCAGAATACCGGGGCGAGAAAGAGCAGGACTGCCAGCAGGGGGATGGAAAACCATTTGCAGGAGTTCACAAAACAGCTTTTAAAGGATATGAGGATTGCGGAAAAAGCGTCGGGGGTAATACCCTGCCCCGCTGCACGAACCCTGTTCCCCGGGGCGGCCATGCTCACAATAAATGATATAAAAAGGAACAGAGCGGGCACAGTCAGTTTTTTCCAGCCCTCATTTTTCTCCAGAGCCAGCAGAATAAGGGCACTGGCTGCAAGAAGAGAACAGCTGAAAGCCGTGACGTAGTTGCCGCCGCCCAGAATTGCACAGAGAATGGAGAATAGAATCAGCCGTCCTGTCCCGCCCTTATAATAATACTTTATGCCCAGGGCAGCGGCGGCAAGGGAGAGACTGTAGAAAAATACATAGTATATGGAACCGTTGTACCAGTAAAAGGCCTGAACAGGGGAGGGGACGAGCTGTGTGCAGAGCCCCGCAATGGCCGTGGCGGCGATTATTCCGAACTCTTTTTCCGTGTGGAATATCAGACAGAAAACTGTCTTGCAGAAATAGAAAGTGGAAAGCACCAGAGTCAGCAGCATCAGCACCGGGGTGACCCAGTAGAGGGTCTCAGAAAATATCGCAGGCTGAACTGCCATGAGAAAAACGGCAGAAAAGCTGCCCTGCCAGTTCAGATAGGTCCTCCCCACCTTGCCGAGAGCGGCGGCCAGCACGGAAAACACCGAGCCCCCATCCTCAAAGACGAGGCGGGCGGCGCAGCCGTAGCCGAAGTCGTCGGCGGAGGGGACGGCATAGCGGCCCAGAGCCAGCATGGGCAGCAGCAGCATTACCAGAAGCACTACCCCCAGCCACATGAGAACCTTATATGAAATTCTGAACTTTTTTAGAGTTTCCACAGCAAAATCTCCTCATAAAAAGCCGCTTATGACCTGAGTCTATCCATTTCCCCGGTTTTTGTCAATGTGTTATAAAAGTTTATATAAAAATATGGATTTTATGGAGCCCGGGCGTGAGAAAAGCCTTGACATTACAGGGAAAAACGGTATAATTATTAGGCCTGTCAGAACGGGCAGGCTTCCTTGCTCCCATCAAATGGGGGGCCAACAGACCAAAAGGAGGTGCGATTATGGCAAAAGCAAGTGAGAAGTACGAAGTGATGTACATTATCAACCCCAACTTTACTGAGGAACAGACCGCAGCAATAGTTGAGAAGTTCAAGACACTTGTTGAGGAAAACGGTACACTTGATGAGCTGGAGGAAATGGGCAAGCGCAAGCTGGCTTACGAGATCAACTACATTTCCGAGGGCTACTATGTACTGATGAAGTTCACCAGCGGTGCCGATTTCCCTGCAGAGCTTGACCGTGTTCTCGGTATCACCGACGGCATACTGCGTCGCCTGATTACCCTGCGTGCAGAATAAGGAGAATGTGTCATGCTTAACCACATTGTTATTATGGGCCGTCTGACCAGGGATCCTGAGCTCAGATACACCCAGTCCCAGATTCCCGTGGCGTCCTTCACCCTGGCGGTTGACCGCGATTACGGCGGCCGCGACGGCGGAGAGAAACAGACCGATTTTATCGACTGTGTCGCATGGCGCCAGACAGCCGAGTTTGTCAACAAGTATTTCAGCAAGGGCAGCATGGCGGTCGTCTCCGGACGGCTCCAGCTCCGCGACTGGACCGACCGCGAGGGCGGCAGACGCCGCAGCGCAGAGGTCGTTGTTGACAATATCTACTTCGGTGAGAGCCGCCGCCGGGACGGCGCAGCAGGCACGAGCGATCACAGCAGCTACAGCTACGATAAAGGTGCAGGCAAGAGTGCTGAATCCACCGATACAGCCTCCGCCTCCGCATTTGCAGAGCTGAGCGACGATGACGGCGAACTGCCCTTTTGATTAAATATAAGGAGGATACAGCTTTGGCTTTCGATAGAAACAATCCCAAGAACCGCAAACGCAGAAAAGTATGTCAGTTCTGTGTTGATAAGGCTACCTTTATCGACTACAAGGACACTGCAAAGCTTCGCCGCTTCCTGTCTGAGCGCGGCAAGATTCTGCCCCGCCGCACCACCGGCGTCTGCGCTATGCATCAGCGTCAGCTCACAGAGGCCATTGAGAGAGCACGTCAGATCGCTCTTCTGCCTTACGTGACCGATTAAAAATCATCTTTCTCCCTCTCGGGAGAATCTGAAAAATCTCTCAGTTTATTTTTATAAGCTGAGAGATTTTTTCTTTATATATTTGAATTTTTATTTATTCCTTATGCTGACTTCCCCGAAGTGCACATGCTCCCTCTTTCCATCTGCCTCCACAATAAGGGAGTAGTCATCCGCTATCCCGAGAGAGCGGGCATCCCGGCTGACGCCGCCACGGATGAGCCGCACATCCCTGCCGGTGCTTATGCAGAGCCGCCTGTAATCCTCAAGACAGCAGCCCGGATCCAAAGTCCAGCGGGCGTACATGCCGTCCAGCTCCTCAATCATTGCCTCCGCCATAGGCTGCAGGGGAATTTCCCGCCCCAGAACAATGCGGAGGGACGAGGCGCTGTCCCGGAGCTCCGGAGAGAGGGCCGCCGGCGGGGTGTTGACATTGAGGCCTATTCCCACAACGACGAAGAATCGGTCAACTGCAAAGGATGCCTCCGTGAGAATGCCGCAGATCTTTTTGCCCTCGATTTGGAGATCGTTGGGCCATTTTATATCCGGCTCCCTGCCGCAGATACGCTTTACCGCCCTTGCCACCGCCACCGCGGCGCAGGGGGTGATAAGTGCGGCCTGCTCCGGGGAGCAGCGGGGATATAAAAGCATGGACATGTAGATGCCGCTCTCTGGGGATTCAAAACTGCGGCCCAGCCGGCCCCGCCCTCCGGTCTGGCGTCCGGCAGTGAGCACAAGGCCCTCGGGGGGATTTTCCTCTGCCATCTCTTTTAAGACCGTATTGGTGGAGCTGATGCTCTCCCTGTATATAACCGGGGCCTTTCGCTTGAAGTTTGAAAAATCCATCATATATTATTCTCCGCTATAAGCCGGAGAAAATCCGCCGCGGCCTCCCTGCTGCCCGCTATAATTGAGGAGCTGCTGCCGTCCATGGGGAGGGGTGAGCCGTTAATTCGGCAGCAGCTGCCCCCGGCCTCCGTAACGATCAGTGAGCCTGCCGCATAGTCCCAGAAGGAGATGCAGAGCTCAAAGTACATTCCGGCTCTCCCTGCTGCCACGGAGCAGAGGTCCAGCTCTGCTGAGGCCATGCGCCGCAGGTCAAGACTGTGCTCAAAGGCCAGCTCCGCAAGCTGAAAGCTCCTCTTCGTAAACTGAGGATAGTAGGGAGAGGAGCCGAAGCAGAAAACGCTCTCCCTCAGGGGGGCGCTGCCGGCGGAAATAGGCCTGCCGTTTAAAAAGGCGCCCTGTCCCTTTATGGCGGTGAACATCTCATCCGCGTAGGGGTCATAGACTGCGGCCAGAAGAATTTCGCCCCGGCTCATGTAGGCCGCGGAGATGCAGCTCCGGTGAAAATGCCGGACAAAATTCATGGTCCCGTCTATGGGGTCTATTATAAATACATGCTCCCCGCCCAGCTCCTCCTGCACAGCGTTCTCCTCACAGAAGAAGGCGGCAGAGGGTACGGCGGCCCGGAGCCTTGATATCATAAGCGCCTGAACTTTTTTATCGTACTCAGTCACCACATCCCGGTGACTGCTTTTTGTTTCTGCCGGAATATCCCGGGCACCGAGTATAAGCTCCCCCGCCTCTCTCTCGGCCGCAATGAGCTTTTCCAGCAGATTCCTGAGAAAATCACAATCCATTTTGTTCTCCGTTCACCCTCGGCCGCCGGGAAATGACAGCGGCAGGGAGGTATAATATTTTATCTGGTCCGGTGAAATTTCCGGACTGACAGCTGCTTTTCTGAGACACAATTATAGCACTGCCGCCCGGCCCTGTCGAGAATATGAAAAGAGCACGGCAGAAAATCTCCCGTGCTCGATTGAATCAGTATTTGTTGTAGCGGCTGAAGAGCTCGTCTATGTCTGCGGGGTCGGTATGGGGGCCGTCGGGCTCATCGGGGCTGTCATAGTAATAGTCCTCATAATCCTCATCCCCGCCGTCACCGTAATCCTCACCGTCAATGCCGCTCTCTTCCTCTCTGCGGCGCTCCTCCTCCTGAGCTCTCAGCTCTCTCTCCCTGCGTCTCTGGAGCTCAATTCTGCGGCGTTCCTGAAGATGCCTGCGCCTCAGACGGCGGTAGCGGATCACAAGTATGAGATATACAGTGAGAAGCGTGAGAACAATGATGATTATTGCGATGACCCAGCCCTTGCTGAAGAAGTTCTTAAGCTGCATCTTTATATATTCGCCCTTGGAGAGCTCAACCTTGGAGCTGTTTACAAGCTTAACGGTGCCGTAGTCTTTCCCCTCTATGCTCACACGCACCTCGCCCAGCTCCGTGCCCGCATCCAGAGGCGCCACAAGGAGCTCATCGTATATGGTGACGCTGGTCTCAACAGACTCGTCGGGCACATCGTTGGGGATGAGGGCCGTAAGGTCCTTTTCGGGGCGGAGTATGACCTCGCTGTCGTCCGCCGCAAGCTCAACATTCACCGTCCGGAAGAACTCGGAGGCGGATAGAAGAGTACGGTGGGAGAAATTGTCAAAAAGCCAGTCGTAGAGGTTTATGGTGGCCACAAAGTTGCCGAAATCCTCCTCACCGGTGTTGAGCTGACCGCCGCAGCCCATGACCACCGCAAGGGCATTTATGCCTTCCCTGGAGGCGGTGGAGATGAGGCAGTAGCCCGCAGCCCTGGTGTAGCCGGTCTTCACTCCTGCGGCGCCTTCATATATGTAGCCCGGACCGTAGATGGAGCCGGCGGATATGAGGGCGTTGGAGTTATATAGGTCACGGGGCTCATTTATATTTGTGGCCGGGACCTGATAGTATACGGTGTTGCAGATCGTCATAAAATCCGGATGCTTTATGGCCTCCAGTGTGATAAGATAGAGGTCCCCGGCACTGCTGTAGTGGCTGTCGTCCGGCAGACCGTTGGGGTTTGCAAAGTGGGTGCTGACACAGCCCAGCTCTGCGGCCCTGTCATTCATCATCTGTACAAAGCCGTCTATGCTGCCCCCGATATAGGTGGCCAGCACATTGCAGGCCTCGTTTGCAGAGTGGACAAGGGCGCAGTAGACAAGGTCCCTGAAGCTCATCTGTTCACCGGGGACAATGCCGGAATTGCTGCTGTCCTCGCCGAGACCGGCAGTGCAGTCTGCCCCGGCGGTGACCATATCGTCCATGGTGCACTGACCGTTCTCCACGGCCTCAATTGCCAGAAGTCCGGTCATTATTTTGGTGAGGCTGGCAGGGGCCCGCTGCTCATCGCTGTTTTTTGAATATATTATCTCTCCTGAGTCCATATCGGCCAGTATAATGGCCTGGGCATTTGCGTCAGGATCTTCCAGAGCGAAGGCGCCGGGCGCCATGCAGGAAAGAAAGAGGCACATCAGCAGGATGAGAGGAAAAATTCTCGTTTTTTTCATTTAGCTCTCCTGTTTTATATAAAATGTGTTATAGTATTGACTGAGAACAGCCCGTAAAAAATTACACACAAAGCTTATTATAAAGTTTTGACCGGTAAATTGCAACAAAAAATTTGAATTGGGAATATACGGAGGTTTACAGGATATGAAGAAGAAAAATGTTCTTGCCGCCGGCCTCACGCTTACGGTGCTTGCAGCCCTCGGCGGACTTGCGGTGATGCGGTTAAGAAAAATGCAGCAGTGCGCAAAGGCTGCGAAGGAAAACGAGAATACCGCCGGAATATCCCCGGACGCGGGCGGGGAATCTAAAGCCGGAAGCCCCGAAGCCCCGGTCCCTCAGCCGGTAGTTCAGGAAGAAGCTGTAACGGAGTCCGAAGAACCGGTGCCCGCTGAAACTGAAATAAAGAAAAATCCGGCGGAGGGGACGGAAGAGTCCGGAAAGCTGAACATAAATACCGCCTCTCAGGAGGCTCTGGAGAGCCTGCCGGGGGTGGGGGCAGCGTTGGCGGAGAGAATAGTCCTGTACAGGCAGAAGCAGGGCGGATTTAAAAATACGGAAGAGATAATGAAGGTGAGCGGCATAGGCAGGGCCAGGTTTGAGAGCATGGCTGCGCTCATCACAACAGGGGAGATAAAATGAAAATTCTTGTAGTTGACGATGAAAAGCTCCTGGTCAAGGGGATAAAATTCAACCTTGAGAACGAGGGCTACACCGTGGATGCCTGCTATGACGGGGAAGAGGCCGTGAACATGGCCAAGGAGGGGGATTACGACCTTATCATTCTGGACCTGATGATGCCCAAAAAGGACGGACTCCAGGCCTGCCAGGAGATAAGGGGTTTTTCCACCGTACCCATAATAATGCTCACCGCCAGAAGCGAGGATTCCGACCTCCTCATGGGTTTTGAATCCGGCGCCGACGACTATGTGACAAAGCCCTTCAACATCCTTGAGCTCAAGGCCAGAGTTCGGGCTCTTATCCGCCGGGCCAATATTGCGGCCCCCCAGGAGCCGGAGCCCTCATCGGTGCTCACCCTGGGCCAGATCTCCGTGGATGAGGAGCGGCGGAGAGTGATGAAGGACGGCAGGGTCATAGATCTCACTGTGAAGGAGTTTGACCTTATCATGCTCCTTATGAAGAACCCCGGCAGGGTGTTCAGCAGGGAGAACCTCCTGAATCTTGTCTGGGGCTATGACTATCAGGGGGATACCAGAACGGTGGATGTCCATGTGCGCCGCCTGAGAGAAAAGCTGGAGACAGACCCGGCAAAGCCCGAATATATCATAACCAAATGGGGCGTGGGCTACTATCTGGCCGACGGGGAGTAAATTATGCACAGTATACGCTTTCAGCTGACAAGCTTCATAACTACGGTGCTGCTCATACTCCTTGTGCTCCTGAACACCTACCCCATAATCTCCTCCAGAGACAGAGTTTTTGAGGAGAAGCGCAATTCAATGTCCGGTCAGGCCGCGGTGGTGGCCTCATCCCTTGCAAACCTGGACAGCCCCAACGACAAGAGCATCGCCGAGGTTCTGCGGCTGCTGGATATCCGGGGCTTTGAGAGAATTGCGGTGGTGGACAGTGAGGGCAAGGTCCTCTATGACGACAGGGGTGCCGTCGGAATCGGCACCGATATTGATGATATAAAGACGGCCCTGAAGGGCAAGACCGTATTCCGCTCAAAATTCGCAGACTCCGCCTTTGAAAGCTGCTTTGCAATGCCCATGCACAGCGGGGGAGAAAATGTGGGGGCCGTGTATATAAGCGAGCACGACACCGAGCGGGCGGAAATAATAATGAATATTCAGGGCAGAATCCATGTGGCGTCCCTGATAATCGCAGGAGGCACCCTGCTTATCGCCGTGATATTTTCGGACCTCCTCCTGAAGCGCCTCCGGGAGCTTGTGCGCTCTATGCGCATCGTGGCAGGAGGGGACTATGCCCACAGGCTTGCCACCAGGGGCAGGGATGAGATAACAGAGCTGGGCAACGAGTTCAACATCCTCACCGAGCGCCTTGAGACCACGGAGAGACAGCGCCGGCAGTTTGTCTCCGATGCATCTCATGAGCTGAAGACACCTCTTGCGTCAATAAGACTTCTCTCCGACAGTATAGTCCAGAGCGAGAATATAAAGCCCGAGACCGTGAGGGAGTTTGTCACCGACATCGGACAGGAGGCGGAGCGCCTGCAGAGGACCACAGAGAAGCTTCTGGACCTCTCCCGCCTGGACGACGATATTCAGGTGGTCCCGGAGCCGGTGGATGTAAAGCAGGTCACCCTGGATGCGCTGGTGCTTCTCCGGCCTCTGGCCCAGGAGAAGGGCGTCAGGATGAGAAGCGAGCTTGAGGACGGCTGTGTCATCATGGCCAGCGTGGACGATATTTTCCACATTGTTTTCAATCTTGTGGAAAATGCGATAAAATATAATGTGGAGGGCGGAAAGGTAATCCTGACCCTGAAGACTGAGGGGGACTCTGTAAAAATCACCGTGGCTGACACAGGAATTGGAATCCCCGAGGAGGACCGGCTGAATATATTTTCCAGATTCTACCGGGTGGACAAGGCCCGCTCCAGAGAGGCGGGAGGCAGCGGCCTCGGACTCAGCATAGTCCATGACGCGGTGCAGCTCCACGGGGGCAGCATTGCGGTGGGCGTGAACAGGCCTCAGGGTTCAAAATTTATAGTGAGCTTTCCCAAAGCAAAACCGGAGGAGACAGGAATATGAACAATATTGCAGCAATACAGGAAGAACTTAAAAGGATGGGGCTGGATGCCGTACTCATCACAGATGAAAAAAATCAGCGCTACGCCGTGGGCTTCCCCTTCACGGACGGGGCCGTGCTGGTCTCCCGGAAGAAGGCCTGGCTTATAACCGACTCCCGCTATGTGGAGGCGGCGGAGAAAGCGGCAGGGGATTTCGCGGAGATATGCCTCTTCCATATGGGCAGGAACCTCACGGACTGGCTGAGGGAGCTAATTGAGAAGAACAATATAAAGCGTCTGGGGGCCGAGGAGGAGAAACTCAGCTGGGCCCGTTACCGCTTTTACCGGCACAGGCTGGGCATGGAGCTGGAGCCGGCACAGCAGATTTTCACAAGGCTCAGGAGCTCCAAGAATGCAGAGGAACTGAAATACATGCGGGAGGCCCAGGCCATAAGCGAGAGGGCGCTGGAGGAGACCCTGCCCCTCATCCGCCCCGGCGTCAGCGAGCGGGAGATTGCGGCGGAGCTTGTGTACCGTATGCTGAAATACGGCTCCGAGGGCAATTCCTTTGACCCCATCGTCATATGCGGCAAAAAGACCAGCATGCCCCACGGTGTCCCCGGGGACGAGCTTATAAAAGAGGGCGACTTTGTCACCATGGACTTCGGCAGCATTAAGGGCGGCTACTGCTCGGACATGACGAGAACGGTGGCAGTGGGCAGCGCCGGAGACGAGATGCGCAACGTATATGACATAGTGCTGAAGGCCCAGCTTACGGCAATCAAAAAGGCCAGGGCCGGAATCCGCGGCTGCGATATAGACAAGACCGCGAGAGATGTGATTGCCGGTGCAGGCTATGGCGAGTACTTCGGCCACGGCTTCGGCCACAGCCTGGGACTGGATATCCACGAGTGGCCCGCGGCAAGCCCAAGCTGCAGAGACATTATGCCCGCCGGCGCCGTTGTGAGCGCAGAACCCGGAATCTACATCCCGGGGAAATTCGGCGTCAGGATCGAGGATGTGCTCATCCTGAGAGAGGGCGGCTGTGAGGACATCACAAAGGCCCCCAAGGAGCTCATTATCCTGAAAAACAGTTGACGGCTCCGGGGCATTTGCAGTATATTACGGTAAAAAGAGAAGTTTCCCGGCATATCCGGACCCGAAATTCAGGAAAAAAGTCCCTATATTTCTGCGGAAAAGCTGCAAAAGATATTTTTAAGGAATATTGTCAGGGAAATTTTCAAAAAGCCTTGCAAAATAAGATGTTTTACTGTAAAATATCTAGGCTATATATGTAAATTTAATTGGGAGGTCCCGTTTATGATTTCAGCAGGTGAATTTAGAAATGGCGTAACATTTGAGATGGACGGTCAGGTCATGCAGGTCGTCGAGTTCCAGCATGTCAAGCCCGGCAAGGGCGCTGCCTTCGTCCGTACCAAGATGAAGAATGTCATCACCGGTGCAGTCACCGAAACATCCTTCAACCCCACTGCAAAGTTTGAAAACGCAACAGTGGACCGTACAACCATGGAGTACAGCTACAACGACGGTGAGCTTTACTACTTCATGAACCCTGAGACCTACGAGCTGGAGCCTGTGGATGCAAGCGTTCTCAGCGACAACTTCAAGTTTGTCAAGGAGAATATGGAGTGCACCATCTACTCCTACAAGGGCAAGGTCTTCAGTGTTGAGCCCCCCTTCTTTGTGGAGCTTGAGGTGGCGGAGACCGATCCCGGCTTTGCCGGAAACACCGCGACCAACGCAACCAAGCCCTGCACCCTTGAGACCGGTGCAGAGATCAAGGTTCCTCTGTTCATCGAGCCGGGCGAAAAGATCAAGGTCGATACCCGTACCGGCGAGTATCTTAGCAGAGCGTAAGTCACAGGTATAAAAGTGCAGAATAAAGGGGAGACTCAGCAGAGTCTCCCCGGCTACTATCAGCGGATGAATAAGACTGCAAGTATTTTTTTAAGGAGGTTTTTCTATGACTATTGTTGAAAAGGCGGCATATCTCAAGGGAATGACACAAGGTCTTGGCATTGAAAGTGAATCCAGAGACGGAAAGCTGTGGGGTACTCTTTGTGATCTCCTTTCCGACATGGCCCACGAGATAGAAGACCTTCAGGAGTGCAATTCCGACTTTGCCGGAGCTCTGGACGATATCAGCGAGGATCTCAGCTACCTGGAGGAGCTCACAAGCGACCTGGATATGCCTGAGGATGACGATGATGACGATGACGACTATGATGAGGACTGCGATTCCTGCGGCTGCTGCTGTGAGGATGACATAGACGAGGTCCTCTACGACGTGTGCTGCCCGTCCTGCGGTGAGGAGATCACCTTCAACGGCGACACTCTGGAGAGAGGCTCTATCAGATGCCCCAAGTGTGGGGAGCTCATGGAGTTTGACACAGAGGGGAATGTTGAAGAAAAGAAAGAGGAAGAGGAAGAGGACGGGGAGTGATCCCTTTCAGCCTCAGCTTTTCAGCTGTCCCGGACTTATGCCGAAGGATTCCCGGAAAGCTCTGTGAAAAGTAGAATAATCTGCAAAGCCGCTGTCCGCAGCGGCTTTGTTTGCGCTTGTACCCTCGCGTATGAGCCTTGCGGCGTACATAAGCCGCTTCTGCCGTATATAGGCGTGGACGGTGCTGCCGGTCTGGGCCTTGAAAAGCCGCATAAAATGATATTTGCTCAGAAAGACCTCGTCGGCCAGGGCTTCAACGCTCAGGTTCCGGCTGAGGTTTTCGTTTATGTATGAGAGCGCCCTCTCAATCTTCGGGTCGTAGCGCTGACGGGGTGCCGCCGGGGCCGCGGCCGCGATGCGGTTTATGTGTATGAGAAGCTGCATCATGAGAGTGTCCCGCATGGCCTGGGCGCCGAAGCCCTCATCACCGCTGCCGGCCTCAAAGGCTTTAAGGGACGCCTCCAGCTCCCTGCGGCTGCTGTCATCGGTCACCAGAAGATGCTGTCCCGATTTGTCGGATTTGTCGAAGCACTCCATGAGGCGGGCGTCCGGGAGAGCGCGGTCGAAGAATTTCCTGTCCAGATATATGATGATGCGCTCGTAGGGCTCAGTCTTATCTATGATGGCCTTGTGTATCGTATGGTGCTTTATCAGAAGGAGATTCCAGGGCTTCAGCGGGTACACCGTATCCTCCACCGCGTAGTCCACCCTGCCGCTTATGAGCAGGACAATCTTGTCAAAGCTGTGGAAGTGAAAATCCCGCTCCTGTCCCGCGGTGTCGCGGAGATGGAAATAGTGGTAGTTCTCCTCCAGGTAGCCCTCCTGACTGAAAGTATTTTCCGTATTCATGCCCTCACCTCTTGAAACCCAATATACAGCATTTTTTGCAATGTTTCAAGCATAGGGCACGGTAGAAATTGCATAATTGCCGGATGTGAGGCGGGAAGAAAGACAGTATCCCGGCTTTTTCTTTCCAATCCTCCAGTCTGCACTTACAAAAAATCTTTATCATTTCCCGCTTCCCCGGATTCGCGGGAATTTTCGGTACTGAAGGTGTATGCTCTCATCACACAGCCACAGGATAAAGGAGGTTTTGTGATGCAGGCATTGCGCAGCCGCCCCGGACTTAAGAAGGGCAGGATTGTGTATCTGTGCACCGAGGACATAGCTCCCTGCCCGGTGCAGCCGAGAAAAATCTTTGACGATGAATCTATTGAGGAGCTGAGCGCGAGTATCAGGAATTACGGGATTTTAAACCCGCTGACGGTGAGACTGAGAGGGGGCAGGTACGAGCTGGTGGCCGGAGAACGGCGGCTGCGGGCGGCAAAGCTGGCGGAGATGCGGGAGGTGCCCTGCATTCTTATAGATGCCAACATGGAGGAGGCCAGCCTCCTTGCTCTGGTGGAAAACCTCCAGAGGAAGGACCTGGACTTTATAGAGGAGGCCACGGGCCTGAGCCATCTCATACATATGTTCGGCATGAGTCAGGAGGAGGCGGCCAGACGGATAGGAAAATCCCAGTCCGCCGTGGCAAACAAACTGAGACTTTTGAAGCTGCCGGGGGATGTTCTGGACGGCCTAAGGAAAAACGGCCTTACGGAGCGCCACGGCAGGGCCCTGCTGCGGCTCCCTTCCGAGGCGGCACAGAGGGAGGCCCTGAAATACATAGCGGAAAACGACCTCACGGTGGCGGCCACTGATGCCTATATCGAGGCGCTTCTCAGCGGCCCGGAGGAGGAACCCCGGGAGGAAAGAGCCCCCAGACGCACCTTTATTCTGAAGGATGTGCGGGTATTTCTCAACACCATCTCCAAGAGCATAGACCTGATGAAGCAGGGTGGGATTGACGCGGGGATGCACCGGGAGGAGACAGAGGACTCCCTGATTCTCACGATTTCCATTCCCAAAGGCAGGGCAGAAGCTGCCGCAAAGGGCTGAAAACACGAGTTTAATACACATTTATGAATAGTACAGGCAGCCGCCCCCGTATATATTACGGAGGCGGTGATTTTTTGGTGAATTATTTCTCCGACCTCCGCTACAAGGAGGTAATTGATATAAACTCCGGCTTTCGTCTGGGCTATGTGTGTGACGCGGAATTTGACGACGGGGAGGGGAAGATAATATCCCTCATAACCCCGGGAAAGGCAAGATTCTTTGGGCTTCTGGGACGGGAGGACGATGTAGTCCTGCCCTGGAGCGCCATTGTGCGGATAGGCAGCGACATCATCCTTGTGGACCCGAAGGGGGAGCTCTGCCGGAGGAAAAGGACAAAGCGCTTCTTTTTTTGAAGCCCGGAGAGTATAATATACTTTTCAAAGCGGGAATTATGAAGTATAATACAAAGAAGTCTGTTAAAGGAATGATTAACATAGAAAATACTGAAGCAAAAAGAGACAGGGCGGTGCTTGTGGGCCTTGCGGCGGCCAGCATGGATGAGCATGAGCGCTCCAGCGAGGTGTCCATGGATGAGCTTGAGGCCCTTGTGGAGACCGCCGGGGGCGAGTGCGTGGCTGTGCTTATGCAGAACCGCCCCACTCCCGAGCCCAGAAGTTTTATAGGCGAGGGAAAGGTTCAGGAGCTTAAGGAGCTCATAGAGATAAATGACTGCACTCTTGCGGTCTTTGATAACGAGCTGAGCCCCTCTCAGATGCAGGTCCTGAGCAAGGAGCTGAAGGTGAATGTGCTGGACCGCTCCGGCCTCATACTGGATATTTTTGCCCAGCGGGCGAGGTCAAAAGAGGGTCAGCTCCAGGTTGAACTGGCCCAGTATAATTATCTTCTGCCCAGACTCACGGGAATGTGGTCCCATCTGGTGCGCCAGACTGCGGCGGGCGGCTCCTCACCCATAGGCACCAGAGGCCCCGGCGAGACCCAGCTGGAGACGGACCGCCGCCACATACGCCGGAAGATCCAGAAGCTGGAGGAGGAGCTCGCCGCAGTGCGTAAGGTCCGGGGCACCCAGCGGCGCAGGAGGGAGAAAAACGACATGCCCATGGTGGCCCTTGTGGGCTACACCAACGCGGGGAAATCCACACTTCTCAACTGCCTCACCGGGGACAGCATCCCAGCCAACAACAGGCTTTTTGACACTCTGGACACCACTACCCGCAGACTGAGACTGGATGAGACCCAGGAGGTCCTCATCTCCGACACGGTGGGCTTTATCCGCAAGCTCCCCACCCACCTCATTGAGGCCTTCAAGGCAACTCTTGAGGAGCTGAGCTTTGCGGACGTGCTGCTCCATGTGATAGATATTTCAAACCCGGAGTGGGAGGAGCAGGCGAGGGTGGTGGACGGGCTTGTGCGGCAGCTGGGGGCCGAGGCCACGCCCTGCATCAGGGTCTACAACAAGTGCGACGCCTATTTCGGAATACTGCCCCACGGTGAGGATACGGTCTGCATGTCCGCAAAGAGCGGGGAGGGCGCGGATGTCCTCCTGAAGAAGCTTGCGGAAATGCTGGGGAAGAATAAAAAGCATGTGCGGCTCCTTGTGCCCTACTCCGACGGGGGGACCGCGGACATGCTCCGCCGGGAGGCCGCAGTGCTGAGCATGGAGTACGGCGACGGTGGAATAGAGATCGAGGCCGTTGTGAGCCCCGAGATCTACGGCAGGGTGAAAAAATACATCCCCGGCCGGGAGGAACCGAGGGATGACTGAATATCTGATACCCGCCGGCCCGGGGGAGGCCTCGTTCACGGAGAAGCGCTCCCAGTTTCTGGGCCATGTCCGGCATGCGGAGACCGAGGACGAGGCGAGAGAGTTCATTGCCGCCATGAAAAGAAAATACCACGACGCCAGACACAACTGCTGGTGCTATATAATAAAGGACGGCCCCGAGCGCTACAGCGACGACGGGGAGCCCCAGGGCACCGCGGGGATCCCCATGCTTGAGGTGTTCAGGCGGGAGGGGATCTGCAATGTGGTCTGCGTTGTGACGAGATACTTCGGCGGCGTGCTTCTGGGTGCCGGGGGGCTCCTCAGGGCCTATACCAGAAGCGCCGGGGACGCACTGGAGGCGGCGGGCCGCTCGGTGGTGCGGCGCTGGATCGAGGCGGAGCTGCCCTGCTCCTACTCCCAGGCCGAGAGACTGAAGGGAGAGGCCGAGGCCGAAGCCGCTGTTGTGACGGATGTGGAATACGGAGCGGAGGTGACGGTGAAGCTCCTCGTCCCCGAGGAAAAGCTGGGGAAGCTGAGGGCAAAGATCTATGACGCCAGCGCCGGAACAGTGGAGCTGAAACCGGGGGATGAGTGCTTCCGGGCGGTCCCGCTCAATAAATGAAACTAAATGAAGCTGCTGTGAAAATCCCATGTTTTCCGGCGGCTTCATATTTTGCTGCCCCGCCCCGGGAACTTCGGGCCGTTTAAGACTGTCATATACTCAATCCGGCGGCAAAAGGGCGGAAACCGGACTGCTTTGGGCTCTCCGGAGAAAGATTTTACGATTTTAAAAAAATATTCACAGATAATAGTGGGAAATACAAATTCGCGTCGTATAGAAAGAGTGAAAGGAAGTTTACAGCTCTTTTCAGCCAATGGAAATCCGCCGCTGTAATATATGGAGACGGCGGCCGGTACGGGGCATGAGAGGAGCGAGACAATAAGGAGGTGTATTTCCGTGTCATGTCCGAGAGAGCGGCGGGAGGCACTGGAGCACTATATTGTGGGCCCCAGCGGCGTTCTGGCTGAGAATTCCAGAGGGAGAGTTATTCCAGAGGAGGAGTGCGATATAAGGACCTGCTTCCAGAGAGATGTGGACCGCATTACCCACTCCAAATCATTCCGCCGCCTGAAGCACAAGACGCAGGTTTTTCTCCAGCCTGAGGGGGATCACTACCGCACGAGGCTCACCCACACGCTGGAGGTCAGCCGACTTGCCCGCACGGTGGCCAGGGCGAGGGAGCTGAATGAAGATCTGGCGGAGGCCATAGCCCTGGGCCACGATCTGGGGCACACGCCCTTCGGCCATGCGGGGGAGAGGGCTCTCAATGACATCTACCCCATGGGCTTCAAGCACTACCAGCAGAGTCTCAGGGTGGTGGACAAGCTTGAGCGGGATGGCAGGGGCCTCAACCTCTGCTGGGAGACCAGAATGGGAATCCTCCACCATACATACGGCGCTCCGGATGACAGTCTGGAGGCCACGGCGGTGCGGCTCTGCGACAGGATTGCCTACCTGAACCACGACCTGGACGACTCCATACGGGCGGGAATCCTGAAAAATGAGGATGTCCCCAAAAGAATAAGAGAAAAATGCGGAGACACAAACAGCCGCCGCATAAACTCCATAATCTCGGACCTCATTGCCAGCAGCACGGAAAGTGAGCTTAAAATGTCGGAGGACATGCAGGAGGTCTTTGACTTCTTCAATGAGTTCATGTACTCCGATGTCTACAGAAATCCCGTGGCCAAGGGCGAGGAGAGCAAGGTGGCCGGAATACTGGGCAGTCTCTACGAGCACTATGTGAAGCACCCGGAGCTGCTGCCGGAGGATTTCAGCGGAATAATCGAAAACGAGGGCAGGGAGCGGGCCGCCTGCGACTATATTTCAGGCATGACCGACGGCTACGCCATGGAGAAATTCGGTGAGATTTTCATCCCCTTTGCATGGACGGTAAAGTAAGGTGATATAGATGGCTTTCCCCGAAAATTTCATAAACGAACTGACGGAGCGGAACGACATTGTGGATGTGGTCTCGGACTATGTGAGGCTCACGAAGAAGAGCGGCTCCAATCTCTTCGGCCTCTGCCCCTTCCACAGCGAGAAAACACCCTCCTTCTCCGTGTCCAGAGACAAGCAGATATACCACTGCTTCGGCTGCGGCAAGGGCGGAGGGGTGATAAACTTCGTAATGGAGATTGAAAACCTCAGCTTTCCCGAGGCTGTGGAGTTTCTCGCAAAGAGGGCCGGCATGCAGATGCCGGAGGATGAATACGACCGGGAGAGTAAAAAAAGGAGCCGGATGCTCGCTCTCAACAGGGACGCCGCCCGCTTTTTCTATGAGCAGCTGAAGGGCCCCCGGGGCGGAATTGCCAGAGAGTACATAGCAGAGCGGAGAATAAGCCCCGCCATGGCCACAAACTTCGGGATAGGCTACGCCCCGGACAGCTGGGACAGCCTCCTGCGGGCCATGGAGGACAAGGGCTACAGGGGCTACGAGCTTTTGGACGCAGGACTAGCGAGAAAGGGCCGGAACGGCGGCTTTTACGATACCTTCCGCAGCCGCCTCATGTTCCCGGTGATAGACGTCAGGGGAAATGTGATCGGCTTTTCCGGACGGATTCTGGGCGGCGGGGAGCCCAAGTATATGAACAGCCCCGAAACTCTGGTTTTCAACAAAAGCCGGAATCTTTTCGCCCTGAATCTGGCTAAGAAATCAAAAAGCGGATATATAATCCTGTCAGAGGGCAATATAGACGTGGTGTCCCTTCATCAGGCCGGTTTCGACTCGGCGGTGGCCTCACTGGGCACCTCCCTGACGCCGGAGCAGGCGAGGATAATTTCCCGCTACACGAACAAGGTGATTATCGCCTACGACAACGACACCGCGGGAATAAAGGCCGCCCAGAGGGCTATTGGAATACTGGAGAAGCTGGATCTGAATGTGAATGTCCTGAAGCTCAGCGGGGCGAAGGACCCGGATGAATTTATAAAGCTCAAGGGGCCTGACGCCTTCAGAAATCTTCTGGACAGCTCGGAGAACCAGATCGAATACAGGCTGGGCATCATAACCGCAAAGTACAATCTGGAGCTTGACACCGAGAGAGTGGAATTTCTCAAGGAGGCCTCGGAGCTGGTGGCTCAGCTGCCCGGGCCGGTGGAGCGGCAGGTCTATTCCCTGCGTGTGGCCTCCATGGCAAAGGTCAGCGGGGACGTTGTCGCGGCCGAGGTGGAGCGGCGCAGGAAGAAGCTTATAAAAAGAGCTCACAGGGCCGAGGACAGGGAGCAGAGCAGACCGGAGCGGCTGTCTCAGCCGGTGGAGAAGGGCCTCAGGTACGATGACCCGGCCTCCGCCGCCGCCGAGGAGGGGCTTATAAGGATACTCTATCTGGACAGCGCCGCGGCAAAGGGAGCGGAACTGCCGGAGAAGGAGGATTTTTCCTCTCCCGCTCTCGCTGAGATATACGCCGCCATATATGAGAGGCTCAAAAGCGGCGGCAGCGTCAGCACGGCAGTGCTGGGAGAGGCACTCAGCTCCGACGAGATGTCGCTCCTTGTGAGGATACTTCAGAAACCGGAGGACCTGTCCGCAAGCCACAGAACCATTGTGGATTATATAAACAGGATAAGAGAGAGAAAAAACCAGAAGTCCGGGAATACGGATCTGCGGGCTCTGGCAAGCAAACTCAGAGAAAGAAAAGGATATGAGGGATAAGCTATGGCAGAAGAAAAGAAGTACACAGAGGAAGAACTGAGCAAAAAGGCAGATGAACTGCTGGCCGAGGCGGACGAAAAGGAAGCCGAAGCCAAGACTGCGGAGCATAAGACAAGAAAGCGGAGCAGCAGAAAAAAAGATGCATCCGAGACCCGCACAAAGTCCCCCGAGGAGAAGATTGCAGAGCTAATAGCCACCGGCAAGAAGAAGGGCACGCTCAGCACAAAGGACCTGGAGTGCCTGGAGGAGATGAATCTGGACAACGACGCCATCAGCAAGTTCTACGAGACTCTGGAGGCCGCGGGCATTGAGATAGATGTGGAGGCGGACGCACTGCCCCCCATTGACGACGACGGCTCTCCCGGGGCCGAGGATCTTGTGGAGATCGAGGAGGTCACCGAGGAGGAGATGCACAACGCCGACGCCATGGCGGACAACTACTCCACCGACGACCCTGTGCGCATGTACCTCAAGGAGATCGGCAAGGTCCCCCTGCTCACCCCCGAGGAGGAGATAAACCTGGCCATAAAGATGGCGGCCGGGGATGAGGAGGCAAAGCGCCTTATGACCGAGGCGAACCTCCGTCTTGTTGTCTCCATTGCAAAGCGCTATGTGGGCCGGGGCATGCTCTTTCTGGACCTCATTCAGGAGGGCAACCTGGGCCTTATAAAGGCTGTGGAAAAATTCGACTACACCAAGGGCTATAAGTTCTCCACCTATGCCACATGGTGGATACGCCAGGCCATCACCAGGGCCATTGCGGACCAGGCCAGGACCATCCGCATCCCCGTGCACATGGTGGAGACAATAAACAAGACCATCCGTGTCTCCCGTCAGCTTCTTCAGGAGCTGGGCCACGACCCCTCCGCCGAGGAGATCGCCGAGGAGATGGACCTGCCGGTGGAAAAGGTGCGGGATATCCTGAAGATTGCTCAGGAGCCTGTGTCCCTTGAGACCCCCATAGGTGAGGAGGAGGACTCCCACCTGGGCGACTTTATCCCCGACGAGGATGCCTATGAGCCCTCGGAGGCGGCCTCCTTCTCCCTCCTGCGGGAGCAGCTGGAGGAGGTTCTGGATACCCTGGCCCCCAGAGAGAAGAAGGTGCTGGAGCTGCGCTTCGGCATCGTGGACGGCCGCACCAGGACCCTTGAAGAGGTGGGCAGGGAGTTCAATGTCACCCGTGAGCGCATACGCCAGATCGAGGCCAAGGCTCTGAGAAAGCTGCGCCATCCCAGCCGCTCCAAGAAGCTGAGGGACTTCCTCAACTGAGCGGGCAAATATAAAGAAAATAAAAATCTCAGGAGTATGAATTTACTCCTGAGATTTTTTGCATAGTGAGAAGATATTTAAAATTCAAATTCACCGCCGAGGCTTTTTATCACCGCTTCTGCGCAGCGCATCCCGTCCACCGCGGCGGAGGAGATCCCCCCGGCGTAGCCCGCGCCCTCGCCGCAGGGATAGAGCCCTTTGACGGAGCTCTCAAAATCTGCGCCCCTGAGAATCCTCACCGGCGCGGAGGAGCGGGTCTCCGGGGCTGTGAGCACGGCCTCCGGCGAGTCAAAGCCCTTCAGCTTTTTCCCCAGCTCCGGCAGAGCCTTCTCCAGCACCCCTGTTATCCTCTGCGGCAGAACTCCGTGGAGCTCGGTCCAGATGACGCCGGGGCGGTAGCAGGGCTTCACGGCTCCGGGGCCGGAGCTGGGCACAGCTCTGAGAAAATCTCCCGCCAGCTGGGCCGGGGCCAGATAATTCCCGCCGCCCAGAGCGTAGCAGGCCCTCTCGATGTCCCGCTGCCAGTACATCCCGCCGAGGACGGATTTGTCCGGGAAATCTTCGGGGTGGAGTGTCACCAGCAGGGCGGAGTTTGAGTTTTCCCCGTCCCGCTTTGAATAGCTCATGCCGTTTGTCACCACGCCCCCCTCCTCTGAGGCCGCGGCAAAGACCTGACCGCCGGGGCACATGCAGAAGGTGTAGGCGCTGCTGCCGTCCGGGAGGTGGACACTGAGGGAGTAGTCCGCCGGTGGAAGCCCGCCCCGCTCCCTGCCGTACTGGGCCATGTCTATGTCTTTTTGCAGATGTTCTATCCTGACGCCCATGGAAAAGCTCTTGGGCTCCATGGGAATATTCTGGGCGTGGAGCGTCTCGTAGCTGTCCCTGGCGGAGTGGCCTATGGCGAGAATGAGTCTTGTGCAGGGGAGTATGCCCTGCCCCGCAAGCTCTATCCCCTCAAGTCTCCCGCCATTTATAATGATTCTCTCCATCTTTGTACAGAAGTGTATTTCACCGCCCCGGGCGATGACCGCCCGGCGTATGTTCTGCACCACATCTATGAGAATATCCGTGCCTATGTGGGGCTTGGCGTCGTAGAGAATATTCTCCGGCGCCCCGAATTCATGGAATTTTTGGAGCATCCAGCTCATGCGCCTGTCCTTTATGCCGGTGTTCAGCTTACCGTCGGAAAAGGTGCCGGCGCCCCCCTCACCGAACTGCACATTGCACTCCGGGTCCAGCCTGCCGCCGGCGTGAAAGGCGTCGATGGCGGCCTTCCTTGTGACGGCATCCTGACCCCGCTCTATGACTATGGGTCTGAGGCCTGCGGCGGAGAGCACAAGGGAGGCAAACATCCCCGCAGGGCCGAAGCCCACGATTACCGGACGGCAGTCGGAGCTGAGCTTCGGAATCTTATACTGAAATTCTTCGTACTCGCTGACATCCCTGCCCTTTGCCCGGGACAGCACCCGATCCTCACTTGTTTTCAGTGATACAGCTGCGGAACAGACATAGTGTATGTCGTTTTTCTTCCGGGCGTCCAGTGAGCGCTTTATAAGTTTGATTTCAGATATATCCGCGGGGGAGATTCTGAGCTTTGACGCGGCCCTGACCCGGAGCAGGGAAAAATCCTCCTCCGGACTCAGCCGCAGTCCTCTCACAAGTATCATTTTCCCAGCCTCCCCGCCTTGTGCCCGCTGGCCCAGGCCCACTGGAGATTGTAGCCGCCGCAGTCCCCGTCTACATCCAGAAGCTCCCCGCAGACGAAGAGTCCGGGCATGAACCAGCTCTCAAGGGTCTCGGGGTTGAAACCTGTGGTTTTTATACCCCCGGCGGTGACCTGGGCGCTGTCAAAGCCCTCGGTCCCCTTTACCACCAGCTCAAATTCCCTGCATGCCCCCAGGGCGGCTTTGAGCTCCTCATCGCTGAGGGCGGAGAGAGGCTTTGCGGGGGAAATACCGGAATATTTCACCAGCATGCGCCCCAGCCTGTTGTGGAGCATACCGGTAAAGAGCTCGGAGCTCTCAAGCTCAGGGTAGCTCTCCCTACGCTGCCTGAGAAGGGCAGAGACCTCAGCTTCGGACAAATCCGCCGTGAAATTCAGCCTCAGCTCTGTGTCGCAGCCGGCGGCGGAGGCAGCCCTTGATATGTCAAATACGGCGGGGCCGGAGACTCCACTCTCGGTGAACTGGAGTTCACCTTTGCTTTCCGCCAGAAGTTCATCTCCAAGACGGAGCTCTGCCCGGACCTGGGCCCGGATTCCCTTCAGGGCCCGGGGAAAGCTGCCTGCGGTTATAAGCTGGACAAGGGAGGGGCAGAGCTTTGTGCGCCTGTGGCCCAGGGGCTTCAGCAGCTCATAGCCGTCCGTGACGCCGCCCAGCTTTGCGCCGGCAGCACCGCCGCAGGCCACGATTAGATAGTCCGCAGAAATCTCTCCGCCGTCAAAGCGGACGCTGTAACCCTTTTTGTTCTTCACTATCTCTCTGACGGGACAGCCTGTGCGGAGCTCCACGCCCCTTTTATCAAGGGCGAGCCGGAGCACATCCACCACGCTGTTTGCGGAGTTGGAGAGGGGATAGACCCTGCCACCGTACTCCGTCACCGTCACAAGGCCCAGAGAGTGGAAAAATTCCAGAGTATCCCCGGGTCGGAAGCTCTCAAGTACGGGGACGGCAAATTCCGGAACCTCCCCGTGATAATTTTCCGCCGCGGCACCCGTATTCGTGAGATTGCAGCGGCCGTTGCCCGTGGCAAGGAGCTTGCGCCCCACCCGCTGCTGCCGCTCCAGCAGGATGACTTTTTTGCTTTTATCCTCTGCGGCCGTCAGGGCTGCCATCATCCCCGAGGCGCCGCCGCCTATAACTACAACAGTTTCCATAGTTTTCCCTCTGTAAAAAATATTTCAGCAATTATAACAGAATCGGCCCGAGCCGGCAATAAAACACATGATGCATTGACAATAAAATAAAAAATGAAGTATAATGAACTGATTTTAAGAAATTTGTCGGAGAAACGCATGAAAAATTCCAGAATAACAGATAAGATAGAAAAGCTCCTGCTCAGCCTCTTCCTGCTTGTCCTGCTTCCGGGGCTTGCCGCCTGCGGTGATTCCAAAGCTGCGGAGAGTGAAGCGGCCGCAGTCCCCCGGGAGACGGCTGAGACAGCGGAGGAGCCTGATGATTCCCCCTCCCGATATGCGGGCGCACTGCGTTTTTCTGAGATTATGGTAAAAAACCACGCAAGTCTCATGGACTCCGCCGGAAATTTCCCGGACTGGATAGAGCTTGAGAACTGCAGCGATGAGGCCGTTGAGCTTGAAAATTTCAGCCTCTCGGACGGTGAGGACAAGGAGGGCTGGAAATTTCCACCCTGCAGCATTCAGCCGGGAGAGTTTCTGCTTATATTGGCCGGCGGTGACGGAGAGGGCACAGAACTGAGAACGGATTTCTCCATCTCAAAGGACGAGACCCTTTATCTCAGGGACCCTGAGGGGAAAATCACAGACACAGCGGAGTGCAGCACCGACAAGGCCGACGCCGCCCTGGCGCTGGACTCCGGCGGTACATGGCAGAAGACTTTCCGCTCCACCCCCGGCTTTCCAAATACTCCTGAGGGCTATATCCGCCGGCAGGAGAGCTTTGAAGTCAGCTCTCCCCTTATTATAAGCGAAGTCATGGTGTATAACAACTCAATTTTACGGCAAAAGCAGCTGGGCTTCTGCGACTGGGTTGAGGTGAAGAATATCTCCGGCGGCACGCTGGAGCTCTCAGATTATTTCCTGTCTGACGACAACGGCAACATGCAGCGCTGGCGGTTCCCGACGGGGGAGCTTGCACCCGGGGCCGCGGCGGTGGTCATCTGCGACACTTCCCCGCTCCCTGCGGACAAGGGATATCTGAAAGCAGATTTTGCCCTCTCCTCCGACGGTGAGGAGCTGTTCCTCGCGGATGCGGAGGGAAGGGTGCTGGATTTTGCCCTTCTGCGGGACATCCCGAACCAGTGCAGCTATGGGCGGGAAAACGGGGAGAACGGCTGGTTCTTCTTTGATGCCCCCAGCCCCGGAGAGGAGAATGCCGGCGGCTGCAGACGGATTTCCTCTGCCCCGGTCAGCATGTCTACCGAGGGAATTTTTGACAATATACAGTCTCTTGAGGTAGAATTACAGGCGGAGGGGAAGATATACTGTACTTTTGACGGCTCTCTACCCACTGAAGACAGCTTTGAATATAAGGGGCCTGTCACCATAGATAAGACAACGGTGCTCCGGGCCGTGGCGGTGGAGGACAATGCCCTGCCCAGCCGCCCCCTCACACTGAATTTCATTATAAACGAAGGGCACTCTCTGCCGGTACTGAGCCTTGCCTCCGACAGCCCGCGCAAGTTCTCCGCCATGTACAGTGAGAAGAATAAGAGTCTGGAGCTGCCTGGAAATATCGCCTTTTTTGACGGAGAAGAGGGCTTCAATGTCCCCTGCGGCATAGGTATGCACGGCGAAACCAGTCTTGAGCTCCCAAAAAAGAATATGAGCCTCAGCTTCCGGGGTGCTTACGGAAAAGGAAAGCTGAAATACGACATATACGGCGGCGGTGTGGCGGAGTTTTCTAACCTGGTGCTCCGGGCGGGACAGGATTTTACCGACACCATAGTGAGAAACGAGCTGCTGGAAAATCTTGCCCTTCAGACGGGGGACAATGTTCTGACCCAGAGGAACAGACACTGTGTGCTGTACATAAACGGGCACTACTGCGGCATCTACAATCTCACGGAAAAGCTCAACGAGGCCCACTATGCCCATCACCGCTCCGTGAGTCCCGGCAGCGTCACCGTCACAAAATCCTGGGCGGGAATCGACACGGATTTTTATAATGAGGTCATCCTCTTTGCCAGAGGAAACGACCTGAGGGAAAAGGAAAATTACGATGAGTTCTGCCGGATGGTGGATATTGACAGCCTTATAGACTGGATAATAATGGAGGGATATTCCGCCAATACCGACATCAGCTCCGGCAATATCAGATACTGCCGCTCCACCGAGGACGACGGGAAGTGGCGCTTCATGCTCTTCGACATGGACGCGACCCTGAGAAGCGGGGGGAGCTGTTTTGGAAACGTGCTCAGACCCAGCTCCACACAGTGCGCGGTATTTATAAGCCAGCTCATGGAAAACGATGAATTCAGAGACCGCTTCCTGAGACGTGCGGCCGAGCTCCTGGAGGGGCCTCTCTCCAATGAGAGCCTCCTTGCCGAGCTTGAAAGACTGACAGGGCTCATAAGCGGCGAGGTGGAGCGGGATTACGACCGCTTCGGACGGAGCCTCAGCCAGTGGCAGTACGCGGTGGAGAATCTCCGCAGCTATATCTCCCAAAAGGACTGGAAAAGCCACTGTGAGGACTGTATTTCCCAGTACTTCTCCCTCAGCGGTAAGGAGAGGGCAGAGTATTTCGGACAGTGAGAGAGAATACCCCGACCTCAATATAAAGGAAAATCAAAATGCAGGAAACCAAGCTGACATTCAAGCGATATGAGAAAAAATATATTATATGTCCCGGGCAATATGTTAAATTCCGGCGTGAGCTGGACAGATACATAGTGCCGGACATATATTTCACAAGCACCGTGTGCAGCATTTATTACGACACGGATGATTTCAGCTGCATACGCAATTCCATAGAGGGCCCAATATACAAGGAAAAACTCCGGCTCCGCAGCTACAATGTACCCAGTGAGGACGACGAGGTCTTTGTGGAGCTGAAGGAGAAGTTCAAGGGCCTTGTTTACAAGCGGCGCATAGCGATGCCGGAGAGAGAGGCCGTAAAATATCTGGCGGGGGAGGCCCCGGCCCCGGATGACGGACAGATAAGCCGGGAGATAGACTGGTTTCTTAAAAATAACGATGTAAAGCCAAAAGTTTATATCGCCTGTGAGCGGGAGGCCTATGTGGCGGAGAACGACAGTGAGCTGCGCATAACCTTTGACAGCGATATCCGCTGGCGGGATGAGAGGCTGGATCTCTGCCTCGGAAGCGAGGGGGAGAGGATACTCCCGGAGGGGCAGGTGCTCATGGAGATAAAGCTCCCCCAGGCCGCGCCCCTGTGGCTCGCCCGGATGCTCAGCGAGAATGAGCTCTTCCCGGTGGGCTTTTCAAAATACGGCACATGCTACAAGGAAAATATTATAAACGGAGTGATTTTCAGTGTTTGAAAGTGTACTTTCAAGTCCCATGACCCTGGGGCAGTTTGTTCTTTGCATATTTTCGGCCATAGTTCTGGGAATTCTCGCCTCGCTTATATATTCCCTGAAAAATTATCACAGCAAATCCATGGCGGTGTCCATGGCCCTCCTCCCCTCGGTGGTGACGGTGGTCATCATGATGGTGAACGGCAACATCGGCGCCGGCCTTGCGGTGGCGGGCACCTTTGCACTGGTGCGCTTCCGCAGTGCACCGGGCAGCGCAAGGGATATAACCGAGCTCTTCTTTGCGGTGACCCTGGGCCTGGCCTGCGGCATGGGACAGCTGCTTCTGGCGGCGATATTCTTTGTGGTCTTCTCTCTCACAAGCCTGCTTCTCAGCTTCAGCCCATTCGGCGGGAGCGGGGCCGCAAGACAGCTGAAGATCACCATACCGGAGAATCTGGACTACGACGGGCTCTTCGATGACATTCTGAAAAAGTACACCAGCAGATACGAGCTTGTCCGGGTGAGGACCACGAATATGGGCACTCTCTTTGAGCTCGACTACAATGTGCTCCTGAAAAAAGGCGACGTGAGCAAAAAATTTATGGACGAGCTCCGGAGCCGCAACGGGAATCTGAAAATCTCCTGCAGCCGGGAGATGGACAAGGACATGATATAAAGCGGCACCATAAGAGAACAGCTTCAAAATGAAAAACGCTGACTGATTCAATAAAATCGGTCAGCATTTTGTTATTTCGTATAATTTTTAAGTCAGCGGGGAAACTCAGGCACCGTGAGAGACTTTTCCGCCCTCAATGAGCTTCAGCTTCTCGCTGCGGCTCAGCCTTTTTATATGCCATTCCCGGCTCATGGCCTCCTCTTTACTGTCAAAAACCTCATAATAGACCAGCTCCACCGGCAGCCGGGAGCGGGTGTATTTTCCGCCCAGACCCGCGTTGTGGGTCTCAAGGCGCTTTTTAAGGTCGTTTGTCCAGCCGGTGTAGAGACTGCCGTCGGAACAGCGGAGAATATAGGTGCAGTTCACCGCCGCACCTGCCGTATATTCTTTTCAAACCTGGCTCTGGGGCCCATGACCTCATGTCCGCAGCCGCAGCAGCGGAGCCTGAAATCTGCCCCTGTGCGCAGGACCAGCCATTCCCGGCTGCCGCAGGGATGGGCCTTCTTCATTGTCAGGATGTCTCCCACCTGTATATCCATTACTTTTTGATCTCCTCCCAGTAGCGTCTGGCGGCCTGCTCAATCTTGTTGTCGCCGTATTTATAATAGCTGGCGTCCTTCAGATCGTCGGGCAGATACTGCTGGCGCACCCAGTGGTTGGGGTAGTCATGGGGGTATTTGTAGCCCTGCTCCCGCTCAAAGCCGGTGCCGTCGGCGTGGACATTCTGGAGCTCTCTGGGGAAGGCGCCCACATGTCCCGCGTGTATATCAGAGAGGGCCGAGTCGATGGCCCTGTAGGCACTGTTGGACTTGGGTGCCGTGGCCAGGAAGATACAGGCCTCCGCCAGGGGCAGCCGCGCCTCCGGCAGACCCAGCTGCAGCGCCGAATCCACGCAGGCCTTCACAATGGGCACGGCCTGGGGATAGGCGAGACCCACATCCTCACTTGCGGAGCAGAGCAGTCTGCGGCATATGCCCACAAGATCCCCCGCCTCAATGAGCCGCCCCAGATAATGGACGGCGGCGTCAGGGTCCGAGCCACGGAGAGACTTCATAAGGGCGGAGAGAGAGTCAAAATGCTCATCCCCGTCCCGGTCGTAGCGCATGGAGCTGCGCTGGGAGATGGCGACGCTGTCCTCAAGGCTGATGCGTCCGTCCCCGCCCGCGGCGGAGAAGAGGAGTTCAACGGCGTTTATGGCTTTCCGCACATCCCCGCCGCAGGAGCCTGCGATGCGCTCCACAACACCCTCCTCAATTTCAAGGGGACTGTCCAGACGGGAGTTCATTATATCCATCGCCCGCCTCACCGCAGCCCCGGCCTCCTTCGGGGAGACCGGCTTGAACTCAAAGACCGTTGAGCGGCTGAGAATCGCGTTGAAAACGCAGAAATAGGGGTTCTCCGTGGTGGAGGCAATAAGGGTGATGCGCCCGTCCTCTATAAACTCCAGCAGGGACTGCTGCTGCTTTTTGTTGAAGTACTGTATCTCATCCAGATAGAGCAGCACGCCCCCGGGAGTGAGAAAGGTGTCCAGCTCGTCGATAATTTTCTTTATGTCGGCAATCCCGGCGGTGGTGGCGTTGAGCTTCCGGAGGGAGCGGTTCGTCCTTTTTGCGATTATACGGGCCACCGTGGTTTTCCCCGTCCCTGAGGGACCGTAGAAGATCATGTTGGGAATCTGCCCGCTCTCAATTATGCGCCGGAGCATGCCATTGGGGCCCAGAATGTGCCTCTGCCCCACGACCTCATCTATATTCTGCGGCCGTATCTCATCGGCCAGCGGCTTATACATAGTTCCGCCCCCTTCAATATTCTCTGAAATACATTATATCATCCCCGTGTCCTGCGGGAAAGAGCTATTTTTCCTCAATGAGTGAAGTCACAATATACTGGCACATGAGAAGACCCGCGCTGGCGGGGACCCACACGAGGGAGCCGGGGACACTGTGACGACCGGGAGGCGGGGCTTCAAACCGGGCGGGCTGCATGGGCGCCTCCGGGCTGAAGACCACAGGCTGGTGCACCACGCCCCTCGCCCTCAGCTCACGGCGCATTACCCGGGCCAGGGGACAGCCGCAGGTTTTTGAGATATCCGTGAGCTCCAGCTTTGAGGCGTCCCTCTTGTTGCCGGTGCCCATGGAGGAGATAATGGGAATATGTCTCTCACGGCAGGACAGTATAAGGTCCAGCTTGGATGAGACGGTGTCTATGGCGTCCGCCACGAAATCATAGTCCCCCAAAAACCTCTCCCTGTCCTCGGCCCTGTAGCAGCCTACAATGCTGTGGAGCCGGAGATTGGAATTTATATCCATGAGCCTTCCGGCAATCACATCGGCCTTGTTCTGCCCCACCGTGGACTCAAGGGCGCAGAGCTGGCGGTTTATATTGCTGACGCTGACTGTGTCCTCGTCCACGATGGTGAGTTCACCCACGCCGGCCCTTGCAAGAGCCTCGGCACACCAGGAGCCCACGCCCCCCAGACCGAAGACCGCCACATGGCTCCCCTTCAGCTTTGCCAGGGCCTCTCCGCCCAGAAGAATTTCCTCTCTAATTAATCTCTCATCCATAGTTTTTTCCTCAAAATCAAAAACAGAATAATAAAAATCCGCCCCCGTGAAGGGGCGGATTTAAAGTTCAGCTTAGCCGACCAGCTTGAGCCAGAAGCATCTATCTGCCTCGTAGTTTTCAACAAGAGAGCTGAGCCATTCCTCGGAGTTGGTGTTTACAAGGTCGTTCTTCGCGATATAATCGCTGCAGACATCGCCCTCGCCCACATAGTACATGATGTGGTAGCCCGCGTAGCCGCCGGGGACCTCACCGTAGACTATTGCGGTATCGCCGCTCTTATGGCCCTCAAAGCAGAATTTGTCGAACTCCTCAACCATCTGCCCCTTCATAACCGCGTCATAGAGACCGCCGTTATCCTTGGATCCGGGGTCCTCGGAATGCTCAGATGCCAGGACACCGAAGCTCTCCTCGGTGGCAGCGCCGGATTTCCACTCCTTGTAGATATCCTCGGCCTTTGCCTTGGCCTCGGCCTTGGCGGCCTCGGTGTATTCGCCGTTCTCATCGGGCTGTGCCTTTACGAGAATGTGGCGGACCTGAGCAAGCCTGTAGCTGTTGTCGCTGCGGCTGACGAAGGCCGCGACGAAATAGCCGTCTCCTGCGGTATTCTCCACGAGGGTGACATCACCCTCGGAGCGGCTGCCCATCGCCCAGTCCCTGTAGGTGCCGAGACTTGCACCGGAGGCAGAGTCGTTGTGCACTGCCTGACCCTCTGCACCGGCCTTTTTGATGGCGGCGTTCATTCTTGCCTCCACATCTCCGTCCTCCTGCTCCTTATAGGCGGCGAGAACTGCCTCAGCCTCGGCTTTAGCGGCTGCAATGGTCTCTTCAGTGGCGGCCTTTTCATCGTCTTCATTCTCGCCGGCCACCTTCTCGGCTATGGCGGCGTAGTATACTATGTCAAAGACATCTCTGTCACCGTTAAAGCTGTCGTAATGCTCCCTGAGCTCCTTGTCGGTGTAGCTGAGGGAATCTGTGTAGGTCTTTATGGTCTTGGCCACCAGCGCGGAATCACATGCCCCCTCAAGAGCAATCTCATTGTCCACGCCCTCGCCGTAATTTGCACTGAGGAAGTTGTCCACACTGGAGTAGCCCTGCATCTTGGCAAATGACTCAATGGTGCTGAATTCAGCTTCTATATCGGTCTTCTCATCCTCTGAGAGCTCAATGCCCTCGGCGGCGGCATAGTCCTTGATGGCCTTTACCTGGGTCATCTCGCCCACGGTCATATCCAGGAAATAGTCCCTCCAGGTGCCCTCTTCGGTGAAGCTGCAGGGTGCATTTTTAAGTCCTGCGGTACCGGCCTTGGGGTCGATGCCGAACATGGAGGCGTAGCTTCCGTACTGGTTGACCCAATTGAGATACTGGGTGGAATATCTGTAGTTGACCTCAGCGGGGGAATACTTCTCGTCTCCCACCCTGATTGCTGTGGTGCCGGTATAGAGAAAACCGGAGTTGAGGAAGAGTATGGCGGCAATCAGCAGCACTACCAGTACAGTTCCCAGAGTCCAGCGCAGACTGGACTTTTTCTTCATCGCCTTTTCTCTCTCAACGGCATTTGTTTTTTTGTCAGTACCGGCCTCACGGGCGGCCTGACGGTTTTTCTTTTCAGTTGATGCGCTCATTAACAGTCATCCTTCATTAAAAAATATTATGTTATTTTTCCAAACAAGCCAAAATATTATAACTCAAAACATAGAATGAATCAAGGAGAATTGCCGCTGTTCACAGAACTTTTATTATCAGCATGTACGGCGGTGAATTTCTTCCGGATCAGACAGAATTTTTCTCAGAATTATTTTCCCGAAGCCGACATTTTTCTCAGGCTTTGTGAATATACTGAGAGTATGCTGAAAAAACAGGAGGTAAAGACATGGAATTCGATATTGACGATTTAATTTTCGGCGACAGCGACCCCGGTCCCAGCAAGCGCTGAAAACCGGAACGGCTCTGAGAGAGCAAATATATATTCCCATTTGAAACCGCACTGCCTTATTTGGCAGTGCGGTTTTGAAATCTTTATAAGGTCCGGAGAATCTTTACCGGTCCGAAATTTTTGTTGAGGCTGTCTCTCAGCTCTCGGCCCGCATGGAGAGGAAGGCGTTTATAAAGCCGTCCAGATCTCCGTCCATGACGCTCTGTATATTGCTGTTCTCATATTCCGTGCGGTGGTCCTTCACCAGCTGATAGGGCATGAACACATAGGAGCGTATCTGGCTGCCCCACTCTATCTTCATCTGCACGCCCTTAATGTCGCTTATCTTCTCCAGATGCTCACGCTCCTTTATCTCGGCGAGGCGGGCCCGGAGCATGTTGCGGCAGTTCTCAAGGTTCTGGAAATGGCTGCGCTCCACCTGGCTGGAGACCACAATGCCGGTGGGGATATGGGTCAGACGCACCGCGGAGGAGGTCTTGTTTACCTTCTGGCCGCCTGCGCCGGAGGAACGGAAGACATCCATCTTTATGTCCTCATCCCTCAGCTCTATCTCATTGTCGTCGCCTATCTCCGGCATGACCTCGACCGCGGCAAAGGAGGTGTGCCTCCTGCCGGCGGCGTCATAGGGGGAGATGCGGACGAGCCTGTGTATGCCGTGCTCACTCTTGAGAAAACCGTAGGCGTTCTCGCCCTCAATCATGATGGTGGCACTCTTTATGCCGGCCTCGTCGCCGTCCAGATAGTCCATGACCCTGACCTTATAGCCGTGGCGCTCCGCCCACATATTGTACATACGGTAGAGCATGGAGGTCCAGTCCTGGGCCTCGGTCCCGCCGGCACCGGCATGGAAGGTGAGAAGAGCGTTGTTGGCGTCATATTCCCCGGTGAGCAGGGTGCTGAGCCTTGTAGACTCCAGATCCTTGCTGAATTTATCAAAGCCCGTCTCCAACTCCTCCAGCATTGAGTCATCATTCTCCTCAATGGCCATCTCGCACAGGGTGTACATATCGTCCCAGGCGCCGCAGAGCTTCTCGTAATTTTCGCACTTGTCCTGGAGAGTTTTAAGGCGCTTCTGCACTTTCTGGGAATTCTCCACATCGTTCCAGAAGCCCTCTCTCTCACTGGCGGCCTCCAGCTCCTCGATCTCCTTGCCGGCGGCCTCCAGCTTCAGGGCCTCCCGGAGCACATCCAGGGTGGGCCGGATGTCGTTGAGCTTCGTTTTATATTCCTCAAATTCTAACATTATATCAACTACCTTTATTAATTCTCTCAAACCGATATTATATACAAAATTATTGTACTTGTAAATGTATTTTTTTATTGCCTTTTTGCCGCCAATATTCCGCTCATACTCTTCACATGAAAGATATTTTATGCTATACTGCAAATGGGGAATACTAAAATTGCAGATTCCGCCACAATCCACAGTACTGATTTATAACAAATATGTGATAAGTTACGGAGGATAGAAAAAAATGATTTCACACGGCAAGGAAATTAAGGTGTTCACCTGCAATTCCAATCCGGCTCTTGCAGAAGACATCTGCGCACAGCTTTACAAGGGACTGGGCAATGCCTCAGTGTCGCAGTTTGCCGACGGTGAGTGCTCGGTTTCTGTGTATGAGCCCGTCAGAGGCAAGGATGTTTTCATCGTACAGTCTACGTGCAATCATGTCAATGACAACCTGATGGAGCTGCTCATCATGATAGACGCGATGCGCCGCGCTTCCGCAGGACGCATTACGGCGGTTATCCCTTACTTCGGGTACGCCCGTCAGGACCGCAAGACCAAGAGCCGCGATCCAATCTCCGCAAAGCTTGTCGCAAATCTGATCACAGCCGCCGGTGCCGACAGGGTGCTGACAATGGACCTCCATGCGGCGCAGATTCAGGGCTTCTTTGACATACCCGTGGACAACCTCATGGGCGGCCACCTCTTTGTGCGCCACTTCGTGAAGATGTTCGGCAAGGGCAATGAGGATGTCATGGTGGTATCCCCCGACGTCGGCAGCACCGCAAGGGCCCGCACCTTTGCAATGAAGCTGGGCGTGAACATGGCCATTGTAGACAAGCGCCGTGAAAAGGCCAACCAGTCCGAGGTCATGAACATCATCGGCAATGTGAAGGACAAAAAATGCATAATGCTGGATGACATAGTCGACACTGCAGGCTCTCTCTGCGGGGCTGCAAAGGCCATAAAGGAGATAGGCGGGGCAAAGGAAGTCTATGCCTGTGCCTCCCACGGTGTCCTCTCCGGACCTGCAATAGAGCGCATTGAGGACAGCTGCATCAAGGAGCTCCTGCTGCTGGATACCATTCCCTATCCCGCGGACAAGCCCAAATGCAGCAAGATAAAATATATCTCCACCGCCCCTGTATTTGCAGAGGCCATAAGAAGAATTTACGAGGAAGTTTCAATCTCCAACCTCTTTGACTGACAGGAGGAAATGAGTCAAGAATGATATTCAGAAAGCCCGGCGCAGTCAGCTGGATAATAGCGTTCCTCGGCAACCCCGGGCTTAAATATGAAGGCACAAGGCACAATGCCGGCTTTATGACCGGGGATGCCCTGGCAAAGAAAAAGGGGATCTCCATAAACAGGTCCCGCTTTAAGGCCCTCACCGCCCAGTGTGAGCTGGGAGGGGAGAAGGTGCTCCTCATGAAGCCCCAGACGTATATGAACCTCTCAGGTGAGGCCGTGGCCCAGGCGGTGAAGTTTTACAAGGTGCCCCCGGGGCATGTGATTGTCGTCTCGGACGAGATGGCCCTGCCGGTGGGAAAGCTGAGGATAAGGAAAAAAGGCTCCGCCGGAGGACACAACGGACTTAAGAGTATTATATCCAACTTGGGCACAGAGGAATTCCCCCGCATCCGCATCGGCGTGGGGGAGCCCCCGCATCCCGGCTATGACGGGGCGGACTGGGTCCTCTCCACCTTTAAAAATCAGGATGCCGAGGATATGGCCGCCGCCGCGGAGCGCGCGGCAGAGGCGGCGGAGTGCTATATAAGCTCCGGTGCGGAGAGAGCGATGAATCTCTACAATAACAGGTGAATATGTTCAGGGCTGAGCTTCCCTGACAGTTGTATATTACTGCAGAAAGAAGGAGAGGCTATTGAAGAAAGGCATGATTGCAATGCTCCTGGCCGGCGGCCAGGGATCCAGACTTTATGCGCTGACTCAGAATATGGCTAAGCCGAGCGTTCCCTTTGGAGGGCGGTACAGGATTATAGATTTTCCTCTCTCCAACTGCGCCAACTCCGGCATAGACACCGTGGGCGTGCTCACTCAGTACCGCCCGCTGCAGCTCAACAGCTATGTAGGCAACGGTCAGCCCTGGGATCTTGACACCGCGGACGGCGGCGTGTATATTCTGCCGCCATATCAGAGCGCGGGGGAGAAGGGATCCTGGTTTTCGGGCACGGCCAACGCCATCTACCAGAACATAGGCTTCATCGAAAACTACAACCCGGAAAATGTACTCATACTCTCAGGCGACCACATATACAAGATGGACTATGCGGATATGCTGAGAGAGCACAGGATCCATGATGCCGCCTGCACCATATCGGTACAGCAGGTGAGCCTCCAGGAGGCCACCAGAATGGGCATAATGAGCACCGGCCCCGACGGATACATAAACGAATTTGAGGAAAAGCCCGCCAGGCCCAAGAGCACACTTGCCTCCATGGGCATATATATCTTCAACTGGAAAAAGCTGAAGGAGTACCTCATAGCGGACGAAAATGATCCCAGCTCCAGCAAGGACTTCGGCAAGAACATCATACCCAAGATGCTGGGTGCCGGTGAGAAAATGTGGCCCTATCAGTTCGACGGCTACTGGCGCGACGTGGGCACCATCACAAGCCTCTGGGATGCGAATATGGATATGCTGTCATCGAACCGCATAAACCTCTATGATCCCAGCTGGCCCATAAGCTCCAGAAGCCCCATATGCACTCCCCACTATGTGGGTGAGAATGCGAAGATAATCCACACCATTGTCACAGAGGGCTGCAGCATTGACGGATATGTGGAGAACTCGGTGCTCTCCTCCTCTGTCACGGTGGAAAAGGGCGCGAAGGTGCTCTACAGCGTGCTGATGCCCGGCGCAGTGATAGAAGAGGGCGTCACCGTGGAGTATGCGATCATCGGCGAGAATACGGTGGTGCACAGGGGCGCCCATGTGGGCGCGGCCCCTGACGGCACGGAGGAGTGGAGTGTTGCAACCTGCGGCCCCGGCATCGAGATAAGAAGCGGCGCCGAGGTGCCGGCCGGTGCGATGATCTACACCGGAGAGGAGGTCTGAGCGATGGATAAGTTTCATGGAATAATCTTTGCCTACAGCGCATATCCTGAGCTTGGAACCCTTGTGAAGGAGCGCAACGCCGCCTCCCTTCCCTACGGCGGGAGATACAGACTCATAGATTTTGCCCTCTCATCCCTGAGAAATGCAGGGGTGCGGAATGTGGGCGTCATACTCAAGAAAAATTACCAGTCCCTCCTTGACCATATGGGCAGCGGCAAGGCCTGGGATATGAGCCGCAGATCCGGCGGACTTCGGATACTGCCCCCCTTCGGCATGCCGGAATACCATCAGGAGAATTATGTGGGCACCGTCGAGGCGCTCAATGCCGTCGTGCCCTACATAAGAGATATTCAGGAAGAGCATGTGGTGCTGATGCTGGGCAACCTCTGCGCCAACATCGATTTGAGGGCCGCCATGGTGAGACATCTGGAATCCGGCGCCGACATGACCGCCATATGCGCAGACTACGATATTGCCTCTCTCCACAACAGATATGTTGTGGATGAAAACGGCTATATAAAGCAGATCCTCTTTGACCGCAGCGGCGGGGCGGGCCTTGCCTCCCTTGAGTGCTACATAATCCGCAAGGAGACCCTTCTGAAGCTGATGGATCAGTGCAGGGCGCTGAACCTCTACCACTTCCACGGCGACGCTGTGGCAAATTTCCTGGATGCCGGCGGAAGAATGGCCTGCTACATACATCCCGGCTATGCCCGTGCAGTGCACACAACAGATGATTACTATACGGCAAATATGGATATGCTCAATATTGATGTGAGGAATGATCTGTTTTCCCCGGATAAACCTGTCCGCACAAGAAAAATCGAGGGCGTGAGTACCTACTACGGTGAGAAATCCGTCTCCAGAAACAGCCTTGTGGCGGATAACTGCATTGTGGAGGGCGAGATAGAGAACTGCATTCTCTTCTCCGGCGCCCGTATTGCAGCGGGTGCGAGACTGAAAAACTGCATAGTAATGAGCGACTGCACCGTGGAAAAGGGTGCACAGCTGAATTACGTCATTGCAGATAAGTCCACATATTTCAGCAAGGATACGGTTTTGACCGGGAATCCCAAACTCCCCGTGGTTGTACCCAAGGGGAGCCGCATATATCGCGCATAACTGTATATTTCGGGAGGTGAGGAAACGAAACTCCTCACCTCCCGTTATTTTTTGCCGTAATTTCGGCAGTATATTTGATAAACTTTTGGAGGTAGACCCCAATGACAGGTGAAATTTCCCGCGACGAGATGCGCAGCGCCATAGAGGATAAGCTGTGCGCCCAGTTCGGTGTATCCAGCCAGAACGCTGTAGATGAGCAGATTTTTCAGGCCACGGCCATAGTTATAAGAGAGATTATGAGCAGATTCCTGGCGGCTGAGAATCCGACACAGAAGACAAAAGAGATCCACTACATGTCCATGGAATTCCTGATGGGCCGCAGTCTCATGAAAAATGCCTACAATCTGGGCATATATGAGGCGGTGGAGGGCGCACTTGAGGACATGGGCCGGAATGCCTCGGATATTTTTGAGGCGGAGCCGGACGCAGGTCTGGGCAACGGCGGTCTCGGCCGTCTCGCAGCCTGCTATATGGACAGCATGTCCACCCTTGGGCTTGAGGCCACAGGCTATTCCATATGCTACGAGCTGGGCATATTCAAGCAGAAGTTTGTAAACGGCAGGCAGACCGAGGTGGCCGACAACTGGCGCATCGCGGCCGAGAGCTGGCTCATCCCCAGATACGAGGACGAGGTGGAGGTCCGCTTCGGCGGGCAGATCACGCCCCGCTGGGACAATTTCGGCCACTACACCGCGGAGCATACAGGTTATACCGCAGTCATTGCCGTGCCCAGGGATATGCTCATTGCGGGCTACGGCGGCAAGGAGATAAACACCCTCCGGCTCTGGGATGCAAAGAGCCCCAACTCCCTCGACATGTACCTCTTCTCCGAGGGTGAATATGTGAAGAGTATGGAGCAGCGCACCATGGCCGAGGTCATCACCAAGGTCCTGTACCCTGCGGATGAGCATATTGAGGGCAAAATACTGAGACTGAAGCAGCAGTATTTCTTCGTCTCCGCCACGGCCCAGGACATTGTGCGCAAGCACATCAAAAAATGGGGCGACATCAGAAACTTTGCAGAGCATCACAGCATACAGATAAACGACACCCACCCCACACTTATAATCCCCGAGCTCATGCGCCTCTTTATGGATGAGCACGGCCTCGGCTGGGATGAGTCCTGGGAGATCGTGAAGAACTGTGTGGCCTACACGAACCACACGGTCATGAGCGAGGCCCTGGAGTGCTGGCCCCAGGAGATAGTTCAGCGGCTGCTGCCCAGAGTCTGGGAGATTATGTGCGAGATAAACCGCCGCTGGTGCAACTTCCTCACCGACAGCTTCGGCCCGGGGGAGAAGGTGGGGCGCAACCTCATCATCAGAGACGGCCAGGTCCACATGGCTAATATGTGCCTTGCGGCCTGCTACAAGGTAAACGGCGTCTCCAGACTCCACGGGGAAATACTGAAGAAGGACATTTTCCGGGATGTCTGCGAGATCAGGCCCGAGCGCTTTACCTATGTCACAAACGGCGTTGACCACCGCCGCTGGCTGAGTCTCATAAATCCCGGACTTGATAAGCTTATCTGCGAGCTTCTGGGTGGAGACGAATATCTCACAAAGCCTGAGAAACTGGAGGAGCTGAAAAAGTTTGAAAATGACGCAGAGGTCCGGAGAAGGGTCAACGAGATAAAACACGAGAACAAGCTGAAATTTGCGGAGTTTGCAAAGAGAGAGGGAAATATGATCCTCAACACCGACGCAATCATGGATGTGCAGATAAAGCGCCTCCACGAGTATAAGCGTCAGCTTCTCTGCGCCATGAACATCGCAAATCTACAGATGCAGATTCACGACAACCCCAACATGGAGTTCCTGCCCAGGACCTTCGTCTTCGGCGCCAAGGCCGCCGCGGGCTACAAGACGGCAAAGCAGATAATAGAGCTGCTGCTCTCCCTTGCGGACGACATCAACAACGACCCCCTCTGCAAGGATAAGCTCCAGGTCTATTTTGTGGAGAATTACCGTGTCTCCGCGGCGGAGCGGATAGTGCCCGCGGCCCAGGTGTCCGAGCAGATTTCTACCGCAGGCAAGGAGGCCTCCGGCACGGGCTGTATGAAGCTCATGATGAACGGCGCCGTGACCATAGGTACTCTGGACGGCGCGAATGTGGAGATGTACGAGCGCCTGGGGGACAGGAACATGTTCCTCTTCGGACTCCACACCGATGAGATTGCCCAGCTTCGGGCCAGAGGCTACGATCCGGCCTATATCACCAGAAACAGCCCCGAGCTCACGAGAATCTTCACCCGCTTCTCCCAGGGCTTCAGAGACGGAAAGAGCTATTCAAATCTCATATCCGATCTGATATACGGCGGTGACCCCTATATGCTCATTGCGGATTATCCCGCCTATGCGGAGTGCCAGGAGAAGCTCTATGAGAGAATCAAGGACGAGAGCGAGCGGGGCAGGCTTGCAATCATGAATACCGCCTTGAGCGGAGTGTTTGCAGCCGACCGAGCCGTCCGGGAATACGCAGAGAATATATGGAGAGTATAAAAAATCCCCTGAAACCTAATCACTCCGCCGTTGTTATAGGCGGAGTGAATATGGATATAGGCGGGAAAAGTGCGGCGGGACTCATACTCCGGGACTCAAACCCCGGGGTAATAACCGCAAAGCCCGGGGGAGTGGGCAGAAATATTGCCCACAACCTGAAACTTTTGGGCCTGGATGTGAGTCTTATAGCTGCGGTGGGCGGTGACATATACGGCTCGGCCATAATGGACAGCTGCCGCAGTCTGAATATTGACATGAGCATGTCCCCGGTGCTCCCGGACAGGCGGAGCTCTGCATATCTCTATGTGGCAGACGAGACCGGAGAGATGCACGTGGGAATTGCGGACATGGACATAACAAAATGCATCACGCCGGAATACCTGGAAAAATATATAGACAGAATAAACGGCTTTGACGCGGTGGTGGTGGACGCAAATCTGGATGTCCCCGCCATAGAATATCTGGCGGAGCACTGCACCGCACCCATGTATTCGGACCCCGTCTCCACGGCCAAGGCGCCGAGGCTTAAAAAGCTTTTGCCGAGACTCGTTGCCCTGAAACCCAACGCCATGGAGGCGGAGACTCTCACCGGAGAGAAGGATATGGAAAAAGCCGCAGGAGCCCTTTTGAATGCAGGGGTCAAGCGGGTGTTTATCAGCCTTTCGGAGCAGGGGATACTTGCGGCCGAGGGGAATAAGATCATAAGAATGCCCTGTGAGACCAGAGAGATCGTGAATACCACTGGCGCCGGAGACGCTGTGGCGGCGGCGGTCACATGGGCCGGCATAAACAACATGAGCCTTGAGGATACACTGAGAACAGCTATAAGAGCGGGGGCAATTACCTGCCGGAGCGAGTATGCAAACTGCAGTGAGCTGTCCGAACTGACAAAAATATAGACGGAGGAAAAGCGATGGAGCAGAAGAAAAAAAGATTCAGCGCAGGCTGCGTTTTTGCGGCGCTGGTAATTGCCGCGGAAGTGTTTTTTGTACTGGACATGGTGTTCACCAGAAGCAGCTCAAACCTGAGCCCTGCGGCGGCGCTGATAATTTTTTCCGTCAGCCTCATTGCGGCTGTTGTCCTCTCAATTTTTAAACCCGCGGCTGTAAAGCGGACGGCCCTTGTGCTCACCATATTGCTGCTGCTGACGGCGGCAGTCCTGTGGGGCATATGGGCCTCATTCAGCAAAAACGGAGTCTACAGGGAGACGGACGACGGCAAGGGCTCCATATATGGAGGAAAAAAGGTGCTGGCCATGGTTCCCCACGAGGACGATGAGGTAAACATCCTGGGGGGTGTCCTGGAGCAGTATGTGAAATACGGCAGCCAGGTCTATGTGGCCTATCTCACGAACGGCGACATGCAGGTACCGGCGGAGCGGCGCTTTGCCGAGGCTGTAAAGGCCATGGAGAAATGCGGCATTCCGGAGGAAAATCTCATTTTCCTGGGCTACGGCGACAGCATGAATCAGGACGGATTGGATATATATTTCTGTCCGCCGGATGCGGTCATCACCTCCCACGCGGGATTTACGGCCACCTACGGCACCGAAAGCCACCCCTCCTTCCGCACCGGCAACAGCTACACTCTGGAGCATATGTATGAGGACATAAGAGATGTGATTCTCCGTCTGCATCCGGATGTGATATACTGCAGTGACTACGATGTGCACGGGGACCACAGGGCGCTCTCCCTGCTTTTTGACAGGGCCATGGGGGAGATACTTAGAAACGGGACGGGCTACAGGCCCCATGTATACAAGGCTTTCGCCTACAGCACCGCCTACGAGGCGGAGCAGGATTTCTATGCGGACAACATCAAATCCACAAAGAATCCCAGCCCCTATGAATATATGACCGAAAACAATGTTTACAGCTGGCCTGAGCGGCTGAGACTGCCGGTGAACGCGGAGACGCTGTCCCGCTCTATTATGAGCAGCAGCACCTACGATGCACTTAAAAGCTATGATTCCCAGTATTCAGCCAAGATGGCGGACGGAATCATAAGCGGGGACAGGGTCTTCTGGAACAGGGAGACCGGCTCTCTCTGCTATGACGCGGAGATGTTTGCCTCCTCCGGCGATGCGGAACTGACCAGAGATTTCGTGCTCAGCGACAGAAAGAGACCGGATTCGCCCATAACCCCGGTGGAGAATACCTGGGTCCCCGACGCCGATGATGAGATGAAGAAGCTCTCGGTGAAGTTCACTGAGGAGACGAAGATATGCAGAATCAGGCTCTATGACAACCCCTCACTGGAGGACAATGTACTGAATGCCCGAATCCTCTTTGATGACGGCAGCGAGATACAGAGCGGGCCTCTGCCGGAAAACGGTTCAGCTCTGGAGCTGAAGTTCGACCCCAGGACGGTCAAGAGCGTCGAGGTGCAGCTGACAGAGACTGAGGGCAGCTTTGCCGGACTCACGGAGTTTGAGATATACGATACCCCCGCGGACTACGGCTTCAAGTTCATAAAGCTCATGAACCTGGAGGATGACTTCGTATATGACTATTATATAGACCCTCAGGGGGAGGAGAGATTCCGGCTCTACGGCTGGGGCTGCAGCAACAATGTGAGCAACTACCGCCTCTTCGTCACGGGAGACGAGGACTGCTCCGCGAGGGTGGAGGGTCCGGAGCTGGTGGTGAACTGCCCCAGGGGGAAGAGCTGCACCGTCACTGTGGGAAACAGGGATGCAAGCATCTCCGACACGGTGTATTTCCGCAATGACAGGTCAGTATTTTTGAATTTCTGCCAGAGCCTTGAAAAGTACATGAGGAAGGAATTCAGAGAGGGCATGACAGGCAGCTGCACCTGGAAGATAGGCAGAGATATCTATCACGCCTTCAGATAAAGATAAAGCCGGCACAGGGACCATTTATCAGATTCCTGTGCCGGCTTTTATATGTTTCAGCAGAATGCCTCCGCGATCAGAAATAAAAAAAGAACTCACCAAAAGGTGAGTTCTTTTTGTTGTAGAGTTGTAGATTACTTGAGCTCGACAACAGCACCGACTGCTTCCAGCTGTGCCTTGAGAGCCTCTGCATCTTCCTTGGAAATGCCTTCCTTGATCTTTGCAGGAACTGCTTCGACCAGAGCCTTTGCATCTGCAAGACCCAGATTGGTGATGCCGCGGACTTCCTTGATGACCTTGATCTTGTTTGCACCGAAATCGGTCATAACAACATCAAACTCGGTCTTCTCTTCGGCTGCGGGGGCTGCTGCTGCGGCTGCGGGAGCTGCTGCGGCTGCTGCGGAAACACCGAAGGTGTCCTCAAGTGCATGTACGAGCTCAGAAAGCTCAAGAACAGAAAGAGCCTTGATCTCTTCGATCATAGCGGTAATTTTTTCGCTCATTTTAATTTCCTCCAATAAATGATTGTGACTGCTTTATTCAGCAGCTTCTTCGGCAGCGGGAGCTTCCTCGAGGGAGCCGCCCATCTGCTCGACTATCTGACCGAGACATACGGCCAGGCCGGTGATGGGAGCGATCATGGTGCCCAGAACCTTTGAGTAGAGCGCATCCTTGGAAGGAAGCTCAGATATCTCTGCGATTTCGGATTCATTGAGGATTTTGCCCTCCATGAATGCAGCCTTGATGTTGAAGCGTTCCTTCAGCTTCTTGCTGTAATCGCTGATGATACGGAAAGGAGCGATGGGGTCATTCTCGGTGGTGGCCAGAGAAGTGGTGCCGCTGAGAGCAGAGTCAAGCTCGCTCATGTCCAGCTTGTCCAGAGCCTTCCTGGTCAGTGTGTTTTTGACAACAGAGTACTCGACGCCTTCCTTGCGCAGCTCGGTGCGGAGCTCAGTATCCTCAACAACGGTAACGCCCTTGTAATCAACGAGGATGCCGGAGCCTGCATTCTTGATGCGCTCGGCAAGTGCTTCCACTATTGCCTGCTTTTCGCTAAGAACCTTTGCGTTTGGCATGTGTGTTTTCACCTCCGTACGATGGATCACGCTCAAAAAGAAAAGCCCCTGCGTCTATAAGACACAAAGGCACAAAAACAAACATAACATTGTTTTGTCCTCGGCAGGAAATTGAGGCCGGAGCCGCCTGCTGTCTTCGGAGCGCTCAAATATAATACAACAGGAAAGCCCAGATGTCAAGGATATTTTCAGCTTTTATCCTTAAAAATCAGGGCTTTTACAGAAAACTTTTATTTTTTCAGCTGGTCCAGAAGCCGGCCTATGGTCTTGGATTTGCACAGCATGAATATCACGATGAACTGCAGGGGCAGCATCACCGCAAGCTGAACGGCCCGGACCGCCAGAAGCGCGGGGTAGCTGGCGCTGGTGATATAGGAGATCATGGCGGTGTTGGCGAGAAAGGAGACCAGCACAACATTGAGCCCTGAGGCCAGGAGGGCACTTTTAAGGGCAGATGAGCGCCTGTATAGGCAGAGCCCGAAGATGAGCCCCGTGAGGGCCGCGGTGAGGGAAAAACCGGGGAAATAGGGGCCCGTGGGGAAGAGAAGAGAGCCGAGAAAATCCGCCAGAGCCGCGAGAAGAGCGGCCCAGCCGGGCCCGTAGGCCATTGCGCAGAAGGCGATGGCGGCAAACCCGAGGCCGATTTTCATTATGGGTGTATTAAAGGCCAGAACCCTTGTGAGCAGAATGGCGGCGGCCAGCAGAATGGCGGAGACCGTAAGCTTTTTTGTGGCGGTTTTCAATTGAACATCAGCCCTTTTAAAGACATTTCAGCGCCGCTTTTCCGAGTCCCTCGGAGCCGCAGCAGAAAATATTATAATTCATGGATTTTTCAAAGTCAACTTGCTCTGCATTAAATTTCCCGGGACGGGAAATAATAAACTACGCTTTATATAAGCAAATTGGAGGGTGACTATGCAGGGTAAAGTTGAAATCTGCGGAGTAAATACGGCACAGCTGCCGGTACTCAAAAGCGAGGAGACAAGAAGTCTGCTGGAAAAAGCCCAGGCCGGAGACAAGGCGGCGAGAGAAAAGCTCATCTCCGGAAATCTGCGTCTTGTCCTGTCGGTGGTCCAGAAATTTGCAAACCGGGGCGAGTGCATGGATGATCTCTTTCAGGTGGGCTGTATAGGACTTATAAAAGCCATAGACTGCTTTGACCTGAAGCAGAATGTCAAATTCTCCACCTACGGCGTGCCGATGATTGCGGGGGAGCTTAGGCGCTTTCTCAGGGACCACAGTGCAATCCGGGTATCCCGCTCCATGAGGGACACGGCCTACAAGGTCCTGCAGGCCAAGGAAAAGTATATCAATGAACACGGCAGGGAGCCGGATGTGGACAGCATAGCAAAAATGCTGGACATGCAGCGGCGGGATATAGTGTTCGCCATGGAGGCCATCTGTGACCCCGTCTCGCTCTACGAGCCTATATTCAGCGACGCCGGGGAGAGCGCCACGGTGATGGACCAGATAGGCGACACCAGAAACACGGATGAGCAGTGGCTGGAGGAGATAGCCCTCCGGCAGGCCATAGGGCGCCTGGGGAAAAGAGAGAAGCATATTCTCGCCCTGCGCTTCTTTGACGGGCGCACACAGATGGAGGTGGCAAAGGAGGTGGGCATCTCCCAGGCCCAGGTTTCAAGGCTGGAGAAGAACGCCATAAACAAGATAAAAAAGAATATAAGCGCCTCCTGAGAAAACAATTTAGCCGCCGGATCTGCACTGGCTGAAACAAATTAAAAGCTGCCATCCCTGCGGACGGCAGCTTTTGAAATACATATAAGTTGAAATTTATTATGCAGCTGCGGGGGCCTTTCTGCCTCTCAGCTTCTGGATTCCGATGACCACAATGAGAAGTACAACGCCCGCAATATCGGTGGCGGAGCCGGGGACCATCATGAGAAGTCCGCCGATGGCCGCAATTACACGGACGGGCCAGGGCATATAGCCGAGGAAGAAGCCCTCCAGAGCCGCCGCAATACCGAAGATGCCCACAAAGGAGGTGACAACAATCTGCACCATACCGAGGAAAGTCACATCTATGAGCAGCATTGCAGGATTCATGCAGAAGATATACGGCACGATAAAGGCGCCGATTGCAAGCTTTGTGGCGTTGATGCCGGTCTTCATGGGGTTGGACTTTGCAATGGCAGAGCCGGCGTATGCGGCCAAAGCCACAGGGGGAGTGATATCGGCCACAATGCCGAAGTAGAATACGAAGAAGTGGGCCGCAACCTTAGGCACACCGATGGTGATAAGGATGGGTGCGCAGGTGGAGGCCATGATGCAGTAGTTCGCCGTGGTGGGGACACCCATGCCCAGAATGATGCAGCAGAGCATCGTGAGGAAGAGTGCAACAAGGGTGGGGTCGATGATGGTGACGGCGTTGCTGGCGGAGACGACTGCGCTTATGAGCTTGGAGGCAAGACCGGTTGTGGTGATGCAGCCGGAGATGATGCCCGCCATGGCGCAGGCCACGGCCACTGTAATCGTGCTCTTGCCGCCGGCCTCAAGGGCCTCAAGAAACTTCTTGAAGGTGATGCGGTTCTCCTTGTCAAAGAGGCTCACGACTATGGAGCAGATTATGGCGATGGATGCGGAGAACTGCATGGTGCGGGTGTTGGAGGTCACAAGCACTATGAGGACAACAAGCGGCAGCAGAAGGTAGACCTTGTGCATGAGCTTTCCCAGCTTCGGGAGCTCGGAGCGGTCCGTGCCCTTGAGCCCCAGCTTCTTGGCCTCCAGATGGACGGCGATGAATATACCAGTGAAATAAAGGACTGCGGGAAGAATTGCCCGGAGTGCAACCTCGCCGTAGGTGATGTTCATATACTCCGCCATCAGGAAGGCGGCGGCGCCCATGATAGGCGGCATTATCTGCCCGCCGGTGGAGGCGGCTGCCTCAACAGCTCCGGCAAATTCGCCCTTGTAGCCGGTCTTTTTCATCATTGGGATGGTGACTGAGCCGGTGGTGACTGTATTGCCCACGGAGGAGCCGGAGACCATGCCGCAGAGGGCGGAGGAGATGACCGCGACCTTTGCAGGCCCGCCGGAGAAGCGGCCGACCAGGGAATTTGCCACGTTTATGAAGAAGTTTGCAATCCCTGTGCGCTCAAGAAAAGCGCCGAAGATTATGAACACGACGATGTACTTCGCGCAGACCTGAACAGGCGTGGACATGATTCCGCTGGTGGTGTAGAAAATCGTGTACATGATTCTCTTTGTACCGATGCCGGTGGAGAATGTATAGGCAAGGAGCGCACCTGCGACAACCAGAATCGGGATGCCCACACAGCGGCGGCACAGCTCAACCAGAGTGAGTATGCCCAGAATGGCCACGGTCACCTGAAACGGGGTGATCTTGGTGGCGCTGGTGAGTATCTTGACGAGTGAGTCATAGCTGAAGCAGTAGTAGAGGAAGCAGAAGGCACCCAGAGCCATGAGTATGAAGTCATACCAGGGGATATAGTTGGTGCGCACATGGTGCTTGCTGGCGGGATAGGTGAGATAACCCATTACCACCACAAGGGCCAGAAAAGCGGTCAGACGCTTTTCAAGTGCCGCCACGCTGAAGAGGGTGGAATAGATGCAATAGAGAGAGAAGAAAACCATGACAAGCTGCACCACAAGCGCAGGCTTGCCCTCCCAGATACGGGTGTTGGATTCCTTATCATATTTGCGCATGAGCTTCTCTACGTCCCCGGCGGTCCCTGTCTCGCTGGTCTCAGCTGCCGCCGTGTCATGTTTGTGAAAAACGGACATTTCGATTGCTCCTTTCCTGAAGCTGTAGAATAAAACGCGATTTTCTGAAATCTGCGGAAACAATGCTTATAAAGAATACTAAAAACTCAAGAAGAAGACTACGGCGCTGTTCGGGCGCCGTAGTCAGAGCCTTTGCAGGATAATTTCAAAGATGAGGGATTACTTTACTGCTACCTCAAAGCCCTTTTCCTTGAAGTACTTTGCGGCACCGGGATGATAGGGGACACCCTCAACACCGGCTGCAAACTCCATGTTCAGCTCCTCGGCCTTGCCGTGCTGGATCTCACCGGGGTGGTCAAGGATAGCGGAGACGAACTTGTATACTGCATCCTCGGGTGCGTCATCCCGGGCGAGGACAACTGCGGCCACTGCCACGGTCTGTGCATCATTGGGCATGTTGTAGGTGGCGGCGGGCACTGTGTAATCGCTGTAGTAGGGGCAGACCTTTTTCAGCTCTGCGATATGCTCATCATCAATGCTGACGAGGTAGACCTGGCCGCTGGTGCTCAGATCGGTGATTGCAGTGGTGGGGGCACCGGCAACGATGAAGGCGGCGTCGATCTTGTTGTCCTTCAGGCTCTCAGCGCTGTCGCCGAAGCTCTGGTACACAGGCTCAATATCCTCTTCGGTCAGGCCGTAGACGCCCAGAACATCAATGGCGTTGAAGTAGACACCGGAGCCGAGAGCACCGATGGATACGGTCTTGCCCTTCAGGTCGGCCACGGTCTTGATGTCGGGATCCATGGTGACTATCTGCACCTGCTCCATGTAGAGTGCCGCGGCAACGGAGAAGCTGTCAACTGCACCGGACTCTGCAAAGAGGTTCGTGCCGTTGTAGGCGTAGTTCATAACGTCGCTCTGGCAGAAGCCCAGCTGATAGGCGCCGGCGTCCAGATCCTCGACGTTTGCCTGGGAGCCGTTGCCGGCAACAGCGGTGACGGATACGTCGGTGTTGGCGGAGACATACTGGGCCAGGACACTGCCGTAGCCGTAATAGGTGCCGGTCTCACCGCCGGTGGTGAAGAGAAGGGTATCACCCTTATCACTGCCGGAAGAACCGCAGGCGCACAGTGCGAACACCATGCTCAGTGCAAGAAGCAGAGCAAATAACTTTTTCATGGTTTTACCTCCAGGAAATTAAAAATAATTTTTTAAATTTCTAAAAAGGGAGTTGCATTACTCTCTTTTTTTTATTATAATACAACCAAAAGTTGAATTTGGCAATAGTTTTTTCAAATTTAACCTTTTGTGCAATAATGCAGACGAAAGAAAAGCTTTTTTGTGCACTACTCACAAGATGAGGACGGATTCGCCGGAATAAGTCCGGTTTTATGCCCCTGTACTCGGCACCCTGCGGATTCCGTCCCTGAAATCAGCCCGGAAGGGACGGCTTTTCGCCCGGAAAAGGCTGAAATAAAAAATAAAGGCCGGTATGCGGCCGAAAACAGCGGAGTGTCGGATTATGGATTTTGACCTGTTGAAAAACTTCATTGCGGTGGCTGATGAAAAGAGCATTTCAAAAGCCTCCAAGCACCTCTTTATTTCCCAGCAGTCCCTCAGCAAGCAGCTTGCAAAGCTGGAGTCGGAGCTGGGGACGCAGCTTCTGATAAGAAGCAGGCCCATGCGTCTCACCCAGGACGGGATGCATTTTCTCAGCACTGCAAAGGAGATCCTCCAGCTGAAGCAGCAGTTTGAGGACAACTCCAGCAGGGGCCTGGGCGGCTCCCACTTTATACATGTGGGGATTGAGCACACCGTGGCCAGGACAATTCTGCCCTATGTGCTGCCGAAATTCATGAGGGAGCACCCGGACACCTATGTGAAGGTGAGCGAGGACAGCCCGGAAATACTCCAGCGGGCGGTGGCCCACGACGGTGTGGACCTGGCCATAGGCTCCATAAACGATCTGCCGGAGAGCTATGAGACCGTGCATCTCTGCAAAAAAGAGCAGCTGCTCCTTGTGCCCCGGGATATAACAGAGAGCATTGCAGGCGGGGACAGCGATAAGATAAGAAAGAAGTTCAAGAAGTCCGCTGATCTCAGCTTCTTTGAAAAGGCCCCATTTATAAAGATACCCAGCCAGTCATCCGGCGGCCGGGCGCTGAACAGCTATATGAAATATTATGACATCAGCCTCAGATTCGTGTGCGAGCTCACCAATATGGAGAACGCCTTCCAGCTCTGCTACAGCGGGGTGGGCATACTCATATATCCGAAGCTTTTCTGGGACACGCTGTCGGAGCAGGTCCAGAACGAGTGCCTTGAGAAGCTGGATGTATTTCCCCTGCCCTATCTGCCGGACATAGACGACGTCTGCGCCTACTATAACAGGAAGGCCGGGCTCCACCAGAAAACCCGGGTTCTCCTGGATGATTTTATGAGCTTCTTCAAGGCCTACAGCAGCGGAAGCCTCGAAAAATAAAACATTGCTGAAATCTGCGCTGCTCTATGTATTATATACAGCATCGAGGATTACATGTGCAAAAAAACTGCCCTCCTTTAAGGAAGGCAGTTTTGTCTGTGATTTTCTGAATATGAAATATTAAATAAAAGCTCAGCCCAGCTCCTCTGCAAGTCTGGCACAGTCGGCACCCTTCACGGCGGCGTCGTCCCAGTTCAGGGCGAACTGAATGGAGGGCAGCCCCTCGCCGAAGAAAGTCTCACAGCATATGAAGCGGGGTTTCCCCTCCTCGTAAGAGGCCTCAAGGGCATTTGTGATGCTGTCCGAATTGCCGGCGGTACTGCGGCAGTCAAAGCCCATCTCCTCAAAGCTGGCGCAGATTCCGGCGGTGTCGGCACTGCTGTCCATATTGTGGTCCATTATCACCGTGAGACTGTCCAGCCCATCCTCTGAGGCCGCCGAGAGCTTTTCGGTGAAATCCGGATTCATATAGTCGTCGTCACCCATGAGGGCGTAGACCCTGTACTCCGCCCCGCTCTCCTTTGCTTCAGCGGCAAAGCGCAGGACGTCGTCAAGGCGGCCGAGGCTGCTTCCGGCATCGGATTCCACACCCGGGAGATTTTTATCCCCGTATTCCTTTATAAGCTGGTGGAGCGCCTCCAGGCCCTCCTCACCGAAGTATTTTCTATCAGCCAGAATGGTGTACAGCGCGGCGCGGCAGTGCTCCTTGCACATTATAAATCTGTCCCTGCCGTCCCAGCTGTAATGCTTGGGGCGGATATCCATTACATAATAGTAGAGAGAAAAAAGAATATCCAGTGTGGAGAGGCAGGCCCCGGGGTAGCCCGCATCCTCAAAGGCCAGCTCATTGAGCAGGTCCTTCCTCAGCTGTACGATTTTATCGTCAATACTCAAAATAAGACACTCCTTTATATTTTCCGTCATTATATAAGAGAATTATACACTTGAAACCCCAGGCTTTCAACAGCAGACAATAAATGCACTTGCTAAATTGCGGAATTTGGCGGATAATCAGAGACAAAACAGAGACGGAGGACAAGAGAGTGAAATATAAGCTGATAGCATTTGATCTGGACGGGACCTTTCTGGATGATGACAAGTTTATTCCGGAGAAAAATATGCTGGCCCTCTGCGCCGCGGCGGAGAAGGGCATATATCTGGTGCCCGCCACCGGCCGTATAGTCCCGGCACTGCCGGAGGCCCTGAGAAAGCTGCCGGTAATACGCTACTGCATATGCTCAAACGGTGCCCGCATTTATGATGCTAAGGAGGACAGGACTCTCAGCAGGGCAGAGATCAGCCCGGATACTGCACTGCGAATGATGGAGTACATGGATAGTCTCCCTGTAATATATGACTGCTATCAGGATGACGCGGGCTGGATGACAAGGAGCATGTATGAGAGCGCCGAGGACTATGTCTCCGCACCGGCAATGCTCCATATGATCCGCACACTGCGCACCCCTGTGGACGATCTGAAGGAGACAATAAGGGAGCGGGGCCGGGGGCTACAGAAGCAGCAGATGTTTTTTGCAGACCTTGATGAGCGGCAGCGCCAGCTGAAGATCCTGCCGGATATGTTTCCGGAACTTTTGTTCTCCTCATCCGTCAGCAACAATATAGAGATAAACAGCGCAGACGCGGGGAAGGGCAGGGCTCTTGAAACCCTCTGCGGCATACTGGGCATCTCCGTATCCGAGGCTGCGGCCTTTGGCGACGGGACAAACGACCTGGGAATGATAAAAACAGCCGGCCTGGGGATTGCGATGGCCAACGGAGATGAAATCGTCCGCTCGGCGGCAGACTATGTCACCGGAACGAACAATGATTCAGGCTTCGGTGAGGCGGTATTCAGTCTCATTTTGAAGGATGACTGACTGAGCCTGCAAAAAAATTATGTAAATCGTCAAAAAACTGTTCCATATTGTAATAAAATATGTTACACTGAATGCGTGTAAATTTACAGATAAAGCCGCCCCGGCTCCGGGACGGCGTGGATACCGAAAGGAGAATATATGATGAAAAAAATCCTTGCACTACTGCTTGTCTGTGTCATGGCCCTCAGCTTTGCCGCCTGCGGTGATAAGGAGGAGGCACAGCCTGAAAATGAAAATCTTGCCGATGGCGCGGAGAGAATTGACGATGTGAGCAAGCTCAAGCCCGAGGCCAATGTGGACCCCGCTAAGCTCAATATCGGCCAGGCCAGGGATGAGGCCCACAGCGGTGATGCCTGGTACAAAGACGGCGTCAGGGGCGAGAATTACATCTACTTTGAAAAGGCAGACAACAGCAAGGCCGGCATAGCCTATGTAAAGGTTGAAAACGGTGAGAAGGCCCAGACGATACTCTGTGCCCTGACTGAGGATCAGCATGTTGTGGATCAGGATGCAGAGGAGGGCAAGAGCAGCATTGACATCGTCTTCTATGATGATTTCAAGGCCTATGACTATAAGAATGAGACCTGGTATGTCAGGGGCAATCCCGAGACCACCGGCAGGCTCTTTGAGGGCAGAAAGTTTGTGTGCCAGGGCAGTGAGGACAACACCCTTATATTAAATGAGGACGGCACCGGCACAGAGCTCTTTGAGGGCAAGGAGGACAAGCTGACCTGGCAGATGGACAGCGCTTCAACTCTCAGATACAACGACGGCGCACATGACTTTGTTCTGGAGATAGTCTGCGATGAGAACGGCAATATTGTGAGCCTCAATGAGCAGAACTTCCGTGTCTTTGTCCCCGCCGAGTAAATAACATAAAATCCTATATCCATACAAAAGACAGCACCCCTCGGGGCGCTGTCTTTTGCTGCTTCTGTATATCTGTTTTGGATTGTATTTATTTCTTTTCGGGCTTCTGATTCGTCGGGGGAATTTGAGCAGCGGCTGCCTTCATATTTGCTGCCCTGCGGGCTCTCCGCTTTTTGCGGCTGTGCTTAACTATAAGGACGATTATGACGGTTATCACCGCGATGACTATGAGAGCGGGGAGCATTGAGACAATGACTATAAGGGCCCCGCTGAAAAAGCGTCCCACGGCCGCAAGTCCGTCCTCCAGGGCATTGAGCAGCTTCTCACCGTATTTTGGCTGGACGAGGGAGGGCGGGGTGTATTCCTCCACCTCCTGAATCTCCAGGCTTATGGTGCTGTAGCTCAGCTCCCTGTCCCAGTTTTTCATCGTGGACTGGAGCCGCTCAATCTCGTAGCGCAGCTCCGTCAGCTTGTCTTCAATGGCGATGGTGTCGGCCACGGTCTCGGCCTTCTCCATCATCTCAAGGAGCCTTGCCTCCTGGGTCTGATAGGCCTCAAGCCTTGCCCCGGTGTCGTAGTACTGGGAGGTGATGTTATCGGTGTAGGTGTAACTGTAGGGCACATTCCCGAGGGTGGAGAGGCTGCCCATGATCAAATCAAAATCCCTGCTGGGCACCCGCAGAACATAGGACGCGCGGCGGCGGCTCACCTGGCCGCTGGCCTGCTCATAGTAGTTGCTGCCGTTCACACTGCTGGACTCGATAAAGCCCTTGTGCTCCTCCGCAAGCTTCACCACCGCGGCAACGGTGCTGTCAAAATCGGCGGTCTCCACAGTGGCCTCGGCGGAGTAGATTATCTTGTCCGGGCGGAGCTCGTCCATGTCCTCATGAGACCCTGTAACGCCGTTGCCTCCGGCGGCACCGAGACCCACCGCCCCCTCATCCATCATCTCCATCTCCGGCATTGGGCATTCGGCCGGGGCCGCCTCCTCACAGCGCATGGGCGCCTCGCTGTTCGCACCGCAGGCGCAGAGGGAGAGAAGCATGAGAACTGCAAGCACTAACGATATTCCTTTTTTCATTTTGTCCTCCGTTTCTTAAAAATTCTGTCCTGCTAATCAGGACGGAGCAGAGTCTGGAAAGTTCCGGAAATGCCGGGAATAACTCCAATATAAAATATAATAAATAAAGCTGACAAAGGCCCTGAGGGCTTCTGCCAGCTTTGATTTTTATTTGTGGAAGAGCTTTTTCACCTGATATTTGGCCTCGCAGGTTATATTTATCCCCAGCTTTTTGAACAGGTCCTCATCCACACGGGAGAGGATGACGCTGGAGTGGGCCTCACAGCCCTTGAGCTTGTCCAGCTGGTCTATGGCGTAGCCCGCAATGGGGTTCGTGACGGCGCAGATGGACAGGGCTATGAGCAGCTCATCCATATGGAGTCTCGGGTTGTGGTTGCCCAGATGCTCCACCTTCAGATGCTGTATAGGCTCGATAATCCCGGGGGGGATGAGGAGCATCTTTTTGCTTATGCCCGCGAGGGATTTCAGGGCGTTGAGAAGGCAGGCAGAGGCGGCACCCAGAAGGGAGCTGTTCTTGCCGGTTATGAGCTTTCCGTCAGGCAACTCTATGGACACAGCGGGCCCATTGGTCTCCTCTGCCCTTTGGAGGGCGGCGCCTATTACGGGGCGGTCGGCGGCGCTGAGATTCAGGGTGCTCATTATGAGCTCAATGCGCTTTGTCTCCACCGGGTCCGAGAGACCCTGATGGACACGGCAGGCGGAATTGTAGTAGCGGCGGATGATCTCCTGCTTTGCGGCCTCACGGCAGAGTTCATCGTCGGTGATGCAGTAGCCGATCATGTTTACGCCCATATCTGTGGGGCTCTTATAGGGGCACTCCCCGTATATGCGGCGGAATATGGCCTCAAGGACCGGGAAGATCTCCACATCCCGGTTGTAGTTTGTGGTGGTGATGCCGTAGGCCTCCAGATGGAAGGGGTCTATCATATTCACATCGTCCAGGTCCGCCGTGGCGGCCTCATAGGCCAGGTTCACGGGATGCTTCAGGGGGAAGTTCCATATGGGGAAGGTCTCAAACTTGGCGTAGCCCGCCTTGTTGCCCCGCTTGTGCTCATGATAGAGCTGACTGAGGCAGGTGGCGGCCTTGCCGGAGCCGGGGCCGGGGGCGGTGACAACCACGAGACTGCGTGTGGTCTCTATATAATCGTTTTTGCCGAAGCCCTCATCCGAGACGATAAGGGAGACATTGGAGGGATATTCCGGGATTATATAGTGGCGGTAGACCTTGATGCCCAGCATCTCCAGCCTCTTCTGAAACTGCTCCGCCACGGCCTGACCCCGGTAGTGGGTGAGCACCACGCTGCCGATGTAGAGGCCTATGCCCCGGAAGGCGTCGATGAGGCGGAGGGTGTCGTCATCATAGGTGATGCCCAGATCGCCCCGCCGCTTGTTCCGCTCAATGTCGTCTGCGGATATGGCGATTATAATCTCCGCCATGTCCTTCATCTCAAGGAGCATGCGCACCTTGCTGTCAGGCTCAAAGCCCGGGAGCACCCGTGAGGCGTGGTAGTCGTCAAAGAGCTTTCCGCCGAATTCCAGATAGAGCTTGCCGCCGAACTGGGAAATGCGGTCACGAATGTTCTGAGACTGCAGCTTCACATACTTTTCATTGTCAAAACCCACAGCGCCCATATTGCATCAATCCCCCGTTTTCTGTCTTCATTTTTCAAATTTGTATTTTATCACATAAATTTAAACTGTACAAGATTATACTTTTTTTATTCATAAACTTGTGGTACAATCCGAAATGTATAAGTATATATATCATCCATGAAAGGTATTTGAAATGGGATTATTCAATAAATTGTTCGGCAGTTATTCAGACAGAGAACTTAAAAAAATCTACCCTATTGCAGACGAAATAGAAAAGCTGGATAAGGAGTATTCGGCCCTCAGCGATGAGGAACTCAAGGCCAAGACGCCGGAGTTTAAAAAGCGCCTCGCCGAGGGTGAGACGCTGGACGACATCCTGCCGGAGGCCTTTGCCACGGCGAGAGAGGCCGCATGGAGAGTCCTCGGCATGAAGCCCTTCCGTGTGCAGCTTATAGGCGGCATTGTCCTCCATCAGGGCCGCATTGCCGAGATGAAGACCGGCGAGGGCAAGACCCTTGTGGCAGTCCTGCCGGCATACCTCAACGCCCTCACCGGCAGGGGCGTGCACATAGTCACCGTGAACGACTATCTGGCCCGCCGCGACAGTGAGTGGATGGGCAAGGTGCACCGCTTCCTGGGACTGACCGTGGGCCTTATTGTCCACGACCTCAATAACGACCAGCGCCGGGCAGCCTACGCCTGCGACATCACCTACGGCACCAATAACGAGATGGGCTTTGACTACCTGAGGGACAACATGGCCCTTTACAGGGAACAGATGGTCCAGCGGGGCCACGCCTTTGCAATCGTGGACGAGGTGGACTCCATACTCATCGACGAGGCCAGAACTCCCCTCATCATCTCCGGTCAGGGGGATGAGAGCACGGACCTCTACCGTCAGGCTGATGATTTCGTCTCGAGACTTAAAAAGAAGGTCTATGCCTCCGTGGACGAGAAGGAGGAGGAGAGCGAGGATCTGGATGCGGACTACGTGGTGGATGAGAAGGCCAGGACCGCAACTCTCACCGCCCGGGGCATTTCCAAGGCCGAAAAGGCCTTCAATCTGGAGAACCTTGCGGATATTGAAAACGCCACCCTGGCCCACCATATAAACCAGGCCCTGAAGGCCCACGGGATCATGAGGCGGGATATCGACTACATCGTCAAGGACGGGGAGATCATCATCGTGGATGAATTCACCGGCCGGCTGATGCTGGGCCGCCGCTACTCCGAGGGGCTCCACCAGGCCATTGAGGCCAAGGAGCATGTGGATGTCCAGAAGGAGAACAAGACCCTTGCCACCATCACCTTCCAGAATTATTTCAGACTTTATGACAAGCTCTCCGGCATGACCGGCACCGCCGCCACCGAGGCGGAGGAGTTTGAGGCCATATACAAGCTGGATATAATCGAGATACCCACCAACAAGCCCGTCATACGCATTGACAATCCGGATATTGTCTACAAGAACGAGCAGGGCAAGAACAGGGCAATTATAGACCAGATTCTCGCCTGCCATGAGAAGGGACAGCCGGTGCTTGTGGGCACGATCTCCATCGAGAAGAGTGAATATATCTCATCTCTCCTGAAGAAAAAGGGCATTCCCCACACGGTGCTGAACGCAAAGTACCACGAGAAGGAAGCCGAGATTGTAGCTCAGGCGGGCAAATTCGGCGCCGTCACCATCGCCACCAACATGGCCGGACGAGGCACGGATATTGTGCTGGGCGGCAATGCGGAGTTCCTTGCAAAGAAGGACCTGAGGAAGGCCGGCTTTGACGACAGGGTGATCGCGGAGGCCACAGGCTATGCCGAGACCGACGACAAGAATATTATAGAAGCGAGAAAGCTCTACAAGGAGAAGCTGGAGGCCCACAGGGAGCAGACAAAGGATGAGGCCGAGAAGGTCAGGGAGGCCGGCGGACTCTTTATTCTGGGCACCGAGCGGCACGAGTCCAGGCGTATAGACAACCAGCTCCGGGGCCGCGCAGGCCGTCAGGGAGACCCGGGGGAGAGCCGATTCTTCCTCGCCCTCACAGACGATATCATGAGACTCTTCGGCTCTGAGCGCATCATGTCCATGATGGAGACTCTCAATGTGGATGAGGATATGCCCCTGGACCACAAGATGCTCTCCAATGCCATTGAGCAGTCCCAGAAGACGGTGGAGAGCCGCAACTTCCAGGCCAGAAAGAGCGTCCTTGAATACGACGACGTCATGAACCAGCAGCGCAATATCATCTACGGTGAGCGCCGGAAGGTTCTGGACGGCGAGGATATACACAGGCAGATCCTGGGCATGGTGGAGGAATTCGTCCAGGGCACGGTTCTGGACGGCCTGGGCGGTGCCGCCGCAGAGAGCCAGCAGCAGCTGGACAAGGCCCTCCAGCCCTTTGAAAAGCTCTTTATGCGCCGGGGCACATTCAAGATTGAGGACTTTGACGGCTTTGCAAAGCCGGAGAAGCTGACAGAGGCCGTGACAAAGCTGGCCGAGGATGTGTACGAGAAGCGCGGCGAGGCCTTCGGTGAGGGCCCCGGCGGTCTGCCTCTCATGCGGGAGATCGAGCGGGTTGTGATGCTCCGGGTGGTGGACGAATACTGGATGGACCACATCGACGCCATGACCGAGCTCAAGCGTGGCATAGGACTTCGGGGCTACGGCTCCGTGAAGCCTATCGATGCCTACAAGCAGGAGGGCTTTGAGATGTTCGAGGCCATGGTCCACGGCATCCGTGAGGAGACCGTGAGGCGCATGTTCACGGTCCGCGTCCGCAGGGAGATGCCCATTGAGCGCAGGGCAGTGTCCAGAAATGCCGCCGCCAATGTGGGCGGGGAGGCAGTCAAGAGACAGCCCGTGAGAAAGGCAAAGAAGCCCGGCAGGAACGACCCCTGCCCCTGCGGAAAGTGGAAGGCCGACGGCAGCCGTCCCCTTAAATACAAGGAATGCTGCGGCAGATACGAGAAATAATAATGCCGTCGGTTTTTTGAAAGATACAAAAGCTGTGAGGAAAGATGTTTTTAGAGAATAATGAAAACGGGCTCATATATATGAGTTCAAGTATAATAAAGGCGAGACACGCCTTTACCACGAGATACGGCGGCGTGAGCCGGGGGAATCTCTCCAGCCTGAATCTGGGCGCCACAAGGGGAGACGAACCTGAGGCAGTGAGAGAGAATTACCGCAGGGTCGCGGCCCTCATGGGCGCGGGCCCGGACGACTGTGTGGTCACAAATCAGGTCCACGGCAATGTGGTGAAAATCGCGGGCCCGGAGGACAGGCATGTCTGTATGGGGGATGTGCCCTACAGGGCTGACGGGCTTGTGACAAATGTGCCCGGCCTGCCATTGATGTGCTTTGTGGCGGACTGCGTCCCGGCCCTGCTCTGCGACGCTGAAAACGGAGTAATCGCCGCGGTCCACTGCGGATGGAAGGGCTCGGTGGCGGATATTCTGGGGGAGGCCGTGAAAAAGATGCGGAGCCTCGGCGCCGAGACGGAGCATATCTGTGCCGCCATGGGGGCCGCAATAGGCCGCTGCTGCTTTGAGACCGACGACGATGTGCCCGAGGCGGTGGCAAAATATCTGGGCGGTGACACCGGGGGACTCTTCGACCGCCGCAGCGACGGAAAGACCATGGTGGACCTGAAGGCGGCCAATGCGAGGCGCCTCATTCAGCTGGGACTGAAGCCTGAGAATATCGATGTCTCTGAGGAGTGCACCATGTGCAGCCATGAGAAGTACTGGTCCCACAGGTACACCCAGAGATACACAAATTCCCAGAGAGGAAATCAGGCGGCGGTAATTGTTCTGGACGGAGAGAAACACTGATGAATATAAAAAGATTTTTGTGCCTGCTGACGGCGGCGGTGATGCTCTTTGGCTGTACCGCCTGCGGGAGCAAGTCCGATGAACCTAACTACGATAAAATTCCCGAGTCCACCGGCGGCAAGGATGTGGAGCGCTCCGAGGCTGCGGATGAAATCTTCTCGCTGAACTGCAATCCGGATTTCAGCTTCAACCCACTTGTGGCCACAAACCACTCAAACCAGCTGGTCTGCTGTCTCGTGTACGAGAATATGATTGAGCTGGACAATGATTTCAGCGTTATTAAAAATGTCATAGTGGACTGGGATTACTCAGAGGACTACACAAGCTGGATATTTACCATAGATCCGGCCCACACCTTCCACGACGGCAGCCCCGTCACCTGCAAGGATCTCCGCTATTCCCTGGAGCGGGCCATAAATTCCGACCGCTACAAGGGCCGCTTTTCCAGTGTCCTGGGCGTTTCCTACAGCGACACCGAGATGTATGTGACCCTGGGTATAGGCGACTCCCAGTTTGTAAAGCTTCTGAACATACCTATTATAAAGTCCGGCACCTTCCCGGACGACTACCCGCTGGGCAGCGGCCCCTATATGTATAATGAAGACTTCACGAAGCTCCTCCCCTACGAGGGCTATGTGGGCCCGCCAATAGAAAAGGAAAAGAGCGAGGACGAGGAGGAAGAAGAGGAAGAGGAGACCGAGGATGGAGAGAAGGCCCCGCTGGAGCACGGCGTGATCGAGCATCCGGTTGATGAGATCTACCTCAAATCCTACGGCGACGCCGAGAGTATAATCACGGCCTTTGAGGACTCACTCATAGACGTGGTCATAAATGACCCGTCAAGCTATACCAACCTGGGCTATGCCAGTACGAACGAGATACATACCTATGCCACCACAAACATGCACTATGTGGTCATAAATGAGGCCGGTGTTCTGGGGAAGTACAGCAACTTCCGCTACGCCATGAACTTTGCCTTCGACCGCAACAGCCTTGTGGGGCTGCTCCACGGCAACGGCGTGGCCTCACCCATAGCCATGTATCCCACCTGCGCGGATTACCCCTCGGACCTGGCGGACAATCTCAGCTATGATCTTGATATGTGCAAGACAGTTCTGGAGAACGCGGGAGTGAAGGACTACGACAATGACGGCATGCTGGAATATATGTCCGGCACGCCCCAGGAGATAGATCTTGTGTTCGTGGTCTGCTCCGACAGCAGTGCCAAGACCGGCATGGTCCGGCGCTTTGCGGATGACATGGCCTCCATAGGACTTAAAATCACGGTTCAGGAGCTGGCCTGGGAGGATTATCTCACCGCCCTGGAGGAGGGCAACTTTGACTTCTACTACGGCGAGGTCAAGCTTCGCAACAACTTCGACCTCACGGAACTCCTGCAGGTGAGGGATGTGGACGAGGATGATGGCAATACCTCCACCAATCTGAATTTCTCCAACACCACGGATATAAGCTATGAGACATACATGAACGCCTACCTCTCCGCCCCCAATATGGACAGAGCCTTTCAGTACAGGACTCTGGCGGAGTTTATAAGCCAGAACGCCATGCTCATCCCCATAGGCTTTGAAAAACAGCAGATAATCTGCCACAGGGGTGTGGTGAAGGGCGTCAACGCCAATTATGGAAATCCCCTTTATGATTTTGTCAACTGGCAGTTTATAGAGGAGTAAGAATTTTTGATTATGCCTGTGACAGGGCAGAATAGAAAGGGAGATAAAAATGACTGACAGAGAACTTATGTCCATGGCAAAAAAGGCATCCTACAATGCCTATGTCCCCTATTCCCGTTTCTCCGTGGGTGCGGCGCTGGAGTGCACCGACGGGACAGTGTTCACCGGCTGCAATGTGGAGAATGCGGCACTGGGCAGCACCATCTGCGCTGAGCGCACCGCCTGCTGCAAGGCTGTGAGCGAGGGGCACAGGGATTTCCGCCGCATCGCCATATATGCGGACAGCGAGAACTGGTGCACCCCCTGCGGCGCCTGCCGCCAGTTCCTGGCGGAATTCGCCCCGGATATGGAGGTGCTGTGCGCCAAGGCCGGCGACCGCTATGTGAGCTACAAGCTCTCGGAGCTGCTGCCCTACACCTTCAACTACTGATATGGAGCTGAGACAGCTGCATATATATGCGGCCGTGGCAAAATACAGGAGCTTCAGCGGAGCGGCCAGAAAACTGTACATAAGCCACTCCAGCGCCAGCCGTGCCGTGTCGGAGCTGGAAAAGGAGCTGGGCGTCAGGCTTATTGAGCGGGACAACAGGGTCCTGGGCTTCACCCCCGCAGGCGAGATCATGGCCGAGGAGGCGGAGCGGCTCATTGACTGCGCAGAGGCCGCCGCGGCAAGAGTGCGGGAGGCCGGGAAAAATCCGACAAAGACGGAAAACGAAAAAATCTGAATATGGAAAACCGGACAGGAGTTTTGATTCCTGTCCGGTTTTTGCGCAGGATCTGTTTCCTGCAGCAGTATTAAATTAAATTCAGCTTTGGCGGCACTCCGTGGGCCGCTGTTTTTTCGCCCTTCTGCCCTTTATAAAATCCACAATGAGATAGAGAGTTATGGAGAACATCATATACCGAACCGGCATATACATGGCGGCGTAGCGCTCCGAAATAAAAGAGAGGGCCAGAATATAAATATTTATCCAATAGTACAGACTGAGAAAAAGGGTGATTTTCCGCTTCTTCTTAAATACAAAGGCCAGGATAAAGCCCAGAAAGCAGACAATCAGATTTACACGGGCCAGATCCCGGAGACTGTAATAGAGCTTTGGCAGGGGGAGCCATATCCACACCCAGTCCAAAACACAGGCAGGCTTTGATATAAAGTAGGCCTTGAGCAGCCCCAGAGGATCCCGCCTGAACCATTCCCTCAGGCGGTATCTGGTCTGGAGAGCCTCGTATTTCTCTGTCATTTTCTCCCCGTCTGCAATGTCCCGGAGAGTTCCGTCAGCATTAAAATACTCCGGATATTCATCCATCAAAACATGGAGCACATTGCTTTCATAGTCGAGACTCTCGTCCGCGGGTGCAGTTTCACCCTGATAGGTCCCCTTGAGGGTCGGGTTTGTCGCACCGTCCGTCACAGGGATAAACTCACCAAACTGAATATAATTTCTCACGGTCCAGGGTATTATAAAAACAAGCAGCGCCGCCAGCATGAGAAGACAGGGCTTTTTAAGATTCTGGAAGCTGATCTTTTTGAAGGCCAGCAGATAGAGAAGCGTAAAGGGTATAATAATAAGCATCGTCGCCCGAAACATGAAGCCCGCCATTACGGAAAGTACATAGGCCCATACGGTCTTTTTACTGCCGCATTTCTCCTCACCCATTTTGAGCATAAAATAGAAGGCGAGCATGCTGAAAAGAAGATACGGGGCTTCAGTCAGCACGGCGTTGTCCGACCAGGCCCAGTTGGGCAGTAGAAACCAGCAGGCGGCAATCACGCCGTACCACTTGGGAAGAAAAACACTGCAGCACTTATAGAGAACATAAGGCGTGCAGGAACCCAGAATGATCCAGAGTATACGGATTGAATCAATGTAGGCATTCCCCTGACCGAAAATAAGGGAGAGGATACCGCAGACGACAGGCATGCCGGGCATTATTTTGGCCGTGGGGTAGGGGGTCCAGACGGAGACGACCCCGGTTTTTGCAAAAACAATGCCGCTCTCTATATAGGCCACATCGTCACTGTCGCAGGTGGCGCCGGAGCCCAGATAAAAAAACATGGCAATGCGCACAAGAAAAGCAAGAAAGACCACAACAAAGATAAAGCCGTCCGGCTGAGCCAGAAAGCTCAGCCTGCTGCGGCGGGGCTTTAGCTGCCGAGGAGTATTTTTATAATCGCTCATAACCGCACCTTCACGAAATTATTACAGTATATGATACCATAAATAATGAAAGAAAAGCAAATACAATGTACTTAAAGCCCTTATGCAGAAGCTATAAAACATGCACAAAAAACCTGCTGAATTTTCTTATAAAACTACGAAAAAAATCTTGACATATGGACACTATGCTGTTATATTAAATAAGCGCGTGTGCAGAAGCACGGGCGTATTATGCGATGAAGCGGGAGATTGCTCATGAAAATGAGGTAACTTTCGTGGAGTATGTCCGGTGCCGGTGGTTTCCGGCATGTAATCGGGCGGTTGAAGCCTTTCCGTCACACGCGTATATCGCGCGGACGGGGACAGAGCCGGCTGTGAAGCCGGTTTGTTTTTCGGACGCGGTCTGATACGCACGGTAGTGTGTATAGAAAAAGGCTTCATCCGTACGCATAAGAAAGGCGGAGCCAATGCCGCCGAAAAACGTACGAAAAGGAGAAAAAAGCATGGCAAGCACCAACAAGAACATGATCCGTATCCGCCTTAAGGCCTACGATCATCAGCTCATCGACAAGGCTGCCGAGACCATCGTGGAAGCTGCAAAGCGCACCGATGCAAAGGTTTCCGGCCCCATCCCCCTGCCCACCAAGACTGAGATCATCACCGTCCTTCGTGCAGTTCATAAGTACAAGGACAGCCGTGAGCAGTTTGAGCGCCGCACCCACAAGCGCCTTATCGACATCATGGCACCCACCCAGAAGACCGTCGAGGCTCTTATGAACCTTGAGGTTCCCGCCGGCGTGGAAATCGAAATCAAGCTCTGATAGCTACTATATAGAATAGCTTCACTGCAGGATTTCAAAAGACCGGGAAATTTCAAAAGACCCCGGCACCCACATCAACGACCCATTGTCCGCAGCTTGCGTATGCGGACGGGTTAAGTTGCCAGCCTCTGGACGGACAGACTCCGGGCTAAGCGAGGCAACCAATAACCATTAGGAGGAAATATAATGAAGAAAGCCATCATCGGCAAGAAGGTCGGCATGACGCAGATCTTCGATGAGACTGGTAAGGTCATTCCCGTGACCGTCATTGAAGCAGGCCCCTGCGTGGTCGTGCAGAAGATGACAAAGGAAAAAGAGGGTTATGACGCTGTCCAGCTCGGCTACGAAGAAGTAGCAGAGAAGAAGCTCTCCAAGCCTGAGCAGGGTCACCTTGCAAAGGCGGGCGTGGGCATGGTAAAGCACCTTAAGGAGTTCCGCCTTGAGGACAGCAGCAAGCTGGAAGTCGGCGACACCATCAAGGCTGACGTTTTCACCGAGGGTGAGAAGGTCGACGTCACCGGCATCAGCAAGGGCCACGGCTATGCAGGCACTGTAAAGCGCTTCGGCCAGGGCCGCACTCCTATGACCCACGGCGGCGGTCCTAACCACCGTCACGCAGGCTCCATGGGCTCCAGCGCTTCCCCCGGACGTATTCTCCCGGGCAAGCATCAGGCCGGCCACATGGGCGTAGATCAGGTTACTGTTGAAAACCTTGACGTTGTCAGGGTTGATCCGGAACTTAATCTTCTGGCTATCCGCGGCGCCGTCCCCGGTGCCAAGGGCAGCATCGTTTATATCAAGGGCACTGCCAAGACTATGCACATCAAGAAGGGTGCAGCAGCAGGCATCAGCCTCAACCCGCAGAAGGCATCTGCTCGTGTCAACCCGCAGAAGGCTTCCGCACGTACAAGATAAAGAAAGGAGAGCAGCATAAATGCCTAAAGCAAATTTATTCAACATGGCAGGCGAGAAGATCGGCGAGATCGAGCTCTCCGAGGCCATCTTCGGCATTGAGCCGAACAAGAGTGTACTTCACGATTCTGTCAAGAATCATCTGGCCAACTCCCGTCAGGGCACCCAGAGTGCACTCACCAAGGGCGAAGTTTCCTACAGCACCAGAAAACCCTGGCGCCAGAAGGGCACCGGCCGTGCACGTGCAGGATACACCGGCTCCCCCGTGTGGACTCACGGCGGCGTAGCTTTCGCTCCCAAGCCCCGCGATTACGGCTACAACCTCAATAAGAAGGTTAAGCGCATCGCACTGAAGTCCGCTCTCTCCGCGAAGGCAGCTGACAGCGACATCGTTGTTGTCGACGGCCTGAAGATGGAGGAGATCAAGACCAAGACCTTCAAGACCTTCCTTGACAAGGTCGGCGCAGAGGGCAAGGCTCTCGTAGTCACCGAGAATGTGGATGCAAACGTTGTGAAGTCCGCACGCAACATCGCAGGCGTCACCACCACCATCGCAAGCATTCTCAGCCCCTACATGATTCTCACCAGCGGCAAGATGGTAGTTGACAAGGCTGCCCTTGCAAAGATCGAGGAGGTGTACGCTTGATGAAGACCGCATACGATATCGTCATCCGTCCCATCATCACCGAGCAGTCCATGGAGGATCTGGACATTAAGAAGTACGCATTCGAGGTTGCCAAGGATGCAAACAAGATCGAGATTAAGGATGCCATCGAGGAGATCTTCGGTGTCACCGTCGTCAAGGTCACTACTCTTACAGTCCGCAGCAAGGCAAAGCGCACAGGCGCCTACCCCATGGGCAAGACTGCCTCCTGGAAAAAGGCTGTTGTCAAGCTCAGCGCTGACTCCAAGAACATCGAGCTGTTCGAAGGCATGGCATAAGGAGGTAAAGAAGAATGTCTATTAAAGTTTACAGACCTACTACTCCTGCCAGAAGACAGATGACTGTCTCCGGCTTTGACGGAGTTGAAAAGCATGTCAAGCCTGAGAAGTCCCTCGTTGAGGTACTCAAGAAGAACGCCGGCCGCAACAGCTACGGCCACATCACCGTCCGTCATCAGGGCGGCGGCAATCGTCAGAAGTACCGTGTAATCGACTTCAAGTGCACAAAGCTTGATATGAGCGCCAAGGTTATTCGTCTTGAGTACGACCCCAACCGCAGCGCAAACATCGCACTTTGCGAGTATGAAGACGGCGAGCGCCGCTACGTCCTGGCCCCTGTTGGCATGAAGGCCGGCGACACAATTATCGCCTCCGCCGCAGCGGATATTAAGCCCGGCAATGCACTGCCCCTGGCCAATATCCCCGTCGGCACCTATGTGTACAATATTGAGCTCTATCCCGGCAAGGGTGCACAGCTCGTCCGTTCCGCCGGCACAGCAGCACAGCTGATGGCCAAGGAGAACGGAATGGCCACCCTCCGCCTCCCCTCCGGCGAGTACCGCAAGATCCGTCTGGACTGCTTCGCCTGCATCGGCCAGGTGGGCAACATCGACCACGCCAATGTCCACATCGGCAAGGCCGGACGCAGACGCCACATGGGCGTTCGTCCCACGGTCCGCGGTTCCGTCATGAACCCGAATGACCATCCCCACGGCGGCGGCGAAGGCAAGTGCCCTGTCGGCCTGCCCGGACCTGTCACTCCCTGGGGTAAGCCCGCACTGGGCTACAAGACCCGCAAGACTAAGAACGCAACCGATAAGTTCATAGTCAAGCGCCGCAATGCTAAATAAGGAGGGAAGAGTAAATGAGCAGAAGTATTAAAAAGGGACCCTTCGCAGCTCCTGAGCTCCTGAAGAGAGTCAACGAAATGAATGAGTCCGGCAAGAAGCAGGTCATCAAAACCTGGTCTCGTTCTTCCACTATTTTCCCGTCCTTTGTCGGACACACAATAGCTGTTCATGACGGCCGCCGTCATGTTCCTGTGTACGTCACCGAAGATATGGTCGGCCACAAGCTGGGCGAGTTCGCCCCCACCCGTACCTTCCGCGGACACTCCGGCAGCAAGACTGCCGCAGCTACCGGCACAGCAGCTCCTGCAGCCGCTGCCCCCGCAGCAAATAACTAAGGAGGAGAAGAAATGGACGAAAAGAAAATTGCCCGTGCGGAGCACAAATACGCCCGTATTTCTCCCCGCAAGGTTGAAATCGTTTGCGATATGATCCGCGGCAAGGACGCAAACGTCGCGATGGCCCTTCTGGAGAACACCCCCAAGGCCGGCTGCGAGGTTATGCTCAAGGTGCTGAAGAGTGCCATGGCAAATGCCGAGAATAACTTTGAAATGGATCCTGAAAAGCTCTTTGTCTGCGAGACCTACGCCACCGCAGGCCCCATCCTCAAGAGAGGCATGCCGAGGGCTCAGGGCCGTATGTACCGCATAAACAAGCGCACCAGCCACGTGATTGTCGCTGTGGCTGAGAGAGAATAAGGGAAGGAGGCAGAATTATGGGACAGAAAATAAATCCTCATGGCCTGCGTGTCGGCGTTATCAAGGACTGGGATTCCAGATGGTACGCAAGAGAAGACAAGGTCGGCGATCTGATCGTCGAAGATTACAAAATCCGTAAGTTTCTTAAGAAGACCCTCTATTCCGCCGGTGTTCCCACCATCGAAATAGAGCGTGATTCCGCAAAGGTTCGCATCTACATCCACTGCTCCAGACCCGGTGTTGTCATCGGTAAGGGCGGTGCAGAGATAGAGCGTCTGCGCCTCCAGGTAGAAAAGCTCATCGGCAAGCCCGTTGCACTTTCTATCGTCGAGGTCCGCACTCCCGACACCAACGCACAGCTGGTTGCCGAGAATATTGCCCAGCAGCTGGAGAAGCGTATCGGCTTCCGCCGCGCAATGAAGAATGCCATCGGCCGCGCAATGAGAATGGGCGCCAGAGGCATCAAGGTCAAATGCGGCGGCCGTCTCGGCGGCGCTGAGATCGCAAGAGTCGAGAGCTATCACGAGGGTACAATTCCTCTTCAGACCATCCGTGCAGACATTGATTATGGTTTTGCAGAAGCAGATACCACCTATGGCCGCATCGGTGTCAAGGTCTGGATTTACAAGGGCGAGGTCCTTTCTCAGACCCTGCGCACCACACCCCGCACCATGGATCTGAGCAAGCCCGCAGGTGAGAGACGCCGCAGAGACCGCAGAGACGACCGCCGCGGCGGATACAACCGCGACAACCGCTCCTACGGTGACCGCCGTCAGGGCGGCTACGGCAGCAGGCCTGCAGGCCAGGGCGGATACAACCGCGGCAACCGCGCTCCCGCCCCCGCTAAGGAAGGAGGCAACAACTAATGTTAATGCCTAAGAGAGTTAAATACCGCAGAGTACAGCGCGGCCGTATGAAGGGCAAAGCAACCCGCGGCAACACCGTCACTTACGGTGAATACGGCCTGATGGCTCTCGAGCCCGGCTGGATCAAGTCCAACCAGATCGAGGCAGCCCGTATTGCTATGACTCGTTACACCAAGCGCGGCGGCCAGGTCTGGATTAAGATTTTCCCTGACAAGCCCGTTACAGCAAAGCCCGCCGAGACCCGTATGGGCTCCGGAAAGGGTTCACCCGAGTATTGGGTATCAGTAGTTAAGCCCGGCAGGGTCATGTTTGAGATAGCCGGCGTCGGCGATGAGTCCGCCAAGGAAGCTCTCCGCCTTGCCAGCCACAAATTGCCCATTAAGACCAAGATAGTCAAGAAGGGCAATGAGTCCGAGAACGGTGGTGAATAAGATGAAAGCAAACGAAATACGCAACATGTCCGTTGATGAACTCCAGAGCAAGCTCACCGACCTCAAAAAGGATCTTTTCATGCTCCGTATGCAGCACGCTACAAATCATCTTGATAATCCCACGAAGATTTCCGCCACGCGCCGTGACATTGCTCGCGTAAAGACTGTTCTTCGCGAGAAAGAGAACTGAGGAGGTAAGCGAAAATGAATGAAGAAAGAACTACTTCCCGTAAGACCCGCGTTGGCAAGGTTGTATCCGACAAGATGGATAAGACCGTAGTAGTCATCGTCGAGGATCGCGTTGCTCATAAGACTTATAAGAAGATTATCGGCCGTACCTACCGCCTGAAGGCACATGACGAGAACAACGAGTGCCGCGTCGGCGATATCGTACGCGTGATGGAGACCCGCCCCCTGTCCAAGGACAAGAGATGGCGCGTTGTTGAAATCGTAGAGAAGGCTAAGTAAGGAGGCGCCAGAATGATACAGCAGGAATCTTATCTGAAGGTCGCCGACAATACCGGCGCCAAGGAATTAAAGTGCATCCGCGTGCTTGGCGGTTCCAAGCGCAGATATGCAAGCATCGGTGACGTAGTAATCTGTTCCGTCCGCAAGGCAGCACCCGGCGGCAGTGTCAAGAAGGGCGATGTCGTCAAGGCAGTAGTCGTCCGCACTGTCAAGCCTGTCCGCCGCGCCGACGGCACTTACGTCCGCTTCGACGAGAACGCAGCAGTTCTTATCAACCCCGAGGATAAGAACCCCCGCGGAACCCGTATCTTTGGACCCGTCGCCCGTGAGCTCCGTGACAGGGAATACATGAAGATCCTGTCCCTCGCTCCCGAAGTGATTTAATGGAGGTCGCAGAGAATGAACATTAAGAAAGACGATAAAGTCATTGTCCTGTCCGGCAAGGACAAGGGCAAGCAGGGCAAGGTCATGAGTGCCGACCCCAAGGGAATGAAGGTCATTGTCGAGGGCGTCAATGTTGCCACCAAGCACCAGAAGGCCCAGAAGCAGGGCCAGGACGGCGGCATCATCAAGGTCGAGACCCCCATTTACGCCAGCAAGGTTGAGCTTGTCTGCCCCAAGTGCGGCAAGGCCACCCGTGTCGGCTTCAAGATAGCCGACGGCAAAAAAGTTCGCGTCTGCAAGAAGTGCGGCGCAGAAATCTGAGAAAGGAGATAACTTACTATGACAAGAATGAAGAAAAAGTATCTTGAGGAAGTTGCTCCTGCTCTGATGGAGAAGTTCCAGTACAAGTCCACCATGCAGATCCCCAGACTGGACAAGATCGTTGTATCTGTCGGCTGCGGCGACTGCAAGGACAATGCAAAGGCTCTTGAGGCTGTCATCAATGACATCTCCGCCATCACCGGTCAGCACGCAGTTGCCACCGTGGCAAAGAAGTCCGTTGCAAACTTCAAGCTCCGTGAAGGCATGAAGGTCGGCGTCAAGGTCACCCTTCGCCAGGACCGCATGTGGGAGTTCCTGGACCGTCTCTTCAACGTGGCTCTGCCCCGTGTCCGTGACTTCCGCGGCATTTCCGCAGATGCCTTTGACGGCCGCGGCAACTACAGCCTGGGCCTCAAGGAACAGATCATCTTCCCTGAAATCGAGTATGACAAGATCGAAAAGCTGCGCGGCATGAACATCGCAATAACCACCACCGCACAGACCGATGAAGAGGCACGTGAGCTTCTCAGACTCATGGGTGCCCCCTTCAGGAACTAAGGAGGAGTAAAAATGGCTAAGAAATCAATGAAAATCAAGCAGCAGGCTCCTGCAAAGTTCTCTACCCGCCAGTACAACCGCTGCAAGATCTGCGGCCGCCCTCATGCATATCTGCGTGACTACGGTGTGTGCCGTATCTGCTTCCGCGAGCTGGCATACAAGGGCCAGATCCCCGGTGTGAGAAAGGCCAGCTTCTGATTTTCCCTTGAGCCTCTCCCGGCTCCAAAAGCCGGAGAGTCGGAAATCGGAATCCCGTGAATACGGGAGAAGTAAGTTTTGTCGGCGGGGGCCGATCACTCCCGCCTTCAAATAAATCAAGGATGGCGAAAGGCCGTGACCAATCATGTATTGGCATGGAACCTCGCCGCCTAAACCGCAAAATGCGGTAACTCTAATTTAGGAGGATAAAATCCATGCAGATCACAGACCCCATTGCTGATATGCTTACCCGTGTCCGCAACGCCGGAAACGCAAAGCATGAATCCGTTGATGTCCCCGCTTCAAAGATGAAGAAGTCCATTGCTGAGATCATGCTCAGCGAGGGCTACATCAAGAACTATCAGGTTATCGAAGACGGCACTCAGGGCATCATCCGCATCACTCTCAAGTATCTCCCCGGCAAGGAGAAAGCCATTCAGGGCCTTCGCCGCGTCAGCAAGCCCGGCCTGCGCGTATACGCCGGTGCCGACGAGCTGCCCCGCGTCCTCAAGGGCCTGGGCGTTGCTATCATTTCCACATCCAAGGGCGTTATGACCGACAAGGAAGCTCGGAAAGAGCATGTCGGCGGCGAAGTCCTTGCGTTCATTTGGTAAGGGGGTAGCAGAATGTCTAGAATAGGAAGAATGCCAATTGTCATCCCTGACGGCGTTGAAGTCAAGGTTGACGCAAATAATCACATCTCTGTCAAGGGACCCAAGGGCACCGATGAGTGCACAGTAGTTCCCCAGATGAAGGTTGAAGTGAAGGACAACGTCCTTACCGTCAGCCGCCCCGATGACAGCAACGAGAACCGCTCACTCCACGGCCTCACCAGAACCCTTATCGCAAACATGGTTCAGGGCGTGACCCAGGGCTTCGAGAAGAAGCTGGAGGTAAACGGTGTCGGTTACCGTGCATCCAAGGAGGGCAAGAATCTGGTACTGCATATCGGATTCTCTCACGAAGTTATTGTTCCTGAGATTGACGGAATACAGGTTGAAGTCCCCGATGCAAACCACATCATCATCAAGGGTATTGACAAGCAGAAGGTCGGCCAGTTTGCAGCAGAAGTTCGTGGTAAGAGACCTCCCGAGCCTTACAAGGGCAAGGGCATCAAGTATGACTACGAAGTTATCCGCCGCAAAGAAGGCAAGACCGGTGCTAAGTAAGTGGAGGTGTGCCTGAATGATTAAAAGACCTGATACAAGAGGACAGCGCATTAAGCGCCACGCCAGAGTACGCGGTAAGATCTCCGGCACCGCCGAGAGACCCCGTCTCAGCGTTTTCCGCAGTGAAAGCAATATTTATGCCCAGATAATCGACGATGCAGCAGGCAGGACTCTGGTCTCTGCTTCCTCCGTCGAGAAGGGCTTCGAAGGCAGCGGCAGCAATATCGAGGCCGCTAAGAAGGTCGGTGCTCTTGTTGCAGAGCGTGCTCTCAAGAAGGGTATCGAAGAGGTAGTGTTTGACCGCGGCGGTTATATTTATCACGGCCGCGTCATGGCACTGGCAGACGGCGCCCGCGAGGGCGGCCTGAAGTTCTAAGGAAGGGGGACGACTTAAATGGCATATAACAATGACAGAAGGGACCGCCGCAAGGATGAGGCCGCTTCCGAGTTTATCGAGAAGGTAGTTTCCCTGAACCGCGTCAGCAAGACCGTCAAGGGCGGCCGTGTCGCAAAGTTTGCAGCTCTCTGCGTCGTGGGCGACGGCAAGGGCCGCGTGGGCTACGGCATGGGCAAGGCCAACGAAGTTTCAGAGGCTATCCGCAAGGGCCTTGAGGATGCGAAGAAGAACATCACCACCATCACCATGCAGGGCACTACAATCCCTCACGAGACCATCGGCGCCTTTGGTGCCGGCCGTGTTCTCCTCAAGCCCGCACCCGAGGGCACCGGTGTTATCGCCGGCGGCGCCGTGCGTGCAGTTGTTGAGGCAGCCGGAATCAAGGACATCCGTACAAAGTGCCTGCGCACCAACAACCCCGCAAACGTTGTTGCAGCCACAATGGAAGGCCTCAAGTCTCTGCGCGATGCAGCTCAGGTTGCAGAAGTCAGAGGCAAGACTCCTGAAGAAGTTCAGGGTTAAGGAGGGCGAATCATGGCTAATCTTAGAATAAAGCTCGTAAAGAGCCTCAACGGCAGACACGATAAGCATATCGCAACTGCCAATTCCCTCGGCCTGCACAAGATCGGCAACGAGACCGTACAGCCCGACAATCCCCAGACCCGCGGCAAGATCGCCCAGATAGGCTATCTGCTGAAGGTTACAGAAGAATAAGGAGGGCAAGAGAAATGTATATACATGAACTTTCTCCCGTAGCCGGCTCCACCCATGTCGACAAGCGCAAGGGCAGAGGCCACGCAACCGGTAACGGCAAGACCGCAGGCCGCGGTCACAAGGGCCAGAAGGCCCGCAGCGGCGGCAGCACCCGCATCGGTTTTGAAGGCGGTCAGATGCCTCTGGCACGCCGCATCCCCAAGAGAGGCTTCCACAATATCTTTGCAAAGCCTCTGGAGGCCATCAATCTCTCAGCACTGGACAAGTTTGAGGACGGTGCAGTTGTTGATGCACAGGCCATGCTGGATGCAGGCGTCCTGTCAAAGTGCAGATACGGCGTCAAGATCCTCGGCAATGGTGAAATTACTAAAAAGCTGACTGTAAAAGCTGCTGCTTTCTCCGAAACCGCAAAACAGAAGATAGAGGCGGCCGGCGGAAAGGCAGAGGTGGTATAAGTGATCCAGACACTGCGTAATGCATGGAAAGTTGAAGAGCTCCGCAAAAAGATACTTTTCACACTGCTTATAGTCCTGCTTTATCGTCTTGGTAACTCCATCCCTGTTCCCTATGTGAATGTTGCAGCACTGCAGCAGTATTTCACTTATCTCCAGAACACCGTTCTGGGCCTGCTGGATGTAATGTCCGGCGGTGCATTCTCAACAGCGACAATCTTCGCACTTTCCATCCAGCCCTACATCAATGCATCCATTATCATCCAGCTCCTGTGCATCGCAATCCCCGCACTGGAGCGCATGAGCAAGGATGAGGGTGAGGAAGGCAGAAAGAAAATCGCTGCCATCACCCGTTATTCCACAGTGGGCATCGGCCTTCTTCAGGGCTTTGCCTACTATATGCTCATTAAGAACAACCACATCCTTCTTCCCGAAGCAGAGGGCAATGTCTGGGCGGCAATAGTCATTATACTGACCTTCACCTCCGGCTCCGCACTCATCATGTGGCTTGGTGAGCAGATTACCGAGCACGGTATCGGCAACGGCATCTCCATGATACTGTTTGCAAGTATCATTTCCCGCTTCCCCGTGAGCGTGATATCCACGGTCCGCAACTGCATGAGCGGTCAGCTCAAGTGGTGGGTCGCGGTGCTCATGTATCTCGGCGCGGTGGCACTCATTGTCCTCATCGTCTATGTCAATGACGCTGAGCGGAGAATCCCTGTCCAGTACGCAAAGAGAGTTGTGGGACGCAAGATGTACGGCGGCCAGAGCACTCACCTCCCCATGAAGGTGAATATGTCCGGCGTCATGCCCATAATCTTTGCCCAGTCAATAGCCTCCCTGCCTGCCACCATCGGTGCATTCACAGGCCACAGAGACAACTGGTTTATGAGAGCTTTCGATACCTCATCAATCACCTACGCAATTATCTACTTCCTGCTGATAATCTTCTTTGCCTACTTCTATTCCACAATCCAGTTCAACCCCATAGAGGTGGCAAACAATCTTAAGAAGAACGGCGGATATATCCCCGGCTTCCGTCCCGGCAAGCCTACCAGTGAATTCATCCACAGGGTGCTGAACAAGATCACACTCTTCGGTGCAATTTACCTCGGCATAATCGCCACAGTGCCTATCCTGATTTCCCATTTCAGCTCCACTGCGGCACTCACAGGCCTCTCCCTGGGCGGTACTTCGATCATAATTGTTGTCGGTGTTGCACTTGAGACAGTCCGTGCCCTCGAGGGCGAGCTGCTCATGCGCAACTACAAGGGTTTCCTGTCTTAAGAACGGAGAGTTGCTAATGAGACTTATACTATTAGGCGCACCCGGCGCTGGTAAAGGTACTCAGGCAGAAATACTGAGTGAAAAGCTCGGTATACCTACTATTTCTACAGGTAATATCCTGCGGGCGGCCATGAAGAATGGCACGCCCGTGGGACTTAAGGCCAAAGAGTACGTTGATTCCGGCAGGCTCGTTCCCGACGATGTCATTATCGGCATCCTGCAGGAGCGTCTTGCAAAGCCCGACTGCTCAAAGGGCTACATCCTTGACGGTGTCCCCCGCACCATCCCCCAGGCTCAGGCCATGGAGGATCTGGGCATAAAGATTGACTATGCACTTTCTCTCGAGGTAGAGGATGAGGTTATAATCAAGCGCATGTCCGGACGCAGGACCTGCAAGGAGTGCAGTCAGACCTTCCACATTGTCTCCAATCCCCCGAAAAAAGAGGGCATATGCGACTTCTGCGGCGGTGAGCTTACGATCCGCCCCGATGACGCACCGGAGACAGTGAAGAACCGTCTTGCCACCTACCACAGAGACACAGAACCTCTCAAGGGCTTCTACGCAGAGAGGGGAATTCTGAGAGAAGTAGAAAATCAGCCCAGCATCGAAGCCACTACGAAAGAAATCATGAAAGTGCTGGCGATTTAATATGGACTGCATTTATATTAAGTCCCCGCACGAAATCGAACTGATGCGTCAGGCCGGCAGAATCACAGCAGGCGCCCGCAGTATTGCAAGGCAGGCTGTTGCTGACGGAGTGACAACAAAGCAGATAGACAAATGTGTACATGAGTTCATCGTGAAGTCAGGCGCAAAGCCCACATTTCTGGGCTACGGCGGTTTCCCAGGAAATGCCTGTGTGTCTGTGAACGATGAGATCATCCACGGTATTCCCGGCAGTAAAGTTATCCACAACGGCGACATTGTCTCGCTGGATGTGGGTGCCACTTACAAGGGCTTCGTGGGTGACTGCGCCGGAACCTTCCCCTGCGGCGAGATCAGCGACGAGGCGAAAAACCTCATAGCTGTCACCCGCCAGAGCTTCTTTGAGGGGCTCAAGTTTGCAAAAGTGGGCTACAGGATTTCCGATATAGGCGCGGCCATTCAGGAGTACGTCGAGAGCCACGGCTACTCTGTCGTGAGAGAATACGTTGGCCACGGAATCGGACGGGAGATGCATGAAGCGCCCGAGGTTCCCAACTACCGCGTTCCCAGACGGCAGCGGGGAAACCGGCCCGACCCCAGACTTGTAAAGGGCATGACGATTGCCATTGAACCAATGGTCAATGTCGGAAGCTGCGAGATAAGGGTTCTTGACAACAAGTGGACAGTCGTCACCATGGACGGCTCACTCTCCGCTCACTACGAGAACACCATCGCGATAACCGACGGCGAACCGGAAATACTCACGATGGCAGAGGACATTTGACGAATTGCGTCACACCGACTTTGGAGGAAATTTACTTTGGCAAAAGACGATGTAATAGAACTCGAGGGCACGGTAGTAGAATCCCTGCCCAACACCATGTTCCAGGTGGATATCGGCAATGGCCACATCATCTTGGCGCATATTTCCGGTAAACTCCGGATGAACTTTATCAGGATTCTTCCCGGCGATAAGGTCACGGTACAGATGTCACCCTATGACGTCACCCGCGGCAGGATCACATGGAGAAGTAAATAGGAGGTATAACAAATGAAAGTAAGACCTTCCGTGAAGCCCATGTGCGAAAAATGCAAGGTTATCAAGCGCAAGGGTAAAGTCATGGTTATTTGTGAGAACCCCAAGCACAAACAGCGCCAGGGTTAATCACACAGGGGCTCTGCCCCAGCTAACACTATAAGACAAGGTAGAATTGCCTGTCCTAAATAAAAATCCCGCATGAGCGAAGACTCCCTCCGGCGGGACCAAGCCTCCGCCCGAATGAATGCGGAAAACAATTATCGAAAGGATGATCGTATAATATGGCACGTATAGCCGGCGTTGACCTGCCCAAGGACAAGAGAATCGAGATCGGTCTCACTTATGTCTATGGTATCGGCAGAACCAGCGCAAAGAAGATTCTGGCAATGACCGGAATCAACCCCGACACCAGAGTTAAAGACCTCACCGAAGAGGAAGAAGCCAAGCTGCGTGAGTGCATAGACCGCAACTGCATAGTTGAAGGTGACCTGCGCCGCAGAACTGCACTTGATATTAAGCGTCTCACCGAGATCGGCTGCTACCGCGGCATGCGCCATCGCCGCGGACTGCCCGTACGCGGACAGAGAAGCAAGACAAACGCCCGTACCCGCAAGGGCCCGAAGCGCACCATCGCAAATAAGAAGAAGTAAGGAGGGATATGAATTATGGCTACAGCATCAGCTAAGAAAAAGGTTAGAACACGCAGAAGAGAGCGCAAGAACATTGAAAAGGGTCAGGTTCATATCAGCTCTTCCTTCAACAATACCATGGTCACCATCAGTGATACTCAGGGCAACGCAATCTCCTGGGCATCCGCCGGCGGCCTCGGCTTCCGCGGAAGCAAGAAGTCTACCCCCTTTGCAGCACAGACTGCCGCAGAGACTGCCGCAAAGGCAGCTATGGAGCATGGCCTGAAGACTGTTGAAGTCTTCGTCAAGGGACCCGGTTCCGGCCGTGAGGCTGCAATCCGTGCCCTGCAGACCGCAGGCCTGGAAGTTACGATGATCAAGGATGTCACCCCCATTCCTCACAATGGCTGCCGTCCTCCCAAACGTCGTCGTGTCTAATTGAAGGAGGTAAACGATTATGGCAAGATATACTGAAGCAGTTTGCCGCCAGTGCCGCAGAGAAGGCCAGAAGCTCTTCCTTAAGGGCGACCGCTGCTACACTGACAAGTGCGCTATGAACAAGGCCGACCGTGCATATGCACCCGGCCAGCATGGTCAGGGCCGCACCAAGAACTCCGAATACGGCCAGCAGCTCCGTGAGAAGCAGAAGGCAAAGAGATACTACGGTGTTCTGGAGAGCCAGTTCCGCGGTTACTTTGAGATCGCAGAGCGCCGCCCCGGCCTGACCGGTGAAAATCTCCTGTCACTTCTGGAGAGCCGCCTTGACAACGTCGTCTACCGCGTGGGCTTTGCGATGAGCCGCGCCGAGGCACGTCAGATGGTCAGCCACGGCCATATCACCGTGAACGGCCGCAAGGTCAACATCCCCAGCTACCAGGTAAAGCCCGGTATGGTTATCTCCCTTAAGGAGAGCAGCCGCAGTATCGATAAGATCAAAGCTAACATTGAGGCTAATGAGTTCCGCCCGGCCCCCAAGTGGCTTGAGTACGATGCAAACAACATGACAGCAAAGGTTGTTGCAGTTCCTGCAAGAGAAGACATTGATCTGCCCATCGAAGAGCACCTCATCGTCGAGTTGTACTCCAAGTAATAAAGACACCCTCAAATTGGTAAGCTGAATCACCGCAGCGCCGTCTGGCGCATGACTGACTTAAAAGGAGGGTTATATAACAATATGATCGAAATTAAAAAGCCGCGTATTGAGTGTATTGAAACTCCCACCGATAATTCCTACGGCAAGTATATTATTGAGCCTCTGGAACGCGGCTACGGCACAACACTTGGTAACTCTCTCCGCAGGGTACTTCTTTCTTCCCTTCCCGGCACTGCCTGCACCAGCATCAAAATTGCCGGTGTGCAGCATGAATTTTCCACAATTCCCGGCGTCAAGGAAGATGTAACTGAGATAGTCCTCAATGTCAAAAGCATTATTGCCCGCCTCCACAGCACCGGCCCCAAGACCGTCTACATCGAAGCAAACGGTGAGGGCCTGGTGACCGCCGGCGACATCAAGGCAGATGCAGAGGTTGAAATCCTCAATCCGGAACAGCCCATCGCGACTCTCGGACCCGAGGGCTCACTGAATATGGAGCTGGTCCTGGACCACGGCAGAGGATATGTCTCAGCTGAGAAGAATAAGGATTCTCAGATGCCCATTGGTACAATTCCCGTTGATTCCATCTACACACCTGTTCTGAAGGTCAACTATTCCGTTGAGAATACCCGTGTCGGAAATCAGACAGACTTTGACAAGCTGACCCTGGAGGTCTGGACCAACAAGACGATGGCCGCAAGAGATGCGGTATCTCTCGGTGCAAAGATTCTCTGTGATCACTTCACACTGTTCACTGATCTCTCCGATACAATCGGCAGCAGCTCCACTGTTGTGGAGAAGGTTGAGAAGGAACCGGATACCATGCTCAAGATGACAATCGAAGAGCTGGATCTCAGTGTGAGAAGCTTCAACTGCCTCAAGCGCGCTAATATCAATACTGTCGAGGATCTGGTCAGCAAGACTCAGGACGAGATGATCAAGGTCCGCAACCTCGGCCGCAAGTCCCTTGAAGAAGTCGAGCATAAGCTCGCAATGATGGGCTTGTCACTGGCAGACGAGGATAATCAGTAAGCTCTCAAGAAGGAGGAAATGCAATTATGCCCGGAACTAGAAAGCTCGGCAAGACAAGCTCTCAGCGCAAGGCAATGCTCCGTCAGCAGGTCACAGATTTTCTGGACAAAGGCCGCATGGAGACCACTGTCACCCGCGCAAAGGAGATTGCTCCCGTAGCCGAGAAAATGATAACTCTTGGCAAGGCTAAGGATCTGGCTTCTTATCGTCAGGCTCTGGCTTTCATCACCCGCGAAGATGTCGCCAAGAAAGTTTTCGATGAGATCGCTCCGAAGTATGCAGAGCGCAACGGCGGTTACACCCGCATCACCCGCGTCGGCGCACGCCGCGGAGATGCTGCAGAGACCGCAGTCATCGAGCTTGTATAATTTATAAACAAAAGAGAAAAACCGGAAGAATTTTTGTTCTTCCGGTTTTTTTCTGTCTCCAAAGCCGGAAAAGCAGAGTAAAATAATAAAAAACACGGATATGCAAAGAGAGTGACAGGTGGTATAATGGCCAAAAAGGAGATGTGAATATGATTAACAGAGACGAAGAGTATGAGAGACTCCGGGAGAGAAAAAAGAGCGGCTCCGAGAAATACTGCGGACCGCTGCTCCATGTATTTCACGACAGGGTTATTCTGCCCAACGGCGACGAGAGCGGCAGAGATTATATAGTCCACTGGGGTGCTGTCTGCATTATCCCGGTGACAGAGGACGGGAAGGTAATCGTGGAGCGCCAGTACCGCTACCCCCTGGATCAGGTTATAACCGAGATCCCCGCGGGAAAGCTGGACAGCCCCGATGAGGACAGACTCTCCGCCGCAAAGCGTGAGCTGAGGGAGGAGACAGGCTACACTGCGGATAAGTGGACAAATCTGGGAGATTTCAACACCGCCGTAGCCTACAGCACGGAAAAGATCACCATGTTCCTGGCCCAGGGCCTCCACAAGGGGGAGCAGGAGCTGGACCCCGACGAGTTCCTGGATGTATTTGAGCTGCCCCTGGAGGAGCTGGTGGATCAGGTGATGAAGGGTGAGATCGTGGATATAAAGACACAGGGCGCAATCCTGAAGGCAGCGAGATACCTGGGCAAATAATATGATAAAAATGCCCCAAATTCCGGAAAAAGCGGAAAAGGGATAAAAATACAGAAAAGCAGGGGATAAGGCTATGCTCTCATTTATAAATGATTACGCAGAAGGCGCACATGAAAAGATAATTCAGAGGCTCACAGAGACAAATCTCTACCACACTGTGGGCTACGGCGGAGATGAATACTGCGCCGCGGCGAAAGAAAAAATACGCAGGGCCTGCAGATGCGGGGATGCGGATATATTCTTCCTTGTGGGCGGGACCCAGACAAACCAGCTGGCGATAGATTCCCTGCTGGAGAGCTATCAGGGGGCAGTCTGCGCCGAGACAGGACACATAAATACCCATGAGAGCGGCGCCGTGGAGTTCACGGGCCACAAGGTCATCCCTCTGCCCTCCCATGAGGGAAAGCTGAAGGCCGGAGATTTAAAGAGTTACATGGTTTCCCTCCTGGAGGACGAGACCTTTGAGCATCAGGTTATACCGGGGCTTGTATATATAAGCCACCCCACGGAGCTGGGCACCCTGTACAGCAGGAGAGAGCTGCAGGCGCTGAGAGAGGTCTGCGACGAATATCAGCTGAAATTATACATGGACGGGGCGAGACTGGGCTACGGCCTTGCAAGCCCCGCCTCAGACCTGACTCTGCCGGACATCGCGGAGCTGACAGATGCATTTTATATAGGCGGCACCAAGGTGGGCGCCCTATTCGGGGAGGCACTTGTCTATACAAAGCACAATCTGCCAAAACACCTGCTGAGCCGGGTAAAACAGCATGGCGCACTCCTTGCAAAGGGGAGGCTTCTGGGCATACAGTTTGACACTCTCTTTACCGACGGGCTCTATCTTGAAATCGGCAGACACGCCCTCCGCCTTGCAGAGAGGCTGAAGGAGGCCTTCAGGGAGAGGGGCTATGAGTTCTTTGCAGATTCACCCACAAACCAGATATTTGTGATAATGGACAATGAAAAGCTGGAGGAGCTGGAAAAGGAGGTCATGATCAGCGTCTGGGCAAGAGTGGACGAAAAAAGGACAGCGGTGCGCTTTGTCACCGACTGGGCCACCACCGACGCGGACGTGGATGCCCTCATAAAAATATTGTAAAATTATAGAAAAGCAGGCACAAAACTGTGCCTGCTTTCGTCATATAAAAAGTAAATCAGATTATAAAGCCGCCGCCAAGAACCCTGTCCCCGTCATAGAGCACGGCGGACTGACCGGCAGCGGGGGCCCGGACAGGATCGTCGCAGATAATATGGACAAGTCCGTCTTCGATAGAAGCCGTGCAGGGTGGATTTTCCCACTTGGTGTGGCGCACCCGGACAGTGCAGCTCACGGGCCCTGAGGGAATATCACAGAGCCAGTTGAAGTCTCTTGCAAAAACCTCGGTCTTGAAAAGCTCCTCCCAGAGGGCAAGCTCAATTGTATTGCTGCGGGCATCGATGCGGGAGATATAGAGCTTGCGGCCGTCATAGAGGCCGGGGCGCCGCTGACCTACAGTATAGCGGCAGATTCCCTGATGCTGACCCACCACCTTACCGTGGAAAATAAAATCACCGGGAGGGGGAAGCTCAGTCCTGCGGCCCAGCCAGCCCAGATAGTCCTTATCGGGGATAAAGCAGATCTCCATGCTGTCCGGCTTATGGGCCACCGGGAGATCAAATTCCTCCGCCATATCCCGTACCTGTGTCTTTTCCAGCTGGCCCAGAGGCAGAATAAGACGGCATAACTGGGAACTTTTGAGCCGGCAGAGCATATAGCTCTGGTCATTTGCAGGGAGCCCCTTGTAGAGGGCTTTCCCGTCACATCTGGCATAGTGGCCCGTGGCGATATAATCTGCCCCGTCCCGGTCGGCGGCATCGATGAGGTTTTTAAATTTCACGCTGGGATTGCAGAGAATGCAGGGATTTGGAGTCTCACCACGGAGATAGCTGCTGCAGAATGAGGAGCAGACCTTCTCCTCAAGTTCAGCGTGGACATCCGCCACCTCCAGCGGGAGGTTTAAAAATCTGGCGGTGGAGATAGCCGAAGCGAGAGCCTCATCTCCGGCGTTGTCCAGATAGAGCCCCTCAACCTCGTAACCCATATTTCTCAAAAGAACGGCAGACACGGCGGAATCAACACCGCCGGAAAAGCCCAGCACAACTTTAGTCATTTATTGTTCTCCACATAAATCATAAGAACTGAGATGTCTGCGGGAGAGACACCCGAGATCCTGCCCGCCTGACCGAAGTTAGCGGGACGGATCTTTTTAAGCTTTTCACAGGCCTCAAGACGGAGTCCCACAACCCTGTCATAATCTATATCGGCAGGGAGCAGCTTTGACTCCATACGGGTAAATTCCTCCACCTGCTTCAGCTGGCGTTTGATATAGCCCTCATATTTGAGCCTGATCTCCACCTCCTGTACTATTGCCCGGTCCAGCACCGGCCGCTCCCGGTCGAAGGGGGCGAGATCAACATAGCTGAGCTGGGGCCTGCGGATGAGGTCCGCAAGGGATACACCGTTCAGGGCGAGGGCTGTATTCCTGCTCTCAAGCAGCTTATTTAAAGCATCGCTTGGTGGAATGTGACAGGCGGAAAGGCGGGCAATCTCCCCGTCAACCTTCCTGTATTTCTCAAGCACGGCATCATAGCGCGCCCTGGAGACAAGGCCCAGCTCATAGCCCTTTCCGGTGAGGCGTATATCCGCGTTGTCCTGCCGGTGGAGGAGCCGATACTCACTTCTGGAGGTCATCATCCTGTAAGGCTCATTTGTACCCTTGGTGACAAGATCGTCTATAAGGGTGCCGATATATCCGTCACTGCGGCGGAGCACAAAAGGGGGCCTTCCCGAGAGCTTGAGGGCGGCATTGACACCGGCCACGAAGCCCTGAACGGCGGCCTCCTCATAGCCGGAGGAGCCGTTGAACTGTCCCGCACCGTAGAATCCTGAGATCTTCTTGCACTCCAGAGTGGGGAGAAGCTCGGTGGGGTCGATGCAGTCATACTCAATGGCGTAGGCACAGCGGGTCATCTCCGCGTGCTCAAGGCCCCGTATGGTGTGAAGCATCTCCACCTGCACCTCCTCGGGGAGGGAGGAGGAGAAGCCCTGTATATATAATTCCTCGGTGTTGAGGCCCATGGGCTCAACAAAAAGCTGATGCCGGGGCTTGTCTTTAAAGGTCATGACCTTGGTCTCTATGCTGGGGCAGTAGCGGGGGCCTATGCCCTCGATAACGCCGGAGTATATGGGACTGCGGTCCAGATTTGCCCGGATGATATCGTGAGTTTTCTCATTTGTATAGGTGAGATAGCACACCGCCCTGTTGCAGAGACTGCCGGTGGTGGTGAAGGAAAAAGGCTCAATATTCTCATCCCCGGGCTGGAGCTCCATTTTGGAGAAGTCCACTGTGCGGGCGTTGACTCTTGGGGGAGTGCCTGTCTTGAAACGGCGCATGGAGAGACCCAGCTCCCGCAGGCGGACACCCAGAGGCACCGCCGCGGCAAGCCCGTCGGGGCCTGAGGCCTTCAGCATCTCGCCCACTATAACACGGCCGTCCAGATAGGTGCCGGTGGCAAAAATTGCGGCCCTGCAGTGGTAGACGGCACCGGTCTCGGTGACAACGGCGGTGATTTTCCCGTCCTCCACGTCCACATCCACGACCTCGGCCTGCTTTACCCTGAGATTCACCTGGAGCTCAAGAGTGTGTTTCATGACCTCCTGATAGCGGCGCCTGTCTGCCTGAGCCCGGAGTGAGTGCACTGCGGGACCCTTTCCCAGATTCAGCATGCGGTACTGTATGCATGCCCTGTCTGCGGCTTTTGCCATCTCCCCGCCGAGAGCGTCCAGCTCCCGGACGAGGTGGCCCTTTCCGGTGCCCCCTATGGCGGGGTTGCAGGGCATATTGCCTATGCTGTCCATATTGACAGTAAAGCACATGGTATCCATCCCCATGCGGGCGGCGGCAAGGGCAGCCTCAATCCCCGCGTGGCCTGCACCGATGACCGCTATATCACATTTTCCTGCATCGTATCTGATCACTTTGCCTTACTCCCAAATAAAACATAAAATCCATGCTGTCTGCAAATTCCGCACAGCCAAAAGCCGAGCAGAAAAGGGCAGCGGATTTAAAAACACTGAATTAGTCAATACATTATATCAGATTGACAATAAAATACAATGTCAGCTTGAAGATAAATCACAAAAAGAATATAATATAGGCAGAAAATAATATAAATGAAAAGGGGGATACATCTATGAAATGCAGAAGCCGTTCTTTTCTGTCCCGTGTTGTGGTGCTTATTTTATTTGTATCCCTGCTGGGGGCTTCAGCCCTCAGCCCGAAGGCCTACGCTCTGGGAAATGCTCCTATAAATAAGGTCTTGGCCACCACAAGCAAAACGCCGGTGGCCACAATGCCGGTAAATGAGATCACCGCCGCCACCAGTACACAGGGCTGTGTCCTCTCAGGCTGCAGCTGGATAAATTCCATGGGCCTTGTGATCGAGAACAAATTCACCCTCGACTATGCAAAGCTGCAGATCAGGATAGATGCGGCGCCGGGCTATTATTTCCCCGAGGGCTTGTCTGCCTATCTGAACAATGAGCCGGTGGAATATAAAATCTATGCAAACGGCGCCTATGTCATACTCTCCAGGGTCTATGCCCCGGATATATGGGCCCCGGAGATAATTAAGCAGCCCGGCGGAGAGACAGTGGAGGAGGGGGGCCTTGCCTCCTTTGTGGCGACCGCATCCTATGTGGATGACAGCTGCTGGATAATAGAGAATCCCGGAGGCGCCACTGCCAGGGCGGCCGAACTCCCGGGGCTTGTTGCGGGTGTCAAGGTCAGTGAGAGTATGGGAAAGCTGAATATAAGCGGCGTCACAAGGGATTTGGACGGCTGTGTGGTGAGCTGCATATTTTCAGGGCAAGGAGGGAATATTGAGACGAATCCCGCAAAAATTACGGTGAAATACGATAAGGAAAACGAGCCTGTGATACCGGATACGGAAGACAACGAATATGGGTCCGAAACAGAGATTCAGGAGAACAGCAGCTCCGAAGAACAGAAACCCGAAGCGGACAGCGGTCATGTACATGACTTTGGAAAAACATGGCAGTATGATGACCAATACCACTGGAAGCAGTGCGAGTGCGGGGAAATAAAGGACAGGGCGGCCCATGTGATAAAATGGACCATGGTTGAGGAGCCCACGGCGGACAGCCCCGGGAAAGAAGTGGGGAAATGCCAGATCTGCCCCTATTCCACCACAAGGGAAACCCACGCCGTAAAGACTTCCACCTTTGAAAACGGGCGCTGGATTCTGTTTGCGGGAATAGGAGTTCTGCTGCTCATCATTGTCCTGATGTTTTATTCCGCAGTGCGTCAGAACAGAAGAAAAAAACGGGCAAGGCGGAAATACCGCTGACCGCCAATAGAAAATAATTGCAATTTCAGCGGATTTACAAAATATTTAAAAACATATAAATGAGTATAAATTCAGGAGGTATGTATGAAAAATATACTCTGTCTGCTGCCTGTGGAGCAGAGACATAAGGACAGGCTGGAGGAAGCAGCACCAGGCTGCCGCTTTGTCTACGGCACAGTAGAGACCGCAACGGAGGAACAGGTGGCAGAGGCCAATATAATCCTCGGCCGGGTAAAGCCCGGACTCATAAAACAGTCTGAAAATCTGGAACTTCTGCAGCTGAATTCAGCCGGTGCGGACCCGTACTGCGACCCGGGAATTCTGAACAAAAAGACCCGTCTCACAAATTCCACCGGTGCCTACAGCAAGGCCGTGTCCGAACACGCCTTTGCATGCCTTCTGATGATACAGAAGAACCTCCACCTCTACAGAGACGCCCAGAAGAAGAGGGCCTGGGACAGCCTCGGGAATGTGACATCCATTGCGGATTCCACAGTCCTTGTGGTGGGCCTGGGGGATATAGGCCGCCATTTTGCAGCCCTTGCAAAGGCCCTGGGGGCGTATGTAATCGGCGTAAAGCGGAGAGAATCTGCAAAGCCCGACTGCGTGGACGAGCTCTACACCACGGATAAGCTGGAGAGTCTGCTGGGCAGGGCGGATGTGATATTCTCCGTACTCCCCGGCACAAAGGAGAGCTACCACATCTATACGCCGGAACTTTTTGACCGCATGAAAAAGAGTGCCATCTTCATAAACTGCGGCCGCGGCGGCGCTGTGGCCACGGATGTGCTCTATGACGCCCTCTCAACGGGAAAGATTGCGGCCGCGGCGGTGGATGTGACCGAGCCTGAGCCCCTGCCGGAGGACGACCCTCTGTGGACTCTGGACAACATAGTCATTACGCCCCATGTCTCCGGATTCTACCATCTGCCCGAGACCTTTGAGAGAGTCGTGGACATCGCCTGCGAAAACCTCACAAGATTCCTCAGCGGGCGGGAGCTAATAAATGTGGTGGATCTCAGCATGGGCTATAAAAAGTAAAAATAAATCTCACAAAGCTGCACAGAAATTTAAACTCTGTGCAGCTTTTTTTCAAATACAGGGTAAAATGAGCATAATATACAAAAAATGAATTGAGCAGCCGATTAAATCAGCAGTGATTTTGTTGAAAATAACTAGCAAAAGCGGAATTCATCTGCTATAATGGTAGGCGCAAAGAATCTGGGAGGTGTCTTTAATGTATAACGGAAATGGTAATTTCACACCGGATGAGATGAAATATCTCAGGCTGCTGTCCGAACAGTACAAGGACATTAACACCGCGGCCACAGAGATAATAAACCTGAAGGCAATTTTGAATCTGCCCAAGGGGACGGAGCATTTTGTCTCAGATATACACGGCGAGGCCGATTCGTTCCGCCATGTTCTGAGAAATGCATCCGGTGTTATAAAGAACAATATAAACACGCTTTTCGGCTCAAGCCTAAGGGAGAGTGAGAAAAAATCCCTGGCAACCCTCATATATTATCCGGAGAACAAGCTGGAGCTGGTGAAGAAAGACAAGGCATTCCAGAAGGAAAAAGGGGACTGGTACAAGATTACCCTCTACAGGCTTGTGGAGATATGCAAGGATGCAGCTTCAAAGTACACCCGCTCCAAGGTGAGAAAGGCCCTGCCGAAAGAATTTGCATATATAATTGAGGAGCTTCTGCAGGAGCACAGCGACAGCGCGGACAAGGACATGTACTACACCGAGATTATCCACACCATAATTGAGCTGGGTCAGGCCGACCGCTTCATCGTGGCGCTGTGCAATCTCATTCAGCGCCTCTCCGTGGACCAGCTCCATGTAATAGGCGACATATATGACAGAGGCCCCAATGCGGCGGCAATCATGGATATACTGGCGGATTACCACTCCGTGGATATACAGTGGGGCAACCACGACATCGCGTGGATGGGCGCCGCGGCAGGCTGTCAGGCACTCATATGCAATGTGCTGCGGATTCAGCTGAGATATGCAAACCTAGACACCATTGAGGAGGACTACGGTATAAACCTCCTGCCCCTGGCCACCTTCGCCATGGAGAAATATGCCGATGACCCCTGCACCCAGTTCATCCCCAAATGCGACGAGGTGCTGGATGACAACGACAGGGACATGATAGCGCGCATGCACAAAGCCATATCCATCATGCAGTGGAAGATGGAGGCCCAGATTATAAAGCGCCACCCGGAGTTCCACATGGAAAACCGCCTGCTGCTGGACAAGATAAACTTTGACAAGGGGACCATAAATATTGAGGGCAAGGAATATGCCATGAATGACATGAACTTCCCCACGGTGGACCCCAAGGACCCCTTTGCACTCAGTGATGAGGAGCAGATCCTCATGGACAAGCTGAAATCTTCCTTTGTCAACTGCGAAAAGCTTCAGAAGCACATAAGGGTGCTGTACAGCAGGGGCAGTATGTACAATATCTTCAATTCAAACCTGCTGTTCCACGGGGGCATACCCATGAACAAGGACGGCACGCTCAGGGTAATAGACTTCCGGGGCCAGAAACTCAGCGGTAAGGAGTACCTCGACGCGGTTGAGCGGACAATACGCGAGGGCTATTTCAACAGCCCCCACACAGAGGAGAAGAGGAACTGCATGGACATCATCTGGTACATGTGGTGCGGTGAGGACTCACCCCTCTTCGGCAAGAAGAAGATGACCACCTTTGAGCGCTACTTTGTGGACGACAAGGAGACCCACAAGGAGATCAAGAACCCCTATTACACTCTGAGAAATCAGGAGGAGATCTGCGAATACGTGCTGGAGGCCTTCGGTCTGGACTCCAAGAACTCCCATATAATAAACGGCCATGTGCCGGTGAAGGTTGTGAAGGGGGAGAGTCCCATAAGGGCGAACGGCAAGCTCTTTGTCATAGACGGCGGCTTTGCCAAGGCCTACCAGAAGGAGACGGGAATCGCAGGCTACACGCTGATTTACAATTCCCACGGCATGCTTCTGGTCTCCCATGAGCCCTTTGTATCAACAGATATCGCTGTGGCGGAGGAGCAGGACATCCACTCCTCAACCGTGGCCCTGCAGTATAATTACGACCGCATAAGAGTTAGGGACACGGACATAGGCACAAAGCTCAAGGCCAGTATAAGCGACCTTGAAAAGCTGCTGTATGCCTACCAGAAGGGCATTATAAAAGAGCGCTGATAAATTCAAAGTCCTCAAAAAACAGAATAATATTCAATCCCCCTTACCGGATTCACGGTAAGGGGGATTTTCCTGCTGTGTGAGCGGATTATATTTTCACTAAAAGCTGCGGGACTGCACGAGCCCTGCAGATAAAGAAGACAGAAAGAAGCTTATATATCCAGAACCGAAGCCCCGGAGAGCTCCGGCTTCAGATCCACGGCGCGCCAGCTGGCCAGGGTTTTATAGAGGTCCTCCTCAATGCGCCCCCTGAAGCCCTCATCCTGAGACACACAGAGGAGCGTGGAGCCGGCGCCGGAGATGCACATGGATATGGCACCGCATTTGTAGGCGAGGCCCCGGGCAATGTCAAAGCCCTTTATCAGGGGGATACGGTAGGGCTCATGGAGTCTGTCGGCCATAGAGCAGCGCAGAAGACCCACATCACCGCTGCCAAGAGCCGAGAGGAGCAGGGCCGCCCTTGAGACATTGAATATGGCGTCGGCCCTGGGCACCTCATGGGGCAGCACCGAGCGGGATTCGCTGGTGGAGAGCTCAAAGGGCGGAATCAGCGCCGTAAAGCGGAGCTTGGGACTTATATCAAAGTGGGCGGAAAGGGGCCTGTCGCCGTCCATCGCGGAGGCCGTGAGCCCGCCGAAAATAGCGGGGGCCACATTGTCCGGATGCCCCTCAAGGGTGGTGGCTATGGCAAAGAGCTCATTTTTGCTCATGTTCAGGCCATGGAGCTCATTTGCCGCCATAACGCCCGCCACAAGGAGTGCGGAGGAAGAGCCGAGCCCTCTGGAGATGGGTATATCCGAGCGGCAGAAAGTAATTTTTACCGCCTCGTTTTTCAGCCCGTAGCGCTCCAGAACAGCCCTGTAGGCGGCATAGGCCAGATTCTTCTCATTCATGTATTTCTCATCGCAGCCGGCAAATTCAAGACCCTCTGCATCCAGAGAAAATTCAATTTCATCATACAGCTGCCAGGCAATGCCGAAGCAGTCGAAGCCGGGCCCCAGATTTGCGGAGCTGGCAGGTACTCTCACTCTCATATTCTGCCTCCTGCGGAAAGAATTTTCTTTACATAGTCAATAAGCTCAGTTTTTTCAATGACATCCCTGTGGATGAGGGGCTTATCCCTGAGCCCTGCAAGGTTCGGGGGCGCAGTACTGCCGGTGAGGTGGGAGAGGGCCTCCATCTCCTGAAATTCATCACCCTGAGCAGTCCCGCCTATGGCCTTCAGTACGGCAGAGGGGAACTTATAGGGGGACGCTGTGGAGAGCACCACGCAGCAGTTATGCTCCGGATTCCGGCGCTTGTACTCCTCCGCCGCGTGGAAAGCCACAGCGGTGTGGGGGTCGCAGAGATAATTGTAATCATGCCATATGCGCCCGATGGTACTGAGCGCCTCCTCCTCATCGGCATATCCCGCAGAGAAGACCGAGCGGATTTTACCGAGAGTGCCTCTGTCCACGGTGTAGACGCCGTTTTTGCCGAGCTCATCCATCCAGCCCCGGACGGCCTCTGTATTTCCGCCGGAGGCAAGGAAGAGAAGTCTCTCCAGATTGGAGGAGACCAGAATATCCATGGAGGGGGAGCTGGTGCGGTAAAATTCCCGCCGGGCATCATATGTGCCGCTCTCAATAAAGTCATAGAGAACGTTGTTCATATTTGAGGCGCAGACCAGCCGGCCCACAGGCAGGCCCATGAGCTTTGCATAGAAGCCCGCCAAAATATCCCCGAAGTTGCCGGTGGGGACGATGAAGTCCACCTTATCACCAAGCTTAATTCTGCCCCTAGAGAGAAGCTGGGCATAGGCAGAGAAATAATACACTGTCTGGGGGGCAAGACGGCCGATATTTATGGAATTTGCAGAGGACAGCCGCTTTCCGTAGTCAGAGCCCCGGATTCCGGCAAAGGCGGCCTTCACGCCCCGCTGGCAGTCGTCAAAATTGCCCTTTACGGCGCAGACATGGACATTGCCGCCATTCTGGCTTGCCATCTGGGCCCGCTGCACCGCTGAGACACCGCCCTCGGGATAGAATACGATTATCCTTGTGCCCTCCACATCGTGGAAGCCCTCAAGGGCCGCTTTGCCGGTGTCCCCGGAGGTGGCGGTGAGGATGACAATCTCCTCTTTAATGCCCAGCTGCTTTCTGGCCTGGGTTATGAGCTGGGGCAGCATGGACAGGGCCACATCCTTGAATGCGGAGGTGGGACCGTGGTAGAGCTCCAGCACGAAATCATCTCCGCAGGGTACCAATGGGGAGAGCCGCTCATTCTCAAATTTTCCGCTGTATGCCCGGTGCACCAGCTCATCCATATTCTCAAAACCCGGCAGCAGAGCTTTGAGAATCATCTCTGCCATGCCCTGCTCGGAGAGCTTAAGGCAGGCTTTCCAGTCGAAGGGCCGGCTGAGTATCTCCGGGTCCGTAAAAAGTCCGCCGTCGGGGGCCAGACCCTGCAGGACAGCCTCCATGGCGCCGGAACGCAGTTCACTTCTTGTGCTCTGATAGTTCATAAATCAAAAATCTCCGTCTTTTCTTTCATTGTGGTAAAAACATTTGCGGTAAAAATGGCCTTATTCTATTGCCAGGAGCTTTGCCTGCTCTACCCCCGGGGTGCTCTCTATGAGGTCCAGCAGGGCGGAGTGGTCAATTTTCATGGAGCTCACATCGATGGAGAGGGTGACGCTGGCCCGCTGGTGTATGGGGAGACTCTGGGTTATGGTGAGAACACTGGCCCCGGCATCCGAAATGCAGCTGAGCAGCGCGCTTAGAACCCCCGGCTCATGGTTCAGCATCATTGACAGCACGGCCTTTCTGCCCCCTGAGAGGTCTGAGGGCTCAAGAATACAGTCCTTATACTTGTAATATGTGCTGCGGGAGATGCCCACCTCCTTGACGGCCTGGCTTATCTCCTTAAATTTTCCGGATTCCATAAGGCGGCGCACCTTGAGGACCTTCTCGTAATACTCCGGCAATATGCTTTTGTGTATTATAAGATAATTTTCCAACATAATCTTTTCGCTCCTTGTGTAAAAATACCCTTGTTTTTATCCAGCCCTTATGATACACTGTCCACGATAAAAATACAAGTGTTTTTATTAAACGGACAAAAATATTTTTCGGAGGTAAGCTTATGAAAGTCGCAGTTTTGGGATACGGAACAGTGGGGAAAGGAGTTTACGAGATGCTGCGAACTAGTCCCGTGCTTGAGGCGGGGCCGGTGCTTGTACGCCCTGGAAAGACGGACGAGCCTTTCAAGGTGGATTCCATTGAGAAAATTATAAATGATCCCACGGTGGACGCCGTGGCGGAGGTCATGGGCGGGGTTGACGCCGCCTTCTCCTACGGCTCCATGGTGCTGAAGTCGGGGAAGCACTTCGTCACCTCGAACAAAGCCCTTGTGGCGGCGAGGGGGCTGGAGCTGGGCCGGCTTGCAAGGGAGAACGGGGCCGCCTTCCTCTTCTCGGCGGCCTGCGGAGGGGCTGTACCCTTCCTCCACAATCTGGAGCTTGCCAGGGAGAGCGACGAGATATATTCTCTGGGCGGCATCCTCAACGGCACCACAAACTATATGCTGGACAAGATGCAGTCCGAGGGGCTGGACTACGGCGAGGCCCTGAAAACGGCGCAGGAGCTGGGCTATGCCGAGGCTGACCCCACGGCGGATGTCTCCGGCCTCGACGCCCTGAGAAAAATAATGCTGGGCTGTGCAGTCGCCTATGACAGACTCCCGAGGGAGGGGCTTCTGAATGAGGGTATTGAGAACCTGAAGGCCTCAGATGTGGAAAAGTTTAAAAGGAAGGGTCTTGTGTGCCGGCTTCTGGGCAGGGCGGGTCTGGACAGCGAGGGCAGGCTATATGCCTTTGTGCAGCCTGTGCTGCTGGGGCCCGACGCCCCTGAGGCCGCAGTCAGGGCAAATTATAATATGGCAAAATATGAGGGAAAGAATTCCGGTCCCATTGTCTTTATGGGTCAGGGCGCCGGGCGCTATCCCACAGCCTCCGCGGTCATAAGAGATTTGGAGTGCATAGTTCAGGGACAGCGGGAGATGCTGAAAAAGGAGTGCAGGGAGGCGGCGGCCGATAACGACGGCTATGTCTGCTCCTATTATGTGCGCCTGCCGGAGAACCGCATGGACGGCATGGAATGGGAGTCCTTTGATTCCGGGGACGGTATTGCCTCGGCAGTGACAAAGCCGGTCAGCGTGAAGGCCATGCACAGCTTTGCCCGCAGGCTGAGAAAGGGCGGCGGAGAGATATTCTTTGCAGAACTGGCCTGAATAAAAGACAGAATTAAAATTGTGAGGATAAGGGAATGTTGAAAACAGCGAAGTTCGGCGGCTCCTCCGTGGCGGCGGCCGAGCAGTTCAGAAAAGTCAAAAAAATTATTGAGTCCGACCCCTCCAGGCGGATTGTGATCTCCTCTGCTGCGGGAAAAAGGGACAGCAATGACCACAAGCTGACAGATCTCCTGTATCTCTGCCACGCCCATCTTGAGTACGGGGTGTCCTGCGACGAGATCATGGACACCATTGAGAACCGCTTCACCGGGATAAGAGATGAGCTGGGGCTGGAATATGATGTGGAGGGGGAATTTGCAAGCCTCCGGGCCAGTCTCAGCCGGGATATGCCGGTGGATGTGCTGGTGTCAAGGGGCGAATACTTCACCTCAAAGCTGCTGGCGGAGTACCTGGGCTATGAATTTGTTGACGCCATGGACTGCATATTCTTCGGTATAGACGGCCAGATAGATACCGAGCGCAGCTATGCCGCCATTGCAGAGGCTGTGGAAAAATATCAGCGGGTGGTGATTCCCGGCTTCTACGGCCGTTCACCCACAGGCAGAGTGAAGCTCATGTCCAGAGGGGGCAGCGACATCACCGGTGCCCTGGCGGCTGCTGCAGTTAACGCGGATGTCTATGAGAACTGGACGGATGTCTCGGGCATACTTATGGCAGACCCGAGGATAGTGGACAATCCGAAGCCCATACCCCGAATCACCTACGGTGAGCTGCGGGAGCTGGCGTTCATGGGGGCCTCGGTGCTCCATGAGGAGTCTATAATGCCCGTCAAGGAAAAAGGCATAGCCCTGAATATCAAAAACACCAATGCGCCCGGGGACCCGGGCACCATGATTGTGGACAAGATCGCGGAGGAGGAGACGGAGCAGGAGAGATTCATAACCGGCATTGCGGGGCGGCGGAATTTCAGCATAATCACCGTGCGCAAGCGGAATATGAACACCAGCGAGACGCTCCGCCGGGCCCTTGAGATCCTGGACCGCTACAAGGCCAGCGTGGAGCATATCACTCTGGGCCTGGACAGCTTTGCCTTTGTCACATCCACCGCGGCCCTGGGTGACCGGATCTACGATGTGATGTCGGATATTCAGAAGAGCTGCCGCCCCGACGATGTACAGGTGAATGAGGGCATAGCCCTTGTGGCGGCAGTGGGCAGAAAAATGACATTCAGACCCGGTATTTCCGGCAAGCTCTTCAGGGCACTGGGCGAGCATGATATAAATATACGCACCATTGCACAGGGCGCAGATGAGCTGAGTATAATAGTGGGTGTGGAAAACAGTAAATTTGAGACTGCAATCCGTGTTCTGTATGACGGCTTTGCAGGTTAAGGAGGAAAATATGAAAAAGTACAACATAGCTGTATTGGGCGCCACCGGCGCCGTGGGACGGGAGATGCTGAAGGTCCTTGAGGAATATGATATCCCTGTTGACAGACTGCGGCTCCTTGCCAGCGCCAGAAGCGCGGGCTCATGCATGAAGTTCCGTGGGGAGGATGTGCTAGTGGAGGAGGCAGCCGAGGACAGCTTCAGGGGCATGGATTTTGTTCTGGGCGCCGTGAAGAACGGCATGTCCAGAAAATTTGCCCCCGCAGTCGTGAAAAGCGGTGCCGTCTACATTGACAACAGCTCCGCCTTCCGCCTTGATGAGGATGTGCCCCTCATAGTTCCGGAGATAAACGGCGATGACGCCTTCAAAAATAAGGGAATAATTTCAAACCCCAACTGCTCCTCCACCATCACAATGATGGCTGTGGCGGGCATTGCAAAGCTCAGCCCCATTGTGTCCATGAATGCCTGCACCTATCAGGCGGTCTCCGGCGCGGGGCAGGGGGGCCTTGTGGAGCTGGATAATCAGATAAGGGCCTATGCAGAGGGCAGGAGCGCCGAGTCAAAGGTGTTCCCCACCCAGATTGCAATGAATGTCATCCCCCATATCGGCGATGAGCTGGAAAACGGCTACACCGACGAGGAGATGAAAATGCAGAACGAGGGCCGGAGAATCCTCCACCTGCCGGAACTCAAAGTGACCTGCACCTGCGTGAGGGTGCCGGTAATGCGCTCCCACTCAATATCCGTCACTGTGCACACAGAGAGAAAGATTTCCGTGGAGGAGGCAAAGGCTGCTGTTGCAAGCTTCCCCGGCGTCCGCCTCATAGAGGATTACATGGGCCGCAACTACCCCACACCCCTGGACACCAGCAATCAGGACCTTGTGTGGGTCAGCCGCATCCGCGAGGACCTCTGCGACGACAGGGGCCTCTGCCTCTGGTGCTGCGGCGACCAGATACGCAAGGGCGCGGCCAGCAACGCGGTGCAGATCCTGAAAAAAATGATTGAAAAATAATAGACTCCTAAAAATAATAAACACAAAAAAAGACAGGGAATTTTGAAATTCCCTGTCTTTTTATCTTTTTTTAAGTATGATATTACTTGTTGAGGCCTTCGAGATAATCCACAATCTTGCTCACAGTGTAGAGCTGGGTTGCGTCATCGTCGGAGATGCTGATGCCGTACATATCCTCAAGGGACATGATGAGCTCAACAACGTCCAGAGAATCCGCGCCCAGGTCGTCGATAAGATTTGTGTCCATGGTGATCGTTTCAGGCTCAACCTCAAACTGCTGTGCCAGAGCGTTCTGTACATTTTCAAAAATCATGATATTCCCTCCTATACGCTGTGCATATAAAATTATAAACTAATTTGAATGAATTATATAGGCTCAGGCCCACTCACGGCTCTGGGGCTTGTTGCTGCCGGAGCTGTTGCTGCTGCCGAAAGAACTGCCGGAGCCGCTGCCCCCGTCGGAGCTGCCGGAACTGCCGCCGCTCTGCTCTGTCCTAACGCAGGAAATCACTACGCGCCTGTTGGGCTCAACGCCGGTGGAGCTTGTGGTCACGCCCTCGTAATTCTGCAGCGCGGTGTGGATCACATGGCGCTCGTAGGAGTTCATAGGCTCCAGAGCCATGCTGTGTTTATACTTCAGCGCCTTTTCGGCCATCTTCTCGGCCAGCCTCACAAGGGACTCCTCACGCTTGCTGCGGTAGTTCTCCGCGTCGACGCTGACATGGAGGCGCTTGTCGCTGCCCCTGTTCACAACATAATTTGTGAGATGCTGAATGGCGTCCAGAGTCTCACCCCTGCGGCCGATGATTGCGCCCATCCCGTTTCCGGAGATATTCACGCTGATTCCGCCGTTCTCTCTGGGGCCGATGTCGATTTTTGCATTGACATCCATATGCTCAAGAAGTCCGGTGAGAAAGCTGCGCACCGCGGCATACTCAGGGGGTTCATCCACGGGGGCGGCGGCCTCCTCTGCAGGGGCCTCCTCCTTTACCTCGGGCACCTCGTCGGGCACCTCATAGCTTACGCGGACAACGGCGGGAGAGGCGCCAATGCCCAGGAATCCGGACTTTGCGCGCTCAACTATTTCAACAGACACATCGTCACGCACCAGACCCAGCTCTTTGAGGGCTGCGGAGACGGCTTCATCCTCCGTGCGTGCTGTCTTTTCCAAAGTTTTGATCATATTGTATTACTCCTGTTTTTCTTCGCCTGCATCCTGAGCTTCGGCGGAAGGAGCTGCTTTTTCTGCCTCCTCTGCCTTTTCGGCAGTGACGGCGGGGGCTTCCTCCGGGGTTCTGACTTCGGCAGCTGTGTTCTCTGCCGCCTCATTCACAGAACTCATGTCAGCAGCGGCCTCATCGGCCTTATCCGTTACAGCCTCGGCTGCTCCGGCTTTCCTGCTGCGCTTGAAACGGTCGGGATCATAGGCACGGCCTCTCGCATAGCGGCGTTCGCCCACCTGAGAGGGAGAGACCTCATTTTCCTTAATGCCGAGACGCTCACGGCGGGCGGCACGGTCGGCTCTCTCAAGGGCGGCCCTGCGCTCATCGTTTTTCTGCTTCTCGTTAGCCTGAATCTTTTTCTTGCTGGTGTTGGTGTTCTTCTCGCTTTTGCCTTCGGCGTGGAGGCGCTCGGTCTCAAGATGCTTGAGCTCGATCTCACGCTCTTTTTCACTCTTGGCGGCGATACGTGCTGCATCCTCTTTGTCCAGCTGCTTCTTGTACACTCTGGTGAGTATGAAGTCACGGGCCATTCCGAAAACGCTGTTTGCAATCCAGTAAATACCCATTGCGGCGGGCATTACAAAGCAGATCCACACAGACATGAGGGGCATCATGAGATTCATGGTCTTCATGGAGGCCTGTGCCTGATTGTCCTGCTGGGGATTGGCAAGGTTTGCAATCTTCATGGAAAGCCAGGACAGGAACGCGGAAATAAAGGGGATGAGGAACAGACCGAGGGCGGGGAGCCACACATGGACATCGCTCCAGTCGGTCTTGAACATGAAGTTCCACCTAGGCTGCTGGCCCAGATTGAGACCCAGAAAACTGAAGTCCACATTCACAAGCCCGTCGATTTTCCCGGCCAGATCCGCTGTGACTTCGTCCCAGTGGAGATGGGCGAGGTTTGCAAGCTTAATCTCAAGATATGCATCTGCCTTGGCGGCGACGGTGTAGAGTCCTTTGTCCACAAAGTAATTCTGGAGGGTCGTCACCACATCCTGTGCCACGAACATCATCCTTGTGAGAGGCTGACGGATGACACTGTACAGTGCAATCATAATGGGGAAGGGGATGAGGGACCAGAGGCAGCCGGACATGGGGTTTGCACCGTTTTCCTTGTAGAGCTTCTGCATCTCCTCGTTCAGCTTCTGGGGATTGCCCTCGTGGCGCTTCTGGAGCTCCAGCATCTGGGGCTGGAGACGGGAGGTGCGCATCATGCCCTTTTTGCTCTTCGCCATAAAGGGGGTAAGAATAAGGTTGACAACCAGAGCAAAGAGGATGATAGCCACACCGTAGTTGCCGGTCAATTCATAGAATTTGACCATAAGCCAGGCAAATGGCTTAGTAATTGCTACCCACATAGACTACTCCTAAAATGTTTATTTTTACGGAACCGGATCGTAGATGTCATAGTCCTTCCCGTGGAAGGGATGACATCTCAGTATGCGCTTCAGGGCCAGAAAGCCGCCCTTAAGGGCACCATACTTTTCAATGGCCTCCATTGCATACTGGGAACAGGTGGGAATAAAACGGCAGCAGGGAGCAGTGCAGGGGGAGATATATTTCCTGTAAAATCTTATGGCGGCCAGCATCAGCTTTTTCACCGCAGCTCCTCCTTTAAAAGGGAGAGCTTCCTGCAGGCGGAGAGAAAGGCCTCATTGAGCTTTTTATACTCCGCATCTATGCAGCGGCGCCTTGCCACAATGACAATGTCCCAGCCGGTCTTCAGGGAGGGGGAGTTCAGGCGGTAGATTTCCCGGAGACGGCGGCGCACCCTGTTGCGCACCACGGCGTGCCCCAGCTTCACCGACACGGTGTAGCCCACCCGGTTCTCCTCTGCGTGTCTCCTGCGGCGGCAGTACACCGCCATATACGGATTCACTGCAGATTTTCCCTTGCTGTAGAGCCTTCTGAAATCACTGTTCTTTTTTAAGGTATATCTGACTTTCAAGAATTATACCCCTTATGCAAAAATCTCTGCAAACACCTAAAGGGCGGATCGCTCCGCCCTAAAAAATATTCCCGTTTAAAACCCACTCAATGCAGAAAATCAGTAGCTGAGCTTAGCTCTGCCCTTAGCTCTGCGGTGTGCAAGAACCTTGCGGCCGTTTGCTGTGGCCATTCTCTTGCGGAAACCATGCTCTTTCTTGCCCTGAATCTTCTTGGGCTGGTAAGTACGAAACATAACTGGCACTCCTTTCAGCTTAATACTCAACATCGGGAAAAATCCCGAAGTAGTTGACAAATTCACTTCGGCGGCGATTTTGCCGCCGTCTGTTAATTATACATTATCTGAAACAGTATTGTCAATAATAAATTCATTTATACAGCCCTTTCGGCCTTCGAGGGAACCTGAAATACCCCGAATCCGGATGGCTGCGGGAAAAAGATTCTGCCTCAGGTATTAAAAAGGGGCGCACCAAAACAGTGCACCCCGAAAATGCTTAAATGCTGAGCTTATGCGTCCTGAAGGTCCTTTGCCTGGATGTACTTGTCCAGAGGCTTGTAGAGCAGTGCAAAGACCACAAGGCACACGATGGTGTCTATGAGCATGTAGCTGCCGTTGTAGACGAGGGAGAAGCTGAAGGGATTTGCCCAGACAGTTCCGAAGAGCTCGGTGGGGGCGGCGATGGCGTAGATAGTCACACCGCTGATGAAGTGGACGATGAAGCGGGCAAAGCAGCCGAGAGTGATGCCTATGAAAATCTTCTTGCCCTTGCCCCGGAAGAGCCCTGCAAGGCCCAGGGGAGTGAAGGCGATGAGGTAGTCAAGGAGCAGGCTCTGCCAGCCCCAGGCTATTGCGCCGTCGATGAGCATCTGGAGCAGACCGAAAAGGAAGCCCTCCAGCAGGCCCCAGCCCACGCCCCAGCGCAGTGCAAAGACAAAAATGGGGATCATTGCAAGGTCGATGGAGCCGCCGTTGGGGAGCTCAAAAAGCTTGATGGCGTTGAGCACAAGTGCCACGGCCAGCATGACTGCGCCCTCGCACAGGGCACGGACTTTGAGATGTGATTTGCTTTTCATTCTATTATCCTCCTGATTAACTGTAAAAATAAAAGTGCAGGATCATTTCTGACCCTGCACCGGTACGACAATATAAGTTCCTACGCCGGCATTATCCGGATCAGGTCATAGGGTCATAAGCCTCATTTGGCTCAGTCTCAGCCGGGAATACCCAGCGCCCCTCGTATTTAATTCCAGATCTCAGTCTACACAGTCTGAAGTAAAATGTCAAGATTTTTTTGCAGAAGCATCAAAATCAGCTTTTACAGCGGAGAAAGCGGCATCATTTTCCATGATTTCTCTACGACATGACATATAAATAACAGGCTTCTCAGCGCAAATTATTGCCATTCCGAACTTAAAACTGAGAAACTACCTGCATTTTGCCATAAAATCCCGGAAAAATTTCTTTCCCGGCAGAAAACGCATGAGCGGCAGACCCACCAGAAACATCACACCGGCCTCACCTGCACCCACCATTCCTGCGTTGGCCGCAAATACGGCGGGATGGGCGAAGATTCCGAAACCATTGTAGGCCTTCGTGATGACAGCCCCCACAATGAGGGCGTTGAAAATGACCGGCATGAGGCAGACCAGAATACAGTGGGCAAGATTCTGCCCCCGTCTGCCGATGAGAGCCGTGCACAGGGCCGCGCCCAGAGTCGCCAGAGAGCCGAAAATCACATCGAAAATATTCCCCGTGAGAAGATTTGCGGCAATGCAGCCCACGAAGAGCCCCCAGCTTGTGCCGGGGATAAAGAAAGGCATGATGCACAGCGCCTCTGCCAGACGAAACTGCACGGCGCCGTAGCTTATAGGGGCCAGCGCAATGGTGAGCACGGCGTAGGCCGCACCGATTATGGCGGCGGCGGTGATAAGATGGACTTTATTCTTCACTGTTTTTCTCCTCACTGAGACGTTCCTCCGCCACGGCCTCACGCCTGCGGAGGGAGAATTCACAGCCGCAGTACAGCTGGCGGTAGATGCCGTATTTTTCGCACAGCTCCAGAGAGCGGGCCTCTCTGTCCCGCTTTTTGAATTCTGAGGGGAGCCAGCTCACCCCTACGGCTCTGGCGATCTCCTCGCCGATGTCATTGATGAGTACAGCATTCTTGTGCCTTGAGAGGGTGAGGGTGGAGCAGAAATAGTCAAAGCCGTACTGCTTTGCAATCTTTGCGGTCTCCAGAAGCCGCAGTCTGAAGCACTCCCCGCAGCGCCTGCCGCCCTCGGGCTCATCCTCAAGTCCACGGACACGGCGGTAATACTCCTCACTCTTCCAGGGCTCCGCCATTATGCTGACTTTGTCAGCAAGGCCCATCCCCTCCACGACCTTGACAAGATTCTTAAAGCGCTTGTCAAACTCCTCCCGGGGATAGATGTTTGGATTATACCACAGTATGGTGACATCAAAATATTGAGTTAGATATTCCAGCACAGAGCTGGAGCAGGGGCCGCAGCAGGCGTGGAGCAGCACCCGGGGGTATTTTTTACCCCGTTTCTGGATAATTCTGTCCAGTTCTCTTTGATAATTTCTTCTGTTCATGGCCCCATTGTAGCACAGAGCCCTGAGGAATACCACAGTTTATTGTTCCCGCTTTTCTGACAGAATCCGAAATACGCAGGTTCTCCTTGATATAAGCGGCCGCTTGGGATATAATTTCCTTAAATAAGAAAGCGGGGGAATAGATATGGACAGACGCACCAGCAAGCAGAATTACTATCTGGACATTGCCGACTCGGTTTTGGAGCGCTCCACCTGCCTGCGGCGGAAATACGGGGCGATAATAGTGAGAAACGACGAGATAATCTCCACCGGCTACAACGGGGCACCCAGGGGCAGGAAAAACTGCACCGATCTGGGCGTGTGCACCAGGGAGACCCTGAAAATCCCCTCCGGTGAGCGCTATGAACTCTGCCGCAGTGTGCACGCTGAGGCAAACGCCATAATCTCCGCCTCCAGACGTGATATGATAGGCTCCACCTTATATCTCGTGGGCAGGGATGCCGCCACGAATGAGCTGCTGCCGGACGCCAACTCCTGCTCAATGTGCAAGCGGCAGATTATAAACGCGGGAATTGAGAAAGTGATTATAAGGGTCACGCCCACGGAATACAGGACCGTGATGGTCAGCGACTGGATAGAAAACGACGACTCAATCTTTGACCTTACAAAATAAAAATCAGGAGATTTTTTAATCTCCTGATTTTTTTATGTTTTTTTCAGGTTTTAGATATCGGAAGGGACCCCGGAGGACTTAAATTTTACTCTCCCTGCAGGTGAAAAGTATGACCTGCCGTTTTTTTGCAATTTCCTTTAGAAGTTCAATGGCCTGGGCACAGCGGGTCTCATCCAGATTCACCAGTGCGTCGTCGATGATGAGGGGACAGCTCTCTCCGGCGGGGAGGGCCAGTTCACAAACCGCGAGACGCAGAGCGAGGTACATCAGGTCCAGAGTGCCGGCGCTGAGATAACGGGAGTCTCTGGCCACAGCCTCATCAGTCCTCCGGAGCTTTCCCGAGAAGTCCCGGTTTAAGAGCAGTTCGGAATAGCGCCCGCCGGTGACAAGGGACATGTACTGCGCCGCAAGCCTGCCGAGCCTGGGGGAAAAGCGGCTCTGGATCTCCGTATCTGCCTCCTTGAGGACATCCCTTGCAAGGCCGATGGCGTCGTATTCCTCCGCAAGCTCATCATATTCCTCTTCCATGCTCTTTAAGGCACTGGAGATCACCAGCGGGTCGCCGGTTGCGGCGATCTTACCCCGGAGTTCGGATATGCGGGCGGAGATCTGCCCTGCGGCCTGGCGCTCAGAGTTCAGTCTGCGGCCCAGGATCGCGGCCTCCGAGCTGCCGCCGGAAAAGTCCAGATCGCTCATGGCGGATTCCTCAAGCTGTCCCAGCCGGTCTCTGGCATTTTCCCAGGCAAGGCGGCAGTTCTGCTCCTTCTGAAGTGCTGAGAGGGCTGCACCGTAAAGCTCCCCGTGCTCCCGCAGGGCGGTGTCTATCTCCTCCGCCGAGTGGACATTGTATTTTTCCAGTATGGCGTCCCGGGCATTCTCCGCGTCCCGCACTTTGTGCCTGAGCTTTGAACAGCGGATGGAAAATACCACTGCCGCTGTGCAGGAAACTGCCGCAGGTATCATCAGATAAATCTGCCGCAGTATGAAGCTGAATGCCGCGCAGACCGCCCCAAAAATAAATAGTATGATTGCCGGAATGGGAGAGGCCTTCTTTTTGCAGCTCTGCCCCAGACGCTCCAGCTCTTCAATATCCCCGGAGACCGCGGCCTCCGCCTGATCGGGGCGGAGAACACCGAAGCGGTTCTTTCTCAGGGTCTCCTTCTTTTCAGCAAGGGCGCTGAGAGAGGCATTGTGCTCCTCACTGCACTTTTTGAGCTCCGCCCTGCCGGAGCTGAGCTTTTCAAGGGCGCTTTTGCGCTGCCTTTTCCGGCTCTCGGTGACGGCGGCCTCCAGCTCTCTGCAGCGCTCCCGGGATTTTTCGAGCTCGTTCTCAAGGCGCTCTGTCTCCTGAAGCGCGGCGCTCATCTCACTGAGCTTCTGCTTTGCCCCATCCATCTCCCCCTCAAGGCGGGGGATATATCCGTGCTGATTGAAGCGGCGTCTCCGCTGCCAGAGGCTGAGCCTGTCGTCGGCCTCAGTGTATGAGCTGTCCTCCTCACCGGAGGAGACTATGGCGGCTATGCGCCTCTCCAGCTCCGGGTCGTCAGTCACGGCCAGGGAGCCCTGGGGGATGAAGGCACTGCGGATAAAAAATTCCTTTGTTATTCCTGTGAGCTTCTCTCCGGCGTTGACGGAGTTCAGACCCTCCACGGGCAGGCCGCTGCCGGTATAGACGGCTGAAAACTCCCTCATAGGAGCATTTTTTGCATTTGTGGTCCTGGTGACAGTAATGTCGGAGCCGCCTGCTGTGAGCTCCATGCTGCCCTCCATGGGGGCACCGGACCAGGGGGCGTAGCGCAGCTTGTCCGGCAGGGAGTCCGCCCTTGCCCGGCGGGATGAATCCACACCATAGAGCATCGCCCTGATAAAGGCGCACCAGGTGGTCTTGCCGCTCTCATTGGGGGCGCTTATGATGTTGAGGCCGTCATGGAAGCTGAGACTTTCATTTTCAAGCTTCCCGAAAGAGGCCGTGAGCTTATTTATCTTCATGTACTGCAACCTCTTCCCCGTTGTCGAGGGCCGCAAGCCCCCAGCGGGCTGCCTGTTCCGCCTTCTGCCTCTCATCCTCGGTCCCGGCGCTGTCCCGCATCTCCTTCAGCTTTCTCAGGAAGATCCCTATGAGGCTGTCCTCTCCGGCCCGCTCCCAGATATCCCGGCGGATGCGGGTCTTATCCCTCAGCTGGAGCTCAAAGAAAGCTTCCGGGAGATTCCTGCGGAGCGCCGCAAGGTCGGGAGCCTCATCGGTCTCTCCGGTGAGGACTATCCTGTAGATATCATTTTTTGTATTTTCCGGCAGCGCGGCCCGGACGGCGGCGAGAGGGTCCGCGTCGGTAACATCCACATTCAGAATCTCATAGTGCCGCCGGGCTATGCTTATCTGTTCAAGCCGGCAGCCCTCCTCCGAGAGCTCTGTAATATTCACATATTTTTCGCCGGTCTCGTCAAAGCCCCGTCCCTCGGGACAGCCGGGCCAGGAATACCAGGTGCTGCCGGCCCGGAGAAGTCCGCTTGCCTTATGGATATGGCCCAGCGCGGCATAGTCCATTCCGGAGGCGGCCAGCTCCTCCTCCCTTATGGGGTTATACGCAGAACCGGGTGCACCCACCTCACCGTGGATACAGAGGAGATTGAATATCCCCGCCTCTCTCTCAGCACTGAAGCCGGAGAGCAGGGGGCCGCTGCGGGAATCCGTAAAGGCGGCGCCGCAGACCCGGACGGCCAGCTCCGGCAGCTCAAGACACTCTATTTTGTCCGAAGTAAATATATGGACGTTTTCAGGCATTTTCAGCCGGGCGTAGGGGGAGCGGGAAGAATAGAAATCGTGATTTCCCGGGGAAATAAATACGGGTGCCGGTATATTTCCCAGACTTCTAACAAGCTCCTCTCCGGTCTCGAAGGAGCTGCTGCCGCTGTCCAGCAGGTCGCCGCTCATAAGCACTATGTCCGCGGCCTTTTCCCGGGCAAGCTGTGCAAGACTGTCCAGAAGCTGACGCTGTTCGGCCCTCCGGACGGCGGCTCTGCAGGGGCCGAGCCCCTCAAAGGGGGAGTCCAGATGGAGGTCCGCCGTGTGCAGAATTCTTATTTTTCTCATCTGAGCCTCACTGCCTCCGTGCTGAGACATCTGCCCGTCTCAGGGTCTATCTCAAAAATGCATCCCTCCATGACGCAGGGGCCGGGGGCCGACTCGTAGCGCCTCGGGGGATCGCCCATAAATTTTCCTATGCTCTGCTCGGGTGCTATGCCCAGAACGGAGTTGGCGGGCCCGGTCATGCCCAGATCCGTGATATAGCCGGTGCCGTTTGGCAGCACACAGGCGTCCGAGGTCTGCACATGGGTGTGGGTGCCCCAGACCGCGCTGGCCTTTCCGTCCAGCATGTAGCCCATGGCCCGTTTTTCACTTGTGCCCTCGGCGTGGAAATCCACAAGTATGATCTTCTCCCTTATCTCTGCCATGTAGCCGTCGGCAATGACAAAGGGGTTGTCGGTGTTGCTGTCCAGGGTGAAGCGGCCCATAAGATTCAGAAGGCATATATCGCCAAAGTCACAGTGGAATACCTCTATCCCTCTCCCGGGACACTGGGGGCCAAAGTTTGCAGGGCGGAGAATCTTTTTCCGCTCGTCCAGATAGGGGCGGAGCTCCGTGCGGGTCCAGGTGTGGTTGCCCAGAGTAATGGCATCGGCCCCGGCCCTGAATATGGCGTCGGCCTGCCGCGGGGTCACCCCCACCACATTGGCGTTTTCACCGTTTACAACGGCAAAGGATATTCCCTGTTCACGCTTAAAATTTTTCAGCCTTTCGCCCAGAAATCTAAGTCCGGGTTCACCGCAGACATCACCGACAGCCAGTATTTTGACGCTCATTTCTCAGCCTCCAGGAGTAGTTAATAGTATTTACAGTTTATAATACAGCAAAAATATGACAAAATACATTGTACCACATTTTACCGCGGGCAATCAACGCATTTTATGGACATAATAAGAGCGCAGAAAAATGCAAAACCAGTAGGGAAAGGATGGCAGAATAATGAATAAAAAGAATTTTCTGATCGGTATGGGTCTGGGCCTAGTAGTGGGCGGCTGCACCGCCTGTGCGGTGAAGCATAAGAAGCACTCCATGAAGAATGCCCTGGGCAAGACCTTTAAAAACCTGAGCGATGTGGCGGATTCCGTGTCCAATATGCTGGGCTGGTAAAAGAAAAGGGAAAAACAGAGAATTTTTTAAAAAAGCCCTTGCAATTCTATCCAAGCTGTGCTAGTATATTAAAGCTCTCAGAGAGAGACATGCGCCGTTAGCTCAGCTGGATAGAGCGTCTGGCTACGGACCAGAAGGTCAGGGGTTCGAATCCCTCACGGCGTGCCAGATAAGCAGGTATCCCACAGGATATCTGCTTATTTTTTTGTATAGATAAAGATTTAAGGGAAGAGTTTTAAAACTCCTCCCTTATTTTATATCTAATATACGGTTACTATTCTATATAAAGTTCACGCTGACGCGGCAGACCTGAAATTCATCCAGGTGGGAGAGTGAAAAATTGAAATCTCCCTGAGAGAGCCCCTCCCAGCGGGCCATGATGCCGTCTATATCGTTTACAAACTGGGCGTACTGGCTCCAGCTCTCAAACTGGAGGCAGGCGACCTCACCCTCGGAGAGGTTATTCAGCTGCTCATAGAGGAGCTGTTCTCCGTCCTCACCTGCGGGGACATAGGAGCCGTTCAGCGCGTGGTAGCTCATGCCCATGCTTTCACTTCCGGGGAGAATGATAAATCCGCCGTAGGAGCGGTTTTCCGGATACTTGTCCCTTATCCAGTGGCGGGATACATTGAAGGCGCCGTAGTAGCAGTAGTCCCGGCTGTCGGAGTTCACGTCGTTTGTCACGTCCAGGTCGTAGTATGTGCCGTCTATGCGGATTATGTTCCAGGCGTGGCCTATGGGGTTGGCGTCGGTGTTTCCCGCGATGACCATGCAGGAGATGCCCATCTCCTCACAGAGCCACTTCATCGCAAGGCTGATCCCATCACACTTGGCCGTCTTGTCCACCAGGGCGCCGTAGGCGTTGTGGGCGTTGGGGGCGTCGTAGCTGTAAAAGCAGTTGTCCGCCAGATAGTTATAGGCCAGCATCTCCCTGTCGGATTCACTCATTCCGGCGGCAGACTCGGCTACGGAGGCGACCTCCCTGCGGCAGAGCTCGTACATCCGCGCGTACTCCTCCCTTGTCATATCTATGGGAAGGGCGGCGGAGATCACGTTGCCGGAGCTGTTGGAATAGAAGCTGAGTTCCGTTGCCGAGGAAAACTGCAGCAGCTCCGGGCACTCATAGGAGAGAAGCAGCATGAGATTCATGAGCTCATCCTTATTGAGGGGCTGTGGGAATCTGCAGGCGGAATCAAAATTACTCACCGCACTGTATAGGGTGCAGAAATTTTCCAGAAGTCTGTCATCCAGCTCATTGAGGCAGTACCGCAGTTCAAAATGGGGTATCATATCCATTGCTTCCTGCCGGACGGGGGAGAGCGGGGTCTCCGTGGGTATCGGAATCGGAGAGACCGGCACCGCGGGCTCAGAGAAAATTTCGGAGGAGCTGAGCTCCGGCTCCTCCCGGGTCCCAGGCGGAACTGCCTCAGAGCCCCGCTCCCTTGAGGGCAGCAGCCAGAGGCACAAAATCAGCATTATCAGCGCCGCCGCAAAGGGCAGCAGCAGGGCGGCCGGAGATATGTTTTTCTTTTTCACGGAGATCACAAGTCTCAGAGGCCGGAGCTCAGTCTGCCCCTCATCATCCGTATATCTGACATCGTCTATGAAAAGCTCGGTCCCGTCTTTGAGCCTGCCGGGGAGGGCAACTCTTATCGGCCTGAGGGCCCCGGGGTAGCTCAGCACCCGGCGGCAGCCGCTGCGGGCCTCCTTCCGGCTGAGAAAGACCTTCACGGTGCACAGTTTTTCCCTTGGCAGTTCGGCACCGCAGACCGGACAGGCCCCCTCATAGGGGTTGTAGTCGGTGCCGCAATATTTACATATATACATAGGCATCTAACTTCCTGACAATAATTACTTCGATAATGTTAACATATACCAGAACCAGGGTATGAAGTATGTGTAAAATGTGCGTAAAAATATACAAAAACTGCCCTCTGCGGGACAGCGGACAGAAATTCCGGCATTTAAGTGAACCACCGATTTCTCAGGGAAAGGGCTTTCTGCCGTTTTGAATAAGGAGAGTCCGTATATAGGCGGCAAGGCTGTCCTCAGAATAAAAACGGGCGAGCTTCCCCTCAGGGGGGTGCAGGGCCTCGTTGAGAGTTCCGCCGCCTGCCTGCCGCTCCATGCGCTCCACCGGCATATCCAGATAAAAATGCTCTTCCTTTATGTGCCGCAGCTCGTGCTGAAGTACCTCGTCCTGCTTTTCCTGAGAAAGCTGGGAATTGATGTAAATATTGAAGCTGCCGTCGGGATTGGGGGAGGCAGCCCCCTCCACCTTTATGGGAAGCTTTACAAGACGGACATAATAGTCAGTCATTTCTGAGCGCCTCGATTATTTTTGCGGCCTTCCGCACGTCCTCGGGACTGGCATCTTTTGCCAGCTTAAAAAGTATACGCATGTCGGGCCTTGAGCGGAGAGCCTCCAGAAGCTCACTCATCTCCGAGTCGGCGGCGGTGCCCGGGGAGATAAGGGTGTTCATGTCGACCTGAAAGAACTCACTGAATATTTTCAGAGTGTCCATATCCGGCTCACGCTTCCCGGTTTCATACATGCCGATGGCAGAGCGGGAGAGGCCGGTCTTTTCCGAGAGCTGCTGCTGTGAAAGTCCCTGACTTTTGCGCAGATGTATGAGTGTGTCGCTGAAATGTGACATGGCAGTTTCACCTCTTCACAATAAATATATCACATAGTGTGACCTGTGTAAAGAAAAATTTGTCACGATTTGCGTCGTCGGGGGATTGACATATACTTCCTGCGGTGCTATATTGCATATGTCACAAGCCGTGACATATGCAGAGGAATAAAAAGATAAACCTAAAAAACTAAACAGCTTTCTATTTTTTTATCTGTTAATGTCACGAATTGTGACAAATAAAAGAAAGGGGCTGTATTAAAGCAGATGGAGGATACGCCCTGCATACGCGCGGCGGAAACCGGCGGGTATCCCGCGGGAGATGACGGAGGGGAGCTTGACACGGGGAGAAATCCCATGCTGCCGCTCTGGCTCTGTACCGGGCCGGAGCCGCGGAGTTCCCAGGGAGAAGGAGGTCCTGCACATGGGCAGACATTTTGTGAGCTATGAGGCACAGTGTCCCTTTTACAAGGCGGAGGACAGAAATCTAATATACTGCGAGGGCGTGGAGAAGAACAGCAGCATACACAACGCTTTTTCGCACAGCGCAGCGGCCTATAAGCGGCATTACTGCTGCGGGGACTGGCACAGCTGCCTCATAGCAAAGATGCTCTGGAGCAAATATGAGTGAGGCGGTGAACGGAGACGGAGTAAAAAATGAAAAAGTCCCGGAGGAAAAGGACAGGCGCTGCGGGGCGCGGGACGGCCTTAAATTTGCAGACCTGGCGGGAAAGCTGGCGGAGCTGCTGAACGAGGCCATAAAATCGGCGGACCCGGCGGATCTGAGGGACATAAAGCAGCTCACCGGGGCGCTGAAGGACTTAAAGGAGCTGATGCAGGATGATGAGGGAAAACCGGAGAATGAGGATATTGTGATCCGCATTGAGGGGGACCCCACGCTGCAATGACAGGAGAAAGAAAAAACAGCGGAAAAAGCCTGGTAATAAATATCCCCGCCCCGAATCCAAAGCAGCTGAAGTTTTTCAGGGACAGACACAAATTTGTAGCCTACGGCGGCGCGAGAGGCGGCGGCAAGAGCTGGGCCGTAAGGGTGAATGCCCTAATTATGGCGGCAAAATACCCGGGAATCTCCCAGGTCATCATCCGCCGCAGCTATCCGGAGCTGTATGCAAACCACATAAAGCCCTTCCTCAGTCTGCTGCCTCAGGGCGCCTACAGCTACAGGGACAGCAAAAAGGAGATAGTTTTCCCCAATTCCAGCCGCATAAGCTTCAGATACTGCGCAAATGACCTGGACCTGCTGAACTTTCAGGGCACGGAGTGGGACCTCATGTACATAGACGAGGCCACCCAGTTTACGGAGGAGCAGTTCCGGGCGCTGTCCGCCTGCGTGAGGGGCACCGGTGACGGAATTCCCAAGCGCTGCTACCTCACCTGCAACCCCGGGGGCGTGGGCCACGGCTGGGTGAAGCGGCTTTTCATAGAGAGGAATTTCAGGCCCGGAGAACAGAGCGGGGACTACAGCTTCATTCAGGCGGGAGTCAGGGACAATACGGCATTGATGAGGGCCCAGCCCGACTATATAAAGCAGCTTGAGGCCCTGCCGCCGAAGCTGCGGAAAGCCTGGCTGGACGGCGACTGGGATGTGCAGACGGGCCAGTTCTTTGAGGATTTTCAGGACAGGCCGGAGCACTACGGGGACAGGCAGTGGACCCATGTGATAGAGCCCTTTGAAATACCAACCGGGTGGAAGATATACAGGAGCTTCGACTGGGGCTATCACCGGCCCTTCTCCTGCGGCTGGTGGGCGGTGGATTTTGACGGGGTCGTCTACAGGATTCTGGAGATGTACGGCTGCACCCGTAACCCAAATGAAGGGGTGCGCTGGACGCCGGACAGGGTGTTCAGCGAGATTGCCGGAACCGAGAGGGAGCACCGCTGGCTCAGGGGCAAGCGAATAAACGGGGTGGCGGACCCGGCAATATGGGACGGTGAGACCGGGGAGAGCATCGCAGACTGTGCCGCCGGGCACGGGATATATTTTGCAAAGGGGGATCACGCCAGAATCCCCGGCTGGATGCAGCTCCACTACCGTCTGGCCTTTGATGAGAACGGCTATCCGCAGATGTACATATTCAAAAACTGCAGGGCCTTTATCCGCACCCTGCCGCTGCTCCAATATGACAGGCAGCGCCCCGAGGACCTGGACAGCGATGGGGAGGACCATATCGCGGACGAGACCAGATACTTTCTCATGTCCCGTCCGGTGAAGCCCAGAATGAACGAGCCGGAGGAGGGCGGGGACAGACTCAGGCTGCTTCTGGATATAGACAGCGGCACCCTGCCCTCCGTAAGGGCAAAACAGAGAATGGAGATCATAAATGACTGAATCGACAATAAACGGGAACGCCGGCCCCGCGGCGGGGCAGAATTTGGAGGGCGGTACTCCGGAAACAGCCGACAGCAGGCCCCCTATCGGGGCGGATGAGCTGCGGGAGGCGTACAAAACCCTCCTGAAATACAAGGCCGCCAAGGCAAAGCTGGAGGAGAGAATAACTGACAACCAGCAGTGGTACACTCTGCGCCAGTGGGAATCCCTGAGAAAGGAGAAAAAGGAGCAGGTGGAGCCGGTGAGCGGCTGGCTCTTCAACTCCATCGCCAACAAGCACGCCGACGCCATGGACAACTTCCCCTCGGTGAGCATACTCCCCCGGGAACAGGGGGACGAGGCGGAGGCGGAGATGCTCTCCTCGGTGCTGCCGGTGGTGCTGGACGCCTGCAATTTTGAGGATGTGTATTCCGCCGTCATGGATGACAAGCTCATCTCCGGCACAGGCGTGTACGGTGTCTTCTGGGACGGGGACAAGCTCAACGGTCTCGGGGATGTGGACATTGTGGCGGCCGACCTCATGAACCTCTTCTGGGAGGCCGGCATCACCGATATACAGCAGAGCCGAAATCTTTTCTATGTGACACTCCGGGACAACGACCTTTTGGAGAGTGAGTATCCTCAGCTCCGGGGCAGACTGTCGGGGCCAGTGCTGGATGCGGCGGGCTATGTCTACGACGAAAGCGCGGACTGCTCCGGCAAGAGCGTGGAGGTGGACTGGTACTACAAGAAGAAGCAGGGCGGCAGGACCGTGCTCCACTACTGCAAGTTTATCGCCGGACAGGATGAGCCCCTTTTTGCCAGCGAAAATGAGCGGGAGCCTGTGAGGGATGCTCAGGGCAGTATAATCCGCCCCGCCCCTGCGGAGACAGGATGGTATGAACACGGGCTTTACCCCTTCATATTCGACCCCCTTTTCAGAAGCAAGGGCACGCCCTGCGGCTTCGGCTACATAGATGTGGGGAAGAACACCCAGGAGTACATAGACAGGGGAGACCAGGCAATAATGCAGAATCTCCTTTTCAACTGCAAGCCCCGTCATTTTATCCGCAACGACGGCAGCGTCAACGAGGCGGAATACGGGGACCTCACAAAGGACTTCGTCCATGTGGACGGCTCTCTCGGTCAGGACAGCATACTGCCGGTGCGGGGCAGCAGTCTGGACAGCATATACGTCACGGTCATCAACAACAAGATAGATGAGCTCAAGGAGACCACCGGCAACAGGGATGTGTCCTCCGGCGGCACCACGGGAGGGGCCACCGCGGCCTCCGCCATCGCCGCCATGCAGGAGGCGGGGAGCAAGCTCTCAAGGGACAGCTGCCGCGCGGCCTACAGGGCCTACAGACACCTCATACTCATGGTAATTGAGCTCATACGCCAGTTCTACGACATGCCCAGATATTTCCGCATCATGGGGGAAAACGGCGCCATGAAGTTTGTGAGCTTCTCCAATGCCGGACTTCTCCCCCAGAGGCAGACTCCCCCGGCGGGAATACCGGAGGGGACGGAGCTGGACATGGGCTGCAGGCTGCCGGTGTTCGATGTGATCGTGACCCCGGTAAAGGCCTCACCCTACTCAAGGCTCAGCCAGAACGAGCTGGCGCTCCAGTTCTACTCTGCGGGCTTCTTTGATCCTGCGGCGGCGGACAGCGCCCTCGCCTGCCTTGACATGATGGACTTTGACAGGAAGGACTTCGTCATCTCTAAGATCGCGGACAACGGGAGATTATACAGGGACATGACCGAAGCCCGCCGCACGGCCCTGGAGCTGGCAAGGCTCAGCGGGAACGATGCCCTTGCGGAGAAGCTGGCGCGGCGCTACGGGGCTGAGGGCAGTCCGGAAATAAGGAGAAGAAAGCCCCGCATCACCGGGGACAGCTATATAGAGAACGCCAGAAAACGCGCCGCCTCCGCCTCTGCACCGGAATGACTGAGATATGTTATTCCGCCGGTGCAGGCTCCTTCACTCTTGAAGCCCGGGGCCACGCGGACTACGCACCAAGGGGCCGGGACATAGTCTGCGCCGCCGTCTCATCCCTCATATGGGCCCTCAAAGCCTATGTGGAGAGAATGTACGGAGCGGGAGAGCTGATTGGGAGGCCGCTTCTGGAGGCGGAAAACGGCAGGGCCCTGATATGTGCAAGGCCCCGGAGAGAGGCGGCAGAGAAAATACGCGGGGCCTTTGAGCTCACAAAGGCGGGTTTTTCCCTTTTGGCGGGAAATTACCCGGGAAATGTGAGGCTTATAAATAAGATATGCCGGGAAAAACGGCAGGAAAGTGAGCAGAATCCACATGAATTATCCTGAATGCTATGATTTTGACATACAGCTTTTTGCCGGGGACGGCAGAGAAATTCACAGCAGAGCGGGCGATAAAAAAGCTCCCGACGCCGGGGAGCAGACGGGCGGAGAGAAGCCTTCCGACGCCGGGGAGGTAAAGCCTCTGGACAGAGGCAAAAAATTCAAAGAGCTCATCGAGGGCGAGTACAGAGACCTGTACAATGCCCAGGTACAGAATATCCTGAAGCAGCGGCTGAAGGGCAGCGAGGAGACAGTCAGAAAATATAAGGTCCTGGCCCCGGCCCTGGAGCTTCTGGAGAAAAAGTACGGCGTGGAGAGCGGAGATGCAGAGGCCCTCTGCGCGGCGGTGACAGGAGATCAGACCGGGGAAAGGGAGAGGGCGGAGCGCCGGAATGCCAGAAAGAACGCATTTCGCATCTACAGGGAGTGGATGGAGGACGCCAGAAGCACCGGCGGCGCATATCCGGAGTTTGATCTCATGGAGGAGCTCCGCAACCCCCATTTCCAGTGCCTGCTGAGGGGCGGCGCCGGAATCAGGGAGGCCTACGAGCTTATTCACCGGGACAGCATCATGGAGAAAGCCGCCAAGGAGCTGGAGGAGAAGATCACAAACCGCATCCTCTCCGGTTCTCAGCGCCCCAGAGAGGGAGGGCTGAGCAGCCGCAGCGCCGCGGTTATCAAAGCTGATGTGTCACAGATGAGCAGAAAAGCCCGCCAGGACATAATCCGACGGGTGCAGCGGGGCGAAAGAATCAGCTTCTGAGCCCCCGGGAGGACAGACTGCCCTCTCCCACACAACGAGACAAAGGAGAAAAAGTATATGAATTTTGATATCCAGCTTTTTGCAGACAATGTTCAGACCACAGCGTCCGAGGGTCTCAGCGCGGAGATGAAGACCTTCTACGACATGACCCTTATCGACGAGGCCCAGGCCAATCTTGTCCACGACCAGTTCGGCCAGAAGCGCCCCATCCCCGCAAACGGCGGGAAAATAATCGAGTTCCGCAAATTTGCGCCTCTGGCAAAGGCCACGACCCCCCTCACCGAGGGCGTGACCCCCGACGGCAAGCAGCTCTCGGTCAGCACTGTCAGCGCCGCAGTGTCCCAGTACGGCGACTACATCACCCAGTCCGACATGCTGGAGCTCACCGCCCTCGACAACACCATTCTGGAGTCGGCAAAGCTCCTGGGCCGTCAGGCCGGTGCAACCCTTGACACCGTGGTGAGAAACGTGATGCAGAGCGGCACAAACGTGATGTACGCCGAGAAGCACAGCGGCGGCAGCACTGAGGAGGTCCTGAGCCGCGCGGAGCTTGACAGGGACTGCCCCATCACTGTGGAGATGATCCAGAGGGCCGTTGCAAAGCTCAGGGCCCAGAACGCCCCCACCATCAACGGCAAATATGTGGGCATTGTCCACCCCTATGTGGCCTATGACCTGATGCGCGACCCCGAGTGGATAGACGCCCACAAGTATGCCCAGCCTGAAAATCTCTATGAGGGTGAGATAGGTGAGCTGGCCGGTGTCCGCTTTGTGGAGACCACCGAGGCCAAGATCTATGCCGGTGAGGATCTTGCCGCCGACAGTGCCACCCTGAAGGTCAACAATTCCGGCGGCTACAGCGGCAGCGTCAGCTCCATAGCCTTTGACGGCGGTACCGTGGAGGAAAACGCCCTTGAGGGCCGCTTCATACTCCTCAACGGCGTCAGGGCCAGAGTCACCGGCAACACCGCAAATACCATCAGTATTGAGGCCACGGATTTCGGAACCGTGGCGGACAACGCGGATATCTACCCCGGCGAGGGCGGCGCAGAGGGCCTTGCGGTGTTCGGCACCCTGATTCTGGGGGACGGGGCCTACGGCGTTACCGATGTGAACGGCGGCGGCCTTGAGATCATCGTGAAGCAGCGGGGCTCCTCCGGCGCGGCCGATCCTCTGGATCAGCGCTCCAGTGTGGGCTGGAAGGCCATAAAGACCGCGGAGATGCTCATTGAAAACTACATCATCCGCATTGAGTCAGTCTCACCCCGCTTCTCTGCCACTGCAAAGGCCAACTGAGACAAAAAAGGGGCGGTACAAAGCGGCCGCCCCCGTAAAAAACCGAAAGGAGAAAAATGATGGCAGCAAAGAAAACCGGTAAAAAAGCCGAAAAGATGGTAAAAATCAAGCTCCCTAGGGAGAGAAAGGATCAGGAGGATGTCTTCGTGGGGGTGAATGAGCGCAACTGGCTTGTCAAAAGAGGCGTGGAGGTTGAGGTCCCGCTGTGCGTGGCGGAGGTGCTGCGCAGCAGAGAGATGATGCTGGAGACCATCATGGCCTTTGAAGACGCCAACCGCAGCACCGACTGAGCCATGACCCTTATTGAAGCCATATCCGGGCTGGACGAGCTGAAGCCCAACAGCTTCAGTTACCGGCAGAAGCTGAACTGGCTCTCGGCGCTGGACGGCACAGTAAAGAGGGAGATCATAGATTCCCATGAGGGCGGGGAGAAAAGGGAGTTTGCACCCTACACCGAGGACAGCCCCGGTGAGACCCCGCTTCTGGTGCCGCCCCCCTATGACGAGGTATATCTCCGCTACATGGAGGCCCAGATCGACTATGCCAACGGGGAGTACGAGCGCTTCAACAATTCAAACGCCATGTACTCCGCGGCCTACACCGCCTTCGGCAGAGCCTACAACCGCAGCCATCTGCCCAGGGGTGAGAAGAAAAAATACTTCTGAGGGGGAAAAGAGATGTTCTATCCCAGACTTATGAAAAACAGGGTCTCCCGCCGGACGGTCTCTGCCTTTTACGGCTATGACCACAGGCTGAAAAACCGGGAGGGGAGCTTTTACGACACGGAAAACCTCACAAATGAGGACTTCCCACTGCTCTCCACCCGCAGAAAAAGAAGTCTTGCGGCGGAGCTGGAAGCCCCTCAGGGGATGATAGAGAAGGATGCCCTCGCCTATATCGACGGGGGCAGGCTCTGGTACAACGGCAGCGCGACGGGCATTTCAGACCTGAGCCCCGGGGAAAAGCAGCTGGTGAGCATGGGCGCATACATCGTGATTTTTCCGGACAAGGTCTACTACAACACGGCGGACGGCTCCGACTTCGGCTCCCTTGAGGCAGAGTGGAGCTACAGCGGCAGGGTGGAATACAGCCTCTGCGACAGCAGCGGGGAGGAATACCCGGATGTGCAGTACGGCGGCGCGGCCCCGGAGAAGCCCGCCGAGGGGAACTACTGGGTGAACAGCGACGAGGGCTGCCTCTGCCGCTGGAGCGAGACCGAGGCTATGTGGATCGGCATTGACACAGTCTATATGAAGCTGAGCTTTACAAGCGAGGGCCAGCTGCCGGCTCAGTTCTCTCAATACGACGGGGTGGAGATAGAGGGTGCCCGCTATCCCGGACTCAACGGCTCAAAAATAATTTACGCCATTGGGGGTACTGCGGCAGATGACTCCGGCGGGGGAGAAAGCGACTGGATAGTGCTAATGAACGAGCCCTCCCCCGGCTGCACTGATGAAAATGTGAACATAACCATAAAGAGAAAGGTGCCGGACATGGACTATGTCTGCGAGTGCCGGAACCGGCTCTGGGGCTGCTTCTACGGCAACGACGGGAGAAAAAATCTGAATGAGCTCTACGCCTCGGCCCTGGGAGATTTCAAAAACTGGAACCAGTTCATGGGCCTGTCCACCGACTCCTGGCGGGCTTCTGTGGGTTCCGACGGAGTCTGGACGGGGGCGGCGGGCTATCTGGGCAGTCCCATATTCTTCAAGGAGAACAGACTCCACAGAATCTCTGTATCCCCGGGGGGCGGGCATCAGGTCAGCGAGACCCCCTGCCGCGGGGTGCAGAAGGGCAGCGGCAGGAGCCTCGCCGTGGTGAACGAGACACTGTTCTATAAATCCAGGGACGGCGTGTGCGCATATCAGGGCGGCTTCCCCCAGACCGTGTCCGCCGCTCTCGGCGGGGAGCAGTATTCATCCGCCGCGGCCGGGGCCTTCGGGGGAAAATACTATATCTCCATGAAGAATCGGAGAGATGAGTGGAACCTCTTTGTCTACGACGCGGAAAAGGGCCTGTGGATGAGAGAGGACGATCTTAAAGCCGACTGCTTTGTTCCTCTGGACGACGAGCTCTACTGCCTCTCCGGGAAAAAGCTTATCGCCCTGCGGGGGACAGAGGGTGAGAAGGAAGGGGAGCTCCGCTGGCGGGCGGAGACAGGTATGCTCTGCTGTGAATACCCGGGGCAGAAATACCTGAGCCGCCTTAAAATCCGCGCGAGGATGGAGCCGGACGCGGAGATGGAGCTCTCAATAGAATATGATTCCGGCGGGAGCTGGGATTACGCGGGCAGGGTCAGGCTTAAAAAGGCGGGCTCAGTGGAGATACCCCTGAGGCTGCGGCGCTGTGACCACCTGCGTCTGCGGCTGGAGGGCAGGGGCGAAATGAAGCTCCTCTCGGTGACGGGAGAGCTGACTGCCTGCTGACAGATTTTTAAAGACGGCGGAAGGAGACTTTAAATGTACGATTTACCACCCATACTCAGCGGCTCTGAGAGAGAAAAAATAACGGCGCTCCGGGAATATCTTGTGCGCATGGCAAATCAGCTCAATGCCGCGGAGGGGGCGGCGTCCGCTCAGGACTCATCCGCTGCCCGTGTGACAGGAGACGGCAGACGCATATATGCAGGCGGCAGGGATGCCCGGGGGGATATAGAGGACATAAGGAAAAACGCAAAGCTGCTGCGGCAGCTGATCGTGAAGAGCTCGGATGAGCTGAGCCGGAACATTGTCCAGGGCCAGGAGGCCTCAAGACAGTATGCAGACGGACAGATAGATGCCCTGGGCAGCGAGTTCCTCTGCAAATCCGAGTTCGGCTCCTTTACCGAGAACATTGAGAGCCAGATATCCACCACCGCAAGGGGCGTCGTGGAGAGCTACGGCCTGAGGTCCAAAATCGAGTCCAATCAGGACAGCATAGAGCTCCTGCAGTCATATATCACCGATATAAACGGGGAGATACGCCGGGGAATTGTGAGAGACCCGGGCACGGATGAGGATGTGACAGGCATCGCGGTGTCCCAGAATCTGCAGTTCACCGGGGCCGTTACTGAGGGTGAGGACGGGGTCAGCTACTACAGGCTGTCCTCCGGCCAGACCTTCGGACTCTACACCTCCACCGGCTGGCAGTTCTGGATAGACGGCTTTAAAAAAGGCTGGTACGACTCCGTGGACGGCATGCTCCATATTGCAAATGTGGCCGTGGAGGACACACTGCAGCTTGGGGGCAGCTGGCGGCTTATGAACGACGGTGGCCTTGGAATAAAATATGTGGGAGACTGACAATGGGAACATTATTTTTTCAGAATGGCAGAAGCATCGGCTCAGATGCGGGCTGGTGCGGCTACACCGGGAACAACAACTATGTGGTGCGCTATGATTTCTATACCGGCCCCGCCGGGGCGTCGGAGGTGGCCATAGCACTTGAGGGCATATATTACGGCTCGGGCGCGGGCTCTCAGGGTTTCGGCTTTAAAATCTCCTCAAGCTCTACCGCCTACGCAAATGTGAGAAACCAGACACCGGATTCCAGCCTCGGCTTCATGAGCTACAGCAGCTCCGGGGGCTATAGCTGCCTCCTTCGGGCGGAGGGGCTGAATCTTCCCCCGGACAGCCTCTTCTATGTATTTGTCTACGTGGCCACGGCAGGGACGGAATATTACTCCGGTTGGAACTGCACAAACCCTCAGATAGCCTGCTCCGGCAGCTACAGCGCCCCGGCGGGCAGCATAAGCTCCGTGTCATCGACTGTCAGCACCGGCAGTCCCGTGTCCATCATCATGGCAAGCCCCGGCAGGGAATATCACAGGGCGGAATTTTATTATGGCGGAAAACGGCTGGCCCGTTCGGAGGCCTTTGAGGCGTCCTTATCCTATATCTGCCCCAGAGAGTGGATGCGGGAAAATATAAACGCAAAGAGCATCACAGTGGATGTGACTGTACAGGCGTACAGGGACCCGGCCTGCACGGCAGAGAAGGGGGAGACACTCACTGCCTCCTTCCTTCTCACCGCAGACCCGGGCATGTGCCCCAGACTGAGAAGCGGGGCCGTGGCGGATGAGGTGATAAATGAGGGTATGGCCGCGGCATTCGCCGGATATATTGCCGGGATCAGCCGCAGCAGAATAAGCTTCGACGCGGACAGGATAGACATGGGCAGCTGTGCCGGTGCGGAGATTGCGGGATACAGAATAAAGTACAGGGACACGGAGATATCCGGCAGCGGCACCAGCCTTGAGACCGCCGTTCTGCCGGGGGACTGCACCGTGATCTGCACCGTGACGGACAGCCGCGGCATGGAGGCCTCAGAGAGCATAAAAATATCCCCGGAGCCCTACGTGCCCCCCTCCCTCAACGGCCTCGGAGTTCTCCGCTGCGGAAGTGACGGGACCGAGGAGGAAAACGGCAGATATTTTAAACTGAGAGCCTCAGTAATCTGCACTCCCCTGGGCGGGAGAAACGGCTACACTGTCAGCGTGAGCATACAGCCCACCGGCGGACAGTGGAGCGGGGAGACGGAGCTTTCTGGCTTTGAGAGCGGCATATGGTCGGATGAATGGGCAAGCCCTTCAGTCCTGGGCGGGGCCATGGAGGGGGACAGCTACACCGTCCGCCTCACAATATCGGATACTCTCGGCAGCAGCAGTTTTTATACCCTCCGTCTCTATCACCAGCAGTGGGCAATGAAGTTCAATGCAGGGGGCACGGCTCTCGGCGTGGGCATGGCACCCACGGTGGACAACGCACTCCAGATACCGGACGGCTGGAAGCTCTACGCCGGGGCCCTGGTGCTGTCGGACTGTTCCTACGGCAGCGCGCCACCTGAAGAGGCCGTTTCGAATCCGGCGGAGGGTCAGCTCTATTTCATGCTGACAGACTGAGAGGCGGCAGATGGGTTACTTTGACAGATTACAGAAAAAAGCCCGCGCCAGGAGCGGAGCGTGGAGCGGGTGGAGCTATACAGGTACTTCCGCAGGGGGCGTTGACTATGTAAATGACACGGATATGTTTGTGGTCTACGGCACCAGGGTAAACTATGAGGCCGGGGAGACGGGGCTCAGCGAAATAAGCGTCAGCACAAACTTTGTCTCCCCCCTCTCTTCCGGCAATCCTTCCACGGCGACATGCTTTCTCTATACCACTCCGCCGGAGGGCGATTATCCCCCGGGAAATTTTGTGAGCTCCGATAGCCTGAGCTTCAGCGCCAATACTGCGGGCAGTTACCTCAGTTTCAGCTTTTCCGGCCTTGATATTAAGCCCGATTACGTATATTTCTGGTTCACATGCAGCACTGAATATGCAGGCTACGGCAGCAACCAGATGTATCACTATGCCACCGGAAACTGGAACCCGGGCTACAACACCGGCACAGGGACACCGGCCGTATACGGCAGCTTCATCGGCAGCGGCAGCGGGGGCGGCGGCACAGAAGGCGGCGGAACTATAGACCCCGGCGTGACACCGGATAAATTCTCTGTTGTGGACAAGGGCACAGAGACAGATCTGAGCCAGAAGAACCGAAGCTACAGCATAGATCTCAGCAAGAAACAGATTGCGCGTATCAAATTTAGCTTTGATTTTTCGGCCCGGACAAGGTTCTCGCTTATAAATCCCATGAGCGGGACAGAGCTTTGGCTCTGCAATGACAGCACGCCCCCGCCGGACGTAGATGAGGACACCGGCGTGCCGCTGAGCTGCATATATTCCACAAACGGCGGGCAGTCCTTTGAACTGGACGTAGAAAGCGGAAAAATATACTACCTGCTGGGTATGTATCGGGGCGGATATATGCCCGGTCCGCTGGAATTTGAAATAATCCCGCCGCCGGTAAACTGGAGACTGGGCGACAGCGCCGAATACACTCTGCTTGAGGAAGAAGCCGCGCATCATATAAGCCTGGGCCCGGGCAGATACAGCTGTGTAAAACTGAGCTTTGCCCACTCCGGCAGGGCGGAGATATACACAGAAAACGCGGCAGTGCCACGGAGCTATCAGTATCTGGAGGCCTTCCTCTGCGATAAAAACAACTTCAACAGCACAACGGGAAAAGTGGATTACTCTGTCGGCAGCGGACAGGGTCACGGGGGCTATGTCCAGGGGGAGGATGCAGATCCGAATTTCAGCTTTTCTGCCGATGTCACGGCGGGAAAGACATACTTCCTCTTTACAAAGAACGCCTATGAGCCCCTGGAGGGCGGAGATACGGCCGTGTCCGCAGAGCTCAGGATAAAGCCGCCTGCAAAGCCTGAGAGAGATTACATATTAGTCGACAGGGGCAGTATTGAGGATCTGAGCTCGGATACAAACTATGTGATCTATGCCTCAAAATATACGGTGTACAGGGAAAAACTGAGCTTCAGATACAGAGGAAGGGCCGAATTCACGGCGGAAAATGCCCCGGACTATCAGGGCATCCCGGTACTGCGGTCCTATATCAGCTGTGATGCGGGTGTAAATTTAACAGACGGCAGGCCCACCGGGAGCTGCCTTGCGAGGGCAGAGAGCAATTCAGATAAGGTCTCCATGTCCTGCGAGGTGGAGGACAGAAAGACATACTGGCTCTTTATAGTCAGCTCTGAAATATACCGGGATGAGACCGGCGGGATAGATGTGCATATCAAATCCCCGGAGGCGAGATATTTCAGCGTGACGGACAGAAGGGAATTCTATAACCTTGACGCAGCGGCAGGCCACACCAGTTCCCCGGGGGAGAGCGGGGTCTGCATGGTCGAGATGACCTTTGCCCACAGCGGCAGGGCAAGGATTTCGGCAGAGTACATCTCCGGCCAATCGGAGTTCCTGAGAGCCTATGTGAGCATGACGCCCTATTTCAGCGGCAGACTGGGTGAGCCTCAGGGGGAGATCACAGTCCGGGCCTCAGGGAGTCCGGATAATAAAGACTGCAGCCTGAGCTTCAGCGTCCGGGGGAAAAGCACATATTACCTCTTCTGCAGAGACGACTGGCTGTACGGCAGTCCGTTCTTTAAGATCACGGCCGAGCTCTCAGGGGGGAGCGGACAGCTTTTTATCGGGGGCAGACCGGTTTTATCTCAGGCTTTTATATATTCGGGAAATGACTGGCACAGTGCGGAGACAGAGTGCTTTTTATCGGGCAGCTGGCACGCCGGCACATAGAGAAGGAGAAACGATGGCAGAAAAGGAAAAAATGCTCCGCCGGGAGAAAAATCCCGGAGAGCTTTCAGAAGATACAAATTATGTCAGCTCTGCGGGGGAGAGACCCCATTACAAGGGCAGCTACGAGGATGAGCTCAGGGAGAGCTATGACAGGCTCTCAACCAGACCGGATTTTAAATATGATCTCAGGGCCGACCCACTCTACAGGCAGTACAGGGATGACTACACCCGCAGAGGGAAAGAAGCCATGCGGGACACCGTGGGCAGGGCCTCCGCACTCACAGGCGGCTACAGCTCAAGCTATGCGGAGAACGCGGGACAGCAGCAGTATGACGCCAGCCTCAGGGAGCTGGGGGAGATAGTCCCGGAGCTGTACAGCCTTGCCTACAGCAGATATCAGAACGAGGGAGACAGACTCAGGGAGGACAATGAGCTGCTTCAAAATCTCAGAGACAGAGAATATGAGCGCTATGCCGATGAGCTGGAGAATTACAGAACTGAGGCGGACAGGGCCTATGACCGCCGCAGGGAGGAACTCAGGGCTGAGCAGGACAGAGAGGAGCGGGACTACCGCCGCAGACACAGTGAGGCCGAGACCAGGGCAAAATACGGTGATTTCAGCGGTTATGCGGAGCTTTACGGGGACGAGAGCGCAAAGCAGATGCGGGATTACTGGATAGCCTCCAACCCGGATGCGGCCTATGGTCTGGGACTTATCAGTCAGGAGCGCTACTTTGCGATGACCGGCCGCTATGCCCCGGGGCAGGCGGTTCAGCCCCAGAACACCCGCAGCTCCGGAAGAGGGGGGACATACTACCCCGGCAGAGCACCTGACGGCAGAGACGCGGCCCTTGTTCAGCGGGAGCTGAGGAACAAAGGCTACAACATCGCCGTTGACGGCGCCTGGGGCCCCAGAAGCCAGAAGGCCTGGGATAAGGCCCACGGAGCCGGTGCTAAGGAGACGGAGCCAGAGCATCTTTTCTGGGTCTGAGGATTTCCGGTGAAAGGAAGAGATGAATCATGATAGAGAGCTGCAAATATATAAGTCTGGACATTGAAAAACAGGGCTCCCAGGCCAGCCTCTTTGTGCGCCAGTGGGAGACCGGCAGAAGCTTTGCGGCAAGCCTTACGGAGGACGGGCAGCCCATTGAATTCGGAGACGATGTGTCTGCCGTATTTGCGGCGAGGAAACCGGACGGCAGCGGTATTTTCAATGACTGCAGAATAGAAGGCGGCCTTGTTTGCTATAAGCTGACGGCCCAGACCACCGCGGCACCGGGAGAGCTTGAATGTGAGATCCGCCTCTACGACGGGAATAACGACCTGATTGTTTCGCCCCGCTTTGAAATTGTTGTGCTCCCCGCTGTGACGGTGGACAGAGAAATAGTATCGGGCCCCGAGGCCTCGGCTCTGACAGGGCTCATTACAGACGCACGGGACGCAATAGACCGCTGCGAAGCTTCCATCGTATCTGACGTAACCGTGGCGCTCAATGAGAACGGCGGGGCGCCGGGGGCCTCCGTGAGCTCTGCAACAGAAAATGACACACGTACCCTGAACTTTATCTTTGAAAACCTCAAGGGTAACAAGGGAGACACAGGAGACAGGGGAGAGACCGGAGATACGGGTCCGGCAGGCACCACAGGAGCAGATGGCTTTTCCCCCTCTGCGTCTGTTGAGCAAACTGCCACAGGGGCGATAGTCACGGTCACAGACAGGAACGGAACCACCACGGCAGAAATCAAAAACGGTGATGCCCGTATAAACGACGAGGCAATCAACACCACGGAAACCCTGTCCAGTAAAAAGAGCGCTGACCTGTTCGGTTATCCTCTGAGCCTGAGCGGAGCAGTGGTGCAGGATAACTTCATTCCGAACTATCCCCTTGAAGCAATCAGCCATATGGAGCCGAAGCAGGAAGGAAGCGGAGACCCGTCACCCACGAATGTGCGGAATATTGTGCCGTATACTCAGGCAAAGCTGACTAGATGCGGGGAAAATATATGTCATGACGAGTATATTGGCAATCCTAAAAAAAAGCGTTGGGACATCCTTGAGGTACCGCCTGATTGCTTACCTTCTGGCAGGAAAATTACTCTTTCTTTTGACACTCCAAATACTGGAATTAGCGTAGAAGTGCGCACAGAGTCTGGCATATCGGCTCCATCTTTTGTATTAGATGGAACAAAAAAAGTAATAACAGCTATTGTAGGTACTCCGATTGTAGGAAGCGATGGCAAATGTATTGTATTATCAAGGGAAACAGAAACATCAGAAGTTGCAACTGGATTAATTTCAAATGTACAAATTGAATTAGCAGATGATGCGACAACCTATGAACCCTACAATGGTAATACTTATACAGCCACATTCGGTCAGGATGTGTACGGCGGTGAGCTGAACTGGAAAACCAGAAAACTCGAAACAACTTGGAAGCATAAAATCGCTGACGAAAACAGCCGCTGGGAAATAGAAAACGGTCGGGTTTTTGTAATTTACGGGTTTGTACAAGACAGTAAAGGAATTCGCAGAGGCGATTATTTCAAATGCGATAGACTGCCCTGGAATAACACTTATAGCGGTGCAGAAGGATTTAATTTCGCTCCACCGAATAGCTGCACAAATTTAGTGCTTACAATAGAATTTTCTCAAAAATTCAAAAATGATGATGGAAGTCTCAGCCTTGATAAACTTAAAGTTTGGTTACATGATAACCCGCTTGATATAGCATATGAAGTTGCAAACCCAACAGAAAATACTATTTCTGTTTCCGGTTCACCCACAGCCCTGCCCGGTAAAACCACAGTCTACAGCGACACAGGCGATACCACGGTCAACGGTGTGGGGGATATGGCGGCATATGTAGACAAAAAATTTGCAGAGCTGAACTCTGCCCTAATATCATTGGGAGGTAACGTTTAGTGTTTTCACTTGCTGTATTTATCAAAAAAGGACTGCTTGATGCAGTAGGAAAAATGGCGGATTACTGGGTGATTCTCAACGCCACAGGCTGGTTTGAAAAGAGTGTCCTGACTGAGCCTGACCTTGCGGAACTTAATGAGGCGATTGACGCAAAGAACGCCCCGCCCGCTGAGGAAATCCCGCCTGAGGAGATGACTGTGCTGTGACAGCGGATATAATTGCGGTTGACCCGGCGTCCAGATGGCGTTTGTTTATGGGCCCATGAAGATTTAAGATGTTAATGAGGCAGAATGATGAAGAAAATGAAAAATCTCAGGTCGGGATTTTGCCGGAGGACTGAGTATGAGTAATAAGACAATATATACTGCCCTCATAAGGACGGGATTGTCCCGCACCGGTGCTTGCGGTCTTATGGGCAATATGCGGGCCGAGAGCGGCATGCGGGCCAACAACGCCCAGAACGGCATGACCGCATATTCCGACGCAGACTACACGGCGGCGGTTGACAACGGTACATATACAATCTTTGTGACCGACCTTATAGGCTACGGTCTGTGTCAGTGGACACACCCCAGCCGCAAGGCTAAGCTGCTGGCTTTTGCCCGTGCCCGTGGCGTGAGTATCGGGGATGAGGACATGCAGGTGCAGTTCGCAGTCAAGGAGCTTCAGACAGACTTCCCGGCGCTGTGGCGTTATCTTACGACTTGCACCGGAGTATATGAGGCGGCTGCAAAAGTCTGTGTTGATTTTGAAAAACCCGCTATCAAGAACATTGAGGAGAGGGGCGGATATGCAAACGAGTTTTACTGTAATCTCTGCGACGTGGATGTTGACGCAGCTGATCCGGAGCCGGAGCCTGCACCTGCACCTGCACCGAGGCCTGCACCCTCCACGGCGTACTGGCCGCCCCGGGAACTGGCATTCGGCATGACGGGCGCGGATGTGCTGGTGCTACAGACCCTGCTCATTGCCCGCTGCAATGCGTATCTGGACATCAACAGCAATTACGGGAAGTACACCAGAGAGGCCGTGGTGGACTTCCAGAGAGCCCAGGGCCTCAGGGCCGACGGAATCGCCGGCAAAAATACATGGAAGAAGCTGCTGGAGGTACAGGAGTGGAAGTTATTGATGTAGTAATAAAAATCAGCGGTTTTGGTGCTGCTGTAGGGGCTATTGTTGCACTGCTTATAAAACTCTATAAGTGGGCGACGTCTCCCCGCGCACTTGAGGTAAAATTCGCGGCTCTGGAAACGAAGGAGGAAAAAGACAGGGACTCAATCCAGAAAGAAAATGCGCTGATTGTTTACGGCCTCAGCGCATGCTTGGACGGATTGATACAACTGGGCGTGGATCATAATGTCCCCGCTGCAAAGGACAAGCTCGATAAATTTATTAATGAACGCGCTCACGACTGAGCAGAAAGGGTTTACAAAATGGGTAATGAAATACTGACTGAAGTGATCTCGATAGTGATTGAGATCATTGGAACACTGTGTACCACCGCGCTCACTATCGTCGGCGCGTGGCTGGTTGCAAAGCTGGGCCGCTCCGTCAAGACAAAGACGCTGCAGCGCGCCACAGAGAGCGCTGTCGAAATTGCACGTCAGACGGCGGTGGAGCTCCAGCAGACCTGCGTGGAGGACTGGAAGGCCTCCAATAAGGACGGCAGACTCACGGCTGAAGAGATTGCAGAGCTTAAAGAAAAGCTTTTATCCAAAACATATGCAAAACTCTCAGCGCCGATTGTTGATATACTGAGGGCCGGCTGCGTGGACATCGACGCACTCATCTCAGGAGCGGGCGAGGAGTATGTGAAATATCAGCACGACATGAAACTTGCAGCCTGACGCTCCTCGTTTTTTTACAGAATAATGCAGATGCCATGCTCAATTTCAATGTCATGCAGATGATCAGCAGCCATGGGGACAGGCTTGGAGCAGAGAAGACGGCAGTATTGAGCCCAAACCCGAACTGCATGAATACGGTGCAGCACCTGAATATTCCGCAGCTAAACAGGGTACAATTTACAGAAAGGGCAATAAATAAGGTATTAAAGACATACGCTGTAAATGCGGGTTAAACGGGTACACCAGTTCCATCGTATCCTGTACCGGAGCCTATCCCAATTAATGGCAGGAGGTTAAGCAATGATAAGTGCATGGCATTTACTCTGGATAATACCGCTTGCACTGGTAGCAGGATTATTCCTCACGGCTATTGTGAGCATTAACAATCGAAAGTAAAGGGACAGTCTTAAATAAAGAGAAAAAAGGCGGCAGGAAAATTCCTGCCGCCTTTGCTGCGTGCTTTTTAAAATCCAGTTGAGTTCTTACAGTGTCTGGGTTTTTGCGAGGGTCCGGTTTTTATACTGCATGTCACCGGTGACCTCCCGGAGAATATTCAGCTCAGGGGGAATAGCCGCATCTTCGGTGTGATTGCCGTAGATAAAAAGTATTGCCCTGTCCCGAGAGAAGGGATAAATATCTATCTCCATTTTTCTTGAATCCCAGTTAAAACGGTATTTGGTCTTGCGCACGGCGTGAAGCCCCACATCGCTCTCCATGAGGTAGGATATATACTCCTTCTCGGAGATGGGGCGCTCCGTGACCCACTGCTTGCCGTCATCTGCAAGGCGCTTCTCCGTATAGAAATAGAGATAATCTCTGCCGTTTTTTTGCTGACGCACCCGGCGCTCCAGCCTTGGGGAGGCAGAGGAGAGGTAGGTCTGCATCATCTCCACGTCTGCGGCGTTATACTTTTCCATAAAGGACCTGCAGTCGGGCATGGATATGAGATATTTCCGCTTGTCCGCCTGTGGCGCACTCTGTCCCAGTATTCCGTAGATGGCGGCAACAGCCCTCTCAATCTTGTCCTCAAAATTAAAGGAGTTGTCTATGACCCTCACATTGGGATGGCGGCTCCAGGCCCGTAGAGCCTGATCATCCTTCTCCCGCGCAACTTCCACACTCTCGTATCTGGCCGCGTTCCCGAAGTTGTAGGCAAACTCCGCACCCTTGGCGCAGGTGACAAGGTGCAGCACCGCGTCATATGAGGCGATTATATCGTCCTCGGTCTTACCAAGGCGGGAAAGCATGGCCCTGAACTCCTCGTCGGAGACATAGGCCTTGTTGTCCATGACCGCCCTGTCATAGACGATGAGAACCTTCTCCTCCGGCACAAGCTGCGCGGCGGCGAGAGCCATTTTCTCCTTGTGGAGCTGGTCAGAGGTGACAAAATACTGAAAATCCACCATGCTCACGCAATTGCCGAAGGGCTTTATTCCAAAACCAGATATGAGCTCGGTGGCGGTCTCCGGTATGGTAATTACCCGCCAGCCCTCCTCCTGCTTGAATTCCTTGAGAATCCGGCTGATAAGGGTGGTCTTTCCAGCGGCAGGGCCGCCTGTGAGAACCAGTCTGGTAATACTTTTTGCCATAATACCTGCTCCATTCCATAAATAAATATAAGCACATTCTAACATTTCCCCGGATTTTTTTCAATAAAAAGTGGAGTTAAAATACATGGAGTGCCGCTGCATCGGAGGCAGAATCAGGGGAAGGCAAGTTTGCCGATTTTAACTTAAAAGTTTAAAAACACAATAAAAGATAACTTTTAACCGGTGGCAGTTTTTCACCGAATCCGGCGCCAAAAAACGGAGATATTACATAAAATATAGTAAAAATGGAGCTATAGTGGGGGAATATGCCCCAAATATTGACTAAATTTGCCCTGAAGTGCAGTTCAAGTCTTGACGAATTGGCCATTAAGATGTATTATTTATGAGTAATTCTATACCTACATAGAATAGGAGGAACTTGTAAGTGAGCATGATTCCTGAAGTTAAATGCCGCCGCTGCGGCGCAACTTTTTCTTCCCTGCGCAGCCGCTGTCCAAACTGCGGTACGCGGAGAGTTGCGCAGAGCGGCCGCACTCCGGGCACGACTCCCGGCACAGTCAAGGGGACTGCTGCCTACGACCGCGCGGAGACTAACACAAAATGGCAGATGATTTTTGGCTTAATATTGGTTGTCGCAGTAATTCTTGCAGTGATAGTCATGGTGTCCACCAGCCTTGACGGTGCAGATCATGTGGAATCTAAGGTCACACCCCCTGTTGCAGCAACAAATGATATTCCGGTTATCGAGGCTGCACCCACGGTGCCACCCACTCCTACACCTTCACTGGAGCGCATAGTTATAAAGTTCTACGAAAAGGAAATTGAGGACTTCACCATGCACCTGGGGGATGAGCCCCTCACCCTCACGGCGGTGCCTTATCCGCTGACTGTTCAGGGCATTAAGATAAACTGGACGGTAAGTGATGACTCCATAATCCAGCTTACTCCCAGTGATGACACACTGAGCTGCGAGGTCAATATCATAGGCACAATCGCCGGAGGCGTGAAGATCACGGCAGAATGCTTCGGCGTTGAAAAGACAATAACTGCCTACTGTGTCAATTAAAGTGCATTTAGCGAGCAGAAAAACTGAGGCCTGTGTCTGCAGGCCTCAGTTTTTCATTCTTTAAAATTATTTCGGGCTTTATGAAATAGGTCTTGACAATATGCACCATATGAGTTAGAATAACCTTCGCTTGAGGCAGACGGACGATTGGCGCAGCTGGTAGCGCATCCGCTTGACGTGCGGGAGGTCACAAGTTCGAGTCTTGTATCGTCCACCATTTAAACCCTGGAACATTTGGTTTCAGGGTTTATTTTTTATTCTATCTGTAAAAGGGGAAGAATAACAGGAATATTCAGGCCAGGCAGAGTATATTGCCTTTGCAAAAAGCAGTTATGTATGATAAAATAAATCGTTTAAATGAGCAGAAGCCCGGGAGGTGCGGCATGGAGAAAAAACAGTATATTGAGGCCGGACAGATAGTCAACACCCACGGTGTGCGGGGAGAAGTTAAAATTCAGGTCTGGCTGGATTCGCCGGCCTTTTTGAAACGCTGCGGGCGTATCTATATCGACGGCAGGGAGCTTAAATTCCTGTCCTGCCGGGAGCAGAAGGGCTTTCTCCTGTGCAGACTCGAGGGGATCGGGGATGTGAACTCCGCAATGAGTCTGAAGGGGAAGAAGATCTTTATCGACAGGGCCGATGCAAAGCTGCCCAAGGGGGATTTCTTCCTTCAGGACCTTATCGGCGCCCGGGTTCTGGATGAGGGCGGCAGTGAGGTGGGAATTCTCACAGAGATAATGGAGACACCCGCCTCCCCCGTATATGTTGTGCGTGGCGGAGAGGAGCATCTGATTCCCGCAGTGCCCGAGTTCATCCTGTCCACGGATATTGAAAACGGGATAGTCCGGGTTCATCTTATAGAGGGAATGTAAATGCGGATAGATATTATGACCCTTTTTCCGGACACCATGAACGCCGTGCTCCATGAGAGTATTTTGGGCAGGGCGGCGAAAAAGGGAATTATTGAGATAAACTGTGTACAGATACGGGATTATACGGAAAATAAGCAGTTTCAGGTGGATGACTACCCCTACGGCGGCGGCTGGGGCTGTGTTATGATGGCCCAGCCTCTTAAATCCTGCCTCGACCATATAAAATCCCAGACCAGGGGGATGCGCAGCCGGGTCATATATATGTCCCCCCAGGGCGCACCCTATAATCAGAGCACTGCAAGGCGCCTGCGGGATAACTACGACCATCTGGTGCTTGTCTGCGGCCACTATGAGGGTGTGGATGAGCGCTTCATAGAGGAGTGCGTGGATGAGGAGATATCCCTTGGTGACTTTGTGATGACCGGCGGGGAGATTGCCGCGATGGCGGTGGCGGACTCCGTCTGCCGGCTTGTGCCCGGGGTGCTCTCGGATGAGGAGTGCTACACCGAGGAGAGCCACTGGGACGGCCTTCTTGAATACCCCCAGTACACAAGACCGGAGGTATGGGAGGGCCGCGCCGTGCCTGAAGTCCTTCTCCAGGGCGACCACGAGAAGGTGGACAGATGGCGGCGCAAAAAGGAATTTGAGCGCACCATGGCCAGGCGTCCCGATATGTTTGCAAAGCTCAGCTTCACGGACAGGGAGGATTTAAAGCTCCTTGAGGAGATAAAGAAGGACGCAAAGCGGAAAAAGCTGACCGAGCCTCTCAGCTGCGTTCAGGCGGAGCTCAGGGATATTCCCGCAATCATGGAGATAGTGGCCGATGCCAGGGGCTCACTGAAGAAATTCCGGGTTGACCAGTGGCAGGGAGACTACCCCGGCGCTGAAAATTTTACTGCGGATATAGAGCGGGGGATATGCTGGCTTGTACGCCACGGTGACGAGATCGCCGGTTTTTTCACCCTCACGGATGAGAGGGAGGCCTGCTACGACGATATAACAGACGGCAAGTGGGGCTCCGACGGCCCATACTGCGTGGCCCACAGGGCTGCCGTGGCGGCTGAATACCGCAGCAGCGGAATATCCGAGTATATGATGGACTGCATCGAGGAAAAGGCCCGGGAGCTGGGTGTTTCGGCGGTCCGGGCGGATACCCACAGGAAAAACAAGCCCATGCAGAGGCTTTTGAGAGAAAAAGGCTACAGATACCGGGGAAATGTCCTCGTGGATGAAGGGGGACACGACCCGGCGAGACAGGCATTTGAAAAACTGCTGAAAAAATAGGAGGAGAATCATGAACAAAAAGAAAGGCAGAAATTTTTATCTTGTTTCCGCTATCATTTGGACCGTAATTGCATTGCTGGTGATGTTTGTACTCTTTTTTATGAGTGACGCGAACCTCATGGCCCAGATATGCGGCATGGTGCTCATATGCATGTGCATAATCGGCCAGTGGATGCGCTACTTTAAGATGAAGTGAGCATGGAGCTTACCAACATCTGTGAGATAAAGGAACTGCTGCGGCGCCACGGCTTCCGATTCTCAAAATCTTTGGGTCAGAATTTTCTTACCGCGGCCTGGGTGCCGGAAAATATCGCGGAGAAGGCCGGAATCGATGAGAATTCCGGTGTGCTTGAGATAGGCCCCGGCATAGGCTGTCTCACAAAGGAGCTCTCAAAGAGGGCAGGAAAGGTGCTGGCTGTGGAGCTGGACAAGACTCTGAAGCCGGTGCTGGCGGAGACCCTGGCAGACTGCGGCAATGTGGAGCTTATTTTCGGGAATATCCTGGAGCAGGACATAAGAAAGCTGGCGGAGGAGCATTTCGAAGGACTTCGGCCCGCGGTCTGCGCAAATCTGCCCTACAATGTCACGACGCCGGTGCTCACCGCGCTTATAAAATCAGAGGTCTTTGACAGCATCACCGTGATGATCCAGCGGGAGGTGGCAAGACGCATATGTGCGCCCTCCAATACAGCGGAATACGGAGCTTTCAGCCTTCTTGTACAGTGGTACACGGAGCCGGAGCTCCTTTTTGATGTGTCGGCGGACTGCTTTATTCCCAGACCCAAGGTCAGCTCCAGTGTGATCCGCCTTGCCAGAAGGACCGAAGCACCGGTAGAGGTAAAGGACGAAAAACTCCTGTTTAAGGTAATACGTGCGGCCTTCGGACAGAGGCGCAAGACACTTGCAAATGCGCTGTCCGCGGGCACCGGAATTGAAAGGGCTGCCATTGAGGCAATTATTGTAAGCTGCGGTATTTCTCCCCAAATTCGGGGGGAAGCCCTGAATATTCAGGAGTTTGCGGCAATTTCAGACAAAATATATGATAAAACTGCAAAAAAATCATGATTTTTGTCATTAAAATATCTTGATTATATATGAACAGTTGTGTTATTCTAAAGAACGCTGACTAATATATGATTATGATATTTTAAACGTGAAAGGATAATAAACGATGAGCAAAAAGTATGTCTATCTGTTTTCCGAGGGCAATGCAAATATGCGTGAGCTCCTGGGCGGAAAGGGTGCAAATCTAGCCGAGATGACCAATATAGGTCTGCCTGTTCCCCAGGGCTTTACCATTACCACAGAGGCCTGCACGCGATACTATGAGGACGGACGCACCATAGATGACGAGATCATGGCTGAGATAATGAAGAATGTTGAGACCATGGAGAAGATCAACGGCAAGAAGTTCGGTGATCTTGAAAATCCCATGCTGGTCTCTGTCCGCTCCGGGGCCCGCGCCTCAATGCCCGGCATGATGGATACCATACTGAACCTGGGTCTAAATGACGATGTTGTTGCCGCAATGATAAAGGGCAACCCCGACCCCAAGTTTGAGCGCTTTGTCTACGACTCATACCGCCGCTTCATCCAGATGTTCTCGGACGTTGTCATGGAAGTCGGAAAGAAATATTTTGAAGAGCTCATAGATAAGATGAAGGCCGAGAGAGGCGCGAAGTCCGACCTTGACCTCACCGCCGCCGACCTCAGGGAGCTGGCAGAGGAGTTCAAGGCTGAGTACAAGGCACAGATCGGCGAGGATTTCCCCTCCGACCCCAAGGTTCAGCTCTATGAGGCAATCCGTGCCGTATTCCGCTCCTGGGACAACCCCAGGGCCAATGTTTACCGCCGTGACAACGACATCCCCTATTCCTGGGGCACTGCCGTCAGTGTCATGCCCATGGTATTCGGCAACCTGAATGAGAATTCCGGCACAGGCGTCGCATTTACCCGCAACCCTGCCACCGGAGAGAAAAAGCTCTTCGGTGAGTTCCTTGTGAATGCCCAGGGTGAGGATGTTGTGGCAGGTGTCCGCACCCCCATGCCCATCTCTCAGATGGCGGAGCAGTTCCCCGATGCCTTTGCACAGTTTGAATCTGTGTGCAGGACTCTTGAGGACCATTACCGCGACATGCAGGATATGGAGTTCACCGTGGAAAACGGCAAGCTCTACATGCTCCAGACCCGCAACGGCAAGCGCACCCCCCAGGCTGCACTGAAGATCGCCTGCGACCTTGTGGACGAGGGCATGATCGATGAAAAGCGCGCGGTGGCAATGATTGAGCCCCGCTCTCTGGACGCTCTTCTTCATCCCGGCTTTGATGAGACAGTTCTGAAGAAGTCGGTTCCCATGGGCAAGGGCCTGGGCGCCTCCCCCGGCGCTGCCTGCGGAAAAATCGTGTTCAGCGCACAGGATGCAAAGGCCTGGAACAGCCGCAAGGAAAAGGTGGTTCTGGTGCGCCTTGAGACCAGCCCCGAGGATATTGAGGGCATGAAGGCCGCACAGGGCATCCTCACCGTCCGGGGCGGCATGACCAGCCACGCTGCAGTCGTTGCCCGCGGCATGGGCAAGTGCTGTGTTTCCGGCTGCGGCACCATCAAGATGGACGAGGAAAACAAGAAGTTTGAGCTGGGCGGAAAGACCTTCCATGAGGGTGATTTCATCTCTCTGGACGGCTCCACCGGCAATATATATGACGGAATTATTCCCACTGTGGACGCCACCATCGCCGGCGAGTTCGGCCGCATAATGTCCTGGGCCGACAAGTACCGCCGCATGAAGGTGCGCACCAACGCCGACACCCCCCAGGATGCACGGAAGGCCCGTGAGCTTGGCGCAGAGGGCATCGGCCTCACGCGCACTGAGCATATGTTCTTCCAGGGCGACCGTATTGCGGCATTCCGTGAGATGATCTGCTCCGACACCCTTGAGGAGAGAGTTGAGGCCCTTGCAAAGCTGGAGCCTATGCAGCAGAAGGACTTTGAGGGCATATACGAGGCTATGGAGGGCTGCCCTGTGACCATCCGTTTCCTGGATCCCCCTCTCCATGAGTTCGTCCCCACAACTGAGGCCGACATAAAGGCTCTCGCAGATGCGAAGGGCAAGTCTGTCGAGGCCATAAAGAACATCATTGCAGGCCTCCACGAGTTCAACCCCATGATGGGCCACCGTGGCTGCCGTCTCGCTGTCACCTATCCTGAAATCGCAGAGATGCAGACCAGGGCCGTCATCAAGGCCGCCCTTGCTGTTCAGGCCCGCCACCCCGAGTGGAACATGGTCCCTGAGATCATGATACCCCTGGTGGGCGAGGTCAAGGAGTTCAAGTTCGTCAAGGATGTCGTTGTGAAGGCCGCAGACAAGCTCATCGCCGATGCGGGCTCCGATATGAAGTATCTCGTGGGCACCATGATAGAGATCCCCAGAGCTGCACTTACCGCAGACGATATCGCAAAGGAAGCACAGTTCTTCTCCTTCGGCACCAACGACCTTACCCAGATGACCTTTGGCTTCAGCCGTGATGACGCAGGCAAGTTCCTGAGCTCCTACTACGACACCAAGATCTATGAGAGCGACCCCTTCGCCCGCATTGACCAGAAGGGTGTGGGCAAGCTTGTGGCAATGGCCGCAAAGCTGGGCCGCGAGACCCGCCCCGACATCCACCTCGGCATATGCGGTGAGCACGGCGGCGATCCCAGCTCTGTTGAGTTCTGCAACAAGGTCGGTCTGGACTATGTCTCCTGCAGTCCCTTCCGTGTGCCTATTGCCCGCCTCGCTGCGGCTCAGGCAGCTATAAAGGCTTCCGCTGAGGAGTAATTCCTGCAGCCTAAGCTTCAATAAAACATCAAAATCGCAGCACATTATGTGCTGCGATTTTTTAGTCTATGGTTTTCCAGAATAAAATCAGACAGTGACGGAGGACTTTTCTGCGGACCCTGCGGAGGCCAGAAGACCCATTTTTTCAAGGGCCTCTTTGGATGTGCAGCCCAGCCTGAGACAGACATTTCTAACAAGTATATACTGCTCATAATTTATCCGCTCCCCCCTGAGCAGCTCCCCCTCCGGAGAATCCAGAGGATCGGGGACTCCGGGGGCGGAACCTGAGAGCAGGGCCCTGGCGCCGGCCATAGCTTCGTCAGTTATATAAACGGGATATATGTCGCTCTTCAAAGTCCGGGAGAGCTGCCTTACGGCTTCCAGGGGAGCGTCTACAGTGCAGCCGAAAACATAGCCCCCCTCCGCCGTAAGCATCGGAACAACAGGCAGACCCTCCGGCAGGGGGCAGGGCAGAGCCTCTGCGGTCTCCGCAACGGGGTAGGCATTCAGGTCCGGCTCCAGGGAATACGGGGTCATGGTCGCAATGGAAAGTGCGATTATAACCTGACGGGGAGTGACGGCTCCGGTGCGCACAAGATAGGAGCCCAGCAGCTCGTCACCCTTATTTTCCAGGGCCTGCTTCAATACATCAGGACTTATATCCTCGCGCTGAAGCAGCACATCCCCCAGATTGCGGCGGTAGCGGCGCAGGACGGACTTTTCCAGAAAGGCGTGGTCGGTCTTTGCCCAGGCGATGGCCTTTCCGGGCCTGCGGCTGGTATTTTTGGCTGAATTCTTTAATTTCTCACTTTTCTGCCCGGCTTTTCCCCGCTTTTTTCTTTTGAAGGAGAAGAACTGAATATAGGCCCGCACCGTGGCCTCCAGATTTATTATATTGCCCCATATGAGACGTATGGGGAATATCGGCGGGAAGAAGACCGAGAAGAACACCGTTCGCATGCCGTAGATATTATAGAGGGCGACGCTCCGGAACAGCTGCCGTTCCAGCATCATACCGGTGACTATACAGCTCATCCACCAGGACGGGCTGTAGATGGGGTAGATTGCCGGCAGATCTATAAACAGGGAGAGAAGAAAATAAATGAGTACCGGATAGCCGATTACAGAGAGCAGATTGCCGACCTTGGCCTTGGCATCCTTATACAGAGTGTATTTTGATATAAAGCTGAGATCTTTTGTCTTAAAGACATCCTTCAGCCGGAAGGACTGCATTGTGATACCGAGAATCCAGCGGGTTTTCTGCTTTACGGCGGCCCGGTATGTATCCGGAAAGCGGGAGCGGGTGGCAATATAGTCCCAGTGAATTTTGCCGTCGTCCCGAAGCCTGGGGAGCTTTTCCAGCGCATAGTAGAGGGGAATACCCTTTTCAAAAAGCGTCAGAGCCAGACGGTAGTCCTCTGTGAGGCAGTCACGGGGCAGAACATCTTCACCGCCGAAGGACTCAATCACCCTTCTGGACAGTACAAAACCGGTGCCGGCGGAGGGGACAAAGGCATGCATGGAACGGCGGTTTACCATTGTTGTGAAATGGTTTTCTGCAAACTCATCCGCATAGGTATTTGTAGTAATATTCTTAAAGAAGTTTTTAAAAGTGGGCATTTCCATGAGGGGAAACACGGGAAACTGAATTGCGGGGTAGCTGTCCAGCAGACAGTTTGCAGCCGGCAGCTCCTCAGGATGGATTACATCCTCGGAGTCATGGACAATGAGGGCCTGAAATTCCCAGCCCCGCCGGAGCTCAAACTGATGAATCTGACGAATCACATGGTTCAGGTTCTGAGCCTTGGAGGTGGGGCCCGGGAGCTCATTTATAATTACATGTACGTTGGAATATTTTCCGGAGAGATGTTCCGCAACTGCAATTGTAGCGTCGTCATTTGGATAGACACCCAGAAAGACATGATACATGGAGCGGGGATACTGAACCGACTCTATCATGTTTTCCACAACGGCCTCCAGCACATTGTCCTCATGCCAGGCTGCGATGGCCAGTGCCAGAAGCTTAGGGGGCGCGGAATTGAGTTCCTCTCTTGTCATATGCTTTTCCCTGACGAAAATACGCCGGGACATAGACACGATGTCCCAGATCAGGTCATCGGTGCCCATCACAAGATACAGAATGACAAGACACAGGCCGATACAATAGAGTGTGTGATTTGTTTACACCGGCGGCAGCCCCCCTTCGAAGATAAAACAGAGGTGAATATTGGTAAAAAGCGATAAAAATATCAATATAAAACGCAGTGAATATTGTAAACATTTTTAAAGAAAAAAGCAAACGAATTATCAAATTTATACATGGGAAAATAAGCCGCATGAATATTGGTAGAGGGACGGTTTGGACTCAGATTATAATCCCAAAATATAAAGGAATAGCTTCTGCGGGGGACGGCGGTGCGGAATTGTTCGGCGCTATAAGTTACAAAAGACATACATTGACATTTCCCTGACGCAGGTTTAGCATAGTTTGCATGGTATAGGAAATTTTTCCTGCCGTACACCGGCGCGGAATATAACCTGGGGGAGATGCAGAAATGATTTATAATCTGTGTTTTTTAATATCGTCTCTGGTTTTTCTGCTGATTATCCTGTACTTTTTTCTGGAGGACAGAGCACTGTGCCTGAGAAACAACAGCAGTTTCCTGCTGCTGATTATATCAGGTATTGTAGATCTGTGCATAGATATTCCCCTCACCGTAATTATAGGTATCCCGTCGCCCGGGTTCAGGACGGCTGTTTTGGCCCTCGCTTCGCTTCTGTGCTTTTGCCAGGTCCTCACATATTATTTCTTTCTCTGGCATATAAGCTCATATTACCCGAATGCGGAGACCTCTGCAAGACTGTTGAAAAAGCTTGTGATTATACCAGCAGCGGCCCTTGTGCTGCTGATATGGAATATCGGCAGCGGGGAAATTTTCGCTGTTGATGAAGCCGGCAGATATTTCCGCGGGCCAGATTTCCCAATTTTATTTATTATCGACGGTCTGATGCTCGCAGTTGCTGTTATAACCGGCGCAGTTTTCCACCGGGATATCGGCAGGTCAAAGGTAGTGGTGCTGTCCTATACGGCGCTTATAAATGCCGTGGGGATTCTGGTGCAGGCCTGCAATTTTGACTATCACGTCTCAAATCTCGGCGTCGCCCTGGGCATCGTGCTCCTGTACTTTGTGCTGAATAACCCCTATCATTTTATGGACAATCTCACATCTGCCTTTGATCTGAAGTTTTTCAGAGACTGCTGCAGGAATTTCACCGAGAATCACGAGAGCTTTCACCTCCTCTCGGTGGAGCTCAGCCAGCTCAGGCGCATAAATCTTGTGTCGGGTACGGATGCGGGAAACCGGCTTCTGAAGGCATGTGCCGATATGCTTCGGGATAATGACAAACGGCGCCTCGTCTTTCGGGTGACCGGAAAGCGCTTCGTTGTAATAAATACCACTATGGAGCAGCAGAATGAGCTGAAGAAAAGGGCTCTTTCTTTCTTTTCAAAACCGATAGAGCTGGAGGGGGAGTCTGTCAAATCTCCTGCAATAATATGCGAGATACTGAATGCGGATGAGAAAGACAGCAACGCGCTCCTGGCCTATGTGGGCTACCTCATCTCAACGGCCCCGGGCAATAATGAGACCTGTATTGTCTCGGGCAGTCCTGAGACTCTGGAGGGCTTCCGCCGCAGTCAGGAGATTGAGCGCTATCTGGACACCGCCATTGAGCAGGAGCTTTTCACTGTGGTTTTCCAGCCTATATACTCAATAAAGCGGGAGCGCTATACCTCTCTTGAGGTCCTGAGCCGGCTGAACCACCCAGTTCTCGGCCCCATATCGCCGGACCTTTTTATATCCCTGGCTGAGAAAAACGGACAGATCGGCAGGCTTGACCTGCTGCAGATAAAAAGAGTCTGCGCATTTGTGGCGGCAAATCCCCAGCTGATGTCCCTTGTGGACAATATAAAGTTCAATCTCTCCCCGGCGGAGCTCATAAAAGAGGGGCATCTTGAACAAATTTTTGATGTGATAAAAAGCTTTTCCCTACCCCTCAGTTTCTTCCAGTTTGAGATTACGGAACAGCTTGCATTCGAATACGATGAATTCATGCGTTCCCTCTCCAACAGATGCACCCAGACCGGCATAGGCCTGTGTCTGGATGATTTCGGCTCCGGCTATGCGAATGTGAATTCGGTGCTGAAGCTGCCATTTACGGTAATCAAGCTTGACCGCTCCCTTATAAATGATATTTACCACAACAGGGAGTCTGCTTCTCTCTACAGGGGAATTATCTCCACTCTGAATGAAATGGGTTTTCAGGTCGTAGCGGAGGGCGTTGAAAATGCGGAGGAGGTCAGGCTCCTTGAGGGCTGGGGAGTTGATTATATCCAGGGCTATTATTTCTCCCGGCCGATTTCCGGGGAGAAAGTGCTGGAACTGCTGGGAAACTCCTACAATGCAGATGTGTCGTCCGACTCCGGCAATAAAATTGAGGCGCTATGAGCGCAGCAGCACATCCATTAAAAATAAAGCCATTGGCATATGATATGTACCCGGAATTCCTGAAACCCGGTAAAGGGGGTACACATCACAGCCAATGGTTTTTTTATCAAATTTATTAAATTATATGGTTTTTATCTGTCATTCAAAGATTATGTTTCCGAAATCCTCACGGCGGTGGAAGTCCGGTCTGTCACAGCTCATGGGGGCCCAGGAGAGATAATGAATTTTCTCGGTTTTATCGCCGCACTTGTAGAAGTTGGCGCAGGCCATTCCCCTGAATTCAAAATCAGGGAAATACCGGCGGATAAATTCTCCGGGGATTTCATAGCTTATACCCCAGCCTGTCTCCGTGCGGAAGGCCTTAGGGGCAAAGAGCTGCTCCGGATTCTTTACAATCTGCCTCACCCTTGTGGCCCGCTTTGCGCCGAAACCCAGATTCAGAGCCCCCAGAGGGTTGAATTCAAAGTTGAAATAGCGCTCATCACCGGGGAGGGGGGCAAAGAAGAATTCAAGACAGCTGTCATTGCACACCTGGTCCAGTTTCCCCGTGAGGGTGGCCCGGATATTCTTCTCCGCAGCTGTCATGCGGACATAGAGCTTCTTTCCATCATGGCAAAGCTGCGCGGAGGCAGAAATGCCGCAGGGGGCAAGCCAGCCGGTCTCCATGAGCTCCGCCTCGGGTACCAGACCCCAGTCGGGCTTCTCTATCTTCATAACTCTGTACTCACTCATATTTTATACCTCAGACAAAAATAATATTAAGCTCTATAAGAAATCTCATATCACCGGATACAGATAGCTTCGCTGTACTTTAACAGTGGAGTATGTGCATCTGATAATTGCGGCGTCTGCCTTCAAATCAGGTGACAGAGCGCTGAAGTCTGTCCAGTGCCTCACGGGCCGGGATATCCCCGCGGCAGACATTTTGCTCAGCCTCAATGACGCCGTTTCGCACATCCATCCACTCGGCCTTCTGCAGGGGATAGAACCGGCAGGATGGGAGGAGAGGACAGAAGTGTGCAAAAAGCTCACTGTTTCCCGGCACTCCGCCGGAATCTTTGAACCGCTCGGCTTCGGATGTCAGAAGGCGGGAGGCATCCCCGGTTACGGGAAGGAAGCCTTCGTAAACCATGTAGCCCGCGTAAGTATCAGGCTGATAGAAAGCATCAAGAAATGCAGTGACAGCCGCTGTGCGGGCAGTCTGGTCCGGTGCCTCGTCATTTTTGAATACCACCAGCTGATCACAGATTCCCGGTGTTGCGGGTTCACTGTTTACTGCAGGCAGAGCTGAAACGGTAAGGTTAAAGTCTCTGTCGCCGACGGCCATGTTGAAGGGCCCTATCATCATTGCCAGAGACCCTTCGTTAAACTGCTCCTGAAGAAGAGAGCGTGTGTCTGTCATGGGGCTTGCATTGCAGCAGCCGCTGTTGTAAAGATCCGAAATATACTCAAGGGCTTTGATATTTTCTTCACTGTTCAGCGCCCAGCAGCCGTCGGAATCGACAAAGCCGCCGCCGAAATTCCACGCGTAGTAGGAAAATGCTGCCTGCCCCTCATCGGTGGAAATATCAAGAGCCCAGGGAGTGACACCGGGACATTTTTCCTTTATGGCTCTGCAGGCGGGAATAACATCATCCCAGGTCCCGGGAACCTCCACCCCGGCTCTGTCAAGGATATCCATGTTGCAGAACAGTGTCCTGCAGGATGCCAGAAGAGGCAGTGCCCATACGGTCCCGTCAACTGCATTTGACTCCCAGAATGAAGGAATAATGTCTTTCTTGAGCTGGGGAGATACATATTCCTCTGCGGGCATGAGAAGATTATCGGCCACATAGTCTGCAAAACCGCTTATGTTCAGTATGTCAGGCTGGCAGCTCTCAGAGATACGGCTGTTCACAAGGCTGTATATGTCACTCCAGGGGACAACTTCGATGCTTAGGCCGATACCTTCATTTGCAGCTTCAAAGTCAGCCTCAAACTGCTCCCACCAGTCCTGAGTTTTATCGCTGTAACGGGAGACAATAATATCAAGATTCAGCCTCTCAGCGGGTGCTTCGACATAAGCTTCAGCGGGTACTTCAGCGGATATCTCCGCGGCGGGGGTTCCCTCAGCGGGTAGCACGGCAGATGCTCCGCATCCCGCAAAAGCCGTAAGCGTAAGCACTGCCAGCATCAGTACAGGAAATCTTTTCATTTTGAAAACTCCTTTGCATATTTCCACGAAGCTGCTGCTTCTTTGACTGTCCGGAAAAATATTTTCCCATGCAGTCCGGGTCATGCAATACTAATGCCTGTGTGCCGTCACATGCAGTCGAATACAGAAGCGCGGTAAAACAATCCTGTATTCTGCGCTGAGGCATACGGAAAAGAACAAATCCGGCGGAAACAAGAGCTTTTCTGCAGTGAGGCCGGTATAATCAGTCCTCCCCCCAGAGATCATCGGGGTAGAGCCCCTGAGCAGTCTTTTCGGCAATCGCAGCCACCACCACGGGCTTGTCCTCGTGATAGGTGACGCCGTACCACTTGTCGCTGCTCCTCAGGACCTTGACTCTGGCCCTGCCCTCATCTATAAGCCCACTCACGACCGTGGGCAGGAAGTATTCGCCCTTCATGGGGTTCTCCGCGAGAGCTTTGTCCAGAAAAGCGGGGAAGCGGCTGAGCGCCTCATCCATGAAGCTGCTGCTGAGTCCCCAGAGGTTCATGGAGACTATGGTGTCTCCCGGGAGCTCTGTCCAGGTTTTGCCGCCGTCCTCGGTGAAGCGGGCATTTCTGCCGTCCTTCTCTATACGGGTGCGCTCTGTGACGGCGGTGAGAAAGCTGTTCTCATCCTCCTCACAGATACCCCTTGCGACGGAGCCGTTTTCCGTGACGGTGTTGCCCAGGAGATAGCCCACCATGGCATATTCATAGCAGCCCGGCCTGTCGGAGGTGCGGCTGAGATAATCGTATATGACTTTGAATGCCTCGGGGCCGTAGTAATCGTCGGCGTTGACAACCGCGAAGGGGCCGTCAACGAGCTTCCTCGCAGAAAGAATCGCGTGGGCGGTGCCCCAGGGCTTAACTCTCCCCTCGGGGATGCTGTAGCCCTCAGGAATATCGTCCAGCTGCTGATAGGCGTATTTCACATTTATTATTTTTGACAGGCGGTCACCGATAGCGGATTTGAAGCTGTCCTCCATCTCATGCTTGATAACAAAAACCACGGTGTCAAAGCCGGCCCGCCTGGCATCATAAATTGAATAGTCAATAATAAGCTGACCGTGACTGCCCACAGGATCCAGCTGTTTCGGTCCGCCGTATCTGCTGCCCATACCGGCAGCCATAACTACTAGCACTGGTTTGTTCATTTTTATGTACTCCTCTGATTGAAATAATACCTCTAAATAAATATCTGAGCTTTTTACTGCACCGGTATGTACGGATGAGAAAATTCTCCCCGAATGTATGCCTCAAAAGAAACAGAGGATGCAGGAAAAAACTCCGTTGTGCAGGACTGCGGGACAATAGCCCACACACCCGCACCATTATAGTTTATTTTCCGCTCATATTCAATGCAAATCCGCACAATCTGTGCCGCGGGCAGCAAAAAATGCGGAGCAGAGAGAAATCCTGCAGACTGCGGGGAGCCGGAAACAATGAAGAAAAAAGACCCTTCGGGTACTTAATCCCAAAGGGTCAAATTAAAATATTGCTTTTATTAAAAGAGCTGCCTTATGGGGGGAGAGATAAAGCGCAGAAGCGAGAAGATAATCTTCCTTCCGCCTGTTAGCTCTGTGTCCTCACATTCGGCACATATGTCGGTACTGCCGTCAGGAAGCTGGGAGCGGTATAGGCTCATGTTTTCGTCCAGCACCCCCCGAAGCTCAGAGTTGAGCTGAGGGCTGTCGATAAGGAGCATGAGCTCGGTGTCCAGATAGGCGCTTCTCATGTCGCAGTTGAAGCTGCCCACAATGCTTATGTCATTGTCCAGCAGCAGGGTCTTTGCATGGGAGGAATGCTCCCCCATATTCTCGTATATTCCGGCGCCGGTCTTCAGGATGTTGCCCTTCTGGTTGAGAAGATCTGCACAGCCAAAGGGGTTGGCGCCGCTTTCAACGCTGTTGGTGGCAATCTCCACGGTACTTCCGCCGGCGGAGACAGAGCTCAGATCCTCATACATGCTTTTGCTGCATATCACATAGGGGGTCTGTATTGTGCAGCGCTCCGCCTTCTTCATCTGCTCCACAAGAGAACTCCACAGCAGCGGCTCCTTGTTTTTTGTCTCGACGGGATTGGAGAGGAGCTTTACGGAATTTACCGCCATTGTCTCTTTTTCCCAGTCCACCGGAGCAAAGGCCTCAGGATATATTTCCTTCATCGCCTCATAGTGCTCCCTCAGGCTTTGGGCCTCGGTCTCGCTGTTCCCATGTCCGGTTTTGAGGGCCTTGCAGCAGGGGAGAGCCCAGACCTTCGCGGCGTAGGCCTTCAGCTCCTGCATGGAATTTCCGGGCTGCTCCTCCGGACTGTAAACCAGCATATCCCGGTCTATATTCTGCTTCTCCTGGTAATTGCCAAGGAACAGGTCGTCGGTGTTCCGCCCGCCCAGTATGTACATTCGGCTGTCTGCGATGAGATACTTGTCATGCATGCGGTAGTTGAGCTTCCAGAGGGTGAAGAGATTTATGGGGTTATATATTTTGATGCTCACGTTTTCGGTATTTGCCAAAGCTTTGAACATTCTGCTGCCTCTGACATTTAAAAATCCGCTTATACCGTCCACAAGAATATTAACCTTCACGCCCCTCTCGGCAGCGTGCTGTAAAGCCGAGGCTATGTCGTGACCGCTCCTGTCATCGGAAAAGCGGTATGTGGAGAGGGAAATCTCCTTCTCCGCCGCCTCAATGGCCCGGAGCCGCCAGAGCAGCGCATCCTCATTTGTCTCTATATGTATGACCCGCTCCGGAGGGCCGTCATTGGCCCCGTGTTCATCGGGCAGGGACTCCGCCGGTGCCGATTTTACTTCCTTGTGGTAGAGCGGTATCAGTATGCAGGAGAGAAGGCCCGAGAGTATCAGCAGGAGAAGAAGCGGCAGAACCACCTTTAGTAAAATTTTTTTCATTCCGTTTCCATCCTCCCGGCACTGAAATTTTCAGCCAGACTCTGAGCCTGCGCCTGAATACTCTCTAATTCTACATTGTAATTGTGACTAATTCATCCCCTAAGCTCAAATACAGTTGAAAAAGGGGATAAGGGGAGATGAATTCAAAATTTGTTAATATTTGTGTTGACATTTGCCGGACTGCTGTGCTACAGTAGGGCCGAAAAGAGATGTTGATGGAAACCAGTAGGGTCAGAGATGCTTTTCAGAGAGCGCCCGGCGGCTGTGAAGGGTGTAAAGATATCTGATTTGAATGCATTCCGGAATCGCTTCCCCAAAGCCTTAGGGCGAGTATGGAAGACGGGCGGCGCCCGTTACAGTGCCCTGCGTGTGATGGCACGCATTGAGCCGCTCTCCGTGAGGGGGTGCGGAATACAGAGGTGGAACCGCAATTTTGTTAAATTTGCCCTCTGTCCCGTTTTTACGGGGCAGAGGGATTTTTTTATTTGGAGGTAAATATGAAAAAGATATTTAAGAGCCTGCCCTTCAGACTCATCCTTGCACTGCTCATAGGCATCGGCCTCGGCCAGCTGTTCACAGTCGGCCCCATGAAGGTCGTTGTCACCATCCAGTATATTCTGGGTCAGCTTATAAACTTCTGTGTGCCCCTCATTGTCATCGGCTGCATTGCCCCGTCCATCACCCGCATGGGCAACAACGCCTCAAGGATGCTGGGCATCGCGGTCATCCTCGCCTACACATCCTCTGTGGCCGCCGCCTTTATGAGTGTGGGTGCGGGCTACGCCCTTATCCCGAAGCTCTCCATTGACACCGAGGTGGAGGGCCTGAAGTCTCTGCCGGATGTGCTCTTCAAGCTCAACATCCCGCCCCTTATGAGCGTGATGAGCGCCCTTGCCCTGAGCATGCTGGCGGGCCTCGCCGCAGTCTGGACAAAGAGCAGGCTCACCTGCAGTCTTCTGGAGGAGTTCCAGAACATAGTACTGAAGATAGTTGAGAAGGTCATAATCCCCGTACTTCCGGTCTATATCTGCTCCACCTTCTGCAGCCTCAGCTATCAGGGCATGATAACCCACCAGGTTCCGGCCTTCATACAGATAATCCTCATAGTTATGGCGGGCCACTATATCTGGCTTGCGGTCCTCTACCTCATTGCCTGGGCCTATTCCAAAAAGAATCCCTTTGAGGTGCTGAAGCACTACGGCCCGGCCTATCTCACCGCCGTGGGCACGATGTCCAGCGCGGCCACCCTCTCGGTCGCCCTGGCCGGGGCGAGAAAGAGTAAGGTTTTGAGAAGAGACATGGTGGACTTCGGCATCCCCCTCTTTGCAAATATCCACCTCTGCGGCTCGGTGCTGACGGAAGTGTTCTTCTGCATGACCATCTCAAAGATGCTCTACGACAAGCTGCCCAGCTTCGGCACCATGGCGCTATTCTGTGTGCTTCTGGGCATATTTGCCATCGGTGCCCCCGGTGTCCCCGGAGGAACAGTCATGGCCTCTCTCGGACTTATTACCGGTGTCCTGCTCTTTGACGATGCGGGCACGGCCCTGATGCTGGCAATCTTTGCCCTTCAGGACAGCTTCGGCACCGCCTGCAATGTCACCGGCGACGGCGCACTCACCCTTATACTCACAGGCTATGCGGAAAAGCACGGCATAAAGAGCGATGAACTGGTGCAGGTGTACGACGCGGAATAAAGCTTTCCTCGGAAGACAGGAAAAACCGTATACCTGCCCCGCAAAATAACCCGATCGGGAAATAAAAGAGGGGGACAGGCTGCTTCATTGCGGGCTGTCCCCCCTTGATTTATGCTTATTTACATTGCCGCGAGTGGGCCTCCGTTACGGTGACGGCGGCCCGCCTTGCTTTACGGGAGAAAAAGTAGTAAAATTATTTAAAGTTAAAGTGTTCCGGGGGCGATAAAATGGACAGTTCTTTGGAGGTCAGCCTGAACGGCTCTGAGATGAAAAAACTGCTGGAGCTCCAGTTCAATGAGGTCAGGGAGAAATTCGACCTGAAAAAGGTGGAGGTGGATGTGCTGTACTATCTCTCACAGCACAGGGACTACGACACACCCACGGATATTTTCTGCCGGCTTAAGCTGAACCGGGGTCATGTGTCCCAGGCCATAGACAGCCTTTGCAGGAGAGGGTATATCGAGCCGCTGCAGGACAAAAGGGACAGGAGATACATGCACTACGCCACCACCGCCGCCGCCCAGGAGGCCATAGACGACATCACAAGGGTGCACGAGACCCTGAACGAATATATTTTTAAGGGCGTGACAGCCGCGGAGGTGCAGACCTACAGAAAGGTGTGCAGAAAAATCTGCGACAATCTGAAAGAAATGCTGGAATGAGCTTTATATTCCGGCATTTCTTTTTTTATATGCAGTTATCTCAGCCTTTCACAAGCTCGGAGGTATAGCCGAGGCTCACAAGCTCCCTGTAGGCCGCCCATGCCTCTTCGGGAATTTCCTGGGGAATCTGATAGCCCAGCTTCGCATAGAGCTCCACCCGCTGAAAATCCCCCGTCAGGATGTCAATAACCTTTTTCTCGTCCATACCCTTTGCGGCGGAGAGGGCGATGTAGTCCAGTATGGTCTCCTGGGGTGAGGTGACAAGGCAGTTAATCTCCGGCCAGTAGATCCCCATTGCCGCCCGGAGCCTGCGGCCCATGAAGGGCTTGTGTATCCCTATAATTTTTTCGGCACCAAGGGGGCTCAGGATAGCCTTTGTGAAGAGAATATTCTCACCGGTGTTGGTGGATTTGTTCTCTATGAGTATATCCTCCTCGGGCACACCGTATTTCACGGCGACGGCGGCAAAGCGCTCCGCCTCGCTTTCCTGCCACATCCCCTTTGTGTTCCGCCCCAGATTGCCGCTGAACAGCACCTTCGGGGCATAGCCCTGGAGATAGAGCTCCGCCGCCCGCAGGGCAATCTCCTCATTGTAGCAGCCGAAGCCCACAATGAAGTCAGCTTTTTCCGGCGGCACATCCACGCACATATAATCCCAGAGTGTTTTGACAAGACCGTAAATTTTTTTATCCATGGCCGCTCCTCAGTGAAAAATTTTAAATCGGCAGAAGCCGTTCAAATACTTCTAAAAAACCAATATCCAATACAGAGACGGGGGGAAAAACCCTCTTTTGTTCATTATAATTATTTGCCGGGGCAATCGTCAAGACCCGGTTTTTGACGGTCAGGACGGGAGTCCGCCCGGGCTTTTGGATTTATTTACATGCAAAACTGCGCCAAATGATATATGACTGCTTTTTAAAGCACCGTATGCACCGAAAATGGGGACCGATAAAATACTAAAAAGGCGATGAAAATTCCAGTATTCTCTTGAGTTTTATCAATTAAAGCAATATAATACTGGAATACGAATAGAATATAATTCGCACGGCACTGTCCGGACAGCCGGAGAAGGACAGATAGAGCACATGCTGTCGGAACCGGATGCGTTTCCGGACAGGCTGGCGCCGTGATATTGTGATAAGGAAAGCCGCTTTTAAGTCTGAGGCTGCGGAGGTTTGAGATGCTTCAAGTCAAAACACCGGAGGAAGTGCTGGAGCTTATAGAGAAGGAGTTTTCCCCCATTGAGGGGAGAACGGAAACTGTGAGCCTCGCTGAGGCGGCGGGCCGTGTCCTGGCGGAAGATATCCTGGCAAAGGAATATGTGCCGGACTTCAGCCGTTCCACCGTGGACGGCTATGCCCTGAGGGCAGAGGACAGCTTCGGCTGCAGCGACGCCGTACCGGCAATCCTCCCTGTCAGCTCCGAGATTCTGATGGGTGAGGGCGCGGATTTCACTCTTCCCCCGGGGAGCTGCTGCACCGTGCCCACCGGCGGGGCCATACCCGATGGCGCGGACTGCGCGGTGATGCTTGAATATACAGAGGACTACGGGGACGGCACCGTGGGGATAAGCAGGGCCGGCTCTCCGGGCCTGAATATAATTTTCCGGGGCGACGATGTGTACCCCGGCAAGCCGGTTATAAAAAAGGGGAGAGTGCTCCGCTCGCAGGATGTGGGGGCTCTCGCCGCCATAGGGGTCACAGAAGTCCCCGTGGTAAAAAAGCTTCTGGCGGGCATTATCTCCACCGGGGATGAGCTCGTTCCGCCGGAGGAAAAGCCGGGTCCGGGACAGGTCAGGGATGTAAATGCCCCGATGCTGGCCGCCATGCTCAGAGAATTTGGCGTGAGCGTGAGTGAGTACGGCATAATGAGGGACGATGAGGCGGCCCTCTCCGGCCTTGTGAGAAAAGCCGCGGAGGAATGCGACGCTGTCATCATCTCAGGGGGCAGCAGCGTGGGCGTAAAGGACGCCGCCTGCAGGATTATAGAGTCCATGGGCGAGCTGCTCTTTCACGGCATCGCGGTAAAGCCCGGAAAGCCCACAATTATGGGAAAGATAGGAAATAAGCCGCTCATAGGCCTGCCGGGACATCCGGCCGCCGCATACTTTGTGGCAAGGGCCTTTGTACTGCCCCTCTTTGCAAGACTCATGGGCATGGAGAGAAGAGTTTACACCACCACAGCCCGGCTCAGCGAGAGTGTCAGTGCCAACCACGGCAGGGCCCAGCTGGCCGCTGTTCATCTGGAAGAGCGGGACGGACAGCTCTGGGCGGAGCCGGTGAGGAGCAAATCCGGCCTCATAACGGCGCTGGCCGGAGCAGACGGATATTTCTGCATTGCGAGAGACTGTGAGGGTCTCCCCAGGGGTGCGGAAATTCAGGTCTTTACAGCCGCAGGAGGTTAAAATGGCTTTTAATTATCTCAGGAATATAAGCCTCCCGGAGGCAAAAAAGAACTATATTGCCGCCCTTAAAAAGAACGGCTTTGAGGGAAAAACCGAGCGCATACCCGTGCAGCAGGCCTGCGGAAGGATAAGTGCGTCCCCGGTCTATGCCCATATCTGCGCGCCCCATTACGCGGCCAGCGCCATGGACGGCATCGCCCTGCGCGCTGTGGACAGCTTCGGCGCCACCGAGACCAGCCCCGTGAATCTCAGTCCCGACAGCTTTACAGTGGTAGATACCGGCGACCCCATACCGGAGGGCTGCGACTGCGTCATCATGGTGGAGGAGCTTGTAAAGCAGGAGAACGGCTCCGTCACGATATACAGCTCTGCCGCACCCTGGCAGCATGTGCGCCAGATCGGCGAGGATATCTGCGCCGGCGAGATGATTCTCCCCTCCTATATGAAGATCAGCCCATCCGCAGTCGGCGCCATGATTGCAGGCGGTGTGCTGGAAACAGAGGTTATAAAAAAGCCCGTTGTGGGCATTATTCCCACCGGCGACGAGATCGTTGCACCCTGCAGCGACCCGAAGCCCGGTGATATTCTGGAGTTCAATTCATCAATATTCTCCGCCATGCTCAGAGAGTGGGGGGCGGAACCCAGAACCTGGCCCATAATTCCCGACAGCTTTGAGGAGATACGGGACGCAGCGGCGAGGGCCGCGGATGAGTGTGACATGGTGATACTGAATGCCGGCTCCTCTGCCGGGAGAGAGGACTTTTCCGCGGAGGCAATAGGCTCTGTGGGAGAGGTATTATACCACGGCATTGCGATCAGACCCGGCAAGCCCGCAATTCTGGGCCTCAGGGGGGCAAAGCCGATTCTGGGCGTCCCCGGCTATCCCGTCTCCGGCATAATCGTGCTTGAGGAGCTTTTGAAGCCGCTCATAGACTGCTGGTTTCACTCCTCCGGTGATACAAAGGTATATGAAGAGGCCACCCTGACAAGAGCTGTCGTGTCCGGACTCAAATATCAGGAGTTTGTCCGGGTGCGTCTGGGCTGTGTGGGCGGCAGGCTCATGGCCTCACCCCTCAGCCGGGGCAGCGGCGTTGTCTCCTCATTTATGAAGGCGGACGGCATACTGGAGATCCCCCAGGGCACCGAGGGATATGAGGCGGGGGAGAGCGTGAGGGTGCGGCTCCTTCAGCCCGCCGAAAAGCTGAGAAACACCCTTGTCATCATCGGCAGCCATGACCCGCTGCTGGATGAACTGGCAGATTTTATACACAGAGATATGGACAGCGTCTATGTGAGTTCCTCCCATGTGGGCTCCATGGGCGGCATAATGGCGATCCGCAGGGGGGAGGCCCATGCCGCGGGCTGTCATCTTCTGGACACGGAGACCGGGGTATATAATCTCTCCTACATGAGGAAGTATTTCCCCAGGCATGATGTGAGGCTTGTGCGCTGTGTGGGGCGTCAGCAGGGCCTGATGCTCCGGAAGGGCAATCCCCTTGGCATCAGGAAGTTCTCTGATATTGCCGGGGAGGGCATGCGCTATGTGAACCGCCAGAAGGGCTCCGGCACCAGAATCCTCACAGATTTTCTGATGAAGAAGAACGGGCTTGAGCCTGGGCAGATATACGGCTATGACAGGGAGGAGCTGACCCACACCTCGGTGGCGGCCCAGATTGCAGGCGGCTCTGCCGATGCGGGCATGGGGATATATTCCGCGGCGAAGCTCTATGATCTGGATTTCCTGCCCATATGCACCGAGGAATACGACCTCATAATCCCGGACCAGGCCTGGGACAGCCCCATGGTGCAGCAGATGCTCAGAACATTAAAATCAGAGGCCTTCAGGGAACGTCTGCTGTCAATGGGCGGATATACGGTGGAAAATCCGGGGGAGATTATAGAATACTGACAGGGTTTAGGCCGGGTTTTGTCCTGTGTAAGAATAAAAAATCGGCGGAAGCCGCCGTGAGAAATATAAAGAGAGGTAAATATGAAGGATAATTACGGAAGAGAGATATATTATCTGAGGATCTCAGTGACTGAGCTCTGCAATCTCCGCTGCCGTTACTGCATGCCCGAGGACGGCGTGTGCAAGAAGCGCCATGAGGATATGCTCACCGAGGATGAGATGATCTGTGCGGTGAGGGCCGCGGCCTCGCTGGGCTTCACAAAGCTGAGATTTACCGGCGGCGAGCCTCTGGTCAAGAAGAATATTGTCTCCATCTGCCGCAGGGCCGCTGAGGTGGAGGGGATAAAAGAGGTCTGCATCACCACAAACGGCATAAAAATGGATGAGCTGGCAAAGCCCCTTCGGGAGGCGGGAGTCAGCAGGGTGAACCTTAGTCTGGACACCCTGAAGGCGGACAAGTACAGATACATAACCCGCCGGGGCAATATTGAGGACTTTTACCGGGGGCTTGAGGCCTCTCTTGAGGCGGGCTTCAAAAAGGTGAAGATCAATGCCGTGCTCATAGGCGGCTTTAACGATGACGAGATTGTGGATCTGGCGGGGCTCACAAAGAAGTACCCGGTGGATGTGCGCTTTATTGAGCTCATGCCCATGTATGACAGCGGGGATTTCGGCCCCGAGGCATTTATCCCCCGCTCGGTGGTGCTGGACAAGCTCCCGGAGGCGGAGTTCCAGAAGCAGGACGGCGGTGTTGCAAAGCTCTACAGGCTGCCTGGCGCCCAGGGGAATATAGGTCTTATCAGTCCTGTGAGCCACAACTTCTGCGGGGAGTGCTGCCGCATACGCCTCACGGCTGACGGAAAGCTGAAGCCCTGCCTCCACTCTTCGGAGGAGATAGGCATAAAGGGCCTTGACGAGGCTGGCATGGCGGAGCAGATACGCAGGGCAATTTTGGAAAAACCCAGATGGCACGGCGAGATGGATATAAAGCACAGGAGCCACGCCGGACGGAACATGAACCAGATAGGAGGCTGACATGTCTAATACCAGCATGAGTGAAGATTTTACCCATTTTGATGAATACGGACGGGCAAAAATGGTGGATGTGGGGGAGAAGCCCCCTACGGTGCGCACCGCCGTGGCAGGGGGCCGGGTACTTGTAAACCGGCACACCTTTGAGCTTATTAAGACCGGCGGCATGAAAAAGGGCGATGTGCTCACGGTGGCCCAGGTGGCGGGCATCATGGGGGCAAAGCGCACGCCGGAGCTCATTCCCATGTGCCACCCCATCCTCATGGACGGTATCAACCTTGAGCTGGAGCTGGATGAGGAGCGGCTCAGCGTGGAGATCAAAGCCACGGTGAGGTGCACGGGGAGGACCGGCGTTGAGATGGAGGCCCTGACCGCAGTCTCCACCGCCTGCCTCACGGTATACGACATGTGCAAGGCGGTTCAGAAGGACATGGTTATAGATGAGATACGCCTCCTCTCCAAGACAGGCGGCGTACACGGTGACTATTTGAGAAAGGACTAGAAAATGGCATATACGGCAGCTGTAATTACTGTGAGCGACAGCACCTTCCGTGGCCTGCGGGAGGATAAGAGCGGCCCTGCGCTGTGCGAAATACTGAAGGACAGGGGCTACGAGCTGATCCACACCGAGGTCGTCCCGGACGAGCCGGAGCTTATTGAAAAAGCTCTGATAAACTGCTGCGACAATTTTAAGGCGGCACTGGTGCTCACCACCGGCGGCACAGGCTTTTCACCGAGAGACATTACCCCCGAGGCCACCATGGCAGTGGTGGAGCGGGCCACACCCGGTATACCCGAGGCCATGCGGGCTGAGAGCATGCGCATCACCCCCAGGGGCTGCCTCTCCCGCTCCGCCGCCGGAATCCGGGGCAGAAGCCTAATTGTGAATCTCCCCGGCAGCCTCAAGGCCTCAAGGGAAAATCTCCTTGCTGTGATAGACCCCATAGGCCACGGCCTTGAGATGCTCATGGGTGAGGGCTCCGCAAACTGCGGCGGCTGAGCCTGGGGCAAAAAAGAAGTAGCCCCTGACTGACGAACCTTTAAACAATCACATTCAAAGCAATTACATCTAAAGATTTACACCAGCCAAGGGCTACTCCTGAGAGTTTTTAATATCTAACATCATTGGTTACCCCACTTTCTGTCAGATACGACGACTGCACTTTCCTATATCATAAATTGAAATTCTTTTCCGGTCCTGCACCCGGCTAACCGACAGGTGAGTTTACCGGCTCTAACATCTGTGAAAGCCACCGTCTATTCAATTGTTGAAGCATTGTCGCTTCCTTTTACTGACTATAATATAACACAGCCTGCAAAGTAATTCAATGAGTCATTTTCAATGAATCAGGGCACTATTTATAGTATAAAATACCGAAAATCAGGAATACACTGTACAGTTATTGACAATTTATTGTGCATGATGCTAAAATAATCCAAATTTACGACGAAGTCCGGGCAGCCTGGGGGCTGCTTTTTTGCTGCCGCCGGTCTGCTTTTCAGTGATTAAGGCAGGAACCAGATGCGGGCCCCTGCCTCAGTTTTATAATATGCTGTCTTTGATTATAGGGAAGCGAGAAAAGTGTCAAAGGCGGCGAGCCCCTCGGAGAGCACTTTTTTATCGCAGGCATAGCCTGTGCGGAAGCTCTTCGGCTGCTCAAAACAGTCACCGGGGACCACAAATGCGCCGGTCTCTCTGTAAAGCCTGTCGCAGAATTCATCCGAAGGTATGTCATAATCATAGTGTACAAGGGCGGTGGTACCGGCCATGGGCTTTACATAGCTGAGGCGGGGCTGAGATTTTACCCAGCTGTCCAGAAGCGCGAGATTTTCACGGATAATCCTTTTGTTTCTGGCGATGAGCATGCCGCTGTGCTTCAGGGCCAGGGCGGAGACCATCTCATCAAATACGCCGCAGCTTATAAGCGTGTAATCCCTGTGGCCCAGGAAGGCTTTTCTCAGCTCCGGGTCCCGGAAGGCGATCCAGCCCTGGCGGAGCCCCGCGAGAGAAAAGACCTTGGACATGCTGCTGACGGAGATGCCTTTTTCATATATGTCCGCCACGGAGTCGCACCAGCCCTCTCCCTGATTTAAATGGCGGTAGGTCTCATCGCACATCAGCCAGGCCCCGGCGGAGCGGGCAATATCCGCAATTTCGGCGAGCATCTCATTGCTCATAAGGGCACCCGTGGGGTTGTTGGGGTTATTTATGCAGATCATTTTGGTGCCGGGGCTCACAAGGGCTTTTAGCCTGTCCAAATCCGGCAGGTAGCCGTCCTCCTCCCTGAGCTGCAGCACGGCCATCTCCGCGCCGAAGGATTCGGGGATGGAGTAGAGCTGCTGATAGGTGGGCATTACGCTCACCACCCTGTCTCCCGGGGAAATGAGGGAGTAGAACACATGGTGGTTCGCCCCTGAGGCCCCGTGGGTGGTGATTATCCCCTCGGGGCTTATTTTTTTATACATTCTGCATATGCCCTCAAGAAACTCAGGTGCCCCCTCAATATCACCGTAGGTGAGGCGGCGGGAGCAGAGCTTTGAGAGAAACTCGTTTTTATCCTCCCCCGTGAGCTCAAAGAGCTCATCCAGGGAGACGGAGTCCACGCATGTCTCGGCGATATTGTATTTTGCTCCGTCCTCGTATTTGTTCATCCACTGCTCCACTGCAAAGGCTTTGATTTTCATATCTGTCTCCGTTCCGCCCCGGTATGCACTGCCGGGGCAAGCTTTTTATTCTTCATTGATAATTTCCGTTATCAGGTCCGCGTCGATGTTTCCGCCGCTCATAACCAGGGCGACATTTTTCCCGCCTACTCTCTCGGGAGCCTCCATCACCGCCGCAAGGACGGCGGCGCTGCCTCCCTCTACAATAAATTTCTCCTGTAATATCATGTGCTTTACAGCTTTCCGGATTGTGGATTCCCTCACGGCGATTATGTCGTCGGCATAGTCCCCCAGCATGGAGAATGCGAGCCGACCCACTCCGCCCACAAGGGACTCGCAGACCGTATTCCCGCTGCAGGGATATTCCCCGTAGTATACATTGTCCTGCAGGGCTCTTATCATTGCCGTGCAGACTTCAGTCTGCACGCCTATTATCCTTATCCCCGGCTTTAATGCCTTTGCGGCCACGGCGGCCCCTGTGATGAGCCCTCCACCGCCTATGGGGAGGACTATGGTGTCAATATCCGGATTCTGCTTTAAAATCTCCAGGGCCACGGTGCCCTGGCCTGCGTAGACCTTCTCGTCGTTGTCATAGGCATCGATATAGGTCATACCCTGTTCCGCAATGTATTGAAGCCCCAGCCGGTGGGCCTCGTCGTAGTTTTCTCCCAGAAGCATGACCTGTCCGCCGAAGAATTTAATCCTGTCGGTCTTGGCCTTAGGTGTGCACTTCGGAACTATTATGAGGGCGTTTGTGATACCCAGCAGCTTTGAGGCGTAGCTGACCGCGATTCCGTGATTTCCGGAGGAGACGGTGGCGACGCCTTTTTCTTTTTCGGCCCCGGTGAGCGTTGTGATTTTGCTCAGAGCGCCGCGGATTTTAAAGCTCTTTACCCTGTGGGCGGACTCCAGCTTGAAGAAATATCTTCTCCCGCCGGACCCCAGATACGGGGATTCCTCCAGAGGGGTCTCATATATGTAATCCTTTATTCTCTCATAGGCGGACAGTACCTCTGCCGGGCTAAGCCTCTCACTCATGCCACTACATCCTCACAGTCTGACCGAGCCCGGCCTTCTCTGCAAGCTCAAGGGCGAGGCGGCCCGTCTCAATATCCAGAAGCGCCATTCCGCAGGCGTCGAAAATCGTGATTTCATCATCTGAGCTTCTGCCCTGCTTCTTCCCCAGCAGAACCTCACCGGGCTCTCCCTTCACGTCGGATGCACTGATAATGCCCTTCTCTATGGGAATTTCAAGCTCTCCGGAGCGGGAGCAGTTTTCCACATCATCACAGTACACAGAAGCTCCCCTGAAAAGCTGCGGGTCTATCTCCTCCTTACCCGGCATATCGGCGCCGATGCAGCTGAAATGAGTCCCGGGGCTCACCCATTCCTTCTTTATGATCGGTTCTCTCGAGGGGGTCACGGTCACAACCATATCACTGCAGGCCACGGCCTCTGCCGTCTCCTGCTCCCCGCAGGCGGCCTCAAAGGAGAGGTATGAGGCGTCAATGCCCAGTTCGTTTTTAAGTCTGGCGCAGATATTCTCAGAGTATTCCGCCGCCTTTTCCGGGTGCCTGGGGTTGGCAACGGAAATTGTCTCAAGGTCTGGAAAGGCCATGATAAAGGCCGCAGTCTGGAAGAAGGACTGAGCCCCGGTACCCAGTACAAAAAGCTTCTTTGAGTCCTTTCTTGCAAGAAGCTTTGCGCCTGCAGCCCCGGCACAGCCTGTGCGCATACCGGTGATATAGCCTGCGTCCAGCAGCCCCAGGGGGAGACCGGTCACGCTGTCAAACACCAGAATGAGCCCCACAAGCTCGGGCAGACCCTTTGGGGCATTGGCTGCAGTCCAGTTTATGACCTTGAGTCCGTGAACTTTATCTGTCTCTATACAACCGGATTTTATGTCCATGTCCTGCTCTCCGGTCTTGAAATCGTGAAAAACGGTGGGCCAGACAACGGTCTGCCCTTGGGCTTTAGCCCTGTATACAGCCTCGACAGACTCCATAACCTTCTCCGGAGTGAGACATTTCTTAATATCATCTTTGCATAAAACCTTAAATTCCATTGTAATTATACCCCCATGCTGTGAATAAACTGAAATTTAATGAATATAGCGTATATTTATTCAATTCAGATTATAGCACGATCTCTTCTGCATGCAATAGCCGATTTGGAGAATTATCCTGTCAGCCGGAAGAAAAACTTGACTATTTTAGACAATGCTCACTAGGCGGCAAAAATCCCCGAAGCTGTTCAAATCAAAAGCTTCGGGGATTATCGGCTCATATCTGTCAGTCTTTACTTTGTGAAACGGGTCTCATCGTCGGACCAGCCCCTCTCCAGCAGCCAGTAGGAGCTGCCGCTGTCCGGCTCCTCCTCCAGCCACTTTTCAGGGTCCTCCGTAAAGGCGGCCATCTTCTTTCTGGTCTCGTACTTCCTGAGCTCGTCTATGGTGAACTCCAGCCCCAGATCCCTTGCCGCCGGGAGCAGGGCATATTCCGCCACGGCCTCACGGATCTCCAGACTGCCTGGATACGCGGCCTCGGCGGATTTCACCCTGGCCCTCAGCTCCGGATCGGAGTCGTAAATTTCAAAAAATTTTTCCACATTACTCATAAGCTTACCTCTCTGCATCCTGCCGGATTCGGCGGCTCAGGGCCTGTCCTCTATTTCCAGAACATAGCGCCCGCTGCCGTTGATTATTTTTGTCTCACCGTATTCGCGCTCCCGAATAAGCCTGGAGCTGTAGGATTTGTGGATATGCCCGTGAATAAAATAGGCGGGCTTGTACTTGTCCAGCAGGGGCAGAAAGGCCTCAAATCCCTGGTGGGCGATATTTTCCTCGTCGCCGTAGCCCCTCACCGGTGCATGGGCCAGCACAATATCCACCCCGCCGGAGCGGTGCAGCTTAAACTTCAGGTGCTTTATACGCTTTTCCATCTGGCGCTCGGTGTACTGGTGGCCTCCGCCGTTGTACATCCTGCTGCCGCCCAGCCCCAGAATCCTCAGACCCTTTACCGTGACCAGCTTGTCATCAATGCAGTCGCAGCCCTCGGGGGGATTCTGGGCATATCTCGTGTCGTGGTTGCCGTGGACATAGAGGAGCGGGCGGCTGGCCATAGTCACAAGAAAGCTTAAATAGCTGGCCTTCAGGTCGCCGGCAGAGAGAATAAGGTCTATGCCGTCCAGATTTCCGGGCCTGTAGTTATCCCAGAGATAGGGACTCTCTTCATCGGCCACAATCAGTATTTTCACAGCTGCGCTTCCTCCTTTTCCGGAGGAATTGAATCCCTGTATATGCCCAGCAGCCTCACAACTTCTCTGGACTGGGGCAGCAGTTCATCATAGCCGGGGATCTTTCCGTCCACATTTTCGCACAGCCAGTCCATGCCCATGATCTCCTCGGCCGAGAGCTCAAAGTTCCCGTCGCAGCGGACAATGCCCTGCTGATCCGTGATTTTTCTGGAGAATGCGGAGACATAGCCCCGGACAATGCCGTCCCTGAGAATATTTGCAAGGGCGCGCACCCCGTCCGGGAGCTCCGGGCTGAGCTGGAGTCCCACGACGCCGCTGTCCAGACCCCACCAGTAGTTTATTGCGTGGAGGCTGTCTGTCCAGCTGCCGCTGAGCACGCCCATCACGATCTTTTCATACAGCGGGCCCCAGTCCCAGCAGGGTACGGCCAGAGGCAGGAGACTGCCGTCACTGTGGAGCTTATAGGTGCCCCACTCCAGTGCCCAGTGGGGATTTACCGTATTTGTGGCCTCCCTGTTGGAGATCACTGTAATTCCGTCGGATACGAAATCCAGCAGCGGGTCTCCGGGACAGCAGGACCACAGGAGCTTGACTCTCGCCCGGGGATTTGTGAGCTGCACGCCCAGGGCAAAGGCATTTATATTGGCGGGCACGCCGATAATGGGATAGTTTGCCACATAGCCCACAGTGTCGGTCTCTGCCATCGCCCCCGCCACGGCGCCGGTGATGAATTTTCCCTCGTATATGCGGCTGTAATAGGTCCGCACGCCGGTGTAGGGCTGGGAGAGGGAGCAGTTCAGGACCTTTACGCCGGGATTTTCCGCAGCTATACGGCGGCAGGCGTCTATCATGGTGGGGGTTGTGGCGAAGATGAGATCTGCCCCCTCGCTGACGGCCAGGGACATCGCACCGTAGTAATCCCGGCCGCCGGCATAATATACCTTTGTGCTCACCCTGCTGCCCAGGCGCTCCTGAAGATATTCCCGCCCGTGCTCATGGGCGCGGGTCCAGGCGCTGGTCTGGGGGTCGAATCCGTATATAAAGGCGGCACTGACATGGTCGATGCGCCCGACGCCCAGAAGCTTTGAGATGATGCCGGGGTCCTTCTCTGCAGGCTCCGTGCTCACCTCAATGGGGAACTCCCTGACCTGAGCCCGTATATCCGGCCAGATGGTGGTGAGGCTCTTCACAAGCTCTGGGGCGCTCTGGGATTTTATATCCGCAAAGGTAAAGACCTGGAGCCAGACAAGGAGCGCCTCGGAGACGGTGATGTCCTCATTGGCACTGTTCACCTTCTCGCAGGCCGAGCTGAAATGGGCGAAACCGGCGCTGAAGCTCCGCCTCTGGTCCTCGTTCCACTCATAATCCGGATCAAAGCCCAGCTCTGCCTGAAATCTGGCGTACTGGCCCCTGTGCCTGAATCTCACAAGATAGCTGCGGGAGAGCTGGTAGAAGCGCATGAATTCGTAGTACACCTGTACGTCGTGATCGTCGGAATACTCCGGTATAATTCTTGTGACCATGCCGGGTATGCTTGTGGCGTCATAGCTTTTCAGCACGCTTGTGCGCTTGTTGCCCTCCTGTATATAGAATTTTCCCATGTATTCAAAGCATTTTATCGGGTCTCTCAGTCCCTCATCGCTCAGGTGCGCCTCACAGAGACTTATCCACTTTGCGGCGAACTCTGAAGTTGCCGGAGCGAGGGGCATAAAACTGCCGGCCAGCACAGGCACACGGCCCGAACTTACTGTGCCGACTATGAGGTCGGAGGGAATATTCACAAGACCCAGGCTTATACGCCCCGCCACGGAGGACTCATCCAGAATGTCATCCAGAACCAGGGGGTAGGGGTATCCGCCCGCACCGCCGACGGTCTTATAGTATTTCTGGCCGGCTTTAAGTGAGTGGTTATATTGTTCGACTGCTTCCTGTCTGCTCATTGTGCACCTCCAAGATTTGATAAAAAAATCGTAACATAGCCCGGGAAAAACTTCAATAAGCAAATTGAAAATTTTTGACCGCCGACACCAGGGCGGCGTTGCAAATAAGGGTAAACTGGGCTATAATCTCAGTAATATTTCCGAAACGGAGCATGGAATGGAAAGCTTGAAAAGGATAAAAGGATATCTCGCCGGTGCCAAAGGCAGAAGGCTGCTCTTCTGGCTTATTCTGGCCGCCGGCATATTTGCGAGGGTCTGGGAATTCGGCATAGTTCCCGGGGATATAAACCAGGATGAGGCCTTCGCCGGATACGAGGCCTACTCGATTTTAAAATACGGCATCGACACCGCAGGCTACCGCTATCCCATCTACCTCACGGCCTGGGGCAGCGGCATGAATGCGCTGGAGAGCTATCTGATGATGCCCTTCATCGCCCTTTTCGGCCTGAAGGTATGGGTCATAAGACTGCCCCAGGTGATAGTGGGCTGCCTCAGCATATGGGTGGTGTATCTGCTGGTGCGGCGCACCGTGAATGAAAAGGCGGGAATGCTGGCCATGTTCATGCTGGCAATCTGCCCCTGGCATATCATCATGTCCCGCTGGGGCCTTGAGTCCAACCTCGCCCCGGGCTTTCTGCTCTTCGGGCTCTATTTCTTCGTGCTGGGCCTTGAGAAGCCCCGTTTTCTCATGCTGTCCGCTCTGATGTACGGGCTCAGCCTCTATGCATATTCGGCCTTCTGGCCCTATATACCTTTTATTATCCTTTTTGAGCTGATTTATTCCATGGCGTATAAGAAAATCCGCTTTGATTGGAATCTGGTTTTTTCCGGCGTTATCCTAGCGGTGCTGGCAGTGCCGCTGCTGATTTTCTTTGCCATAAACAACGGTCTCATGGATGAAATCTGCACCCCGTATTTCTCCATCCCGAAGCTCCTCTACATGCGCAGCGGTGAGCTGAGCTTTGATGAGAAGCAGAAAAAGCTGGAGCTCTTCCTCAGCATCTTTGTGGACCAGACGGACAATCATATATGGAACAGTCCAGAGAAATTCGGACTCTTCTATTACTTTTCCGCCCCCTTTGGAATCTTCGGCCTGATTTTCTGCATAAGGGAGCTGGTATCCGCCGCCAGGGCAAAAAAGTTCTGTCCTCCGCTGCTGCTGATAATTCAGCTCGTTGTGAGCCTGCCCCAGCTGATTCTGGTGAAGATAAATGCCACAAAGGTGAATATAATGTTCATCCCCGTGGTAATTCTTATCGCTCTCGGGATTTACTTCTTCTGTGAGATCGGCTTTAAAAAACTTCTGCCGGTGATCGCAGCTGTTTACACCGTCCTCTTTGTATCCTTTGAGTGCTACTATTTTACGGACTACAGAGAGGCCTGCGAGCCCCATTTTTCCTATGGCTTTGGGGACGCACTGGAGTACGCGATGGATAATGGAGAGCATGTGTATCTCGACCAGAACACCTTCTACCCCAAGGTGCTGTTCTATTCGAAGCTTCCGGTGGAGACCTTCCGGGATACTGTACAGTATGAATACTATCCGGCCTCCTATCTCACGGCAATAAGCTTTGACAGATTCAGCTTCTGGGTAAATCCTTATGAACCTGAGGATGACGCTGTCTATGTGTTCCCCAGGGGCAGGGACAGGGGCATACTTGAGGAGGCGGGTTTCAGCTTTGAGAACTTCGGCCTCTATCAGGTGGCATGCAAAAAATAAAAAACGAGCCCCGAAAAGATAAAGCTTTTCGGGGCCCGGCTATTAAAATCTGTAAAAAAATATAAATAAAAAGCTTACCACTGAGGTAAGCTTTAAGTGGTGACCCGTACGGGACTTGAACCCATGTTACCGCCGTGAAAGGGCGGTGTCTTAACCACTTGACTAACGGGCCGTATAAAAGGCGCAGTGTCTATCGCTGCGCCTTTAATGGTAGCGGCACCTGGATTCGAACCGGGGACACTGCGGGTATGAACCGCATGCTCTAGCCAACTGAGCTATGCCGCCATTTGCTATCACTCTAAACAGCAATGGAGATTGTATCAGAGTGAAGATAACTTGTCAACAGTTTTTTCGCTTTTTCGAAAAATAAATTTGTACAACGGCAAAATTGCTCTTGAAATATATAAAAAACTGTGTTATATTAACTGAGTCACAGATACGGAGGGTTAGCTCAGCTGGTTAGAGCGTCCGCCTCACACGCGGAAGGTCGACGGTTCGAGTCCGTCATTCTCCACCATACTGCCGGAGCGGGTTCTTTCCCGCCCCGGTATTTTTATGCCCGTGAAAGAACATCAAAGCGAAGCCCGGCAGCCTGAAAAGCTGCCGGGCCCTTTTATATTTTCTCAGAATCTCAGCTGCTCTGTGACATCCAGAACAAATATGACGATTCCGCCGCAGCTGACGGTGAAGGGCACGGGAGCCATGGGTATGGGGTCCAGTGTCATGCCCAGGGCTGAGGCCGCGGGCTTGTACTCCACCTCGGTACGTTTGCCGTAGGCTTTGAGAATTGTCAGGGCATTTTCCAGATTTTCATGGTTCAGGCCCATCATAATGGTCGCACTGGGTTTTTTCAGAAATCCACCGCTGGAATTCAGAACGGTCACATAGAAGCCGTGGGCGTTGAGATCCTCCACCACATCCCTGTAATCGTCATTCTGAATTACGGCTATTACCATCTTGTCCACATCGGAGTTATTCATAATATATAATCTCCTTCCGCCGATACGGCTGCACTGAAATCAATGTCATTCTGCGACCTAAAGATAATATGAATCTCCGGCATAGTCAAGAATAATATGTAAATAAAATTCTATTGAAAGGCCGAATCACAGGTAATCCTTGAAAATATGTAATTTTTATACATATTCTGAAAACTATTGTACTGCCCGACTACACTTCAGGTTCCGACCGGCAATCCTTTTTCCTCCCGCTGCGGTGAACTCTTATGCTGTCACGGATAAGTCCCCGGAGGGGGAGCAGTATAATAAAAAATGCAAAGCCCACGGCGGCAGGGGGAGCTCCCACCGCCTGAAGAGGTACGGCGCAGGCGATGGACCAGGGGAAGAGGGGCGAGACCACCACAGCGCTGTCCTCAAGGTGGAGGGCAAGCTCCCTGGGCTCACTGTCAACAGATCTGCAAAGCTGCTCTGTAAGCATTATTGCAAGGGTCTGATTGCAGGAGATCATGGCGGTGATTAGCGAGGTCAGGAGCACGGCTGCAAAGGGTGAAGCTTTTTCCGCCAGACCCAGGAGGAATTTCTGCGGTTTTTCCAGCAGTCCGGTCTTTTGAAATATCCCTGAGTAGGAGGATGAGAGGCATACGATGGCCGCCACCCGGAGCATGGAGATTATGCCGCCTCCGTTCATAAGCGGGGCAATCTCACTGTCGGCGCTGCTGTAGCCGAAGATCAGCAGCCCGGGGAGCTGAGAGAGGGGCATCCCCTGGAGAAAAATGCACAGCGGCAGGGCGCTTAAAATGCTGAGCCCCATGGCGAGCTTCACATTCACCTTAAAGGCGGCCAGCAGGAGAATAAGCGCCGCTGGGATCAGGGCAATGGCTTCAAGTCTGAAGGCCCGCCCGAACAGAGAGAAGAGCTCCGGCGGCTGGGCCTGAGATTTGGAGAAGAGCCCCAGAAGCAGATAGGCGGCGCAGCTGAGGGCAAAGGGGATGGCGGCACTCCGGAGCATGAGTCTGATATTGTCAAATATGTCGGTCCCGGTGAGCTGTGCCACAAGGAGGGCGCTGGTGGACACCGGAGAACAGCGGTCGCCGAAGAAAATTCCGGACAGTACCGCACCGCCGGTAAATATCGGATTTACACCCATGGCGCTCCCGATGGCGGCGCATATCACCCCCATCGTGGCGGCAGTGCCGAAGGCCGTGCCCGTGAGCACAGACACTAAGCAATTCAATAGAAAGCTCATCAGCAGAAATACGGAGGGGTGTATGAGCCGGGAGGCATAGCACACGATCACCGGCACCGTTCCGGCGGCCCGCCACAGGGCCGTGAGCATCCCAATGAGCAGAAAAACTATAAGAATATTTTTTATGGTCCGTACACCGGAGAGGGCAGACTTTAAAAGCTCTCCCCAGCCAATGCCTTTTTTCCTGCCGTACAGCAGAAAGAGCAGCAGCCCTGCCGCCAGTGCCCAGAGCACCGACAGCTTCAGCACAAGACACATAAGCAGCGTCAGGGCAAACAGCCCCAGAACCAGAAACTCCATTCCCTCAGAACCTTTCAGTGTCCGATTTTACAGTCTTTAACTGTGACAATAACACAGGGGGCGCGCTTTGTAAATCCGTGCGGCGGAATATTTCCGGGGGAAATTTTTTAGTATTATACGGTATGCGTCTGTTTCGGGACAGGTATTCTGCGGCCTGAAAAAGGGAAAAATCTCCGCCGTCTCGGACTGGAATACTGTCTGGAGCAGGATAAAGAGTGCTCCGCCCGGTATCGGGTCCGTTCTTCCCCTCATTTTGCCCTTTTTCGCGGCTCTGAACGAGGAAATGTGAACAAAATGTGAAAGTTACAAATTTAACCTTCAATTTTGTGAAAATGACGGAAAATCGTCTTTTCAGCAGAGACATATGCCCCGATATAGAAACAAAATATTTAAATTCAGCAAATAATAAATTGAAATCAATCTATTTGCTAAAAATTTTCGTCAAAATGTGGACGAACAGGAGATGATAATCAGCACATTGTTCATTGACTGATTAGGGCTCAGATGATAAATTATATATGATATGTCGGTTTGGAAAGAATCGTCGCAAGACTTTACTTTATATAGGATTGGGGAACGCAGTTATGAAAAAAATGTATGTCCTCATAGGAAACTATGGCAGCGGCAAAACTGAACTCGCTCTGAACTTCGCCATCAAGGCGGCGGCAAGGGGTGAACGCACGGAGTTGCTGGACCTGGACATGGTCAACACGTATTTCCGTCTTACCGAGAGAGGCAAGATGACGGAAATGAAGGAAATTCGTCTTGTATCACCTAACTACTCCTGCTCCGGCATTGAGACTCTGTCTCTTCCGGCTGAGGTGGCGTCTGCTTTCGCGATGGACTGGGACACTGTTGTGTTCGACGTGGGCGGAGATGCAGTGGGTTCCACGGCCCTGGGGCGCTACCATGAGGATTTCATGAATCTGGAGCCGGGCGGGCTTGAGGTGCTGAATGTTATAAATACCCGCCGTCCTCTGGCTGGAACTGTGGACAGAATCGTACATCTCCAGAAGGATATGGAGATCCACTCCCGCCTGAAGATCACCGGCATGATAAACAACACGAACCTGGCCACGGCCACCACCGACGCGGAGCTGAGGGACGGCTATGAGCTTATAAAGCAGGCCTCCGAGCTCACAGGCGTGCCCGTGATGTACACCTCCGGCAAGAAGGAATTCATAGACAAGTTCATGGCGGAGGGCCACGACCCCAAGTATGTGGGTGAGCCTATAGCCATCGACACCTATATGGAGCGTGACTGGGACAGCTGGATCAGGGGACTTTCCGAGAAAGACTGACCGGAGAGCTTATATTGTTTGTTCCCGCAAGTGCGGATCAAATATTTGTACAATGGCAAATCATAATAGAAAAGAGGTAGTATCATGGTAAAGGTAACAATCGATGAGCTGCTCTGCAAGGGCTGCGGCCTTTGTGTAAGAGCCTGCCCGAAGAATGTCTTAGCCCTTTCCAAGACAAAGCTCAACGCAAAAGGCTACCATCCCAGTGAGGTAGTCAATCAGGCAGCCTGCATCGGCTGCGCATCCTGTGCACGTACCTGCCCGGACGTCGCAATCAGGATAGAGAAGGATTAAGGAGGAAAGAAAAAATGGCATTGACTCTTATGAAGGGTAGCGAAGCTATCGCGGAAGCCGCCATTCGTGCAGGCGCCCGTTTCTTCTTCGGCTATCCTATCACCCCGCAGACTGAAATTCCCGAATATATGTCCGCACGTATGCCCGAAATCGGAGGATGCTTCCTCCAGGCTGAGAGCGAAGTTGCGGCAATCAACATGGTCTATGGTGCAGCGAGCACCGGCGCCCGTGTTATCACTTCTTCTTCCAGCCCCGGCGTCTCCCTGAAGCAGGAAGGTATCTCCTACTGCGCAGGCGCCATGCTGCCCTGCGTTATTCTCAACGTAATGCGCGGCGGCCCCGGCCTCGGCAGCATCCAGGCCTCTCAGGGCGACTACTTCCAGGCCACCAAGGGCGGCGGCAACGGTGACTATCACCTTCTCACCTATGCACCCTCCTCAATCCAGGAAGCAATCGACATCTTCGGCTTTGCATTTGACAAGGCTGAGAAGTACAGAATCCCTGTTATGTTCCTGGCCGACGGCATCATGGCCCAGATGATGGAGCCTGTTGAGATGCCCGAGATGGTGGACTACAAGGTAGACCCCGAGAAGAAGCCCTGGGCAGCCACCGGCTGGCAGCCCGGCGATGATCCTGAGAAGCGTGCAGTGATCAACTCCCTGTACATCAACACTGAGGATCTCACCATTCACAACAATCATCTGCAGGCAACCTACCGCGAGATTGAGAAGAATGAGGTTATGTTTGAGACCTACAAGACTGAGGACGCAGACATTATCATCACCGCTTTCGGCACAGTTGCCCGTATTGCAAAGTCCGCAATCAATGAGCTCCGCGCAGACGGTGTCAAGGTCGGCCTCTTCCGTCCTATCACTGTATGGCCCTTCCCCTACACTCAGCTTGCTGATACAGCTAAGTCTGCAAAGGCAATCCTCGATGTCGAGGCCAACGAAGGCCAGATGATGGAGGATGTCAGACTTGCAGTTAACGGCGCTCTGCCTGTAGATTACTTTGGCTACTGCGGCAGCCAGATGCCTACCACCGAGGAGATCAAGACAAAGATCCTCGAAATGAAGGAGGGTATGTAATAATGTCCGTCGTATTTGAAAAAACACCTTTACTGACCGACAAGCCGTTCCACTATTGCCCCGGCTGCAACCATGGTATAATTCACCGTCTGGTTGCTGAGGCTCTTGAAGAGTCCAACATGGGCCGCAACATCGTCGGCGTTGCTCCTGTCGGCTGCTCTGTTTTCGCTTATGATTACTTTAACTGCGATATGCTGGAGGCTGCCCACGGCCGTGCTCCCGCTGTCGCCACCGGTGTAAAGCGCGCAAGACCCGAAGCCCTCGTATTCACCTATCAGGGCGACGGCGACCTCGCCTCCATCGGTACCGCCGAGATCGTCCATGCCGCACACCGCGGTGAGAAGATTGTCACCATATTTGTAAACAATGCAATTTACGGCATGACCGGCGGCCAGATGGCTCCTACCACCCTTATCGGCCAGAAGACTACTACCTCTCCCTACGGCCGTGACGAAGAGTGGTGCGGTGCACCTATCAAGATGTCCGAGATGCTCGCTGCAGTTCCTGATTCCTACTACATCGAGCGCTGCGCTGTCAACAACAACGCCAATATCATAAAGACCAAGAAGGCAATAAAGAAGGCATTCGAGTATCAGAAAGAAGGCAAGGGCTTCTGCATGATCGAAGTTCTGTCTGCTTGCCCCACCAACTGGGGTCTTGGCCCTGTAGAGGCTTTGAAGTGGCTCGAAGAGAACATGATTCCTTATTATCCTCTGGGTGTATATAAAGATAAGGGGGCAAAATAATCATGACAAAAGAGTTCATATTTGCAGGCTTCGGCGGTCAGGGTATGCTTCTGATCGGTAAGTTCCTGGCAATGGCATGCATGCTGGACGGCAAGCATGTTTCCTGGCTTCCCTCCTACGGCCCTGAGATGCGCGGCGGCACTGCCAACTGCTCCGTCATCGTCAGTGACGAGGATGTCGCCTCTCCCATGGTGGACAAGGCCGACGTCATCGTGGCTATGAACCTGCCTTCCCTTGACAAGTTCGAGTCCCATGTGAAGCCCGGCGGACTTCTCGTTATCAACAGCTCCATCATCGACCGCAAGTCCACCCGTGATGACATCACCGTGGTATACTGCGATGCAATGGGCATTGCCGAAAAGGTAAAGAACCCCAAGGGCGCAAACGTTGCAATCCTCGGTGCTCTCCTTGAGAAGGAGCCTATCGTATCCGTGGAGAAGATGGTTGAAGCAATCCGCATAGAGCTTGGTGAGCGCAAGGCTCGCTTCCTCGAAGGCAATAAGGCAGCACTTATGGCCGGCATGGAGGCCGCAAGATAAATTTAAGCTGAGCTTAATACGGCATTTAAAAACACACCTGAATTTTTTCAGGTGTGTTTTTTCGTATATTTACAGAGTTTTATGCAATTAAAACAGCGGCAAAATAGAGAAGCAGGAGGTGGGCTGGGTAGAAGAGGTAGAAGCCCAGCTTCACCGGCCTGCCCTTTTTCCCGTTGTAGAAGTATATGGGCACAAGGGCCAGAAGTGCCCCTGCAAGATAAGGTGAAAATGAATACTCCAGCAGGCACCAGAGGGCTGCAGCAATAATTTCAAAAATTTTCCTCCGCCGTGCAATATACATAAGCCCGATGAGCAGGACACCCATGAAACCGTAGTCCGAGCGGGGGAGAATCAGCACTGAGGCGGCCAAAAGGGCGAACCACAGGAGAATGATCTCCGCTGTACTGTAATTTTCCCTTGGGCGCCGACTCAGATCAATGAGAGATATGAGGGCCAGCCCCAGAGTCAGCGTATAGAAAACATTGAGGCTGTCGCCCAGAAGCTGCAGTCCGCCCCAGGAGAGCCTGAGCCTTGAGAGCAGCAGGGCCGGCAGCAAATACATCAGTACATTCAAGGGCTTTTTCCGGCGGAAAACAAAGAGGCAGACGGCAATGACGACCGCAATCAGAGTATAATCAAGGGGCCCCGCCGTGAATTCTGCTGAAAAATTTCCCGGGAAAGCTCCCGGACTGAGCCTGTAGTTCCCTGCAGAGAAGGCAAGAGTAAAGGAAATCTGGGAGACTGCGGCGAAGAGAGTGAGCCTTGAGAGATATGCCCGCTGATTCCCCGTTTTAAAATGACCGTTTACAATGAGAAAGGCGAAAACCGGGAAGGCAGCCCGCCCCAGTAACCGCATCAGCATATATGGAAGGCCGGAGAGCCTTCCGCTGAGAAAAAGTATATAGCCCGCATGGTCTATGAGCATTGACACAAGAGCCGTTATTTTTAAAGCAAATACGCTGATAGCTCATCACATCCTGAAATAATCTAAAATAAGGGGGAAATCACAGCAGCTGCGGTTTCCCCCGATAATGCTATTTAATTCTGCGACTTTTTATATAAAAGACGGAATCACAGGAGGTAAAGAGAAATATTACTCGTCCTCATCCTCACTGTCATCGTCTTCGTCGTCCTCGTCGCCAAATTCATCCTTGTCGTAGAGTTCCTTATAGTTGGTTCCGTTTTTCCTGCCGGACTTTTTCTTTCCGCCGAGATTCTTCAGCAGGAAGAATACGCCGATACCGATTGCAATCGCGGCCACGACCATCGCGATGACAGGCGCAATCACCATTGAGCCGATACCGTGGGACTGTTCATTTTCCTCATCCTCTTCATCGGACTCCTGAGTTTCGGAACCGATGGGTGCGGTATATGTAACGGCGACAGGGCTTGAATAGGTGACCTTGCTGGTGTGGGTCCCGTCGGAGGCCCATACACCGACATAATAATATTTACTGCCGGAAATAGTGTCGGGGACATAGGTCTCAGACTGGGCACCTGCAATGGCAGTGCCGTTTGCGTTGCTGTTCTTGTCATTGCGGTACCACTGATATTTGAGAGAGACATCCACATTCTTATCCGCACTGCTTGCCGCAACGGAGAGGGTAGTGGTCTCACCCTCGGAGAGCACGGCGCCCACGGGCTGGGTATTAATTGTGGGCATTGCAACGGCTGCGGGAGCAGTTGCAGGCTTGGAGGAAGCTTCAGGCTTGGCGGTCGTACCGGGTTTGGGAGTTGCGCCGGGCTTTGCAGTGGCGGCAGGCTTGCTGGCCTGGGCATTTTTCACCCTGATGACAGCGCCGTTTGTAAAGAGAACACTGCCGTCATTGCCGGTAAACTTGCACTCCACAGACCAGCCGTCCATGGATGCGGGAATGTTGCTGAGAGCGAGGGTATCGGTGTCCGCACCGGAGACGTTCAGTCCCCTGAAGAAACCGGGGGCCTCCTTGGCAGTGACGGTCTGGGTGGTATCCTTGCTCACGATACGCCATACATGACTTTTTGCGTTGTCGGCCTTCGCAATAAAAAGGGCGGAGCCGCCGGCATCCACAGTCTCGCCGGTGGGCTGCTTTGTAATCTTGAAAACGCCGGAGCCATAGCTCACGGACACAACATTGGAATATACAACAGAGCTATTTTCATTGCCATTTGTGGACCAGATACCAACAAAATAGTATTTATTGCCGGCATCCGGCTGAGTGGTGTAGCTGCTGGAGGTGGCACCGGGAATCTGATAGCAGTTTGAGCCGTCATTTTTGTCACTGGAGAACCACTGATAACCGAGTTTCATGCCGCTGCCCAGATTGTCACAGGTGGCGGATACGCTGAGTGTGACGGACTGCCCCGGTAAAAGATTTGCAGAGCTGGGCTGGCCGGTGATAACGGGAGCAGATGGCTTTACAGACGGTGCGGCAGTGGGTTTGGGAGTGGCAGGAGGAGTGGTCGGGGCGGCACCGGTCACTGTGACGAGACAGTCGGTGGATCTTGCACTCTGACCGCTGGCATCTACCTGGCAATGGTATGAGCCGGTGGCAGAGGCAACAAAGCTGTAGCTGCTGCCGTTGGCACCAGGAATTTTGTCATTGTTGAAATACCACTGGTATGTGGGATTGTCAGCGCCGGAGACACTGACGTTAAAGGTATAGACCTGACCGCTGTTCAGACTGATCTGTTCAGGAAAGTCCTGCTTGATAGAGAGGGTGGGCATGGGAATTGCAGTCGCAAAAGCAGGTACAGCCATGGCCAATACCAGAGCCACAGCGATTACAGCCGTTAAAAGTAAGCGGATATATTTGTTTTTCATCTTCAAAATCCTCCTGGAAATGGGTTACATAATATTATACAACGGAATTATGGCAAATACAACAAAAATATACGCAGTCTGTCAAATTTTGTATGTGCAGAGAGGACCGGTGTTTTGCCCCGAAAATCCGGAATATATATTGTAAAGGCTCTTTTCAGCCGTGCCGGGCAGTTATCAGCCCGGCACAGATATAGACGGCGGAAAAGAGAAAATGTTGCAGATAAACTTAGAAAACAAAAAAACACAGACAGCAGTTTCTGCTGCCTGTGTAATGGTAAATTTCAAATTCAGGTATTCGCGGCGGATTTCCTGAAAAGTCTGCTGTAAAGAAGCCCAAGTCCTCTGTAAAAAAGCCGTATGAGCTTTGCCGAAAGAAAACTCAGGATGAGGAGCCAGAGAAAAATAAGCGGTGAATACTTCGGCGCATATACGAGCTTCTGGCACCAGTAGTAACAGAAGAAGGTGTGAATAAGCCACATAAATGTGGACTCCTCACCCAGCTTCTCAAATATCCCTCCGAGAAAAATACCGGGCTTTGTGGGCATGAGTATCACGAGGCATATGACAAAGAGGGCAGTGTTGATAAAATCGTAATACATGAAATTGTAGAGATGTATATAGAAGAGTGCGGCCATTCCGACAATGGATAAGATGCACCAGAGAACTCTGCCGCCAAGCTGAGCTTTTATTTTGGCCAGAAGATCATACTTTGCAAATACGGCGCCCAGCGCAAAGGCCGGCAGCAGGCCCAGTGCAAGCTTGATCCTGTACCAGAAGAGAGAGCCGCAGAGCTCGGAGAAGAGGGGGATGTCAGCCAGTGCCGGCAGCAGATACACCACGGCCGCATTGAAAAGCACCAGAATAAAAGTATCGGACGGGAGAGAGGCATTTTTCCGTTCCAAAAATCTCTTAAGGGCGGGAAACATGAGCAGTAGAATCACATAGGGGACTATGTACCACCATTCACCGTTGAAGCTTATGCTGAGACCGAAAAAGTTATATATGAGTTCCCGGAATATGGGCTCGGGGACGAGCTTAAAGGCAAATACGGAGACGGGGACACATATTAGGAAGACCATCCAGAAACTCTTGTAGAGGCCTGATATGCGCTTTAAAATCATCTGCCCCTGGTTTTCACTGCGGCAGCTGAGGAGATATACCCCGTAGCCCCCGAGAAAAGTAAACATAGGAATGCATATTCTGCCGAACTGCCCGATATATGTGGAGAGAGCAGTTTCTCCGAAACTGCAGAGAGATATAAAACTGTTTCCGTCCACAACCCTGTCGGGAAAGCCGAAAAGATGGTGGCAGAGCATGAGGCAGATTGCCACGCCCTTCAGTATTTTCGTGTCTCGTTTTGTAAATTCCATTCTCAGTCCCCCGGTCCGGTGAATTTAACGATGACATTATATCCTCATCCCCGCCTTCCCGTCAAGAACTGTACCCCATTTAGCTATATTCAGGCATATTTCGGACTATTGATATGGGAAATGCCTTGTGATATAATCACTGTAGGTTTATTGCGGGCAGGAAAATGCCCTGAATTTATATAGCCGGGAGATAGAAAATGGACAGAAACAGGCTTCGTTCATATGCAAAGCTGATAGCCCGCATGGGCGTGAATGTACAGCCCGGACAGGAAGTTATCATACGCACCGAGCCTCAGCAGCTGGAATTTCTCCAGCTCCTCACGGAGGAGTGCTACCACGCCGGTGCCTCAAAGGTAAGAATAGAATGGCGCTGGCAGCCGGCACTGAGACTTGACATAAAATACCAGGACCCCGAGACCCTTGGGAGGGTGGAAGCCTGGGAAGAGGAGAGAATGAGGGGACGCTGTGACAGGCTCCCTGCGGACATATATCTGGATTCCGACGACCCTGACGGCCTTGCCGGGGTGGACCAGGACAAGTGGGCCCAGGCCCAGCAGAAGAGGTTCCGTGTGATAAAGAGCTACCGGGACAGGATGGAGAACAGATACCAGTGGTGCGTCGCGGCTGTTCCGGGCGCCGAATGGGCAAAAAAGGTCTTTCCCGGACTGGGGGAAGAAGAAGCCGTGGAAAAGCTCTGGACGGCAATACTGCGCTGCTCCAGGGCGGAGGGGGACCCCATTGCCGCCTGGCAGGAGCACAACAGGGAGCTTAAGCGCCGCTGCGACTGGCTCAATTCCCTGAATCTGCGCCGTCTGATATATAAGAGTGAGCTCACAGGTACGGATTTCTCGGTGGGGCTCATGCCTCAGATGCGCTTCATGGGGGGTGCCGATGTTCTGGCGGGCTCGGATGTGAGCTTCAATGCAAATATTCCCTCTGAGGAGGTATATACGACCCCGATGAAGGGGGAGGCGGAGGGCATAGTCTGTGCCACAAGGCCCCTCTCATACAGGGGGGTGCTCATTGAGGACTTTTCCATACGCTTTGAGAAGGGCAGAGTGACAGAACTGCACGCTAAAAAGAATGAGGCGGCGCTGAGGCTCATGGTCTCCATGGATGAAGGCGCCTCCATGCTGGGCGAATGTGCCCTGGTGCCCTATCACAGCCCGATAAACGACAGCGGGATTTTGTTTTACAGCACGCTCATCGATGAAAACGCCTCCTGCCATCTGGCTCTGGGTGACGGCTATTCCAGCTGTCTTGAGGATTTTGACAAATATACCGCTCAGGAGGCCAGAGCTCTCGGCGTGAACGAATCCATGATACATGAGGATTTCATGATAGGCTCGGAGGACCTGAGCATAACAGGCGTAAAGGCCGATGGTGAGGAAGTAAGAATATTTGTAAACGGCAGCTGGGCGGAAGACTGAGCCCGCTGCGGCCGGAGAGGAGCGTCAAAATGAAAAATGAAGCCAAACAGAGAGCCGAATTTTATGTGAATAAGAAAAGCGGTCTTATACATGACGCAGTGATTTTTATGGTGCTGTCCATAGTCTGCCGGGTGATCGGCAGCTGGGGACACTGGGATGACAGTATGTTCCTCTATGTGCACATCCTGTTCCCCATAGTGTGCAGCCTGCTATTTATCGCCTTCCTTTATTTCCTCGGTGAGCGCTCCCTGTGGCTCACCTCAATTCCCGTCATACTGGGTACGGTATTTTTCATCATAAGGGCGGTGCAGATGGGCGGCCTTCTGCACATAAGCATGAGCATACTTTTCTACATGCTCATGGCCCTCTTGTATGTGGCGACGGTGCTGGGCATAGTGCGCACAAAATGGGTGCTTGTCACGGTGCTGGGCCTGCTGTTTATCTATCAGGTGGCGGTTGAGGACATATCGGTGTTCAGGAGCTCGGCGGAGTCCCTGCTCTTTTCCGACGGCATGCAGAGACTTTCGGTGCGCTGTGTGATGCTGGGCCTCTTTTTCACCTCACTGGCGATAAAAAGACGCAAACAGCTGGAGGATGCAAAGCTGCCCAAGATAAAGGATCCTGTGGTCATTGTGCCGAAGAAGGACACCGAGGCCGGAGTGACGGCGGAGGACACAGCAGGAAATTCAGACCTGACAGATGCAGCTCCCGAAGTCCCGGCGGCTCCTGCAGACAGCGGAGAAGCTCAGGCGGCAGAGACTGAAAATAATACAGAAGGCATAATTGAACCTGAGAAAGAATCCGGAACGGAATACACAGCCACGGAAAATGACAAAGGAGCAGGCAGCGGAGAAAAGCAATGAGAGAAAAAAGAAACAGGCCTGTGGGCAGACACGGCGGGGAGAGTGCGCCGGCACGGCATTCCGATGGGGCTGACAGGAGAGAAAATACGGCAGCCCGCATGGAAGCGCAGACAAGGGAAATAGTTGCGCGGCAGAACAGGAAAAAGCGCATAGTCTCCCTCAGCTTCACGGTGCTCACGGCGCTGATAGTTATTCTTCTGGCCGTGATACTGCGCAGCGTGTCCGACGGCCACAGCTTCAACAACTATATGGACCAGGCCAGAACATACTATTATTCCAGTGATTTCAACAATGCCCTCACATATCTCCGGAAGGCGGCAGGAATAGAGCCCACCACGGAGTGTATGGCGATGATTGCCCAGTGCTACGAGTCCCAGGGCAACTATGACAAGGCGCTGGAGACTTTGAGAAAGATGGACACCGGAGACAAGCAGGTGGCCGAGTGGATAGCTGAGCTGGAATCCAGAAAGGATGTCATAATGGAGTCCAATCTGGTGACAGTGGCAGGCAAGCAGTACAAGGGCGACACCACAGGCCTTGCTCTGGACAGCCTCGGTCTCGGCAACAATGTGCTGGAGGAGATACAGGGGCTCTATTCCCTGAATAACCTCTCCCTTGCCAACAACAATATAGACGATATAAGCGGACTTACAGAGCTGGGTGGGCTCAATACCCTTAACCTGAGCGGGAATATGATAAGTGACATAAGCCCCCTTATGTCTCTGACGGGTCTGCGTACCCTGTATCTGGACAACAACCCCGTGAGAGATCTCAGCCCGCTCATGAAGCTCAGCAATCTCACCACACTGAGCATAAAGGGGATAGACATCACGGAATCCCAGCTTAAAAGGCTGGCGGAGGCTCTGCCGGGCTGTGCCATACACAGTGAGGATGCGGAGGAGGAGCTCCAGGATATAAGCTTCGGCGGCGCAACCTTTAAGGCGGATGTGACCGAGCTTGACCTGAGCGGCATGGGAATACAGAATATCTCCGCCCTGGCAGGCTGCAAGAATCTGAGAAGACTGAACCTCAGCGGAAACAATATCTCGGACCTGAGCCCCCTGATGGATATCCCAAATCTCCAGTGGCTGGATGTATCCGGCAACTCGGTGGCGGATCTCCGTCCTCTGATGGGGATTTCCTCCCTGCGCTTTTTGAATGTGTCGGGGAATATGTTCTCCTCGGTAGTCCCTCTTGGGAATATAACAGGCCTTGAGGAGCTGCACATATCCGACAATAATATAGTTAATTTCTCCGGCCTCTCCAAGCTGAAGAATCTGACGACTCTGGGCATGGCAAACTGCAATGTCACCGATGAGGGCCTTGCAAACCTCGCATATCTCACGGGCCTCAGAAGTCTGAATATTGAGGGGAACATGAATCTCAGCGGTGAGGCTGTGGACATGCTCCAGTATTCCCTCATGTCCTGCGAAATAAAACATTCGGAGCTCTCGTACATGGTAAATATAGACGGCTATTCAATTGCCAATGATTCCAGCTATATAGACCTGAGCGGGCTCAATATCACAGATATCGGCAATTTCGCCCAGTTTACAAATCCGGAGACCGTAAATCTCTCCGGCAACAATATTTCAAATCTCTATGTGTTTCAGGATGCGGCAAACAGGCTGCTTGTGAAGAATCTCAACATATCCTTCAACTCGGTCATGGATGTGACGCCGGTTTCATATCTCAAGAACCTCGAAACTCTGGATGTATCCTATAACATGATAAGCTCCGAACTTCCGTTCCTTGGACTTGCAAACCTGAGGGAGCTGAATGTGACAGGCACCATGCTGAACGAAAACCAGGTGCGGACACTGCGGGACACTCTCACGGGCTGCAATGTCATCTCAAGCTTCGGCTGACCGAAGCGGAAAAAACAGAAACAGAATATGGTATGGAGGGCTCCGGAAAGCAAAACTCCGGAGTCCTTCTTTTACTTTCCGGCGGGAAAAATAATTTTGTTTACTTCCACAAAAATACCCGGTCAAGTCAGGTTAAAGTGACAATTTCCACATAGTTCACAAATAACTCTTCTAATTGACAGGGGGGTGTGATATAATATGACCAAAGCAGGGGGAGATAAACCCTGCAAATGCAAAGCGGCATATGAAAGGAGTTGGCAGTATGAAGTTCACTTTTACTGAGAAAAAGATGGGTACGTCTGAAGAACTGAGGGCTTATTCCATAAAGAAAATCAGCAAGCTGGACAGGTTCTTCAAGACGGAAGCGGACGCCTATGTCACCTACAGTATTGAGCGCGGACGTTTCCGGGCAGAGATTACCATCCACAACAACGGCCTCTATTACAGGGCAAGCGAACTTACAAACGACATGTACGCCTCTGTGGACTCCGGCGTTGCGGCAATCGAACGCCAGATACGCAGGAACAAGACCCGCCTCGCCAAGCGTCTTCGCGAGGGGGCTCTGGAGCGTGAAGCCGTGCCTGACTATGTGCCTGATGAGGATGACAAGGCAGAGGAGTTTAAGATTGTCAGAAGCAAGCGCTTCTCCATCAAGCCCATGTCTCCCGAGGAGGCTATTCTGCAGATGAATCTTCTTGGCCATGAGTTCTTCGTATTCAAGAACATGGATGCGGATGATGCGGTTTCGGTGGTCTACAGACGCAACAACGGCGGCTACGGCCTCATCTGTGACGACGGCCTTGACGACTGATAATTGAAAATTCAGGGAGCGGGGATTTTTCCCCGCTTCTTTTTTGATTTTTTGCGTGGAAGCGGGAGAAAAAATGTATTACGAGGAAGAATATGAGTCTCCTCTGGGAAAGCTGAGACTTATTGGCAGCGCAGATGCGATTCTGGGGCTGTATCCCGCGGGGGAGGGACCGAAAATTCCCTTATCGGAGATTTATGCGGGGAAAAGCGGAATCCTGCGGGCCGCCGCGGAGTGGCTGGACGCCTATTTTGCAGGAGAGAGGCCGGATATTGGAATGCTGCCCCTGAGACCGGAGGGCACTGAATTTCAAAAACTTATATGGCGGCTCCTGTGCGGTATTCCCTGCGGAAAAGTCACGAGCTACGGACAGATCGCCAGGGAGGCCGCAGAAATCATGGGCAGGGAGAGAATGTCTGCCCAGGCAGTGGGAAATGCTGTCGGCCGCAACCCCATCTCCATTATAATTCCCTGCCACCGGGTGCTGGGTTCAAAGGGAGAGCTCACAGGCTACAGATGGGGGCCTGATATGAAGCTTTTTCTCCTGAAGCATGAGGGCGCGGATATCTCAAAGCTCAGGGTGCCAAAGACGGGCAGAGCCGGCGGGAGGTGAGATCACATGGAGAATACGGATGAGAGGCGGCGCTGCTCCTGGGTGAACCTGAAAAATCCTCTCTGTGTGCAGTACCACGATATGGAGTGGGGGCGTCCCCTGCATGATGACAGGGCCCTCTTTGAATTCCTCATACTGGAATCCTTTCAGGCGGGCCTCTCCTGGGAGTGCATCCTCAACAAGCGGGAGGCATTCAGAAAGGCCTTTGACAATTTCAATCCGGAAAGCCTGTGCAGATGGGGCGATGAAAAGACAGAGGAGCTCATGAAGAACCCCGCAATCGTGAGAAACCGGCGGAAAATCAGCGCGGCTCTGGGCAATGCAAGGGTTTTCCAAAAAATTCAAAGAGAATTCGGCAGCTTTGACAGCTATCTCTGGGGCTGGATCGGAGGCAGGACCATAATAGAGCGGGGCAGGTCGAAATCTGAGCTCTCGGACAGAATATCGGCGGATTTGAAAAAGAGAGGCATGAAATTTACGGGCAGCACCGTGACATATTCATTCCTGCAGGCCGCAGGGCTCATTTATTCCCATGATGAGGACTGCTTTCTCAGCCGGGGAGAACAGCCCTGAGCGGATTTTCATGAGACTGCGCCGTGATTTCGGGCGGAGGAGCACTTTTTCCCGGCCAAAAAGAGTAATTTCGGAGAGTTTGAAACTTTTATAGTTAAAAAAGCCACAATATCTGACATAATAATAACTATTCTTGCATTTACCACGGCAGTGGTATATTATATGCCCAGAAATTAAGGAGGCGCTTCACCATGAAATGTCCACGCTGCGGAAATGAAATGAATACCGACACACATCGCAAGGTCAGACTCAACATGTGCTATAACTGCGGTTATATTGAGGGCCGCAATGTTGAGGCTGAGGAGAAGGGCATCAGCAATTTTGCCCATATGAAAAAGCTGGATCTCAACGAGCTGGCTGCATTCATGGCAAAGGGCCTGGGGCTGAAGACGCTGGATGTGGCGCTCTGGCTCAGTGATGAAGCCGAATAACGATATATAATGAGAAAGCGGGCCGCTGTGCCCGCTTTTTTGTTCGTTGCATAATTCTGTAAAATATTATATAATTTTTGCAGTATTGAAGGACAGGAATGATATATTATGGAAGACAATACAGTGAACACAATGCCGGGAAAGCTCTATATAGTGGCCACGCCCATCGGCAACTCTCAGGATATGTCCCCCAGGGGAAAGAAAATACTCGCCGAGGCCGATATAATTGCGGCGGAGGACACCAGACGCTCCATGGTGCTTTTAAATAAGCTGGAGATCCGGAACAAGCTGGTTTCAAACCACAAGTTCAATGAGTACGGCAAGGCAAAGTATTTTATAGCTGAAATGCTGGCCGGAAAATCCGTGGCGGTCATCACAGATGCGGGCACTCCCTGCATCTCGGACCCGGGGAATGAGCTCATCAAGGCTGCGGTGGAGGCGGGGATAAAGGTTATCGGGGTCCCCGGCTGCTGTGCCGCTGTCACGGCTCTCTCGGTGTCGGGCTTTGACCTCTCCAGCTTCATGTTCTACGGCTTTTTCCCCAGGGAGAATGCAGAGCGGCGGAAGCTCCTGGAGAAAATGCGCCGGGGAGATACCCGCACATATGCCCTCTACGAGTCGCCGAAGCGTATAATGGAGCTGGTGGATTTCTTTATTGACTCCGGCGCCGGCTGCCGCATGTGCCTCTGCAATGACCTCACGAAGCTCCACGAGATGAGCTTCCGGGGCACTCCCGCCCAGGTCAAAGAGCAGCTTCTGGCAAAGGGGAACTATGAGAAGGGCGAGTATGCGGTCATAGTTGAGATAGATGAGGACTATATATTCAACAAGGTGGAACACACGGTCTCTGCCGAGGCGATGCTGGTGGATGCCATGGTCTCCGGGGATGTCTCCGGAAGAGATGCCGTGGCGGCAGTGCTGGCGGATGAAAACAACTCCTACAGCAAGAACGAGCTTAAGGGCGCGATGCTGAATCTGAAGCGCCTTTTTACTGAGGAGCGCTGAATCTTCCCGCTCCGGGGCGCAGAATAAGAACCCGGGGCAGAAAAAAATCCCCGGAATATCTGAAAATTGAAACTCTCAGGCAGGGCGGCGCAGACCCCGGCATACAGAGAAAACTCCCGCCCTCTTTCAGGGGACGGGAGTTTCCTGCTTAAAAGTGGATATGAAATTGAAGGAGCAACGGGTTTCAGAATTTTCAGCTCTGTTTTGTGCTGCATTCCCCGCCGCCGCAGCAGCATCCGCCCTCGGGCAGGGAGAGGAGAAGGCCGATTACGCCGGTCCAGAGCATTGTGCGCAGCGGGCTTGAGCTTATGGCACAGCCGGAACTGCAGCCGAAGAAGTGATAATATATGAGGCCCAGAAGAGCGCCCGCGGCGGTGAAGATCAGAGGCCGAAGCCATTTCTTGTATTTTTTCATATATGTGACTCCCTTGTTTTTGTTTTACGGCCTCATTATATCAGCCGGGGGAGGACACATCTGTGATATTGTTACACAAAAAATTCTGCCTCCGTGCCCGGACACAGAGAGACAGAAAATAAAAAATCGCTGTGAACCACGAAGATTCACAGCGATGTGGCAGCGGGAGAAGGATTCGAACCCTCACATACGGAGTCAGAGTCCGCTGTGCTACCTTTACACAATCCCGCTAAACGCAAGGGCTATTATATCGCGTTTTCCCGTTTTGTCAATAGCTATTATCATTTTTCAACAAAAAGATTTACGGCGCATCCGGACAGAGCGGACATAATGTGGATTGACTTGACTTCGTTTCAGATGATATTATCCAGATGAAACTGAAGTGTTAAAATAAATTTAACTTCTTTTCCTGCGCTTCGGACTTATAATTAGACAGTGTAAGAAACAAAACTGCTTCTCCGCGGCAGCGGCTGCGGCGCTTACATATATGGACGCAGACAACAAATATTTCAGATTGAGGCGATCTTTTTGCAAAAGGAACATCAGTCATCATTTATGGAAAAAGTGGCCACCTTTATTGTGGACAGGAGGACCATATTTTTCTTCATCTTCCTTGCGGCGTGCATCTTCAGTGTTTTCTCAAAAAACTGGGTGGATGTGAATGATGATATTACCAAATATCTGCCTGAGGATACGGCCACAAGGCAGGGCCTGACCCTCATGAATGAGGAATTCGTCACCTTCGGCACCGCTGAGGTCATGGTGGACAACATCACCTACGACGAGGCTGTACAGATGGCGGAGTGGATAGAGACAAACGAGGGCGTCAAGTCTGTGGAGTTTGACGATACGGAGGACCATTACAAGGGCGCGGCGGCGCTGTTCTCCGTGACCTTTGACGGCCTCGGGAACGACGATGTCAGCGTGGATGCGCTCAATGCCATACAGGAAAAGCTCAGCGACTACGATGTCTATGTGAGCAGCGAGGTGGGCAATCCCCTGAAAGCCATAATCAACAAGGAAATGCTGGTTGTGGACCTGATTGCGGTGTTTATAGTGGTCTCCGTGCTGCTGCTTACATCCCAGACTTACGGTGAAATTCCTGTGCTGCTCATCACCTTCGGCGCCGCGGCCATACTGAACATGGGCACGAACTTCCTCATGGGCGAGGTATCCTTTGTGACAGATGCCGTGGCAATAGTGCTGCAGCTGGCGCTGGCCATAGACTATGCAATCATACTCTGCCACCGCTACGAGGAGGAGCATGAGACAAAGCCCCCTAGAGAGGCGGCAATAACGGCGCTCAGCAAGGCCATACCGGAGATTGCGGCCAGCAGTCTCACCACGGTGTCCAGCCTTATTGCGATGTGCCTTATGCAGTTCAAGCTGGGCTATGATATGGGCTCTGTGCTTATAAAAGCAATACTCCTGAGTCTGTGCTCCGTGTTCTTCCTGATGCCGGGCCTGCTGGTGCTGTTCTCCAAGCTCATTGACAGGACACACCATAAGAACTTTGTCCCCAAGATCAATTTCCTGGGCAAGGCGGTATATGCGACCCGCTTTATAATGCCGGTGGTTTTTGTGGTGGTTCTGGCCAGCGCCTGCTACTTCTCCCATCAGACCCACTACGTGTACGGCCAGGAGACAGTGCCCTCAATAAAGAAGAACGAGGCACAGCTGGCGGCCCAGAAGATAGACGAGACCTTTGAGACCACAAACCAGCTGGCCGTGATAGTCCCCTCAGGGAGCTATGAAAAAGAGGCGGAGCTCATAAAGGACATAGAGGATCTGCAGCTCACGGATTCCGTCATCGGCCTTGCAAATCAGGAGGCCATGGACGGCTACTGCCTGACAGATGCCCTGAACCCGCGACAGTTTTCAGAGCTCACGAATCTGGACTACGAGGTGGCAAAGGTGCTCTATGCGGGCTATGCCCTGAATCTGAACGACTACGGCCAGGCGGCGACGAATCTTGAAAATTACAAAATCCCGATAATCGACCTCTTTGAATATGTCTGCGACAGACGCAAGGATGTGACCATAGATCTGGACGAGGACACTGAGGAGCTCCTGGATGAACTGGAGCCCCAGCTTGAGGATGCAAAGCTCCAGCTGAAGAGCGACGACTGGACAAGAATTGTCGTGGAGCTGAACATGGAGGTGGAGGACGAGCACAGCCTTGAATACCTCAATATAATTCAGGGGCTCTGCGCCAAGTACTACGAAAAATATTATGTTATAGGTGAGACGCCCAGCTGCAAGGACCTGGCGGACTCCTTTGAAAACGATAATGTTCTCATAAGCATTCTCTCTGTGGTCTTTGTCATTCTGGTACTGCTCTTCACCTTTAAATCCGTGGGTCTGCCTCTGCTGCTCATCATGATAATCCAGGGCAGTATCTGGATAAACTTTGCGATACCCTATATCAGGGGCGCCGACCTCTATTTCCTTACATATCTCATTATCAGCTCAATTCAGATGGGCGCAAATATTGACTATGCAATTGTCATCTCCAGCAGATACCTTGAGCTCAAGGAGAAGATGCCCCTGAAGGAGGCCATGATAAATACGCTGAACCTGGCATTCCCGACGATCATAACCTCCGGCACGATGCTGGCCTCTGCGGGCATAATCATAGGCTTCATGACATCCAACGAGACCATATCCGCAATCGGCATGTACCTCGGCATAGGCACAATAATCTCCATATTCCTTGTCATGTGCGTGTTGCCCCAGATACTGCTTCTGGGCGATATAATCATAAGAAAGACCTCCTTCAGCATAAACCGCGGCTCAAAAATCACACAGCACAGCGGCATTATCACCATCAACGGGCGGGTGAGGGGCACCATGAACGGAATTATTGACGCAGACGTACGGGGAATTTTCCGGGGCGATTTAAACGGTATAATCGACATGGGCAGTGTCAGGGAGCTTTCCGAAGAACTGCCTGAGGAGGGAAAAACCGGACATAAAGAATCCGAGAAGGAAGACTCTGAGAAAGAAAACCCCGAGGAGGAAGACAATGAGGACAGTGAAAACAATGAAAAGTAAAAGAATATTTTCAGCACTTCTGGTTCTGGCCCTGACGGCGGCGCTGCTCTCTCCGGTGGTTTTTGCTGAGGACAGCACTATACATATCCGCACGGCCGAGGACCTGAAAAAATTTGTCTCCGACTGTAAGCTGGACACATTTTCCAAGGATAAGAAGGTCTCTCTGGACGCGGATATTGACCTGAACGGAGGGAAACTGGCCCCCGTCCCCACATTCAGCGGGGTTTTTGACGGCAACAGCCATACTATTTCAAACTTTGTGCTGTCCACCGACGGCTCCCACCAGGGATTTTTCAGATACATTCAAGAGGGGGCCACAGTCAAGCGGCTGAACATCTCCGGCACGGCGGAGCCTCAGGGCAGCCGCTGCTCCGTGGGCGGCATTGCGGGCACAAACTACGGCACAATCTCCCACTGTGTCTTCAGCGGAATTGTCAGCGGAATGAACTCCGTGGGCGGCATTGCGGGTGAAAACTACGGCAGTATCACGGGCTGCATCGCCTCCGGAAAGATCAGCGGAAAACGCTTTACCGGCGGCATTGCGGGCAAGAGCTTCGGCACGGTCAACGGCTGCGAAAACTACAGCGATGTGAATACCAGCATCACTGAGGGCAGCCTTGAACTGCAGGATCTCAATCTCACGGGCCTGAGCATGACAAACTTCACCAGCGCCGAGGATACGGATATTGTCTCCGACAGCGGCGGTGTTGTGGGCTATTCCGGGGGTGCTGTTATCAACTGCCTCAACAAGGGCACGGTGGGCTATCAGCACTACGGATACAATGTGGGCGGAATCGCGGGCCGTCAGGCCGGATTTATGGACGGCTGCCTGAACAGCGGCAGCGTATACGGACGCAAGGATGTAGGCGGCATAGTGGGGCAGATGGAGCCCTACCTGATGCTGAGGGAAAAACAGAATTTTATAGATGAGCTGAATGCGCTCAACAGTATGATTCTCGGTGCCATAGGCAATGCACATATCAGTTCAGAGACTCTTGTGGCTGCCCTAGCAGGTATTCAGGGCAATGCCAGCGCTGCAATAGATAAGCTCGCGCCCTGGCTGGACGGAAAGCTTCCGGATTGGCCGGACAAGGGCAGCACAGGAACCGGCGGAGAGTTTGAAGTTCCCCTGCCGGGTGGGCTGGAGGACAATAAGACAGAGCCGGAAGCTCCTGCAGAGCCTCAGACTCCGGCGGAATCGGAAGGCAGCGGCAGTGCTCCGGCAGAACCGGAAAACAACAGTGCTCCTGCTCCGGCAGAAGAGAGCAGTGCCGCTGAGGCAGATCAGCTCTCAGCGGGAAAAAATGACCTCGCCGGCAGAGCGGATGCAGAGCTTATGCTGCTGGCAAATGAGACCGGCGCCGGCACCGAAACCGTTGAAAGCACCGAGCCCGGCGGCAGTACCGGGTCAGGCAGCAGCACAGGAACCGGCGGCGGAACCGGGAGCGGCACCGAGTCCGGCAGCGGCACCGAGTCCGGCGGCAATGATTCCGGCAGCGGTGAAGATGTGAAAAAACCTGAGCTGCCCGATATAAATGAAGATATGGAGGCCATGGCCGACAGCGTTGCGGAGCTAAACTCCGCTCTTGTCTCCACCTCCGGCTCACTGCTCCAGAGTCTGGCCGCAATAAGCAATCAGGCACACAGGGTGCTTGCCGCATTCACCAATGCGGTCTCCGGCAGTACCGAGATATACGAGGATATCTCCGGTGAGGCTGGAAAGAACGATATAATGGGCAAGGTCTGTAAATGCGAGAACAGCGGCACCGTGGACGGGGACAGCAATGTGGGCGGCATAGCCGGCGACATGGGAATTGAATATGAATTTGACATGGAAAACCAGCTTGTGGAGACCTTCCGTTCCCATGTGGACACGAATGACCTCATTACAGACGTATATGAGACCAGATGTGTGTCTGAAAACAATAAGAACAACGGCGAAATTATCTCAAAAAAGGATAACGCCGGCGGTATTACGGGCCAGGCGGAGACCGGCCTTATAAGGGGCTGCGAGGGCTACGGCAGTGTCAGCAGTCTCGAGGGCATATGCGTGGGCGGCATCGTGGGCCGCGCCAATACGCCGGTTATCTCCTGCAGCGCCATGTGTGATGTTGACGGCAACGAATATGTGGGCGGCATCGCGGGCCGCGGTTCGGAGATTCTGGGCTGCCGCAGCCTTATAGGCATAGGCGATGTGACGGCCTGCGCGGGTGCAATAGCCGGATGGCTGGATGTCACGGTGGAGGACTCTCTCAAAGACAACTATTTTGTCCATGAGGATCTGGGAGCCGTGGACGGGATAAGCTATGAGGGCCTTGCGGAGCCTATGAAATACGAGGATTTTGTAAAGCTTAAAGATCTGCCCGAGAGCTTCAGCAGACTCAGGCTGAGCTTTATGGCAAACGGTGTTCTGGTTAAGGAGATAGAATTTGAGTACGGCAAGTCCGTGCCGGAGAGCGAGATTCCGGATGTTCCGGTAAAGGAGGGCTACAGCGGCAGCTGGCCCGACTATGATTACAGCAGACTCTATTTCAGCGATGTTATCGAGGCGGAATATGTCCACAGAAAGGCGGCTCTCTCCGCTGATCGCAGCAGGGAAGGTTCACCCCTCTCCATAGCCCTTGCGGAGGGTGACTTCGCCGACGGGGCAGAGCTCCTGATAAATGAGTACGACGGCGAAGGCCCCGTGCTTGAAAAGGGCGAAGTCCTTGAAAAGTGGGTGGCCAGAGTGGACAGCAGCGACGGAGATATCGGCAGTTACTCTCTCCGCTACCTTGAGCCTGAGACCGACGCCATGACCGGAAAGATAGATGTCTATGTCTATACGGATAAAGGCTGGGAGAAGGCGGACACCCACAGGGAGGGCAGCTATCTCAGCTTTGAATGCAGCGACAGAACAGTGGCCTTCTGCTCGGTGGAGACTAAGGACTATACAAAGCTCATACTCTGCTATGTGGGCGGCGGGATCCTGGCAATCCTTGTGCTGATTCTCATTTTTAAGCTTATAAAAAAGAGGAAAAATTCAAAAGCTCTCAAGAAGGCAAAAAAAGCAGGCGAGGCCGGGACAACGGAAGAAACTAAGCCCGGGAACTCAACTCAGCCGGAAGAGAAAAAGCCGGAGGAGAACCCGAACAAAAAAGAGGCGGAGACTGCGGAAGAAAAGCCGGGAAATGACAAAAACTGATCGGCGCGGCCATTTTGACAGGGGGTATTGATTATTTTTTCCGCTGTACTATAATCACCATGACCGAAGAACAAATTTAAGAGGCATATATGAAACGGAAAAATATAATTACCACAGTTATTTTAATAGTCTGCATACTGGCGGCGGGTGCTGCCGCCTATATGATATGGGAGCGGGCGCCGGAGACCGCGGCGGAAAAGCATGCGGCAGCCGAGCCTTCTCCCGCCCCCGCTGCTGCGTCGGAAGTCCCGGAGCCGACTCCGTCCCCCACGCCTGTGCTGGACAACGGTGTGCCCCCGGAGACCGACAGGGAGGACGGCATATATACCATCCTTCTCGTGGGTGAGGATCAGTGCACCGGCCACACGGACACCATACTGGTGGGCAGGGTGGACACGAAGGCCCACAAGATGGATTTTGTCAGTATACCGAGAGACACCCTTTTGAACATGGACGGTGATATGCGCAAGATAAACTGCGTGTGCATGAAGGCAAAACAGCTGGAGAGAGATCCGGCAGAGGCACTGAAAATGCGGGTGAAGCAGCTCATAGGCTTTGATGTGGACTGCTATGCAATTATGCAGCTCCAGTCTTTTATTGATGTGATTGACGCCGTGGGCGGCGTGGATTACTATGTGCCGGTGGATATGTATATTGATGACTACTGGCAGAACCTTTATCTCTATCTTCCCCAGGGTCAGTATCACCTGGACGGCTACCAGTGTATGGGACTTGTGCGCTACCGCAGCGGCTATGCCAACGCGGACCTGGGCCGGATAGACATGCAGCATGACTTCCTGAAGGCCTGCGCGGAGCAGTTCATCACTCTGGGAAATATCCCCAACGCACCCAAGGTTGTGGACATTCTGGCCAAGGGTCTGGACACGGATCTGACAGCGGCGAATATTGCATTTTTCATACGCCAGGCGCTTCTCTGCGACAGTGATGATATAAACTTCTACACCATGCCGGTGGTGGGCTGCACACTGGGTGAAGGCTACAGCTATGCGGTCATACAGCTTTACGACTGGGTGGACATGATAAATGAATATTTAAATCCCTTTAATACGGAGATAACATCCGGGAATCTCAGTGTGGTATACAAGGATATATTCGGCTACGGCTGCACGGCGGAGATGGCCGGCCCCTGGTATTTTGTAGGGGCGAAAGAGTATGAGATGCAGCAGGCTGGACTTCTGCCCTAGCAGATCCGTCCCCTGTCCAGAAAATTTTTGCTTGCAGCCGGAGAATAAAGAGATATAAAACGGAGGAGCAGCTATGTATTATGTGACAGCGGCGATTGTGGGCCTCATCTGGGGCGCACTTATTGCCTTTATAAACTGCCTTATCACAAAATCCTGCCTGAAAAAGCAGAGCAGCAGCTTTGTGGCGGTGATGGGCGTTGTGCGCTTTGCCCTGGATCTCCTGGCACTGGCCGCAGTTTTCTTCCTTAGGAAGCTCCTGCCCTTCAGCTATGAGACCTGTCTCATTGCCACGGCTGTGGCAATCTCACTGGGCACTCTGCTCTCAACCTTCTATCTGAGAAAAATCGTCAAATGAGATAATACGGCCCTGACAAAAGGATCCCCTGATACATTTGTATCAGGGGATCCTTTTATATATTTTATTTAATCAGTTTTCTGTATTTTTTTCCTGTTCTTTGTTTTTGGGCTTCTTGAATATGAGAAGCTTGCTGAAAACATAGTTGAGTATTGTCACAAGCACTGCGGCGATGAAGATCTTTGCAATCCAGTAATTCATGTGGAAGACATTCACCGTGAGGTTCATAATGACAACCTCAAGTATCCAGGTGGACACACGGGAGCCTGCAAAGCCCAGGAACTCCTTAAAGACATGGGGGTTCACACTGCGGAACACCCATTTCCTGTTGAGGGGATAGGCAAAGCACACACCGGCAACCCAGCCTATGGTATTGATTACGCTGTTCTGCCATGCAATCTCAGGGTCGAGGAAGAACTTGCATATGAAGCAGGCCAGCCAGGAGAAAAGAGTGGTGAGCACGCCCACAACAAGATAGACAAGAATCTCCCTGTATTTTTTCAGAAATGCAGATATTTTTTCCTTCATTTTTTCTCTCCTACCGTACGGGAAATAATATAGCGGGGACGGCCCTTGACTTCGTCATAGATTTTGGCGATATAATAGCCGATAATTCCCAGACTTATCATTATCAGACTGCTTGCAAAGAGCAGCAGGACAATCACGGTTGTAAATCCGCCCAGGGCGTGGCCGGTGAACTTCTGCACCAGGGCAATCACGGTGAACACCAGGGCTACAATCAGCATTATGGCACCGATCACGGTGATAAACTGCAGCGGCGCCGAGGAAAAGGAACTGATGTTGGTGACGGCGTATTTTATAAGCGCTTTGGTGGACCACTTGCTCTCGCCTTCGGTCCTCTCACGCACGCTGTAATATACGGAGGCCTTCTTGAAGCCCACCCAGAAGGAGAGGGCGCGGAAGAACACATTTCTCTCCGGCAGCTTGTTGAGGGTGTCCACAACCTTTCTGTCCAGAAGCTTGAAATCTGAGGACGAGGCCATATCCATACCGGTTGCTTTGCTTATTATGCCGTAGAAGCTGTTGGCGGCAAACTTGTGGAAGCCGGACTCCTCGCCCCTGTCCTCCTTGATGCCCTCAACAACCTCATAGCCCTGCTCCCAGAGCCTGTACATCTCCACGATCTTCTCAGGGGGATGCTGCAGGTCACAGTCCAGCACGACACAGCAGTCGCCGGTGGCCTTTTCCAGCCCCGCGAACATCGCAGCCTCCTTGCCGAAGTTGCGGCTGAAGTGGATACCCACCACATTGCTGTTTTCTTCGGCGGCCCTGGTAATATTCTCCCAGGTCTTGTCCTTTGAGCCGTCGTCCACGAATATGAGCTCACAGTCTATGTTCTCTTTTTTTAAAATTGAGCTTATGGTGTCAGCCGCCACAGAGATCATTTTTTCCTCATTGTAAGAGGGTAAAATTACCGATACCATTGTATTTCCTCCCAGACCATATGCAGCCCGAAACGCCGATACCCCGCGGGGCTCTTAAAATCCCGGACAGTCTACCGGGCAATTATATGCCAGATTTGATATTTAAGCAATACCAAGATACATTTTTCCCCCAATGAAAAAACCGGCGGCCGCCGGTTTTTTCAAATGGAAGAAGATTTTATTCCTCGGTATCTTCGGTGCTTTCTTCGGAAGCTTCGGCGGCGGGCTCTGCACTCTCGTCACTGCTCTCACCGGAGCCGTCCTTCTCGGTGTCTGCCACAACATCCTCAAATTCGCCGATATCCACTTCGATATCCTTGCCGGATGCGCAGTCAATCTGGGTCTTCAGGATTTCAATTTCATCCTCATCTTCCTGAATTTCCTCGTTGATCTTCTCAACCTGAGAGAAGAGTGAGGCAAAGAAGCCGTCGGGATTCTCATGGGCCTGTTCATAGTAGAGCTTGCCGATCTCGGTGTAGACTCTTTTCAGTTCCTCAACTTCACCGTTGATCTCCAGGGTGAGCTTTGCAATGGCGCCGTAGGCCTTGGCCCTGTCGGCACCGGCCTCACAGATATCCTTGACGGAGTTGTTCTCGGCCACATCCTTTACCTTGTCTGCTATGGATTTAAAAGTTCCCTTAATAATGTCCTTATAATCTGCCATTTTAATTTCCTCCCTGATTATTGTTTTTGAGTTCCTTCTTATTACGCTTCGTTTCCTTCGGCTTCCTCTTCTGCCTTCTTCTCCGCAAGGACTCTGTTCACATAGAGCTCCTCCGCGGGGTGTTCTCTTCTCGACTGAACTATAAGTATTATCAAAGCTGCCAGCGCCAGCAGGGCTGAAAGCAGCTGAGACACGCGGATTCCGGTGGATCCTATGTAGAGACTGTCTGTGCGCAGCCCCTCAATCCAGGCCCGTCCTATGCCGTACCAGAGAAAGTAGATGAGCACGCACTGACCGTCGTATTTCCTGTGTCCCTTCTTCGTGAACACAATAAGGAAGATGAGCCCCGCAAGGTTCCATAGGCTTTCATAGAGAAAAGTGGGGTGCACATATATCGTGTGCCCGCTTGGATCGGTGAGTCCCATGCGGCAGAAGACGGTGGTCTCACCGCCGAAGGCCTCCCTGTTCATAAAGTTGCCCCAGCGGCCGATTATCTGACCGATGAGCAGACCGAAAACAATGACATCCAGAACCGCCAGCACGGGAATTTTCTTGTGCCTGCACACAAAATACACTACCAGAATACCCGCAATGACGCCGCCGTAGATTGCAAGTCCGCCCTCCCATATGGCGAATATCTCTGAGGGATTGGCGATGTAGTAGTCCAGCTTGAAGAGCACAAAATAGAGTCTTGCGCCCACAATGGACAGGGGAATTATCCACAGCATGATGTCATAGAGGTCATTCTCCTTTATCCCGAACCTTCCGCAGATCCTTGAGCAGTAGACGATGGCCAGAATGAAGCCCAGGGCTATCAGAATCCCGTAGAAATATATATTTTTGCCGAAGATCGTTATGTATGAGGGGGGATTGAGATGCACATCCCCGAACATGGGGAAGCTTATTACGGAATCCCTCTGGATAGTGTTCAATAAAAACTGAAACATTTTCAAACCCTCCCGCCGTCGATTATGGAGATTGCAAGTCTGTCCTCCGCAAGCTTTTCCGCCGCAAAGGCCTCGCAGTCCTCTTTGGTCAGCTTCTCCAGCATGGCCATGGAATCAAAAATATTATAGCCGCTGAAAACTCCGCAGACAGTGGACACGCACACGTTGTCGAAGTCCTCAAGCCCCCGGAGCCTTGCACCCAGAGAGGCACGCTTTGCAAGCTCAAAGCTCTCTTCGTCAAAGCCCTCCTCCGCGGCTCTCTTAACCTCGGCATTAAACTCCTCCAAGACCCTCTCGGGCTCGGGGCTCTCTCCGCCGAAGATCACCGCCGCGGTGTCGTAGGAGCAGTCCACCTCATAGTCAAAGTCCCGGTTCAAAAGTCCCTCTGCATAGAGCCGCATATAGAAGGGGGAGGAGAGTCCAACCAGCATCCGCATGGTGAGCTGCCCTGTGAGCTGCTGCCTCATGGCATCCGGCCCCGAAGCGGCGGGCCTGAGCTTCGCCCCGATAAGAAACTGGGGCGCTGAGACCTGCATGCTCTCTCTCCTGTAATTGCCCGCGGGGAGCTCGCCCTCATCGGCCCCGAAATCCGCCAGAGGCACGCTCCGCTTTTCAGGCGGGAGAACTTCCTCCGCAATACTGAGTATCTGCTCCGGGTCCACGTCGCCCTCCACGCAGAGACACATATTGGAGGGGGCGTAGAAGGCTCTGTGGCAGTCATAGAGCGTCTGTGCTGTGATCTCTGATATGCTCTCCACGGTTCCGGCCACCTTGTCCCGCACGGGGTGGTGGTCATATAGAAGCCTCAGGAGATTATAGTATATTCTGACCCCCGGGTTGTCGTCCCCCATGGAGATTTCCTGGGCAATGATGCCCTGCTCCTTCTCCACGGTCTCATCCGTAAAATAGGGGGTGGAGACAAAGCGCAGGAGCATCCGGAGATTTTCCTCAAAATTTTCCGTGCACTGGAAATAATAGGCCGTCATGTCACTGGCGGTAAAGGCATTGGGGTCTGCACCGTTGGCGGCGAGAATGTTCAGGGCATTGTCGCCGTTTGGCATGTCGAACATCTTGTGCTCAAGAAAATGGGCCACACCGGCGGGAGTCTCAATTTTCCGTCCGTCCAGCTCAAAGCACCTGTGGTTCCCGCCGTACTTTGTGGCAAACACGGCATAGAAGCTGCTGAAGCCGGGCTTCGGCACCACGCACAGCTTAAGCCCGTTGGGCAGTACGGCGGAGTACAGGCTCTCGTCTATATCTTTAAATTCAGTTTTCTCCATCCTTGTTTTCCTCTGCTCTCAAAAAATAAATAAGGTCGCATTCCACGCTTTTTGCCACGGCGATGACATCCTCACGGCTCACATCCTCTGCCAGCGCCGCCAGCTCAAGGGGGCCGTAGTCCAGACCGCTGAGGGTCTGGGAGAGGTAAAAGCCCTCCAGCTCACCCTGGCTGTCCATGGATGAGCGCAGGGCGGAGGCCACGCCGGATTTGGCCCAGCGGAGCTCGTCATCGCTGATATTGCCCTTTTTCATCTCCTCCAGCTGGGCGAGAATCTCGTCTCTCGTCTCCTCCAGCTTGTCCGGGTCAATGCCCGCCGAGACCAGCAGAAGGCCCTTGTGGATTTCGATGAGGGAGCTTGCATAGTAGCACAGCTGCAGCCTCTCCCGGACATTTTTAAAGAGCTTAGAGCTGCTGGAGCCGCCGTATATGCTGTTGAATACATAGAGGGCCGCAATATCCGGGTCCTCCATTATCTCCCCAAGGCGGAAGCCCATCACGAGCTTTCCCTGACTCACATCCATCCGCTCCTCCACGAAGCGGGGGCCGTCCTCAAGGGAATTCATCCTCACATCCGTGCCGATGTCGTAATTTATCTCGGCCCTGGGCAGACTCCTCAGGGCGTCTCTCAGCACGGAGACCACACGCCCCTCCTCGCCGCGGCCGCAGTAGAAAATTTCAATGGGGCTGGTCTGGAGAATGTCGTGGTAGTGGTGGGTGAGCCTGCGGTAGTGTATGCCCTCGCACTCGCTCTCCACGCCGAAGCGGCCCACGGCATAGTCCTCACAGCAGCACATCTCCTCACAGCAGCGGATAAGGGCATAGCTCCTCTTGTCGTTCACCCGGCTCCTTATGGCGTCCAGCATCTTTTCTCTTTCGCTGTCCACATAGTCGGTGAGGAGCAGCCCGCCCCTGGTGGCCGGAGCCAGCAGCAGCTGACACATGAGCTCAATAGTTCTGCTGAGGATATCTTCCTCTCCCGGGAGGAAATCACTCTCGGGAAAGCTGGCATAGAAGCCGGTGCACTGGATTTCCCCGATGCGCCGCACCACAGGCTCTATGGCGGTGCCGTAGAGCTCATTCATGCGTCTGGAGAGGGCGTTCATATCCGGGTGGATACTCGTGCCCCGCCGGAGAACATAGGGGATGAGTGCATTCATGGAGGCGGTTTTACGCTGCAGCTGAGTCACAAGATTTATACTCATGCAGGCGGTCTTGAACTTGTCGGAGTGAAGGAAAGCCAGTGATACTCCGGGCATTATTTCCGTTCTTGAAATTCCCATAGGGCACCTCCGTAATCCAGCTTAAATCAATCTACAACATTATAACATTAAAGGAAAAAAATTGATAGTGTTTCTGTGAACAATGGCCGCATTTCCCTCAGCCAATTTCACCGCCGGAGTAGGCCTCCCCGTCCACCATGAGGCCGCCCCGGGAGAAGTCAATTCTGTGTTCCGTGCCCTTCATATCCTGCCAGATCACGCTGCACTGCCCCAGCTGGGCCGGGAGGCGGGGACTGAGGCTCAGTTTTCCGCCTTTCAGCCTCATGCCCAGCATCTCCTCGAAAACGGCACGGAAATACCAGCCTGCAGAGCCGGTATACCAGGTCCATCCGGCCTCCCCCTCGTGCCCCGGGGCGGAATACACATCGGCGGGGAGCACAAAGGGCTCGGCCCCGTAGATTTTGCTGTCGTGATTTTCCGGCAGCAGCATGGAGAGAATGTCCCAGCCGTCCTCCGGGCGCCCGGATTCAAAGCAGGCAATTGCAAGCCATATGGCCCCGTGGGTGTACTGGCCGCCGTTTTCCCGGAAGCCCTCGCCGTAGCTCACAAGGTAGCCGGGGCTGGGCTCCTCAGAACTATAGGGCGGGTCAAAGAGTTTTACGATTCTGTGTTCCCGGTCGACGAGATGACGGAGGGCGGAATCCACGGCCAGCTCCGGACGCCTGCTGCCGCTCTCACAGCCGCTGAGCACCGCCCAGCTCTGGGAGATGGAGTCTATCCTGTCACCTGCGCCTATGGGCCTGCCGTCCGGGAAGTAGCCCCGGATATACCAGCGCCCTGCCCAGGCGTTTTCCGCAGCCTCTGCCGCGTCAGCTGAATATTTTCTGCATTTTTCGGCGCCCTCATCCCCAAGCTTTTCAAGAAGCCGGGCCATACCTGAGGCACAGCGGCAGAGGAACCAGCCCAGCCAAACGCTCTCGCCCTCCACGCTGTCCATGCCGTCGTTCCAGTCTCCGCTGCCCATGAGGGGGAGACCGTGCTCACCGAAGCCCCGATTTATGCAGGCCTCAAGGGCAGCCTTTGCATGCTCCAGCACAGATGCGGATTTTTCGGAAGTTTCCGGCACCTCGTATCTGTCCCGCTCATCCTCAGTGAGGGGAGGGGATGAGATATATGGGACCTTCACACTGCATATTTCATAGTCTCCGGTCTTCTCCGTGTACTCGGCCAGAGCCCAGCAGAGCCACAGCAGGTCGTCAGAGCAGCGGGTCCTGACCCCCTTGTCACCGTCCGGGTGCCTGTGCCACCAGTGCATCACATCCCCCTCGGCATACTGGTGGGCGCAGCAGTCGATTATGCGCTCTCTCGCGTATGACGGGGACAGGAGAATGATGTTCACGCTGTCCTGGAGCTGGTCCCGAAAGCCCAGGGCCCCGCCGCTCTGGTAGAGACTGCTCCGCCCCAGAAGACGGCAGGCTATGCACTGATAGGGGGCCCAGCAGCCGGCGTAATGGTCGAGGGCGGGGCTGCTGCTTTGAATTTTAATACGGCCCAGAAGCTTCTGCCACTGAGCCCTGACCTCGTTGAGGGCAAAGATGGCGTAGTCGGGCCTGCAGAGGTCTGCAAGCTCATCGTCACTGCAGCAGCCGCAGGCAAAAACCGTGATGTCCTCCGCCACGGCGGAAATCATCATTGCGGGCCTGCTGTAGCTGCAGCTCAGCTCTGAATTTTCGGAGCAGGAGGCCAGAAACACAACTCCGGGGATATAGCTCTCGGGATTTTCCGCGGCGATAAAGTGCCCCCTTACATCCATGCGCAGGGACTTAGAATTGCTGCTGCCCAGCACCGGCTCCAGGGTCCAGCAGAGCTTCATCCCCTCCGCCCCTTCGATGAGGAGCACCTTTGCGGCACTCTCCCGGGGAATAAAGGCGGTGGTTTTTATCCTGCGGCCCCCCAGTTCCTTCTCCCAGACGGCGGCGCCGGGGCTGTAGCTCACGCGGCAGCTGAAGCCGTCATTTGCGGCAAAGAGGCTGATGCGCTTATCGCCGGACTGAAGCCACAGCGCCTCGCTGCCCTCCACGGCGCTTATATCTTCAGGAGGCAGATTTATTCTCATCTCTCTGGCGTTTTTATACCACATGTTTCCGCTTCCGCAGTCCGCCGCAATACAGCCGAAACTGCCGTTTGAGAGCATCATCTGCCAGGCCTTTGGCGGGAGAGATTCACTTACGGTATAGCGGAAGCTGTCATCCCTCCACTCATACGCTGGGACACAGCCCTTACGCCTGGGGGCACCGGCGCAGGGCTTCGGCAGACCGGGATACACGGGCTTTTCCGCCCCTACGGTAAAGGCGGCCCGGCTTATGAAGAGCTCCGCCGCCGAGATAGGCACAAAGTGGACCCCGCCGGGACTGGCGATGAGGGAGTCAAGGCCGAAGGAGCTGAGGACACCGCTGACCCTGCGGAACACAGGCTGCTGATATTCGCCCTGTTCATCCGTAAAGTAGACAAGGTCGCAGTTCACGCCGCAGCTTTTCAGCAGGCAGAAACTCCTGAGAATTTTTTCCCACTCCAGCGCCCGGCCGTCACAGCAGACTATGGGCAGATCTCCCGACACCCCGAATGGCCACAGCTTTTCCTTTGCCGCGGCCTCCCGGACATCGTCCTTCCATATGCTCTTCAGCATGGCCATGGCGGCGCCCACCTCCTCGCTGCTCATTTTGAGGTGCACTGCCCCGGCGCTCACCATATTGCCCCTGTCCAGCTCACCGGACACAAGAATCCGCTGGGCCCCGTCCAGGGCAGCCTGCCGCTCTGTGCCGAGGCAGAGGGCAAAGCGCACCGAGATGCTCTCGTCCTCAGGGAGATTTACATGGACGGAGGCCCGCACCTCGGGCTGGGAGAGCCAGCCGGCAGCGGCGTTTTTCCCGGCGCTGAAGCTCATGGGGCGGCTGGATGCGAGACAGAGCCAGAGCTCCGGACAGTCGCCCCGGGGCAGCCTCCGCAGCAGCAGGGAGCCGTCTGCGTTCTCTGCCTTTATACCCAGCATCCAGAAGGCAGGGTGGTTTATATAGTCCTGAAAGACCGCCAGTATCGGCCGGAAGCTCAGGAGAATATCCGCCTCCGTATTCTCCGGGGAGCGGAGCGACACCGTGCGCAGCTCCCCGCTCTCACCATAGGCGGCGGAAAGCCCGCACTCCCAGCTCAGGGAGTCAAGCCCGCCTCTTATGCGGCAGTAGTCCTCACCCAGCTCCCAGAGCTGAGAGCCGGTGCAGGGGATGAGCTCTGCGCTGGTGCTGCCGGAGAGACTTATATTCACTCCTGCGTTTTCAGCAAAATCACTGCCGCAGTCATAGACGGTGCAGGGCCCGCAGACAGCCCGGGAATGGCCCCTGCTGCCCGCAAGGATATTGTATGCGCCGTTTGAGAGCACGCAGCAGCTGAGGCCAGTGTCCTCCTCGCCGCCACGCATCTTCCAGCGCATCAGGGCGGAACGCTCAAAGCGCTCCGGCACCTGGGAGTTTTCACGCCTTATTATGACCGATCCCTCGTCCAGCCTCTCCTGTAAAAGGAGAGAGAAGGCGCTCATCTCGGGATTGCTCATAAAGAGCCTCTGTATGACGCCTCCGCAGAGGGCATTTGCCGCAGCAATCACGCTCATGCCGATATGGTGGGCCATATAACAGCGCACCTGCTCCCCAGTGTCGCTCCTGCAGCGGCTGGGGGTGAAGTCCAGCGCCTCTATAAATCCAAAGCGCCCCAGGGCGCCGAAGGCCTCAAGGCGGCGGAGATTTCTTATGCTGCCCTGGGGGTCGATGGCCAGGGCCAGAAAACTGCTGTAGGGTGAGACCACCATCTCACTGTCAAGGCCCCTTTTCAGGGCCAGGGCCCCGCAGCCGTGGGCCTTGTAGCGGTAGTTCAGTGCACTGTCCAGAGAATAAAAGGCGCTCTCGGATATGCCCCAGGGCTTGCCCGCCCAGACACGGCGCTTCTGGGCATAGAGGCAGAAGCGGCCGCTCTCATATAGAAGACTTCCCCTGTAGACCGGGAGAAAGAGCTCCGGCATGAGGTATTCAAACATCGTGCCTGTCCAGCTTGCAAGCCCCCGGTAGCCGTCCTTCTGGAGCTGCGCCCGGCTGAGACGGCGCCAGTGCTTTACCGGTACGTCCCCCTTCGCCACAGTAATATAGCTTGTGAGCATGGCTTCACTTGCCATCAGGTCATACCAGCCACCGGCACCCCGGTTTTTGACCGTGTCGTAGCAGATGTGGAAAAGCCCTCTCACACTGTCATAGAGCGGGGCAAAATCCATATCGTCCATGAGCCTTTTCAGTCTTGCCGCCGCGTCCGTCTCCCCGTATTTCAGCATGGCCTGACGGCAGCAGAGGAGCCCCGCATACATGTTGCCGCTGTCCACGGTGGATATGAAGGGGGGCATCAGGGGCCTCAGACTCCGGGTGTCATACCAGTTGTAGAAATGCCCCATGAATCTGGGCATCCGCTCAAGGACGGAGAGTGTATTTTTTGTGCGCTTCGCCGCCTCTGACTCCGAGATAAATCCCAGCTCCGCTGCCGCAATATTTGAGGCGAGATACAGCCCTATATTTGTGGGGGAGCTCCTTCGGGCAAGACCCACCGGCGGCTGCTCCTGAAAGTTGTCCGGGGGCAGGAAGCTGTCCCCGGCGGTACAGAAGCTCTCAAAATAGGCGTAGCTGCGCCTTGCCGCCTCCAGAAGATACTGCTCTTCGTTGTCGGAGAGCTGACTGTCCTTCCTTGCGGGCAGGGCGAGGGCCGCCGCCGCGGCGGGGGAGAGGAGCCAGAGAAGCCCCGATGATTTCCCAATCACAACGGGGCAGAAGCTCATGAGGAGAAGCCCCAGCGCCACGGGAAACCACATCTCCCGGATATATGACTCGAAGCCCGCACCCGCTCCGGTCTGGGCGGCGGTCTGCCACTGGAGAAGCTTTTTGTGGCTGACAAGCATACGCCAGAGAGAGGAGCATACGGCGGACAGAGAGACCCAGGCCTCGTAGGGCAGGAGCCACAGCCTTATAAAGCTGTGGACGATTGCCCCGCCGGCCCCGCTGAGTATCCTTGTGTAGCGCCGCAGGCGGGGTTTTTCCCGGTGCTGAAGGCCGCAGTCCGCAAGGGAGAGAAAGAGCCTGCTCAGCAGAGCCGCCAGCGCCGCCCAGGCCGCCACGGTGATCCCTATATCCGGCAGGAAAAAGCCGGCCAGTATTGCCGTGAGGGTGGCGGGGGGAATGAGACTTCGCCGCAGACTGTCGAAAAGCCGCCAGCGCTCAATATCCCTGAGACCCTTCTTAAATATAAAGGGCAGGTTCTGCCAGTCTCCCCTTATCCAGCGGTGCTGGCGCCTGTAGTAGGCCAGGGGCTTTGAGGGAAAGCTGTCGGAAAATTCCGTATCCCCCATATAGGCTCCCCTGAGAAAAGCCCCCTCCGGTGCGTCATGGCTCAGAACTCTCCCCTTTGGGAAGTCCTCAGTGCAGCTGAGGAGGGCCGAGGCGTCTATGAGCCCCTTCCCCGCAAAGCCGCCGCTGCCGAAGGCGTCCATGTAGAGCTCCCCACAGAGACTCCCGTAGGGGTCGCTGCCGCCGATACCCGCAAAAATGATGGCGAAGTCCGTCTCTCCGGCGCTTTTCAGCTCTGTATCAATGCGGGGGTGGATTATGGCGTGGCCGGATTTCACAAGGCCGTGCTTCCTGTCAATGACCGGACGGCAGAGGGGGTGAAGCATGGCACCTATTAGCTGCCCTGCGGAGCCGGGGTAGATTCTGGTGTCGCTGTCTAGGGTGAGAATATATCGGGTGCCGATAAGGGCATCCTTTTCCCCCGTGACCTCAAGGGCGCTCTCCCTGTCGCAGAGGAGCTTTGCAAGCTCGATTATGGCGCCCCTCTTCCGCTCGCTTCCGGTGTAGGCCTCACCGTCATAGCTCCGTTTTCTTGTGAAGAGGTAAAATCTCCCGCCGTATTTCCGGTTCAGTCTGCTGACCGCCTCACGCACCGGGCGTATCAGGGCCTCATCCTCGGCGGTCTCCCTTGTGCCGGCCCCGGGCAGGTCTGCCAGAAGACCGAAGGACAGACTGCTGCCCTCGCTTTTGCAGGCCTGATAGAGCTCCTCAAGCCTTCCGGCGTCCGCCTCAGGCCCCAGAAGGGTGGAGATGACGCAGATGGTCCTGCCGCTCTGGGGCACTCCCTTTTCCGTGTCCATACGAAAAAGCCTTTTGGGCGGGACAATATGGAGAAGTATGAAGTCTATAAGGCTCTTGACTGTCTCCGAAACCGGCAGCAGCAGAAGAGCCGCCCCTGCCGGAGATGCGCATATAAAGCCCGCTAGAAGAGTGATAAAGAGGGTCAGGATCACATTTGCCGCGATATAGAGGCCGGAGGCAGTGTCCCCTGTCTCGGGGAAAAGGAAGAAGCCCAGATGCCTGTTTTCTTTTTTTGCCTTTTTTACAATGCGCAGGGCATATTCCGGCTCCTCGATTCCCGCCCGGCGGGCCAGAAGCTCCACGCGCTGAAGGTAGGCGAGCTTTGTGCCGCTGTCCATCCTGCCGTAGTCCCCGGTGGGGTCGGCACCCAGAATGGCGTTTGTCACATCTGCCCTGCGTATGAGCTTTTCCATGTCAACCGCCCCGAAGAGCCGGAGAGTTGTGAAAAGCGCCTCAAGGGCCGGGGCATAGTCGTCGGTGTCGGAGGCGGAGCGCATATCCCGGCATATCTCCGCCGCGGCTTCGATAACGGCGGCCCCCATTGCCGCGGGCAGAAGATTCAGCTCCGCCCGGCGCAGTACGGTGACGCGCTGAAAGCCGTCCAGAAAGGCGGAGAAGCGCTCCTCTGTTATCTTCCCCCTGCCGGAGGAGAGAAGCATGCGGCTGAGGGCAGTGACGATGAGACCCTCGCCGCAGTATCTGAGCCTCCTGCCCCTGTACAGCTCCGGCAGCACGGACTGATACTCCCGCTGAATCATGTACCAGTTGTCCAGCAGCCACTCACAGGCCGCCGGGGGAGAAGCCATTTCACCGTAGCGCCGGGCTATCTCCTCGTGGCTGCGGCGTATGCTCCTGTAGCTGTCCCTCAGGGATTTCGCCGCACTGCGGCCGCCGGTCTCACCCATAGGGCACAGGAGCTTTGCCGCGGATTCGGCATAGTCGCAGAGCCTGTTGTCTTCGATATATACGGCGGAGTTAATACTGTTCATTGCTCTCTCCTCTGAAATTTCGTAATAGCATACGCCTTACATTTTTCCCATGTTTGGCAGGAATATGCAGAAAGATAGCTTTCAGGGGGCCTGACAAGAAAAAACACTTGACAGACCGGACTGAATAGTGTATAGTCTGCAAAGGTAAAACGCTTGACAGGAGGAGTGACTGTGGAAGAAGGCAGGCTGATGCACAGCATGCTGCTGGATTTTTACGGTGAGCTTCTTACCGACAAGCAGCGTGAGTGCTATGATCTCCATTTTAATGAGGATCTGTCTCTTGCAGAGATTGCCGAGCAGCTGGGTATCTCCCGGCAGGGCGTGTGGGACAACATACGCCGGGCCGAGGCCTCGCTGAAATCCATTGAGGAGAAGACCGGACTTATCCGCCGCTTTTCCTCCACGGAGAGGAGTCTTGACAGGCTGCAGGAGTATATGACTGAGCTCATCGGTCTCACGGATGGACGGGCTAGGGAGCTTGCAGCTGCCGCCGCCGCCGAAATTGAGAGGATGAAGCCTGAGGTATGATTTATGGCCTTTGAAAGCTTAACTGAAAAACTGAATGCCGCCTTCAAAAAGCTCAGGGGCAAGGGCAGGCTCTCCCAGGCCGATATAAAAGAGGCTATGCGCGAGGTGCGTATGGCGCTGCTTGAGGCGGACGTCGGCTACAAGACCGTAAAGGAATTTACAAAGACCGTCACCGAGCGGGCCAGCAAGGCCGAGGTGCTGGAGGCCCTGTCTCCGGCCCAGATGGTCATTAAGATCGTCAACGAAGAGCTGTGCAAACTCATGGGCGGCGAAAACCAGAAGCTGAATATCAGCTCAAAGCTCCCCAGTGTTGTGATGCTGGTGGGACTTCAGGGCGCGGGCAAGACCACAAACGGCGCAAAGCTTGCGGGATATATCCGCAAACAGGGCAAGCGGCCTCTTCTCGCCGCCTGCGACATATACCGCCCCGCCGCAATAAAACAGCTTGAGACCGTGGGTGCCCAGCTGGACATCCCAGTTTTCCAGATGGGGCAGACGAACCCCGTGGACATCGCAAAGGCCGCGGTGGAGCATGCAAAGAGACACGGCAACGACATCGTGTTCCTGGACACCGCCGGCCGTCTCCATATAGATGAGGAACTAATGCAGGAGCTCAAAAATATCCGCGACGCCGTGGAGCCTGCGGAGATTCTCCTGGTCGTGGACGCCATGACCGGCCAGGACGCTGTGAATGCGGCCTCCGCCTTTGATGAGGCCCTCGGCATCACCGGCGTCATGCTCACAAAGCTTGACGGCGACGCCAGAGGCGGCGCTGCTCTCTCGATACGGGCCGCCACGGGCAAGCCCATTAAATTCGTGGGTGTGGGCGAAAAGCTGGACATGATTGAGCCTTTCCACCCGGACCGCATGGCCTCCAGAATCCTGGGCATGGGCGACATGCTCACCCTCATTGAGAAGGCGGAGCAGAGCTTTGATGAGAAGAAGGCCCTTGAAGCCGCGGAGAAGCTCAGGTCCAACCGCTTCACACTGGCGGATTACCTGGACCAGATGGACCAGCTGAGAAATATGGGCGATCTGGGGGATGTGATGGCCATGATCCCCGGCCTTGATGCAAAGGCGCTGAAGGGCGCGAAGATAGACGAAAAGGCCATGTCAAGGCAGGAGGCCATAATCCGCTCCATGACTAAAGGTGAGCGGGACAACCCCTCAATTCTCAACTCCAGCCGCAAAAAGCGCATCGCCGCCGGCTCCGGCACCTCTGTCGTGGATGTGAACAGGCTTCTGAAGCAGTTCGGCGCCATGCAGCAGATGGTAAAGCAGATGTCCGGAAAGAATATGAAGAAAATGCAGAAGAAGATGGGAAGAATGGGCGGCCTCCCGGGCATGGGCGGCGGCTTTCCCGGCGGCTTCGGCTTCTGAACAGCATTTTTTAATTGGTATGCAGACACGAAAGTGCTTGTAATATATAAAACCGAAAATATTTGGAGGTATATACAATGGTTAAAATCAGACTTCGCAGAGTGGGCGCAAAGAAAGCCCCTTACTACCGCATTATCGTTGCAGATTCCCATTTCGCCCGTGACGGCCGCTTCATAGAGGAGCTCGGTGTCTATGATCCTTCCAACAAGGAGAAGAAGCTTCAGGTAAATATGGAGCGGGCACAGTACTGGATTTCCAAGGGCGCACAGCCTACCGATACAGTCCGCGGCCTTCTGAAAAAGGTCGAGGCCTGAAATAATAAGGAGTTTCTACCTGCATGAAAAATCTTTTGACCTACATTGTACAGAGCCTTGTGGATAATCCCGATCAGGTCTCTGTGACCGAGCGCAAAGCCGACGGCGAAACCGTTTATGAAGTTCGGGTTGCCGACGGCGACATGGGCAAGGTCATTGGCCGGCAGGGTAGGATCGTCAAACAGATCCGTATACTTATGCGGGCCGTTGCCCAGAGAAGGGGCAAAAAAGTTTCAGTCGAAATTCTTGACTGATTCAACATGAAATAGTAGAATCGGAGCGGGAAAGCTGCTCCGGTTCTGCTTTTTTTATGCGGATTTAGCGGATTTAAAGGACAGAATTTCCCGCTGCCTGCCTGAAAAGCGGGCTCAAAGGGGGAATTACTTTGAAAAATACTGTACTTTTCGGCGCGGGACAGATAGGCGCCATGGCCGCGAGACTCATGGGCGGGGTTTACAATGTCCTGTGCTTTGCAGATAATTCTCAGGAAAAATGGGGGAAAAGTCTTTGCGGCTTCCCAATCACTTCACCGGAAAAGAGCCTTGAATTTGAGCCGGACTGCGTCTGTCTCTGCGTGATGGATTCCCGCCGCGCAGGGGAGATGGAGCAGCAGCTTGTCTCCCTGGGCTTTGAGGGGGAGCTGATACACCCCGACGCCCTGAAGATCTTCGACGCCAGATTTGCAGTTATGCGCCTTCTGGCGGAGCAGATAATCGCCGCGGGAATTGAGGGCGACGCGGCGGAGCTGGGTGTCTTCCGGGGCGAATTTGCCTCGGCGATAAATGCCGCCTTTCCCGAGAGACAGCTCCTTCTCTTTGATACCTTCACCGGCTTTGATGCCGCCGATGTGGAGGCTGAGCGGGCCGGGGGCTTCTCCAGGGCTAAGACTGCCGACTTCTCAGGCACCGATGAGGAGAGCGTGAGAAAAATCCTCCCCCACAGGGAGCGGGCGGAGTTTTACAGGGGCCATTTCCCTGAGAGCTTTCAGCCCTGCATGGATAGAAAGTTTGCCTTTGTCTCAATAGATGCGGACCTCTATGCCCCCACTGCCGCGGCGCTGCCGATCTTTTATGACAGACTCTCCCCAGGCGGGGTGCTCCTCATCCACGATGTGAACAGCACTCAGTTTACCGGCGCCGGGCAGGCCGTGAAAGAGTTCTGCCTTGAGAGGGGGCTTCTGCCAATGCCCCTCTGCGACCTCCACGGCAGTGCGGTTATCAGAAAAGAATATAAAAAGTAATTTAAACTGTACAAAGACGCAGAAAAAATCCCCGACACTTTTAGTGTGTCGGGGATTTTTGAAAATATAAAGGTGTCAGTATTTGCCGAAACTGCAGTTGGGGAAGTGACAGACCCTGCACATATGGCAGAGCCCGCCGTCACCCAGGTTCAGAAGCTCTTCTCTGGTTATTTTATCTCCGGCGAAGATCTCCGGCAGCAGCACGTCAAAAATCGTGGTGGGGAGCGACACGGCGGCCCCGGGCACGCCCAGGAAGGGGATGTCGCCCAGATATGCCACCAGTGTCATATTTCCCGGCTGTGCGGGGACACCGTAGCTTATGATGTCGCAGCCCAGCTCCCGTATGGCGGTGGGGGTGAGGTCGTCCGGATCCACGGACATGCCGCCGCTGAATATGAGAAAGTCCGCACCCTGCTCCAGAAACTTTCTGGCGGCGCCGGTTATCATGTCAATCTCATCGTTGCATATGCTCACACCCAGTATCTCGCTGGGGTATTTGCTCAGCTTTGCCCGGGCCACAGCCTCAAATTTATCTTTAATACGCCCGCTGTATATCTCGAAGCCCGTGATTATAATACCGACTTTTTTCTTCTTATAGGTCTTTAGCTCCATAAGCTTTTTACCGGCGCAGAGCCGCTCGGCCGCTTCTATCCTTGACTCCTTGGTCACAAGGGGAATAATGCGCATGGATGCGAGCCTGTCCCCGGGCTGCACCGGAAAGTGGTCCGTGATGGTGCAGATCGTGATGTCACCTATGGAATTTATCTCATGGAGCAGTTCCTTGTCCACCCGGAACATGCCGGGCGCGTCTGCAAAGAGCAGCATCTTTCCCTCAGATGGCCCCTTGTAGTGGGCATTCTCCACCGGTGCCATGGCGGCCAGACGGAGCGCACAGTCCTCCTCATGGAGCTCACCCGCGTCGGCCTCCCATATAAATACGCTGCGCTTGCCGATGTCCAGCAGCCTGGGCACATCCTCCTCGGTGATAATATGCCCTCTCTTGAAGGCCGCACCCTTGAAGCCGTCACGCATTTCGGTGATGTCGTGGCAGAGTTCCATCCCCACGGCGTCCTCTACTCTGATCTTCTTCATATGAGTCATATCCTCCCTCGTCTGAAATATCCGGACGGGAAATACGGATGTTTCCCGCTGATACAGACTACTATACTGTCACAAATTTCAAAAGTAAGTTGCCTTAACAACATTTTTGGCGTATAGTATATAAAAATAAGACGGACAGGGGGTAAATATTTGCAGGATTATATTGACATTATAGAGAAATGCGAGCTGTTCGGGGACATGAGCAGGAAAGAAATTGAGATGTATATAATCCCCCGTTGCAGGGAGCAGAGCTTTCCCAGAGGCAAGTATCTGATTTCACCTCAGGAGGAGCTAAAATACTTCGGCATAGTGCTGGAGGGGGAAATCAATAACCAGTACATATTTCAGGACGGCAGCTGCGGCCTTGTAAAGAAGGTCACGGCGGGGGATATATTCGGGTCGGAGCTCATCAGCGCCGGGGGCCGTACTTCTCCCTGCTATTCCCTTGCGGTCTCTCAGGTCAGAATGCTGAGCTTCCCGGTGCAGCTTTTTTCCCCGGACGGCCCTCTGCCCATAGTCTGCAGGGACAGGCTTATTATGCGTCTGCTGGCGCTCATATCCGGGGACAGTCTGGAAAGAGAGTTTCATATGGCCATCCTTGCCCGCCGGGGACTGAGGGAACGGGTGATGACATATCTGCACCTCGAGTCTGAGCGCCGCGGTAGCCGCAGCTTCAGAATAGGTTTCTCCCGGGAGGAGCTGGCCTCCTATCTCTGCGTCAACAGAAGCGCACTCTCCCACGAGCTGAGCCTCATGGAGCAGGACGGACTCATAAGCTTCAGAAAGAATGAGTTCACGCTTTTAAAGTGAAAGAGAGGCATATGGACGCTGAAAGAAAGCCTGTGCCGTATTTAGAGAATTAATAGCTCTGATTACCGCACTGGAATAATTGACTTTGAATCTAATCAATGCTAAAATAACTCGATAAGTTGGGTTAGGAGGGATATTTTGTCTCTGTTCTCGCTTTTATTTTTATGCTTCCTCGCTTGTGTTGCGGTGCTTTATTTTGCTGTGCCGAAAAAATATCAGTGGATAATTCTGCTGGCTGCGAGCTATGTTTTTTATGCCTGGTCGGGAATTAAATATCTTGCCTATCTTCTCTTTACCACTGTGACTACATACTTGTTTGCCAGATGGATACAGTCTGTGTCTGACGGCTTTAAGAATGAACTGTCATTGCTGAGAGAAAAATGCGGGGATGACAGGAAGAGCCTGTCATCGGGCAAAAGTGAATTAAAAAAGCACTGCACGAAAAAGAAGAGAAAAATTTTGGCTGCCGGCATTGTAATAAATTTCCTGGTGCTGGCCGTCGTGAAATATTCCCCGCTTTTCCTGATGAGTTTCAATCATTTATTCAGTGCTTTAAATGTGAATACAGAGCTGGACTTTCTCCGCATAGCGCTGCCTATGGGGCTCTCCTTTTACATATTCCAGTCGGTGGGCTATATGATCGATGTGTACCGGGGCAAGGTGGAGGCGGACAGAAATATTTTCCACTATGCCCTCTTTGTGTCGTATTTCCCGCAGATAATTCAGGGGCCCATTGGGAGATACAACAAACTTGCCGGCCAGTTTTTTGAGCCGCACAGCTTTGATTACACAAGGGTCAAATTCGGACTCCAGCGCATGGTCTGGGGCTTTTTCAAGAAACTGGTCATTGCGGACCGTATTTCTATAATTACTTCAGAGGTGTTTGGCAATTACGCCGCGGCGGGCTACGGAGGCTTCATAACATTTTCTGCCGCACTCCTGTACGGAGTGCAGATTTATGCCGATTTCTCAGGCGGCATGGATCTGGTCTGCGGTGTCTCCCAGATATTCGGAATTGAGCTTGCAGAGAACTTCAAAAGACCCTATTTTGCGAAAAGTGTCTCTGAATTCTGGCAGCGCTGGCATATCACTCTCGGAACATGGATGAAGGATTACCTTTTCTATCCCCTGGCCCTTTCAAAGCCCTTCGGCAGAATGAGCAAAAAACTGCGGAAGCTGGGTTCTCCCTATGCCGCAAAGGTTCTCCCAACCTGCCTTGCCTCCTTTATAGTATTTATAATCGTAGGACTCTGGCACGGGGCCAGCTGGGGTTATGTGGCCTATGGCTTATATCAGGCCGTTTTCGTGTCCACTGCGACTTTATTTGAGCCTTTTTACAGAAAATGCCGCGGCTTTTTCAAAGTGAAGGCTGAGCGCTTCAGCTTCAGACTGTTTCAGATGCTGCGGACCCTTTTTATAATTACCATAGGCAGATTCCTTTCGGCAACAGGCTCGCTTATGCAGGCATCTGACCTGCTCAAGGCCACATTTTCACAGTGGAATCCCTGGGTGCTTTTTGATGACACCTTCTACAACCTCTGCTCCAACTGCAGAAATTTTTATCTCATACTGTTTACAATTGCAGTTCTCTTCCTGGTGGATCTTCTGCATGAAAAAGGCTGTCATCTTCGGGAGACCATTGCCCGCCAGGGAATCGTGTTCCGCTGGACGCTCTACATTGTGGGTATCCTGTCTATTTTCATATTTGGAATATACGGACCTGGCTATGACGCGGCAAAGTTTATCTACCAGGGCTTCTAGAGGTGGGATATGAAAGAAAACACAAAAACAATATTCAGAGTTATAATATTTATTTTAATTTTTACTATTTGCTTTCTGTATGTTCAGGAGATTCTGCGTGTAAAGCTTGAGCTGAGTGACAATCTTTTTTTCGCCTATGATGATGCACTGGAGGATCAGGCTGACGGGCTGGAGACCGATGTGATTTTCCTGGGAAGCAGCCCGATGTATGCAGGTATTACACCCATAGTGATGTGGGATGAAGCAGGAATTACAGCGTTGAATATTGCCGCCACAAACGGTACTGCAATGGGACATTATTATCTGCTCTGTGATGTTCTGGAGAGAGTGGATACTAAAATGGTGGTACTGGATTTCCAGGATCTGTGCGATGAGAGGTATCTGAGCGGCAAGTGGATACCCGGGTATGACAGGAGATTTTATACCATAAAGTCACTGCCTGTAAGATGGAGATTCCTGAAGGATATGCTTTCCACATCTGATGAGATGAGCCTCACGGACTATCTTTTCCCGATCGGAGAGGGCCACGGCCGCTGGCCGTTCATTGAGGAGATGGATTTTACCCATGAGAGCAGTGAATACAGGGATTATTTCAGGGGAGCACTTATGTATACCGAGCAGGAGAAGCTGGATGGATTTCCCGAATACAAGCCTGATACGTCCCCAGACCAGATTAAGGAGTTTTCGGCTGACTATTACAGGAACATAATTAAAATGTGCAGTGAGAAGGGAATCAAAGTTCTCGGCGTGCAGGTACCCCTTGGCCTTGACAAGACAAGTGAGGTTTTGGCGAGGAAGGAATTCTGCAGGCAGCAGGGAATAGAGTACATTGACCTGAACGAACCTGAATTTGCTGAAAAAATCGGGTCAGACTGCAAAACCGACTTCTATAACAGGGGACATCAAAACCTGCTGGGAAGTGTAAAAACGTCGAGGTTTTTGGCTCAGTATCTGACGGCTGAATATGATATTCCGGATCACAGGGCGGACCCGTTGTATGACAGATGGAATGAAATGTACAGGGATTTTACCGAGGACTATGATACGGTGCTTGCAGAGCTTGAAAAAGGGGCAGCCTGAGACTTTTTTCTTAAAGGAGATATAAAAATGGGCAATGTAAGAAATGTGCTGGAGTACCTTGAGCGCTCGGCGGAAGAATATCCGGATAAGCTGGCATACGCCGGCAGCTCCGGCAGCTACAGCTTCAAGGAAATTATGGCGGTGTCCCGGTCAGTGGGCACGTATCTCGCCGGTGTCGTGGAAAAAGGATCTCCGGTAGCCGTATATATGGAAAAATCAGCGCAGCAGATTGCAGCGTTTTTCGGGACTGCCTATGCCGGCGCTTTCTATGCCCCGATAGATGTCAAGATGCCTCCCCAGCGGGTGAAGCTCATACTGGACACTCTGGAGGCCGGGTGCATGATTGTGGATGCAAAGAGTGCAGGCAGGGCAGAGGAGCTGGGCTTTGCCGGCAGAATAATAAATTTTGACGATATCTCCGGCACAGAGGCAGATCTGCCTAGGCTGGAGCAGATTCGGAGGGCCTCTATTGACAGCGATCCGCTGTATGCGATTTTTACATCCGGTTCAACAGGAGTTCCCAAGGGCGTCCTGATAAGCCAGCGTTCGGCCGTCAACTTCACCGAGTGGTACTGCAATGCATTCAGCCACGACAATGAGACAGTTTTCGGGAATCAGACACCTTTTTATTTTGATGCCTCTGTCAAGCAGATTTATGCAACCATTCGCTGCGGCGCGACGATGTATATTATCCCGAGAATGCTTTTCTCCTTCCCTATAAAGCTGATAGAGTATTTGAATGACCATAAAATCAACTGCATTGACTGGGTCCCGTCCGCCCTCTGTATTATCACGAAGTTTAACACTTTTGAGAAAATCATGCCCAAATATCTGAAAAAGGTTATTTTTGGCGCCGATGTCATGCCCACAAAGCAGTACAATATCTGGAAAAAAGCTCTGCCGGATGTTATGTACGGCAACACCTACGGTCCTACCGAGATCACAGTTGACTGCTGCTACTATATCGTAGACCGCGAGCTTAAGGACTCCGAGCCCATACCTATAGGAAGGGCCTGCGAAAACACCGATGTGATGATTCTAAACGAGAAGAATGAACTGGTAAAACAGGGTGAGATCGGAGAGCTCTGTGTCCGCGGCGTGTCTCTCGCCCTTGGTTACTACAACAATCAGGAAAAGACGGACAGTGTATTTGTGCAGAACCCCCTCCAGAAGCATTACCGTGAGCTTATGTACCGCACCGGGGACCTTGCAAAATATAATGAGTACGGTGAGATAATCTATGTAGCCCGGAAGGATTTTCAGATAAAGCATATGGGTCACCGCATTGAGCTGGGGGAGATAGAGACCGCACTGGGTGCAGTGGAGGGAATTCAAAGGGCCTGCTGCCTCTATGAGAAATCCTCAGAAAAGATTATAGCCGTGTATGAGGGCGAGGCCACAAGGGCAGATATAATAAACTCCGTAAAGACTGCACTGCCCAAGTATATGATACCCAATGTCTATCATCAGCTGGACCAGATCCCCCTTAACATGAACGGAAAGATAGACAGGGTTGCACTGACAAAGGAGTTTGTCCGTGAATAAGATCCAATCTTTTGATGAATACAAAAGTTTGACAGAAAAGGCGAAGCTCCTGCCGCACCGCATGAGCAACTGCTTCTTTCTGCCTGCGACCGTCAAAAGCCTCATTGAACAGGACAGACTCAGTTTTCAGGAGATTAAAAACGGCATAATGCTTCTGGAGAGTGAATCGGGTTTTTACCGCTGCTATTATTACCTGACGCCGGATATTCCCTCCGAAGTTTTAAAGCTGGACAGACCCGGTGTCATTGAGTTTGTATTTCAGAACAGCCTTTCGGAAAAACAGAGAGAGCAGATTGAGATACTTGAAAAGATGGGCTTCGTCCTGGGAAGAGAGAGTGCCCGGATATCTGCCCCGATACCTGAAAAATTGCCGGACAGGGAGAGCACGGGAGAGGCAGAGGTCAGCCCAGCCCTGTCTGGGGATTTGGCTGAATGCAGGAATCTCTTTTACTCAAGTTTCGACCCCCTTTATTCCTATCTGCCGGATGATGAGGAACTGGCGGAAGCGATTGCCGGTAAAAAGGTTTTGACGGTGAGGGCTGATGACAAGATTGCCGGTGCCCTGTATTATGAGATAGAAAAAACTGTTGCGGCGGTACGTCTTCTGACAGTGAGGCCGGAATGTCAGCACCGCGGGCTGGCACAAAAGCTTGTAACAGCATACATGCGGACAGCGTCGGAGTCGGCAGGGAGCTTTTCCCACTGGGTAAACAAAAGCAATGACGGGGCAATTATGCTGTATTCAAAATTTGGATATGCCTTTGACGGACGTTACGCAAATGAATACATACTGAAATAAAAGAGGTAGAAAAATGGAAAAATTATTGAAAGTCCTGGGTGAGATCAGACCGGATGTGGATTTTGAGAAGGAAAAGAGCCTGATTGACGACGGCATTCTGGATTCCTTCGACATAATCCAGGTTGTCATGGCTCTGAATGAGGCCTATTCTGTGGACATCAGTGTCGAAGACCTGGAGCCTGAAAACTTCAACACTGTTGAGGCAATGCTTGAGCTGATTGAAAAACTGCAGGACTGATTCAGAACAGAGAAATATGCCCCTGCTGCGGATAAATGCATGTATGGCACTGCGGCAGGGGCGTATTTTATATGGGATAAAAAATATAGGATAAAAAAATAATCCGAGCCTGCCCCGCAATTTTGAGAGCAGATTCGGATTATATTTCTCTGGTGCCGGTAACCGGACTCGAACCGGTACGTTGTCGCCAACGAGGGATTTTAAGTCCCTTGTGTCTACCATTCCACCACACCGGCAAACTGACACCCATAGAATTTACCACTTGCGGAGAGATTAGTCAAGAAAGCATTTTAAAAAACACATAAAAGAGAGAGCGGTAAAAGCCGCTCTCTCTTTCTGAAGATATACTTCTGTATATGGGAGGATGAGCCCAAAAGCTCACTCCACCTCCACGACTCCGTCCTCCTTAAGGGTGACGGTCATGCCGGTCTTCACATAGTCCAGGAATTCCTCTCCCAGATTATCCACAACGGGCATCTTTTTGTCGGTCCACACATCGCCGAGAATAGCGCCGGAGGCCGCCAGAGAGTCTATGTGCTCACTGAACAGCATGCAGGCGGGCTGCTTCCCGTGGGCGCATACGGTGTAGAGCACCATGCCGCCGGTGGTTGAGCCTATTGTCCTGGGCAGGCACATGGCCTTGCCAATCATGGACTTTTTATAGAGATCGGGGTTGTTCTGATCCCCGCACTTTACCTTCTTGTCACCGAACATCAGTGCCATCTGGTAGCTTGCCAGAGTGTTGAAGCCCGCATGGCTCACAAGGGCCTCAGCGGTGCATGTTCCGGGAACTATAACGCGACCTTTAAACTGCTTCATCATTATGCCTCCTTACCTGTGATGATGTCCAGAATCTCTTTTTCAGAGTAGAATCTGGCGCTGGTGTAGGTGCGCAGCTTGTTGGAGCAGGTGATGACCGCCTTTTTCTTGCACAGGGGGTTGTTCATGTACATGAGTGGGCAGATATAGCTCACCACAATGCCACAGTCCGCAATCCTCTTAGCGTAGTCGGTCTCGCCGATGGCCTTGATGACTGCCGGGGAGGCGGTGAACACCGTGGGCACCGTGACCTTTTTAAGCCCTCTGGCCTTCAGATTCTCTTCCACCGCGTCTGTCCAGTCCTTCATCTGCTGGGTTGTCATATGTGGGCAGCCGATGAAGCAGAGCTGGGGCTTTGCGTCCTTGTTCTTCCAGATGACGGGGTAATTGTCCCTGACCCGCTGGAGCTCGGCATCGTCCACAACATAGACCTTTGCGCCCTCTTTAATGAGCGCCTCGCCCTGTTCCTTGGCCTCAGGGGTGAGCTTGTCCACATGGTAGAGTCCCACAGCGCCGTTGGAGGCGGTGGCGGCGCCGAAGTCCTTGAGGTAAGTGCAGGCCTCACCGTCAAGCTCTGTGCCGAGCCACTTGTCAAGTCCCTTTATGTAGGGCACATCCTCCATGACCTTCATGCCTATGGCGGAGCCCAGAAGCTGTGCGTCAGGCCTCTTCTCACATTTTACTTCCACCACCCAGGTCGCCTTGCGGCCCTCATCGGTGAGGAAGCCGAATTCCGGCACGAAGCCCGCGATGGAGCCCATGAGCTCAATAATGCCGGAGTTGCGGTTGCAGCGGGCACCCAGCACGGAGTTTGCATAGACCACCGCGGAGGACTCTGCCCAGGAGAGAATGTCGCCCTTCTTGGGCTTGTTGTTCATCTCGTCCACATAGCAGGTGCAGCTGTAGCCGTCGTCATTCACTATGCCCAGTTTCTTCAGCTGTTCCTCATAGCGCTCCTGCTGAGTGTACATAAACTTTTTGAATACTATATTTTCCAGAAATGATGAAGGCACATTCCTGTCAAGGGGTCTGGGGTCGGCGGTGAACTTCTGCCCGTCCGTAAGACCGGCGTCAATGATCTCGTCAAAGAGGTCATAGACAGGATTCATAACCTCAAGACCGTAGGAAATGACCGTATGACCCAGTTCACTTGTCACGGGCACCATGCGCTCAGCGCCGAAGGTGTCACCGTACATCACGAGGGTCTTTACAATTTTGGCCATGACCTCGCCCTTCTCACCGTTGAGCAGGGCCTGCTGTTCGGCTGTTAACTTCAAAGTACCACTCCTCCAATAGTTTAATTTTATATGATATGCCATTATTTTAACACGGCCCGGTCATCAAGTCAAAATGTATTTTATTGTTTACAATTTGCCCAACAGGGAGGGGCAGGGGAAATGCAGCAGGGACATTTATCGTAAATAATGCATGAATTATTTAACAATGTACCCCGGAATTGTTGAAATCCTGGCTGTATGTGTTATAATCAAGAAATGTAATTTTAACGTGGAGGCGTATGACGTAATGTCAAAAAAACAGTTTAAGGCGGAATCCAAGCGTTTGCTGGATATGATGATAAATTCCATATATACCAACAAGGAAATATTCCTCAGGGAGATCATTTCCAATGCTTCGGATGCCATAGACAAGCTGTGCTACCTGTCACTCACCGACGACAAGGTGGGTCTTAACAGGGAGGATTTCAAAATAGATATACTCGTGGACAAGGATGCCCGCACAATAACCGTGAGAGACAACGGCATAGGCATGACCGCAGAGGAGACGGAGAACAACCTCGGCGTCATCGCAAAGAGCGGCTCCTACCAGTTCAAGGGTGAGCTTGAGGAGAAGAAGGACGAAGATGCACCGGACGAGAACCTCTCCATTATAGGCCAGTTCGGCGTGGGCTTCTACTCTGCCTTTATGATTGCAGATGAGGTCACTGTCATCACCAGAAAATACGGTGAGGAGCAGGGCGTAAAGTGGCAGAGCAAGGGTGTCGACGGCTACACCGTAAATCCCTGCGACAGGGAGAGCGTGGGCACAGATGTTATCATGCACGTGAAGCCCGACACCGACGACGAGGTCTACGGCTCCTTCATGGAGACCTGGAAGCTCAAGGCCCTTGTGAAGAAATATTCCGACTATGTGCGCTGGCCCATCAAGATGGACGTCCAGCATCAGGAGCGCTTTGAGACCGGCGAGAAAAATGAGGACGGCTCTCCCAAGTACGACTACAAGATGGTCACCGAGAACGAGACCGTCAACAGCATGATCCCCATCTGGCAGCGCAGCAAGAGCGAGGTCACCGACGACGACTGCATCGCTTTCTATAAGGAAAAGAACAGGGACCGGAAGGACCCCTGTGCCCTGGTGCGCATCAACGCTGAGGGCGCGGTGAGATACAAGGCCATGCTCTTTGTCCCCGGTGAGGAGAATGAAAATGCCTTTATGGGCGACGACAAGGGCGGCATAACCCTCTACTGCAACGGCGTTATGATAATGGAGAAGTGCGACAAGCTTGTCCATGAATATTTTGAATTTGTCAAGGGCGTCGTGGATTCACCCGATCTCACGCTGAACCTCTCCCGTGAGGTGCTCCAGCATGACAGACAGCTCCGCATCATAGGCCAGAACCTTGAAAAGCGCATAAAGGGCGAGCTTGAGAAGCTGATGCGGGACGACAGACCCAAGTATGAGGAGTTCTTCCGCAACTTCGGTGTCCACCTCAAGTGCGGCATCTGCGATGAGTACGGCAGATTTAAGGAGTTTCTGAGAGACCTCCTTATCTTCTACACCTCTGAGGACAGACAGGTCACCCTCAAGGAGTATGTCAAGAACATGCCCGAGAGTCAGAAATTCATATACTTTGCATCCTCCGACTCCGTAAAGCACGCCATGAATCTGCCCCAGTGTGCTGAGGTCAGGAACAGAGGCTATGAGCTTATCTACCTCACAAGTCCGCTGGATGAGATGGTTCTTGCAAACCTGGGTGAGCAGGACGGCAAGACCTTCTGCAACGTTGTCACTGACGATCTGGGCTTTGACACCGACGAGGAGAAGAAGGCCGCAGAGGAGAAGGACATTGAAAATAAGGACTTCCTTGATTTCGTGAAGGAATCCATAGGCGAGGGCGTCACCAGGGTGCGGCTCTCCAACAAGCTTTCCGACATGCCCTGCGCACTCACCACCGAGGGCGGCATCACCCTTGAGATGGAGAAATACTTCCGCCACGGCCCCAGCGAGGAGATGCGGAAGGTGAAGGCAAACCGTGTGCTGGAGCTCAATGGGGAGCATGCAGCGGTAAAGGTCCTGAAGGATGCCTTTGAAAACGACAAAGAGAAGGCAAAGAAGCTCTCCAGCGTGATGTTCACCATGGCGGAGATGCTCTCAGGCGTGGATGTGGAAGACCCTGCAGAGTTTGTCACTCTGGTGGCAGAACTCTTCTGACGTAGGGGAATTTCAGAGGCTTTAAAAGCTGATAATATCTCTCAGGCCACGGGGCCGGAGGGATAAGAGATAGAATTTTTCGGAGAAAGATGTTTGATGAAAAAACGGCTGGGAATATATATCCACATACCATTCTGTGCCAGTAAATGTGCCTACTGCGACTTCTACTCACTGGCCAACTGCGAATATATAATGCCTGACTATCAGGAGGCGCTGCTGGACCATCTGGACGAGGCGTCGAAATCCATAAAGAACTACGAGGTGGACAGCATCTACTTCGGCGGCGGCACGCCCAGCTTCTACGGCGCAGACAGGATTGTGGAGATATTCAACGCCCTGAAGCTGAACGGCAATGTGCGCCTGGACTCCGAGGTGACGGTGGAGTGCAACCCCGACAGCATGAACTATCAGGATCTGAAGCTCATGCGGCAGGAGGGTATAAACCGGATTTCCATGGGAATTCAGGCCACGGACAACGACCTTCTGAAGCTCATTGGCCGCCGGCATAACTATCAGCAGGCGGTGCGGGCCTTCAGGATGGCCAGAAAGGCCGGCTTTGACAATATAAGCGTGGATCTGATGTACGGCCTCCCCAGCCAGTCAAAAAGCGACTGGGCGGAGACCCTCTCCAAGATTGTTGAGCTCCATCCGGAGCATATTTCCTGCTATGCCCTGAAGCTTGAAAAGGGCACAAAGATGTACAGGGACTATAACGGCTCCCCCATAATGCCCGACGATGACGAACAGGCGGACATGTATTCCTACGCCGCCGAGATGCTCAGACGCTACGGCTACAGACACTATGAGATCTCAAACTTCTGCGCCCCGGGCTTTGAATCCAGACACAATCTGAAATACTGGAATCTGGACGACTATATGGGATTCGGCCCCGGCGCACATTCCTGCATTGGCAATCTCCGCTACAGCTATGTGCGGGACCTGAAGCAGTATATTTCCGCAGTCTACAGAGATGTGAGCATTATTGACGAGTACAAGAATATCGACTCTCTGGAGCGGGCCGTGGAATATGTAATGCTGGCCATGCGCACCAGCAGGGGAATGAGCGAGTATGACTACCGCACCCGCTGCCAGTGCGACTGGAAACCCATGGAAAAAGCCCTGAAGGCCTTCAGACGCAAGGGCTGGGCCAGACTTTCAGGGGACAGATGGCATTTTACGGTGCCGGGCTTTCTCATTTCCAACACGCTCATAGGCATACTACTTGAGGTGCAGGCCTCGGGAAAACTTGAGTGCAATCCCTGGCTTATGGACGAGGAGGAGAGGGAAGAGAGAGAGCTCAACATTGATCTGCCCAAGGGAGAGGAAGAACTCTTTGAGGAGATGTACGAGGAAAAAATCTCCGACAGGAGCTGAAAATTTAGTAATTTGAGGTCGCAGCAGTGAAGATTAACAAGAAAAAGAACAAAAAGGGCTACCAGAGCAGGCATTCGGCGCCGGAATCTGGTGAAAAATTCTACGAAGAACCGGATGATTTTTCCCCGGAGCCTGATATGGATTTCCTGAATGATGTGCCTGAGGCTGACATACTTACCGAAACTCTTCCGGACATTGATGATGAAAATGACATGTATGCCGAGGCTCTGCCGGAAGAGGATGCCCCCGCCCCCTCTGCTGAGGATGAGCTCTCCTATGAGGATGATTTTCCGGATGAGGAGGATATCCCCTACGGTGAGGAGCTGCCGATAGAGAGAAGCGGGAAGGGGAAGAAGGGCAGAAAGGCGAAGAAAGAGAAAAAGCCCGCCCCTTCGAACCGTGAGAGCCGCCGCACTGTTAAGATAACTCTGGGAATCGTTCTGGCTATTGTCCTGCTGGCTGCGGCCGCAGTTACCGTGGGCGGCTACATGGTCACCAACAACGGCAAAAACCTGCCCAACGCATATGTGGACGGGGTCTTTGTGGGCGGCATGAACAGGGATGAGACCATGGCTGCGCTGAAGAAGAGCAGCTGGGATGAGACCTCCGGCATAGCACTGCAGCTGAAGCTCATGGACAAGGTCACTGTAGATATAGACCAGTGCCTCTCAGGCGCCCGCTTTACCATGGATGAGGCGGCGGATGCGGCCTATGCCTACGGCCACGGGAGCAATATATATGAGAACCTCATGGAATACCTGAAATCCCTCATTGTGCCCGTGGATGTGAACGATATAAGCCTTGTGATTGACAATGACTATATACGCACTCAGGCGGAGACAGCCGTTAAGAAGCTCAATGAGGAGCTTGGGGATGGGGCCTACACCATAGACAAGGAAAAATCCCTGATGCGCATGATAAAAGGCGCGGGGCAGCTGAAATTTGACCTCGATGCCATGGGCGCTGAGATCGTTCGCTCACTGAAGGCGGACGAAACTGAGCTTGTCTACAGCCAGCTTTCAAAGGAACCCAAGATGCCGGATTTCGAGGCCATACATGAGGAGCTTAAGGCTGAGCCCAGGGACGCATATTTTACCGATGACAATACCTTCAATGTGGTCGATGAGATAGTGGGCTGCGACTTCGATGTGGATGAGGCGGAGCTCATATGGCAGAAGACCAAAAATGCAGACGAGCTTGAGATACCCCTGAAGCTCACATTCCCGGAGATCACAGGCGAAAAGCTGAGAGGGCTTCTCTACCGGGATAAGCTGGGCACCATGACAACCTACTACAAGAACAGCGTGGACAACCGCATAAACAATATAAATCTTGCGGCCAGCAGGATAAACGACGTGATACTCTACCCCGGCGATGTCTTCTCCTACAATGAGACCATAGGACAGCGCACCGAGGAGGAGGGCTTCCTGCCGGCAGGCGCCTACGATAACGGCGAGGTCATAGAGGAGCGGGGCGGCGGTATATGCCAGGTGTCCTCGACCCTGTACAGCGCCATGCTCTACGGCTACAATCTCACCACCGTTGCGCGCAAGCCCCACTATTTCCCGGTGGTCTATCTGGAGAAGGGCTACGACGCCACGGTGAGCTGGCCTGAACCTGATTTTCAGTTCAGGAATGACAGGGACTTCCCTGTGAAGATTGTGGCCTACTGCGACAATGATGAGCGCAGCCTCACGGTGGAGATATGGGGCACCAATCTGGACGGCAGCTATATTGAGATAAAAAAAGACACCCTCTCCTACAACAATGACAGATACCCCTGGATCACCGAGGGCTACGGCGTTCAGGTCCACCGCATGGTTTTTGACGCAGATGGGATGCAGATCGACCAGATTGATGAGGTATACGATCTCTATCATACCCATGAGGCCACAGAGCAGATAAAGGCTCTGGATGCTGCAGCGGCGGCAGCCGGCGGAGAACTGCCGCAATAAGGAATCGAAACAAGGATTTTCAATAGCTCAGCTATTTTAGAAAGGTAGAGGAAAGATGGAAAAGAAAAAGTTTTATATCACCACCCCGATATACTATCCCTCGGACAAGCTGCATATAGGGCACACCTACTGCACCGTGGCAACCGACGCCATTGCAAGATACAAGAGGCTTCGCGGCTATGACGTGATGTTCCTCACCGGCGTGGACGAGCACGGCCAGAAGATCGAGGAAAAGGCGGAGGCTGCAGGTCTTACCCCACAGCAGTTTGTCGACAAGATAGTCTGCGGCGAGAAGGGTATTCTGGACCTGTGGAAGCTGATGAACATCTCAAACGACCGCTTCATCCGCACCACCGACGACTACCATGTGAAGGCCATTCAGCGCATCTTTAAGAAGATGTACGATAACGGCGACATCTATAAGGGCACCTACAAGGGCAAATACTGCACCCCCTGTGAGAGCTTCTGGACAGAGAGCCAGCTTGTGGACGGCAAATGCCCCGACTGCGGCCGGGAGGTCCATGACGCTGAGGAAGAGGCATATTTCTTCCGCCTTTCCAAGTACGCAAAGCCCGTGCAGGAGCTCCTGGAGAGCGGCACCTTCCTGGAGCCTGCCTCCCGCGTAAACGAGATGATAAACAACTTCATAAAGCCCGGCCTTGAGGACCTCTGCGTATCCCGCACCAGCTTCAACTGGGGCGTGCCCGTGGATTTTGACCCCGGCCATGTGGTCTATGTGTGGGTGGATGCCCTCGCAAACTACATCACCGCCCTGGGCTATATGAATGACAAATATGACGACTTTGACAAATACTGGCCCGCGGATGTCCACATCGTGGGCAAGGAGATAGTCCGCTTCCACTCTATAATCTGGCCTGCAATGCTCATGAGTCTGGGCCTGCCCCTGCCCCACAAGGTCTACGGCCACGGCTGGCTTGTCATAGACGGCGGCAAGATGTCCAAGTCCAAGGGCAATGTGGTGGACCCCTATCTGCTGGCGGAGAAGTTCGGCGTGGACGCGCTTAGGTTCTTCCTCCTGCGCACCTTCCCCTTCGGCTCTGACGGCAACTTCTCCAATGAGCTGCTGATAAAGACGATAAATACCGACCTTGCAAATGACCTGGGCAACCTTGTGAGCCGCACCACCGCCATGGTGGAAAAGTACTTCGGCGGCACCCTCATAACTGAGCGCAGGGCCGAGCCTCTGGACGATGAGCTCACAGAGCTTTTCAGGACCACAAAGGAGAACTACGGAAAGCAGATGGATGCCTTCCAGCTGCACCTGGCCCTTGAGGATGTGTTCACCCTCATTCAGCGGGCCAACAAGTATATCGACGAGACGACCCCCTGGGTCCTTGCAAAGGATGAGGCCAACAGGCCGAGGCTTGCCACCGTCATGTACAACCTTCTGGAGGCACTCCGTGTCATCCTCACTCTCCTCAGCCCCTTCATCCCCGAGAGCTGCGACAGGGCCTTTGCACAGATCGGTGCGGCGCCTGAGCACAGGACCTGGGACAAGGCCGGCGATTACGGCGTGCTGCCTCTGGATGTCACCGTGCACAGGGGCGAGACACTCTTCCCCCGCGTGGACTCCGAGAAGATGCTGGCGGAGCTGGAAAAGCTTGAAAAGCAGGGAAATAAAAAGCCCGAGGCCAAGCCTGTGCTCCCGGATGTGAGCATTGATGAGTTTGCAAAGTGCGATATGCGCGTGTGCAAGGTCCTCCAGTGCGAGGCCGTGAAGAAGTCCACAAAGCTGCTCAGATTTGTTCTGGATGACGGCAGCGGCACTCCCCGTCAGATTCTCTCCGGCGTCCATAAGTTCTATGAGCCTGAGGAGCTGGTGGGCAAGACCCTTGTGGCAATCCTCAATCTGCCACCCAGAAAGATGATGGGCTTTGAGTCCAACGGCATGCTTCTCTCCGCAGTCAGAGAGACCGATGGCAAAGAGGAGCTCCATCTTGTTATGCTTGATGACAGTGTCCCCGCAGGCGCTCAGCTCTGCTGACAAGATAAATTCATAATATCAATAAAAACGCCCGGCATTTCTGCCGGGCGTTTTGCTGCTCAAAGATGATGTTTAATTTTAAACTCAATGTGAGAAACCTGAAAATCAGGCCCCCGCGTACATCCTGGCATAGTAGTCGAGATAGTCGCCGGACACGATATGCTCAACCCAGTCCTTATTGCTGAGATACCATTCTATGGTCTCATGCATGCCCCGGGCAAAGGTATATTCCGGCTTCCAACCCAGCTCTGAGGTGATTTTTCCGTTATCTATGGCGTAGCGCCTGTCGTGGCCGGGCCTGTCCTGCACATGCCTTATGAGGGACTCAGGCTTCCCCAGCTCACTGAGAATCAGCTTCACGATCTCAATATTGGCTCTCTCGTTGTTGCCGCCGATATTGTAGACCTCGCCCCTCCGGCCCTTTTCCAGAACCGTGCGTATTGCGGCGCAGTGGTCCCTCACATGGAGCCAGTCCCGGATCTGCAGGCCGTCGCCATAGACCGGCAGCTCCCTGTTATTCTCCGCATTGTGGAGCATCAGGGGTATGAGCTTTTCCGGGAACTGATAGGGGCCGTAGTTGTTGGAGCAGCGGGTAATATTCACCGGCATGCCGTAGGTCTGATGATAGGCCCGCACCACAAGGTCCGCACCGGCCTTGGAGGCTGAGTAGGGGCTGTTGGGGGAGATGGGGGTCTCCTCCGTGAACATGCCCTCCTTCCCCAGAGCGCCGTAGACCTCATCTGTGGAGACCTGCAAGTAGGCCACATTTTCTCTGTATTCCCGGCAGTATTTGTTGTCGGGCTCCAGATTCCAGTGACGCTTTGCCGCGTCCAGCAGACACTGGGTGCCCACAATATTGGTGGTGAGAAAGAGCTCCGGCTCCAGAATACTCCGGTCCACATGGGACTCCGCCGCAAAATGCACCACGGTGTCGAAATCATATTTGTCAAAGAGCTCATTTACAAGGGCCCGGTCTCTGATGTCGCCGTGGACGAATCTGTAGCGCCTGTCGTCCTTCACATCCAGAAGGTTTTCAAGATTCCCCGCATAGGTGAGCAGGTCTAGGTTCACAAGGAGCTCGGCGTCCCCGCACTCAGAGAGAATATAGTGGATGAAATTCGAGCCGATAAAGCCGGCACCGCCGGTCACCAGAATCCTTTTCATTTTTTTCATAGGGCTTCCTCCGAAATCCTCACAAGATACTGGCCGTATTCCGTCTTCAGCAGGGGCTGAGCCAGCTTCAGGAGCTGCTCCCTCTCTATATAGCCCATTCTGTAGGCGATCTCCTCAAGACAGGCGATGTATGTGCCCTGCCTGCTCTGGACTATCTGCACGAAGTTGGCGGCGGCCAGCAGATTTTCATGGGTGCCGGTGTCAAGCCAGGCAAGACCCCGGCCAAAGGGCTGCACCTTCAGTGTGCCCCGGCGGAGATATTCATTGTTGACGCTGGTTATCTCCAGCTCGCCCCTGGCGGAGGGCCTGACATTTTTTGCTATCGAGACCACATCGTTGTCGTAGAAGTAGAGTCCCGGGACCGCATATCTGGATTTGGGCTTCTCCGGTTTTTCCTCTATGGAGAGCACATTGAAGTCGCTGTCGAATTCCACGACACCGAAGGCCCTGGGGTCGGGCACGGGATAGCCGAATATCATGGCTCCCTTTTTAAGCGCCGCGGCCTTCCGGACGGCCCCGCTTATTCCGCCGCCGTAGAAGATATTGTCCCCCAGAATGAGGCACACGCTGTCGTCACCGATAAAATCCTCACCGATTATGAAGGCCTCGGCGAGACCTCTGGGCTCCTCCTGTACGGCGTACTGAAAATTGAGCCCCAGCTCCTCACCGCTGCCCAGGAGCTCTTTAAATGAGCCTATGTCCCGGGGGGTGGAGATAATGAGAATATCCCTCAGCCCTGCCAGCATGAGCACAGAGAGGGGATAGTATATCATGGGTTTATCATAAATCGGGAGCAGCTGCTTTGAAACCGGACGGGTAATGGGATAGAGACGGGAGCCGCTGCCTCCGGCGAGAATTATGCCTTTCATATGTAAGCCCCTTTCACTCTTCTGTTTGATGTAAAAAAGCCTGTATTTCTGTCAATTCAGTATAAACCAAGGCTTAATATAATGCAAGATGCTTGTAAAAATTAAAAAATAATGCTACAATGCCCCATTGGAAAATACAGAGTACGGAGGTTTGACCATGACCAAGACAGATATTTTTTCCGGCTTTCTGGGCGCAGGCAAGACCACTCTTATCCGCAAGCTCATTGCGGAGGCTTTTAAGGGTGAGAGGCTGGTGCTGATAGAAAATGAGTTCGGCGAGATTTCAATAGACGGCGGTTTTCTCAGGGATGCAGGGGTTAGAATCACCGAGATGAATTCCGGCTGCATCTGCTGCACGCTGGTGGGTGACTTCACAAGGGCACTGAAAAAGGTCATGGCGGAGTATGCCCCCGACAGGATTATAATTGAGCCCTCAGGTGTGGGCAAGCTCTCCGATGTGGCAAAGGCTGTGGAGGGCGTTGAGGGCTGCTCCATAGAGGCAAAGCTCACTGTGGTGGACGCGGGGAAGTGCCGGATGTTCATGCGTAACTTCGGCGAGTTCTTCAACGATCAGGTCTCCAGCGCGGATCTCCTGGTCATGAGCCGCACCGACACCGTGCCGGAGGAGAAAATCCTCAACGCCGCGGAGCTTCTCAGAGGTCTGAACCCCACGGCCGGCCTTATAAGCACGCCCTGGGATGAGCTCAGCGGTGCGCAGATTAAGGAAGCCATGGAGGGCGTCTCACTGAAAAGCGAGATGGAGCGCATGACCGCAGAGGAGACTGACGGACACAGGCAGGAAGACGGAGCGGGCTGCAGCTGCGGACACGACCACGCCGCAGATGAGATATTCACAAGCTGGGGCCTGGAAACCCCAAAAAAGTTCAGCGAAAATGAGCTTAAGAACATACTCTCCCGGCTCTCCGACAGTGATAAATACGGCTCCGTTCTCAGGGCAAAGGGTATTGTGGACTCAACCGAGGGGGAGTGGATACACTTCGACTATGTCCCGGGGGAGATTGACGTGCGCCGGGGCTGTGCCGATGTGACAGGCCGATTCTGCGTTATCGGCTCAAAGCTGGATGAGCAGGCCCTGAAGGAGCTTTTCAATATTGAGTAAGGTTAAGGATGTGCCCGTATATCTCTTTACGGGCTTTTTGGAGAGCGGCAAGACGACATTTATCCAGCAGACTCTGGAGGACACGCGCTTCTGCAAGGGTGAGCCCACCCTGCTTCTGGTCTGTGAGGAGGGCGAGGAGGAGTATGCCCCTGAGCGCTTCGCGGACAAATGCACATTTGTAAAAGTGCTTGAGGGCCCGGAGGAGCTGACAGAGGAGAGGCTTGCCGGCTTTATAAGGGAGACCGGCGCTGAGCGGGTCATGATTGAATATAACGGCATGTGGATGCTGGACACCCTCTATGAGGTCATGCCGGAGGGCTGGATGGTGTATCAGGAGTTCATGTTTGCCGAGGCAGGGAGCTTTCTCAGCTACAACACCAATATGCGCCAGCTGGTCTACGACAAGCTGAAAAGCTGTGACCTTGTGGTTTTCAACCGCTTTGACGACAGTCTGGACAAGATGGCCTTTCATAAGATAGTGAGGGGCGCCAACCGCCAGACGGACATAGCCTACGAGTACCCCGGGGACAGGGTGGTCTACGACGACACGGAGGACCCGCTGCCCTTTAATTTGGATGCGGACATCGTGGAGATAGGGGACGGCGCCTTTGCCGAGTGGTACCGGGATATGGCCGACGACCCCAAAAAATACGAGGGCAAAACCGTGCGCTTCAGGTGCAGGGCCCTGGTGCGGGACAAGATGCCCCCCAATACCTTTATAGTGGGGCGGCATGTAATGACCTGCTGCATACAGGATGTGCAGTTTGCAGGCCTCGCCTGCGAGTGGAAGGATTGCAGAAGCATAGAGGACGACAGCTGGATTCTGCTCACTGCCCGGGTAAATATCAAATACACCAAAGCCTACAAGCACAAGGGCCCCGTACTAAGCTGTATCTCGGCTGAGAAATGCGAGGAGCCGGAGCAGCCCATTGCCACATTTTACTGATTTGCGGAGTATATATGAAATATAAATGCCTGGTATTTGACCACGACGACACCGTGGTGAACAGCACCGCCACCATACACTATCCCTGCTTTATAAAATTCATAAGGGAGTATTACCCGGGAAAAGACTGCAGTCTTGAGGAGTATTTCCTGAAGAATTTCTCCCCCGGCTTTGTGGAGATGTGCAGGGGGGAGTACGGCATGGACGATGCCGCCCTGAAAATCGAGACGGAGTACTGGTCTGAGTATGTGAAGGACCATATCCCCGCTGCCTACCCGGGAATCAGGGAGATAATGGAGCGCCAGAAGGCGGAGGGCGGCCTTGTGACCGTGGTCTCCCACTCCTTTGAGAAAAATATCCGCCGGGACTACAGGGCTAACGGACTTCCCGCCCCGGATGCGGCCTATGGCTGGGAGAGACCCCTTGATGAGAGAAAGCCAAATCCCTTCCCGCTGCTGGACATAATGCGCCGCTTCTCCCTGAAAAGGGAGGATATCCTCATGATAGACGACCTGAAGCCGGGCTATGACATGGCGGCGGCCTGCGGTGTGGATTTTGCGGCGGTGGGCTGGAGCAACGACATCCCACAGATAGAGAGCTTCATGCGTAAAAACTGCAGGAATTATTTCAAAAAGGTCTCCGAGCTCTCGGATTTTCTCTCAGAATAAATACTAAAATAAAAACCGGACAAGCGCCCGGTTTTTATTTTTTGGGGAAGTTTGGGAAGAATGAATTAAAAGCTGTATAAGATTGACAAAGGAGCCCCGCAGGCTGTAAAATGATGTTAAAGTAAATTTAAGGAGAAAGACATGATACCAAGATTATATATCGTAATTCCCTGCTACAACGAGCAGGAGGTGCTGCCGATCACGGCACCCATGTTTTTAAATAAGATTGAGGAGCTCTCCTCTGCCGGAAAAATCACTGAGGACAGCCGTGTCCTCTTTGTAAATGACGGCAGCAAAGACAACACCTGGAGCATCATCAAGGGGCTTGCGGCTGAGGATGAGCACTACATCGGCATCTGCCAGAGCCGGAACAGGGGCCACCAGAATGCGGTGCTGGCGGGCCTGATGGAGGCAAAGGATGTCTGCGATATCACCATCTCCATAGACTGCGACGGCCAGGACGACATCAACGCCATGAATGAGATGGTGGACGCCTACCTTGACGGCTGCGATGTGGTCTACGGTGTCCGCTCCAGCCGGGAGACCGACACCTTTTTTAAGCGCTTTACGGCCCAGAGCTTCTATAAGTTTCTGGCCTCCATGGGCGCGGATGTTGTCTACAACCATGCAGACTACCGCCTTATGAGTTCGAGAGTCCTGAAGGAATTTGCAAATTTCAAAGAGGTCAACCTCTTCCTCCGGGGCATGGTGCCTCTGGTGGGCTTTAAGAGCACCAGCGTCACCTATTCCAGGGCGGAGCGTCTGGCAGGGGAGAGCCACTATCCCCTTAAAAAGATGATTGCCCTGGCGGTGAACGGCATCACAAGCCTCTCTGTAAAGCCCCTGAGTCTCATAATGGGCTTTGGCATATTTATAGCCTTCGCGGGCTTCGCGGGCGTACTCTGGGCCATTATTGCGGCCCTCTGCGGAAGCGCACTTTCAGGCTGGGTCAACGCGACCTGCATTATCTGCTTTGTCTGCGGAATTCAGCTCATCTGCCTCGGAGTCATGGGAGAATATATAGGCAAGATCTACATGGAGTCCAAGCACCGCCCCCGCTACATCATAAGTGAGCGCACATGGGACGATAAGTGACGGTAAAATGTATGCAGGCCCTCCCGTTTAATTAAAAGGAGGGCCTGTTTTGCATCTAATAAGAAACAATTTCTCCTGCCGGACCTAAAACACGGCTTGCCTGTTTACACAGAATAGGGGGCCAAAAAGGGGAGAAAAACTGGACTTTTTGGCTAAAATACCGTTTGACAGTCTGAGCGGGAAGTAATAAAATAAAGACTACATGAGTTGTTAAAAAATAATCACGGAGGCGCACATATGTATAAAGTTGTCACAAAACGCTTTTTGAACGATGCAAAAACAATATGCCTGTTCGAGATTGAAGCTCCTATGGTTGCAAAGCATGCACAGGCGGGCCAGTTTGTAATATTTCGCCTTGATGAGAAGGGCGAGCGTGTTCCCGTCTCAATAGCAGGCTGGGACAGGGAGAAGGGCACCGTCACCGTCATGGTACAGGCTGCCGGCCGCACCACCAAAATGCTCCACACGGTTGAGCAGGGTGATGTGATCTCCGACGTGGTGGGCCCCCTGGGCCATGCCACCGAGATGGATGGCCTTAAAAAGGTCGCAGTGGTCGGCGGCGGCGTAGGCTGTGCCATTGCATACCCCATCGCCAAGGAGATGCACAAGCGGGGAATAGATGTGACGATGATCGCAGGCTTCCGCTCTGCCGATATTGTCATCCTCAAGGAGGAGATGAAGGCCGCATCCAATAAGCTCATCATCTGCACCGATGACGGCACATACGGCGAAAAGGGCTTTACCACAAACTTCCTCAAAGCTGAGATCGAGGCCAATATCGCAAACGGCACTCCCCAGTTTGACAGGGTCGTCTCCATTGGGCCCGACATTATGATGAAGTTTGTCGCCGAGACCACAAGGCCCTACGGGATTAAAACTATTGTCTCCCTGGACCCCATTATGGTCGACGGAACAGGTATGTGCGGCGGCTGCCGTGTGATAGTTGGCGGCGAGACAAAGTTCGCCTGCGTTGACGGCCCGGACTTTGACGCACACCTTGTGGACTTTGATTCTCTTATAAAGCGTTCCGCATTCTACAAGGATGAAGAGGACGAGGAAAATAAGCATGTCTGCCATATGATGGGAGGTAAGCGCTATGACTGAGGAAGTCAAGACTGTTGAATATAATTCCAAGGGTGAGAAGGTTATAAAGGAGTACAGGCTGCCGGATATGGCGGATGCGATAATCTCCTACTGCAAGAACTGCAAGGTGGAGAACTGTGCGGACTGCCCCATTTCCAAGCGTCTGCCGGATTTCCATGAGTTCCTTGCCCATACAATTTCAGAGATGAAGCTTTTCAAGAACCCGATGCCGGAGCAGGATCCCCAGATCCGCGCCACCAATTTTGACGAGGTGGCACTGGGCTATACCCCCGAGATGGCCATTGCCGAGGCAAAGCGCTGCCTCAACTGCCCCAACCCCCGCTGCCGCACCGGCTGCCCCGTCTCTGTGCGTATCCCCGAATTCATCGCCAAGGTCGCCGTGGGTGACTTTGACGCCGCATACGATATAATCACCTCCACCAACTCCCTGCCCGCCGTCAGCGGCCGTGTATGCCCTCAGGAGAAGCAGTGTGAGTCCAAGTGCGTCAGAGGCATAAAGGGCGAGAGCGTGGCAATTGGCCGGCTTGAGCGCTTTGTGGCGGACTACCACAACGCCAAGAAGGACAAGCCCGCTGTCACGGTTCCCAAATCCAACGGCCACAAGGTCGCTGTTGTGGGTTCCGGCCCCTCAGGACTGAGCTGTGCCGGCGACCTGCGCAAGATGGGCTATGATGTCACCATCTTTGAGGCCTTCCACAAGAGCGGCGGTGTCCTTGTATACGGCATCCCCCAGTTCCGTCTACCCAAGGAGATAGTGGCCATTGAGGTGGAGAACCTGAAGGCCATGGGCGTCAAGATAGTCAACAACGCAATAATCGGCAGGTCCGAGACCGTGGATGAGCTCTTTGAGGACGGCTATGAGGCCGTGTTCATCGGCTCCGGCGCAGGACTGCCCCGCTTCCTCAATATTCCCGGCGAAAATCTGCTGGGCGTATATTCCGCAAACGAGATCCTCACCCGCACCAACCTTATGAAGGCCTACAGGGATGACTACGATACTCCCCTGAAGCACTTCCACAATGTGGCCATAGTGGGCGGCGGCAACGTCGCAATGGATGCTGCCCGTGTTTCAAAGCGCCTGGGTGCGGAGCATGTATATGTGACCTACCGCCGCGGCAAGGAAGAGCTTCCGGCCCGTAAGGAAGAGGTGGAGCATGCGGAGGCAGAGGGCATTGAGTTCAAGCTTCTCAACAACCCCGCTTCCATCGTGGGCAATGCCGACGGATATGTCACCGGAATAGAGCTTGTCCGTCAGGAGCTGGGTGAGCCTGATGAGAAGGGCCGCCGCAGTCCCGTGCCCGTGGAGGGCTCCAACTGGGTGCTGCCCGTGGACACCGTCATCATCGCAATCGGCACCAGTCCCAACCCCCTTATCCGCCATACCACCCAGGGCCTCACCTTTACCCGCAAGGGCGGCATTGAGGCCGACGAGGGCGGCGCCACAGCCCGTGAGGGTGTGTTTGCCGGCGGCGATGCGGTCACCGGTGCAGCAACCGTCATTATGGCGATGGGTGCCGGCAAGACTGGTGCAAAATCCATTGACGAGTACATCCGCTCCAAGAACAAAAAATAAAGAATTTATTCTTACATAAAAAAGAGCAGCCTGAATGAAGTGACCCCAAAAAGTTAGACAATATTTTTAATTAAATACTGTTCAAGCTACCGAAAGGACTTGCTGTCTGTATAATGCGGGCGGCAAGCCCTTTA